>NZ_JAWXRD010000002.1:0-492161 GCF_033843265.1 Scandinavium lactucae
AGGCACCGGTTTTTGATACCGGCATTCCCTGGTTCGAATCCAGGTACCCCAGCCATTTTTCCCTGACTAAGCGTTTTTTTCGCGTGAGTCATTTGGGGTATCGCCAAGCGGTAAGGCACCGGTTTTTGATACCGGCATTCCCTGGTTCGAATCCAGGTACCCCAGCCAGTCAGGCACTGGCAAAACACAATTCAGGCTACGTAGCTCAGTTGGTTAGAGCACATCACTCATAATGATGGGGTCACAGGTTCGAATCCCGTCGTAGCCACCAAATTCTTGGGGTGTCGCCAAGCGGTAAGGCTCTGGTTTCTGATACCAGCATACCGGGGTTCGAATCCCTGCACCCCAGCCAATTTAGTAAACGATGAACCAAAACTGAAAAGAACACCTGATGGGGTGTCGCCAAGCGGTAAGGCACTGGTTTCTGATACCAGCATTCCGGGGTTCGAATCCCTGCACCCCAGCCACTTTTTCAGTCTCATCGTCAGCATCAAAAAATCTGTTGGGGTATCGCCAAGCGGTAAGGCTCTGGTTTCTGATACCAGCATTCCGAGGTTCGAATCCTCGTACCCCAGCCACATAAAACAAAAAAGCTCGCTTCGGCGGGCTTTTTTGTTTTTGTCTTTCAGGAGTGCCTGTTAATTAAACAGGCCACCGCGATTCTCGATGGCCTGATACGTTACAACCCTAACGCATACTTCAGCGCCTGACGTTTGAGCCGGCCTGCACGCTCGGCGGCCATCAGGCCGATATTGCGCAGCATTCTCAGCGGGGCGAGATCGTTGCTGAAGCTGGCATAGAACAGATCCATGCCAGATTGCATTAAATAGTTATCCGCCATTCTGCGAGTCTGGTAGCGCTTGAGCACCGGCAGACTCGCCCAATCTTCGCCGTGGCTACGGGCATTAATCAGCACGTCCAGCAGAGCATCGACGTCACGATATCCCAAATTAACGCCCTGCCCGGCCAACGGATGAATGGTATGGGCGGCATCCCCCACTAACGCAAGTCCAGGCTGAACGTAGCGCAACGCATGGCGGCGTGTCAGCGGAAATGCCCCGGCGGCAACCGGTTTAACGTGGCCCAGGCGCGACGGAAAGGTCCGCATAATCTCTTGCTGCAGTTGTTCTAACGACAGCGACTGTAGCTGACGAATACGGGCCGGGGTGTCATACCACACCAGCGAGGCCCAGTGTTCAAACAGCGGTAAAAAGGCACGCGGCCCGTTCGGCGTAAACTGCTGCCAGGTACTGTCCCCCGGTTCCGCTTCGCACTCGACGGTAATCAACATGCAGGACTGGGGATATTGCCAGGCGTGAATGCCAATCCCGGCCATCTGCCGCACCTGAGAATTTGCGCCATCGGCACCTATCACCAGCTTGGCCTGCATTTCGCGGCCATCGGTAAAGCTCAACTGGTAACCGTCCGTACCATGCAGCATCGTTTCCAGCGAGGAAGGCACACACAGCGTGACCTTGTCATGCGCCTCCAGCGCCTGCCACAACGCGAGTTGCAGCACGTTATTCTCCACCATGTAACCGAGTTCGGGCAGCTTAAGCTCCGAGGCGTTAAACACCACGTGCGCGCTTTCCCATTCCCAGGTTTCCAGTTGGCGATAACGGTGGGTGCGCATGGCATGAATGGCATCCCACACGCCCAGCCCGCGCAACAGGCCCACCGACGAGGCACTTATGGCCGAGATCCGCACATCCGGCGGGCTCGCCGCATCAAATGCAGGCGGCGTGGATTGCTCAATCACGGTCACGCTGAATCCCTGCTGTGCCAGGCCCAGGGCCAGCGCTGCGCCGACCATTCCGCCACCGACAATGGCGACATCAGTATGTTGATTGCTCATGGCTCGTTTCCTTAAACCTCATTCCCTTAAGTTTACCGGATTTTTTGTCCTTTGGGCGCAGCGTCGGTCATACTGGTCACACTCGCTGCAAAGCATTACAATACGCGCCCTGCGTTCCCTGAGCATGAGCAAAGCTAAGTCGATGACAAAAAAACTCCATATTAAAACCTGGGGCTGTCAGATGAACGAATACGATTCATCAAAGATGGCCGATCTGCTGGATGCCACCCACGGCTATCAACTGACCGATAACGCGGAAGAAGCCGATGTACTGCTGCTGAACACCTGCTCGATTCGTGAGAAGGCGCAGGAGAAAGTGTTCCATCAGTTGGGTCGCTGGAAGCTCATCAAAGCGAAACGCCCGGATGTGATCATTGGCATCGGCGGCTGCGTCGCGTCTCAGGAAGGCAAACTGATCCGCCAGCGTGCGCACTATGTTGATATCATTTTTGGCCCACAGACCCTGCACCGCCTGCCGGAAATGATTAATACCATTCGCGGTATGCGCGATCGCCGTAAACCGATTATCGATGTCAGCTTCCCGGAAATTGAAAAATTCGACCGCCTGCCGGAGCCGCGTGCCGATGGCCCGACCGCGTTTGTGTCGATCATGGAAGGCTGCAACAAATACTGCACCTACTGCGTCGTGCCCTACACCCGTGGCGAAGAAGTCAGCCGTCCTTGTGATGATATCCTATTTGAAATCGCACAGTTGGCCGCTCAGGGCGTGCGTGAGATTCACCTGCTCGGCCAGAACGTAAACGCCTGGCGCGGCGAAAACTACGACGGCACCACCGGTTCGTTTGCTGAATTGCTGCGTTTGGTTGCGGCCATTGACGGCGTCGACCGCATTCGCTTCACCACCAGCCACCCTATCGAGTTCACCGATGACATTATCGACGTCTATCGCGATACACCAGAACTGGTGAGCTTCCTGCATCTGCCGGTGCAGAGCGGGTCTGACCGCGTGCTGAACCTGATGGGTCGCACCCATACCGCGCTGGAATATAAAGCCACTATTCGTAAGCTGCGCGAAGCGCGCCCGGATATTCAAATCAGCTCCGACTTCATCGTCGGCTTCCCGGGGGAAACCAACGAGGACTTCGAGAAGACCATGAAGCTGATTGCCGACGTCAATATGGACGTCAGCTACAGCTTTATCTTCTCCGCACGTCCTGGGACACCGGCGGCGGATATGGTTGATGACGTTTCGGAAGAAGATAAGAAACAGCGGCTGTATATTTTGCAGGAGCGCCTCAACCAGCAGGCAATGGCCTGGAGCCGCCGTATGGTCGGCACCGTCCAGCGTATTTTGGTCGAAGGCACATCGCGTAAGAGCCTGATGGAGCTGACAGGGCGCACGGAAAATAACCGCGTGGTCAACTTCGAAGGGATGCCGGATATGGTCGGTAAATTCGTCGATGTAGAAATCACCGATGTGTATACCAACTCCCTGCGTGGCAAAGTTGTTCGCACCGAAGCGGAGATGGGCCTGCGCGTAGTCGAATCACCGGAATCAGTGATTGCCCGCACTCGCAAAGAAAACGATCTCGGCGTGGGAACTTTCCAGCCATGATCCCGTGGCCTGCCCCTGCGGGCAGGCCCTTGCATTTCCTCGCCCTGCCCCCACATCGATTGCAATGCTTGCACCTTTAATCGCATGCGCGAATAATTTCCTTTGTACATCTACAAAAACGCCCGCCGTGGCACCAGGTAAAAGAGGAACAGCTTGAATACAGAAACCCGTGAAATCACCCTCGAGCCTGCGGACAACGATCGTCTGCTGAGCCTCTGCGGTCCGTTTGATGACAATATCAAACATCTTGAGCGACGACTGGGGATCGAAATCAACCGCCGCGATAACCACTTCAAACTCACCGGACGCGCTATCTGCGTGAACGCCGCCGCGGATATCCTGCGCAGCCTGTATGTCGATACGGCACCTATGCGCGGTCAGACGCAGGACATCGACCCGGAACAGATTCACTTGGCTATTAAAGAAGCCCGGGTGCTGGAGCAAACCGCCGATAGCGTGCCGGACTACGGTAAAGCTATCAATATCAAGACCAAGCGCGGCGTTATCAAACCACGCACCCCGAACCAGGCGCAGTACATCGCCAATATCCTCGACCATGACATCACCTTTGGTGTGGGCCCTGCCGGGACCGGTAAAACTTACCTCGCGGTTGCAGCCGCGGTTGATGCGCTGGAGCGTCAGGAAATTCGCCGTATTCTGCTGACTCGTCCGGCAGTTGAAGCCGGTGAGAAACTGGGCTTCCTGCCCGGCGATTTAAGCCAGAAAGTTGACCCGTATCTGCGTCCACTGTATGACGCGCTGTTTGAAATGCTCGGCTTCGAAAAGGTCGAGAAACTGATTGAGCGCAACGTGATTGAAGTTGCGCCGTTAGCCTACATGCGCGGTCGTACGCTGAACGACGCGTTCATCATTCTGGACGAAAGTCAGAACACCACCATCGAGCAGATGAAGATGTTCCTGACCCGTATCGGCTTTAACTCAAAGGCGGTGATCACCGGGGACGTGACCCAGATTGACCTGCCGCGAAATGTCAAATCGGGTCTACGCCATGCCGTCGAAGTGCTGGCGGAAGTAGACGAAATCAGCTTCAACTTCTTCCATAGCGAAGACGTAGTGCGCCATCCGGTAGTGGCCCGCATCGTTAACGCCTATGAGGCGTGGGAAGAAGCAGAACAAAAACGTAAAGCCGAGCAGGCCGCCGAGCGCAAACGCGAAGCGCTGGCAACGCAGGAGCAAGAGCATAAATGAGTTCGGTTATTCTGGATTTACAGGTCGCAACGGAAGACGAAAACGGTCTGCCGCAGGAAGCACAGTTTCAGCGCTGGCTGGATGCCACCATCCCGGCGTTTCAGGCCGAGTCTGAGGTGACTATCCGCTTGGTTGATGAAGCGGAAAGCCACGAGCTGAATCTGACCTATCGCGGAAAAGACAAGTCGACCAACGTCCTCTCCTTCCCGTTCGAGGCACCACCGGGCATGGAAATGCCGCTGCTCGGTGACCTCATTATCTGCCGTCAGGTGGTTGAGCGCGAAGCCGAAGAACAGGGTAAACCGCTCGAGGCCCACTGGGCCCATATGGTTATCCACGGCAGTCTGCATCTGCTCGGCTATGACCATATTGAAGACGAAGAAGCGGAAGAGATGGAAAGTCTGGAAACGGAGATAATGCTTGCTCTGAACTATGATGATCCGTACATTGCCGAGAAAGAGTAACCTGTGCGGCGGCTAGCCGCCGCGCTGGCATTTTATGCCGTCTGATGCTGTGTTTACGCCAGACGGGAAGATTTATTTAACATGAGACCCCACACGACGCCATGAGCGACGACAACTCACACAGTAACGACACCTTAAACAGCAAAAAGGGATTCTTTTCCCTCTTACTGAGCCAACTGTTCCACGGCGAACCTAAAAACCGCGATGAACTGCTGGCGCTGATCCGTGATTCCGGGCAAAACGACCTTATCGACGAAGATACGCGCGACATGCTCGAAGGGGTTATGGATATTGCAGACCAACGCGTCCGCGACATCATGATCCCCCGTTCTCAAATGATTACCCTGAAACGCAGCCAGAGCCTGGACGAATGTCTCGATGTCATTATCGAGTCCGCCCACTCGCGTTTTCCGGTGATCAGCGAAGACAAAGATCACATCGAAGGGATTCTGATGGCCAAGGATCTGCTGCCGTTTATGCGCAGCGATTCTGAGGCTTTCAGCATGGATAAAGTGTTACGCCAGGCGGTGGTGGTGCCGGAAAGCAAGCGGGTTGACCGTATGCTGAAAGAGTTCCGCTCTCAGCGCTACCACATGGCGATTGTGATTGACGAATTTGGCGGCGTCTCGGGTCTGGTGACCATCGAAGACATCCTCGAACTTATCGTCGGCGAAATTGAAGACGAATACGATGAAGAAGACGACATCGATTTCCGTCAACTGAGCCGTCACACCTGGACCGTTCGCGCCCTCGCCTCGATTGAAGATTTCAACGAAGCCTACGGCACGCACTTTAGCGACGACGAAGTTGATACTATCGGCGGCCTGGTGATGCAGGCGTTCGGGCACCTGCCTGCACGCGGTGAATCCATTGCCATTGATGGTTACCAGTTCAAAGTTGCGATGGCTGACAGCAGACGTATCATCCAGGTACACGTCAAACTTCCGGAAGATGCGCCACAGCCCAATCTGGAAGACTAATTTTACGGGACGACAACGCTAAATGGCATTTGCCTCTCTGATTGAACGCCAGCGCATTCGCCTGCTGCTGGCGCTACTCTTTGGTGCCTGCGGAACGCTGGCTTTTTCACCTTATGATTTCTGGCCTGCGGCGATGGTGTCGCTGATAGGGCTGCAAGGATTAACCCTCAACCGTCGTCCGCTGCAAAGCGCCTGGATTGGTTACTTCTGGGGTCTGGGCCTGTTTGGTTCGGGCATCAACTGGGTGTACGTCAGCATCGCGCAGTTTGGCGGTATGCCAGGCCCGGTGAACGTTTTCCTGGTGGTATTGCTCGCGGCATATCTGTCGCTGTATACCGGGTTGTTCGCCGGGGTGCTCTCGCGACTATGGCCGAAAGCGACCTGGATCCGCGTGGCGATTGCAGCACCCGCAGTGTGGCAAATCACCGAGTTCCTGCGCGGCTGGGTGTTGACCGGTTTTCCGTGGTTGCAGTTCGGCTACAGCCAGATTGACGGCCCGCTGAAAGGCCTCGCGCCGGTGATGGGCGTGGAGACCATTAACTTCCTGCTGATGATGGTTAGCGGCCTGCTGGCGCTGGCGTTAATGACCCGCAACTGGCGTCCGCTGGTCGTGGCGGTGGTGCTTTTCGCCCTGCCTTTCCCGCTGCGCTATATCCAGTGGTATCAGTTGCTACCCGACCGCACCACTGAGGTGTCGCTGGTACAGGGCAATATTCCTCAGTCGCTGAAGTGGGATGAAAAAGAGCTGATTAACACGCTGCAGATTTATCTCAATGCGACCGAGAAAGTGATGGGCAAATCACAGCTCATCATTTGGCCAGAATCCGCCATTCCGGATCTCGAAATCAATCAGCAGCGCCTGCTCAGCATGATGGACGATATGCTGCGCGCCAAAAACAGCTCGTTAATAACCGGGGTAGTCGATTCGCGTCTTAACGCCAAAAACCGTTACGACACCTATAACACCATCATTACGCTCGGCAAAGATAACCCGTACAGCTACCACTCTACCGATCGATACAACAAGAACCATCTGGTGCCGTTTGGTGAGTTTGTGCCGCTGGAGTCGATTTTGCGTCCGCTGGCACCGTTCTTTGACCTGCCGATGTCGTCGTTTAGCCGTGGGCCGTACGTCCAGCCTCAGCTCTCAGCACATGGTCTGAAACTGACCCCAGCGATTTGCTACGAGGTTATTCTCGGCGAGCAGGTGCGTGATAATTTTCGCCCGGACACCGATTTCCTGCTGACCATCTCTAACGATGCGTGGTTCGGTAAATCGATTGGCCCGTGGCAGCACTTCCAGATGGCGCGGATGCGTGCTCTGGAACTGGCACGCCCGCTGCTGCGTAGCACCAACAATGGGATTACCGCCGTGATTAATCCGCACGGCGACGTGCAGGCGATGATCCCGCAATTTACCCGCGAGGTGCTGACCACCACGGTAACGCCAACCTCCGGTCTGACGCCTTATGCGCGTTTCGGCAACTGGCCACTGTGGATCCTCACCGCGCTGTTCGGTTTTGGCGCTCTGGTGATGAGCCTTCGTCAGCGTCGTCGCTAGTTTTCCCCTCACCCTGCCCTCTCCTTCACGGAGAGGGTATCTCTCCCTCATTTCTGGCACGCCAATTGCTTTGTTAATTCAGAGAACTGCGTGATTTGCCTTAGTGCAACCCAGTCGCACCAATAACGCTCAGCGGTAGCACCCTTTCGGTGCAATGGAGCATTTTTGCCTTAAAACGGTGCGGCGCACATCGCAAAAACAAACAATATCGCAGCAAAATCTTTACATTAAGCCAAACTAAATGTTAACAAACTGGCTTAACACTGCACACACAAGTGGCAGGCTATAACAACACAACACTCACATGGGTATCTGCGCGTCACTGACGCCACGATAAGGAAGGAGTTGGATATGCAATTACGTAAACTGGCCGCAGCAATGCTGGTGATGGGAATGTCTGCCGGGCTAGCACATGCCGATGATGCAGCGCCAGCAGCAGGCAAAAGCACGCTGGACAAAATCGCCAAAAATGGCGTGATTGTGGTCGGCCATCGTGAATCATCTGTACCGTTCTCATACTACGACAACCAGCAGAAAGTGGTCGGCTACTCACAGGACTATTCCAACGCTATCGTTGATGCTATTAAGAAGAAGCTCAACAAACCTGACCTGCAGGTGAAGCTGATCCCGATTACCTCCCAAAACCGTATCCCACTGTTGCAGAACGGCACCTTTGACTTCGAGTGTGGTTCGACCACCAATAACCTTGAGCGTCAGAAACAGGCTGCGTTCTCTGACACCATCTTTGTGGTCGGCACCCGTCTGCTGGTCAAGAAAGGCGGCCCAATCAAAGACTTCGCCGATCTGAAAGGCAAAGCGGTGGTCGTAACCTCCGGTACCACCTCTGAAGTGCTGCTGCACAAACTGAACGATGACAAGAAAATGGACATGCGCATCATCAGTGCTAAAGACCACGGCGACTCCTTCCGTACTCTGGAAAGCGGCCGCGCGGTGGCGTTCATGATGGATGATGCGTTGTTGGCAGGCGAACGTGCGAAAGCGAAGAAACCTGACAACTGGGAAATCCTCGGCACGCCGCAGTCTAAAGAAGCGTACGGCTGTATGCTGCGTAAAGACGATCCGCAGTTCAAGAAGCTGATGGATGACACCATTGCCCAGGCGCAGACCTCCGGTGAAGCAGCGAAGTGGTTCGAAAAATGGTTCAAGAACCCAATCCCACCGAAGAATCTGAACATGAACTTCGAACTGTCTGACGACATGAAGACCCTGTTCAAAGAACCGAATGACAAAGCACTTAACTAATTAAAACAACGATGGGCGGGTCCGCCTGCCCTCTCGATTGTCGGGAAGCATGGACAGACTATACGCGGAGTGGTCGTTCCCCATTCAGCGCGAAAAGAGCTTCTCACCAATCTTCGAGGGTAGCGCTGCTACCCTTTTTTTTCGGAGTCCATTTATGTCAATCGACTGGAACTGGGGTATTTTTCTGCAACAAGCCCCGTTCGGCAACACCACCTATCTTGGCTGGTTGTGGAGCGGATTTCAGGTCACCGTGGCGCTGTCTGTCACGGCCTGGATTATCGCTTTCCTCGTCGGCTCGCTGTTCGGCATTCTGCGTACCGTACCCAACCGAATCCTCTCCGGAATCGGGACGCTGTACGTTGAACTGTTCCGCAACGTTCCGCTGATCGTTCAGTTCTTTACCTGGTATTTGGTTATCCCGGAGCTACTGCCGGAAAACCTCGGCATGTGGTTTAAGTCTGAACTTGATCCCAACATTCAATTTTTTGTCTCTTCAATGATGTGTCTGGGCCTGTTTACCGCTGCCCGCGTCTGCGAGCAGGTGCGCGCCGCGATTCAGTCGCTGCCGCGCGGACAGAAAAACGCCGGGCTGGCAATGGGCCTGACGCTGCCACAAACCTATCGATATGTGCTGCTGCCAAATGCGTACCGCGTGATCGTGCCGCCAATGACCTCCGAAATGATGAACCTGGTGAAAAACTCAGCCATCGCCTCGACTATCGGTCTGGTGGATATGGCGGCGCAGGCCGGGAAACTGCTGGACTACTCGGCGCATGCCTGGGAATCCTTCACTGCCATCACTCTGGCCTATGTCCTGATTAACGCGATTATTATGCTGGTGATGAATCTGGTTGAACGTAAGGTTCGCCTGCCGGGCAATATGGGAGGCAAATAATGTACGAGTTTGACTGGAGTTCCATCGTTCCTTCGATGCCCTACCTGCTGGCAGGTCTGGTCATTACCCTGAAAATCACCGTTACCGCGATCATCATCGGGATTGTCTGGGGCACGCTGTTGGCGGTGATGCGCCTGTCAACGTTCAAGCCGCTGGCGTGGTTTGCCACGGCCTACGTGAACGTGTTCCGTTCCATTCCACTGGTGATGGTGCTGCTATGGTTCTACCTGATTGTGCCGGGCTTTTTACAGCAGGTACTCGGGCTGTCGCCGAAGGCCGATATCCGTCTGATTTCCGCGATGGTGGCATTCTCAATGTTCGAGGCCGCCTATTATTCTGAAATTATCCGCGCAGGTATTCAGAGCGTTTCGCGTGGGCAAGGTAATGCCGCACTGGCGTTGGGGATGACCCACTGGCAATCGATGAAACTGATCATTTTGCCGCAGGCGTTCCGGGCAATGGTGCCGCTGCTGCTGACCCAGGGGATTGTCCTGTTCCAGGATACCTCGCTGGTGTACGTTCTGAGCCTCGCCGATTTCTTCCGTACCGCATCGACCATCGGTGAGCGTGACGGAACCCAGGTTGAGATGATCCTGTTCGCAGGAGCCGTCTACTTTGTTATCAGTTTAAGCGCCTCGCTGTTGGTCACCTATTTGAAGAAAAGGACCGTGTAATGATTTCCCTGAAAAATGTTTCGAAATGGTATGGTCACTTTCAGGTGCTCACCGACTGCTCCACGGAAGTGAAAAAAGGCGAAGTCGTGGTGGTTTGCGGCCCATCGGGTTCCGGTAAATCCACGCTTATCAAAACCGTTAATGGCCTGGAACCGGTGCAGAAAGGTGAAATTCTGGTCAACGGCACTCAGGTGAATAATAAGAAGACGGATCTCGCCAAACTGCGTTCGAACGTCGGCATGGTGTTCCAGCATTTTGAGCTGTTCCCGCATCTGTCGATTATTGAAAACCTGACGCTGGCACAGGTCAAAGTGCTCAAGCGCGATAAAACCGCCGCGCGAACCAAAGGCCTGAAACTGCTGGAACGTGTCGGCCTTTCTGCCCATGCGGATAAGTTCCCGGCCCAGCTTTCCGGCGGTCAGCAGCAGCGTGTGGCGATCGCCCGTGCGCTGTGTATGGATCCGGTGGCAATGCTGTTTGACGAACCGACCTCGGCACTCGATCCGGAAATGATCAACGAAGTGTTAGACGTCATGGTTGAGCTGGCGCACGAAGGAATGACGATGATGGTGGTCACCCACGAAATGGGCTTTGCCCGCAAAGTGGCGAACCGCGTTATCTTTATGGATGAAGGCAAAATCGTCGAAGATTCCGACAAAGACGACTTCTTCAATAATCCGAAGTCAGACCGCGCGAAAGATTTCCTCGCGAAAATCCTGCACTGATTTTAAGGTTAACTGCCCGGCGGCGCTGACGCTGACCGGGCCAACAACACCGTGGTATTTGATTACGGTTCAAACGCCTTACGCTGAAACTGGTCATGGCCACATTTCGGGCACAATGGCAGCACGTCAGGTGAATAGACCGCCAGATGGAAATGGCATTTTTCGCACACCAGATTCCCCAGCCCCACCACTTCCCCGCTGTGATACACGCCGTGATGATTCAAGTCCTGAAACACCTCTCGCCATTCGAGCTGCGTTTTATCGGTGATATCCGCCAGTTCCTGCCAGATACTTTCCTTTATCACCCGCATAAACACGCTGTCTTTTAGCTCGTCCTGGCTTTCCCCATAGCTGATGGCGAACTCCTCAAGGTCACGGCGCACCGCTCTTGTCAGCTCGTCCACTTCGGTTCGGGTTAACTCCCCGGTCTGGCTGACGCGCTCCCGAGCCTGCTCGACCAGCGCGTCAATATCGCGCTCTCCGTTACGCAGACGTTCCGTTAGCGTCGTCACCAGTTCACGATAATATTGAGCAACCTTGTTCATTGTTTCATCTCCCGGGCGGTTAACGTCCTCTAATGATAGACCTTATTTCCTGATAGCTTTGTCAGGTTAGCCACAGAGACGGTAAATAAACGCCAGTCAGGAGTGTGCGAAAGGCTGTTTTGACGTGCCCGTTTGGGCTATGCTATGCGGATCTGAATGACCACATCCATTGGCTACGTTTGTAGCTGTATTGAAAACAGGACCACTGGCTGCCATGCAAGAGCAATACCGCCCGGAAGAGATAGAATCGAAAGTCCAGCAACACTGGGACGAAAAGCGCACATTTGAAGTGACTGAAGACAACAGCAAAGAGAAATACTACTGCCTGTCGATGCTTCCCTATCCTTCTGGCCGACTACACATGGGCCACGTGCGTAACTACACCATTGGTGATGTGATTGCCCGTTACCAGCGGATGCTGGGCAAAAACGTGCTGCAGCCTATCGGCTGGGATGCGTTTGGCCTGCCGGCTGAAGGTGCGGCGGTGAAAAACAACACCGCGCCTGCCCCGTGGACCTACGACAACATCGCCTACATGAAAAACCAGCTCAAAATGCTGGGCTTCGGTTATGACTGGAGCCGCGAACTGGCGACCTGCACCCCGGAATATTACCGCTGGGAGCAGAAATTCTTCACCGAGCTGTATAAAAAAGGTCTGGTGTACAAGAAGACCTCCGCCGTTAACTGGTGTCCGAATGACCAGACCGTTCTGGCGAACGAGCAGGTTATCGACGGCTGCTGCTGGCGCTGCGATACCAAAGTTGAGCGCAAAGAGATCCCACAGTGGTTTATCAAAATCACGGCTTACGCCGACGAACTGCTGAACGATCTGGATAAAATGGATCAGTGGCCTGACACGGTGAAAACCATGCAGCGCAACTGGATTGGCCGTTCTGAAGGGGTGGAAATCACCTTTGACGTCGCCGATTACGCTGACAAGCTGACCGTCTACACCACGCGTCCCGACACTTTCATGGGTGCGACCTATCTGGCCGTGGCCGCGGGTCACCCGCTGGCACAGCAGGCTGCAGCCACCAATCCGGCGCTGGCTGCTTTCGTTGACGAATGCCGCAACACCAAAGTCGCAGAAGCAGAAATGGCGACCATGGAGAAGAAAGGCGTCGACACCGGCTTCAAAGCGATTCACCCACTGACCGGCGAAGCTATCCCGGTTTGGGCTGCCAACTTCGTGCTGATGGAATACGGCACAGGTGCCGTCATGGCCGTTCCGGGTCACGACCAGCGCGACTACGAGTTTGCCAGCAAATATGGCCTGACCATCAAGCCTGTGATTCTGAACGCTGACGGTTCCGAACCGGATCTGTCCGCTCAGGCGTTGACTGAAAAAGGCACCCTGTTCAACTCTGGTGAGTTCAGCGGTCTGAGCTTCGAAGAGGGCTTCAACGCTATCGCCGATAAGCTCGCGGCACTGGGCGTCGGCGAGCGCAAAGTGAACTTCCGTCTGCGCGACTGGGGCGTTTCCCGTCAGCGTTACTGGGGAGCGCCAATCCCAATGGTGACGCTGGAAGACGGCACCGTGATGCCGACCCCTGAAGATCAGCTGCCGGTTATTCTGCCGGAAGACGTGGTCATGGACGGGATCACCAGCCCAATCAAAGCCGATCCTGAGTGGGCAAAAACCACCGTTAACGGTCAACCTGCGCTGCGTGAAACTGACACCTTTGACACCTTTATGGAGTCTTCCTGGTACTACGCGCGCTACACCTGCCCTGACTATCAGGAAGGGATGCTCGATTCCGACGCAGCGAACTACTGGCTGCCGGTCGATATTTATATCGGCGGGATTGAACATGCGATCATGCACCTGCTGTACTTCCGCTTCTTCCACAAACTGATGCGTGATGCGGGCATGGTGAACTCTGATGAGCCGGCTAAACAGCTGCTGTGTCAGGGTATGGTCCTGGCAGACGCCTTCTATTACGTAGGTGCAAACGGCGAACGTAACTGGGTATCACCAAAAGACGCTATCGTTGAGCGTGACGAGAAAGGCCGTATCGTGAAAGCGACGGACCCGGATGGACACGAGCTGGTGTATACCGGCATGAGCAAGATGTCCAAGTCCAAGAACAACGGCATCGACCCGCAGGAAATGGTTGAACGCTATGGCGCAGACACCGTACGTCTGTTCATGATGTTCGCCTCTCCGGCTGACATGACCCTCGAGTGGCAGGAATCTGGCGTCGAAGGCGCTAACCGCTTCCTGAAACGCGTGTGGAAACTGGTTTACGAGCACACCGCCAAGGGCCCGGTTGCGGCGCTGGACGTTGATGCGCTGAGCGAAGATCAACAGGCGCTACGTCGTGACGTGCATAAAACTATCGCCAAAGTGACCGATGATATCGGCCGTCGTCAGACCTTCAACACCGCCATTGCGGCGATTATGGAACTGATGAACAAGCTGGCGAAAGCCCCGACTGAAAGCGAGCAGGATCGCGCTCTGCTGCAGGAAGCGCTGCAGTCAGTGGTGCGTATGCTGAACCCGTTCACTCCACACATCAGCTTCACGCTGTGGCAGGTACTGGGTGGCGAAGGTGATGTGGACAACGCACCTTGGCCGGTTGCCGACGAGAAAGCGATGGTGGAAAACACCACCCTGGTCGTGGTACAGGTTAACGGTAAAGTTCGCGGCAAAGTCACTGTGCCGGTGGATGCAACCGAAGAACAGGTTCGTGAGCGTGCAGGCCAGGAACATCTGGTCGCAAAATATCTGGAAGGCGTTACCGTACGTAAAGTCATTTACGTTCCGGGCAAACTGCTGAACCTGGTCGTTGGCTAAGCGCGGGAGGAAGCGTGCGATTTCTGACAACGTTATTGGTATCTCTGGCGGTGCTTGTCACCGCCGGTTGTGGCTGGCATCTGCGTAGTACTACGCAGGTTCCGGATAACATGAAAAAAATGATATTCATCTCAAGCGATCCTAACGGCCCGCTGAGTCGCGCGGTGCGTAACCAGCTGCGTCTGAATGGGATTGAGATTGTTGAGGCCAGCTCATTACGCCAGGACGTTCCGTCCCTGCGTCTGGGCGGCGCGTCGGTTGCTAAAGACACCGCATCCGTATTCCAGGACGGTAAAACGGCGGAATACCAGATGGTGATGAACGTCAGTGCCAGCGTGCTGATCCCAGGCCACGACATCTATCCAATCAGCACCAAGGTTTATCGTTCGTACTTCGATAACTCGCAGAAGGCGCTGGCGAAAGATGCCGAGCAGGACCTCATCATTCAGGAAATGTACGACAAGGCCGCTCAACAGCTGATCCGTAAGCTGCCAAGCGTCAAAGTGGCGGATACCGAAGCTACTAAAGAGGACGAGCAGCCTGCGGCAGATGCGACCGCAGCCCCAGCCGGGACTCGCGTCTCTACGACGCTGGATAACTGATGATTCGGTTGTACCCAGAACAACTCCGCGCGCAGCTCTCTGAAGGGCTGCGCGCGGCGTATCTGCTCCTCGGTAATGACCCTCTTCTGCTTCAGGAAAGCCAGGATGCCATCCGCCATGCGGCGGCTACTCAGGGCTTTGATGAACACCATACCGTGTCGATTGACACCAGCACCGACTGGAACGCGTTGTTCTCACTGAGCCAGGAACGCAGCCTGTTTGCCACCCGGCAGACGCTGATGTTAGTCCTGCCGGACAACGGTCCTAACGCCGCAATCAACGAACAACTCGCGGCGCTGGTTGCGCTGCTCCACGACGATTTGTTATTGATCGTGCGCGGCAACAAACTGACCAAAGCCCAGGAAAACGCCGCGTGGTACAGCGCCCTCTCCGATCGTTCTGCACAGGTTTCCTGCCAGACGCCGGAACAGGCACAGCTCCCACGTTGGCTGGCTGCACGTGCGAAACAGCATAATTTGCAGCTCGATGATGCCGCCAGCCAACTACTCTGCTACTGCTATGAAGGCAATCTGCTGGCGCTGGCACAGGCGCTCGAACGCCTGTCGCTGCTGTGGCCGGACGGTAAACTGACGCTGCCGCGTGTTGAACAGGCGGTAAACGATGCCGCGCACTTCACGCCGTTTCACTGGCTGGATGCGCTGTTAGCCGGGAAAAGCAAACGCGCCCTGCATATCCTGCAGCAGCTTCGTCAGGAGGGCAGCGAGCCGGTCATTCTTCTGCGTACCCTGCAACGCGAACTGCTCCTGCTGGTCAACATGAAGCGTCAGTCAGTTTCCACACCGCTGCGCGCGCTGTTTGATAAACATCGTGTCTGGCAAAATCGGCGTCCGTTGTTTACCGAAGCGCTGAACCGTCTGAGCCCCGAACAGCTACGTCATGCCGTGTCGTTGTTGGCACGTACTGAGCTGACGCTCAAGCAGGATTACGGCCAATCGGTTTGGGCTGAACTCGATGCGCTGTCGCTGCTGCTATGTCACAAAAACCTGCCCGACGTTTTTTTCGAAGGATGATATGACGGCGTTAAAGGCTCTCTACGGCGGCACGTTTGATCCCGTGCATTACGGCCACCTCAAACCGGTCGAAATTCTGGCGAACCTGATTGGCCTGTCAAAGGTCATTATTATGCCGAATAACGTTCCGCCACATCGGCCTCAACCGGAAGCCACCCCGGCTCAGCGCACGCAAATGCTTGAACTGGCTATCGCCGACAAACCGCTGTTTGAACTCGATGAGCGTGAACTGCGCCGGGACACCCGATCTTACACTTCCGAAACGCTGCGTGACTGGCGGCAGGAGCAGGGCCCCCAGCAACCGTTGGCGTTTATTATTGGTCAGGATTCGCTGATCAATTTCCCGTCATGGCATGACTACGAAAGCATTCTGGATAATGCGCACCTGTTGGTATGCCGCCGTCCTGGCTATCCGATGGCTATGAAAGAAGAAGCCCATCAGCAGTGGCTGGAACGTCACCTGACGAACAGCGCTGATGATTTACACCACTCTCCTGCCGGAAAAATCTATATCGCCGAAACCCCCTGGTTCAACATTTCCGCCACGCTGATACGCGAACGGCTGCAACAGGGTGAATCCTGCGCAGAAATGCTGCCGCAGGCCGTGCTGAGCTATATCAGCCAACACGGGCTTTATCGGTAAACTTCCGAAGGGAACGGGGCGTAAATTCCGGGAACGCCTCATTTTCTCACCGAACGCTCCCTCAGACCATTGACACACCCTGACAGGCTGCTATTCTCCGCAGCCAGACTTGTCCCACCACACTGATTTACAGAAATTGTTTTACAAAAATGGCGATGCAATCATGGCCATTGGGTGGGATGATACCCCGCCGGTGCCGTCCGGCTGGCGACATTTGTCCGACTTCGTCCTGGTTTCAGGTATACTTACGGGCTGTTCAACATTTTCATCTTCACCTGACCAGGGGGAAACTTGCAGGGTAAAACGCTCCAGGATTTTGTTATCGACAAAATCGACGATCTTAAGGGCCAGGACATCGTTTCGATCGATGTTCACGGCAAATCCAGTATCACCGACTGCATGATCATTTGCACCGGTACCTCCACCCGTCACGTCATGTCCATTGCTGACCACGTTGTCCAGGAATCTCGCGCTGCGGGTCTGTATCCTTTGGGCGTGGAAGGCGAAAACGTTGCCGACTGGGTGGTGGTTGATTTAGGTGATGTTATTGTCCACGTTATGCAGGAAGAGAGTCGTCGCCTGTATGAACTGGAAAAGCTCTGGGGTTAATGCGTGAAGCTGCAGCTCATTGCCGTAGGAACCAAAATGCCGGACTGGGTTCAGACCGGTTTCACGGAATACCTGCGCCGCTTTCCCAAAGATATGCCGTTCGAACTGGTAGAAATTCCGGCCGGTAAGCGCGGCAAGAATGCGGATATCAAACGTATTCTTGAGAAAGAAGGTGAACTGATGCTGGCTGCCGCTGGCAAAAACCGTATTGTCACGCTGGATATCCCGGGTAAGCCGTGGGATACCCCGCAGTTGGCCCACGAGCTAGAGCGTTGGAAACAGGATGGCCGTGACGTCAGCCTGTTGGTAGGTGGCCCGGAGGGTCTATCTCCCGCCTGTAAAGCGGCCGCTGAACAAAGTTGGTCTCTCTCTTCGCTCACGCTTCCTCACCCGTTAGTGCGGGTGTTGGTAGCTGAAAGCCTTTACCGGGCGTGGAGCATTACCACCAACCACCCTTACCACCGCGAGTAATGATGACCAGGTTAGATTAAGCAGCGGATGAAATTACAGAATTCTTTTCGCGACTACACGGCTGAGTCCGCGCTGTTTGTGCGCCGGGCGGTGGTCGCTTTTCTGGGCATTTTAGTGCTCAGCGGCGTGCTGGTTGCTAACCTCTATAATCTACAGATTGTTCGTTTTACCGACTACCAGACCCGCTCCAACGAAAACCGCATCAAGCTGGTGCCGATTGCGCCAAGTCGCGGCATCATCTATGACCGCAACGGCACACCGCTGGCGTTGAACCGGACAATCTATCAGCTCGAATTGATGCCCGAGAAAGTCGATAACCTCCAGCAGACGCTGAACGATCTGCGTAACGTTGTCGACCTTACCGATGATGACATCGCCAATTTCAAGAAAGAGCGCTCCCGCTCTCACCGTTTCACCTCCATCCCGGTCAAAGTCAATCTGACTGAAGTTCAGGTCGCCCGTTTCGCGGTGAACCAGTACCGTTTCCCGGGTGTGGAAGTTAAAGGCTATAAACGCCGCTACTATCCTTACGGCTCCGCGCTGACGCACGTCATCGGTTACGTCTCGAAAATTAACGATAAAGACGTCGACCGTCTCGATAAAGAGGGCAAGCTCGCCAACTATGCCGCGACACACGATATCGGCAAGCTGGGGATTGAGCGCTATTACGAAGATGTGTTGCACGGTCAAACCGGTTATGAAGAAGTGGAAGTTAACAACCGTGGTCGCGTCATTCGCCAGCTGAAGGAAGTCCCGCCGACGGCCGGGCACGACATTCATCTGACGCTGGACCTGCAGCTACAGCAGTATATCGAAACCCTGCTGGCAGGCAGCCGTGCGGCAGTGGTGGTCACCGACCCGCGCTCCGGTGGGATCCTGGCCCTGGTCTCAATGCCTAGCTATGACCCGAACTTGTTTGTCGACGGCATCTCCAGCAAGGATTACTCCTCGCTGCTGACTGACCCCAATACGCCGCTGGTGAACCGCGCCACCCAGGGGGTTTATCCTCCGGCCTCGACGGTGAAACCGTACGTGGCCGTGTCCGCGCTGACGGCGGGGGTGATCACCCGCAATACCGGTCTGTTTGACCCAGGCTGGTGGCAATTACCGGGCTCGGACAAGCGCTATCGTGACTGGAAAAAATGGGGTCACGGTCATCTGAACGTCACCAAAGCGCTGGAAGAATCGGCGGATACCTTCTTCTATCAGGTTGCCTATGACATGGGTATTGACCGCCTTTCCGAGTGGATGGGCAAGTTTGGCTACGGTCACTATACCGGTATCGATCTGTCCGAAGAGCGTTCCGGCAACATGCCGACCCGCGACTGGAAGCTCAAGCGCTTTAAAAAGCCGTGGTATCAGGGTGATACGATTCCGGTCGGTATCGGCCAGGGCTACTGGACTGCAACGCCAATTCAGATGAGCAAGGCGCTAATGATCCTGATTAACGATGGTGTCGTCAAAGTCCCCCACCTGCTGATGAGCACCGCCGAAGAAGGCAAGCAGGTTCCGTGGGAACAGCCGCACGAAGCGCCGGTGGGCGACGTGCATTCCGGTTTCTGGGAAATTGCCAAAGACGGGATGTACGGCGTCGCCAACCGTCCAAACGGGACGGCGCATAAATACTTTGCTGGCGCGCCGTATAAAGTCGCCGCCAAATCCGGTACCGCGCAGGTATTTGGTCTGAAAGCGAACGAAACCTATAACGCGCACCGCATTGCTGAACGTCTGCGTGACCACAAGCTGATGACGGCGTTTGCGCCGTATGACAATCCGAAAGTGGCGGTGGCGATGATCCTCGAAAACGGCGGCGCAGGCCCGGCGGTCGGGACACTCATGCGTCAAATTCTCGATCACATTATGCTCGGTGATAACAACACCGTACTGCCGGCAGAAAATCCGGCAGCCGCAGCCGCGGAGGACCAATGACAATGACGGATAATCCGAACAAGAAATCGCTGTGGGATAAAATCCACCTTGACCCGACGATGCTACTGATTCTTCTGGCACTGCTGACCTACAGTGCGCTGGTTATCTGGAGCGCCAGCGGTCAGGACATCGGCATGATGGAACGTAAAATCGGCCAGATTGCGATGGGCGTGGTGATTATGGTGGTGATGGCGCAGATCCCGCCTCGGGTATACGAGGGTTGGGCACCGTGGCTGTATATCTTCTGTATCATCCTGCTGGTTGCCGTCGATGCCTTTGGCGCAATTTCTAAAGGTGCGCAGCGCTGGCTGGACTTAGGCGTGGTGCGTTTCCAGCCGTCGGAGATTGCGAAAATTGCGGTTCCGCTGATGGTGGCGCGCTTTATCAACCGTGACGTATGCCCGCCGACGCTGAAAAACACTGGCATCGCGCTGGTGCTGATTTTCCTGCCGACGCTGTTGGTCGCGGCACAGCCTGACCTCGGCACCTCGATTCTTATCGCCCTCTCCGGCCTGTTCGTGCTGTTCCTGGCAGGGCTTAGCTGGCGTCTGATTGGCGTGGCCGTCGTGCTCGTCGCGGCATTTATCCCGATTCTGTGGTTCTTCCTGATGCATGATTATCAACGTCAGCGCGTGATGATGCTGCTCGACCCGGAAACCGATCCACTCGGCGCGGGCTATCATATTATTCAGTCTAAAATCGCTATCGGCTCTGGAGGGTTACGCGGCAAAGGCTGGCTGCATGGTACCCAGTCACAGCTCGAATTCCTGCCTGAACGCCACACTGACTTTATCTTCGCGGTACTGGCAGAAGAGCTAGGCCTGATTGGCTTCCTGGTATTGCTCGCCCTGTATGTGCTGCTGATCATGCGTGGTCTGTGGATTGCCGCTCAGGCGCAAACCAGCTTTGGCCGCGTGATGGCAGGTGGCTTAATGTTGATTTTATTCGTTTATGTCTTCGTAAATATTGGTATGGTGAGTGGCATCTTACCGGTGGTTGGTGTTCCACTACCGCTGGTCAGCTATGGGGGCTCTGCCCTGATCGTACTGATGGCCGGGTTTGGTATCGTTATGTCGATACACACCCACAGAAAAATGTTGTCGAAAAGCGTATAAGGGGTGCGCACTGATGCGTAAACAATGGCTTGGGATCTGCATCGCCGCTAGCTTACTGGCGGCATGTACAAGTGACGATGGGCAACAGCAGCAAACCGTCACCGCACCGAAACCGGCGGTCTGTAATGGCCCTACCGTGGAAATAAGCGGTGCCGATCCGCGCTTTGAAATCCCGAATCCGTCGGTAAATCAGGACTATCAGCGTGACGGCAAAAATTACAAAATCGTCCAGGATCCGTCGAACTTCAGCCAGGCGGGACTCGCGGCGATTTACGATGCCGAACCGGGGAGTAACCTGACCGCTTCGGGCGAACCTTTTGATCCGATGCAACTCACCGCCGCGCATCCAACGCTGCCGGTTCCGAGCTATGCCCGCATCACCAACCTGGCAAACGGTCGGATGTTGATTGTGCGCATCAACGATCGCGGCCCGTATGGCAACGATCGCGTGATTTCGCTTTCCCGTGCTGCCGCCGATCGCCTGAATACCTCGAACAACACCAAGGTGCGAATCGACCCGATTATTGTCGCGCAGGACGGGACAATGTCCGGGCCAGGTACCGCCTGTACCACCATTGCCAAACAAACATACGCCCTACCGGCTCGCCCTGATTTGAACGGCGGAATGGGCAGCGTGTCCTCTGCTCCGCAGGACACAACCCCGCAAAGCGACGTGCGCGCGATCAGTAATGACACGCTGAAACCGGAAGATAACACCGGTGCGCCAGTCAGCAGCAGTGGCTTCCTGGGCGCACCGACCCCGCTGAACAATGGCGTGCTGGAAAGCAGCGCCCCGGCGGCAACGCCTGTGGTCGCGGCGGCAGCCGTTCAATCAGCCGCCCCGCAAACTGCAGCCGTGCAACCGGTCGCAACACAGAGTGCGCCCGTTACGGCTCCTGGATCCACGCAGGGTAGCGTTGCTCCGGCAACCGCACCTGCTGCCGCCTCTGCGGCGACTAGCGGTAGCTATGTGGTTCAGGTCGGTGCCGTCAGCGATCAGGCTCGTGCGCAGCAGTATCAACAGCGTCTGAGCCAACAATTTTCTGTCCCGGGCCGGGTGACGCAAAACGGAGCCGTCTGGCGTATTCAGTTAGGGCCGTTTAGCAGCAAATCCGAAGCCGGAACAGTACAACAGCGCCTGCAAAGCGAAGCGCAGTTACAGTCATTTATTACTCACGCCAACTAACAAGACCGGGCATCCGAACGCAGTGCGTATGTTAAAACCGTTAACAATATCATACGCATTGCAGGATGCCTGCTCCCAGCGCATTTGCTATAGTTAGGCACTTTTTTAACTCCATCACGGATGTCGTTGTTCTGACCATGAAGACCTCTTTTTCTGCTCGCTTACTCATCACGGCATTGTCCGTCGCAGCACTGACCTCCGCTGCCCACGCTGATGACCTGAACATCAAAACCATGATCCCTGGCGTTCCGCAAATTGACGCGGAATCCTACATTCTGATCGACTATAACTCAGGTAAAGTCCTGGCCGAGCAGAACGCTGACCAACGCCGTGACCCGGCGAGTCTGACCAAAATGATGACCAGCTATGTCATCGGCCAGGCGATGAAAGCAGGCAAATTTAAAGAATCCGATCTGGTCACCGTTGGCACCGACGCATGGGCAACCGGCAACCCGGTGTTCAAAGGTTCATCGCTGATGTTCCTGAAGCCAGGTATGCAGGTTCCTGTTTCCCAGCTGATTCGCGGAATTAACCTGCAGTCCGGGAACGATGCCTGTGTGGCAATGGCCGACTACGTCGCCGGCAGCCAGGATGCCTTCGTTGGCCTGATGAACAGCTACGTCAGCGCCCTGGGTCTGAAAAACTCCCACTTCCAGACCGTTCATGGCCTGGATGCAGACGGCCAGTACAGCTCAGCGCGTGATATGGCGATGATTGGCCAGGCGCTGATCCGTGATGTGCCGAACGAATACACCATCTACAAAGAGAAAGAGTTCACTTTCAACGGCATCCGTCAGATGAACCGTAACGGTCTGCTGTGGGACAACAGCCTGAACGTGGATGGCATTAAAACCGGTCACACTGACAAAGCGGGTTATAACCTGGTTGCGTCAGCTACCGAAGGCCAGATGCGTCTGATCTCTGCGGTGATGGGCGGCCGGACCTATAAAGGGCGTGAAACCGAAAGCAAGAAACTGCTGACCTGGGGCTTCCGCTTCTTCGAAACCGTGAACCCACTGAAAGCAGGTAAAGAGTTTGCCTCTGAACCAGCCTGGTTCGGCGACACCGATCGTGCATCGCTGGGCGTGGATAAAGACGTGTATCTGACCATCCCACGCGGTCGTATGAAAGACCTGAAAGCCAGCTATACCCTGAACAACGTTGAACTGCATGCCCCGCTGCAGAAAAACCAGGTGGTCGGCACCATTAACTTCCAGCTCGACGGTAAAACCATCGAACAGCGTCCACTGGTGGTGTTGCAGGAAATTCCAGAAGGTAACTTCTTCGGTAAGATCATTGATTACATTAAATTAATGTTCCACCACTGGTTTGGTTAAAAATTACACACTTGAAAGTGTGATTTCCATCCCCATATACTACGCATGACAATAACTGCTCCCGTGCCCTGCGCGGGAGCAGTTCTTTTTAAACCACCGGAGCTGACATGAAAACCAAACTTAACGAACTGCTTGAATTCCCTACTTCATTTACCTACAAGGTGATGGGTCTGGCGAAGCCTGAGCTGGTTGACCAGGTGGTGGAAGTGGTGCAGCGCCATGCGCCAGGTGATTACTCTCCGCAGGTAAAACCAAGCAGCAAAGGCAACTACCACTCGGTATCTATCACCATCAATGCGACCCACATCGAGCAGGTCGAAACCCTGTATGAAGAACTAGGTAACATCGAAATCGTTCGTATGGTGCTGTAATCCCGTTTGCCCGGAGTGCTCCGGGCAACTCCTTCCCTGCTCTGTGATATACTCTTCGCCCCTGTTTTCCCGTTCCGCGGAGATGTCGTTTTGGATCTGAACACCCTCCTCGTCCGCCAGCTAGGCGTACAGCCCTACCAGCCTGTTTCACAGGCGATGCATGACTTTACTGACCACCGTGATGAAACCACTCCGGATGAAATCTGGCTGGTAGAGCATCAGCCCGTCTTTACCCAGGGTCAGGCCGGAAAAGCAGAACATGTGCTGGTTCCCGGTGATATTCCGGTGATTCAAAGCGATCGCGGCGGCCAGGTGACCTATCACGGACCGGGGCAACAGGTGATGTACGTGCTGTTAGATTTGAAGCGCCGTAAACTTGGGGTGCGCGAACTGGTCACGCTGCTGGAGCAGACAGTGGTCAATACGCTGGCTGAATTCGGGATTGAAGCCCACCCCCGCGCCGATGCGCCAGGGGTATATGTCGGTGAACGGAAAATTTGTTCGCTCGGGTTGCGAATCCGAAAAGGCTGCTCTTTCCATGGCCTGGCGCTCAATGTTGCCATGGATTTATCACCGTTTTTACGGATTAACCCTTGCGGTTATGCGGGGATGGAAATGACTCAAATGCAGCACTGGGTATCTGATGCCCAACCCGAAAATATTTCTCCAGTGCTGGTTTCACATTTTTTAGCCCTGCTAAACAATCCCCCTCATGAATATATTACTGCTTAATATATTATACATCCGGACCTGATATTTTGTCGGGTCCCAGGTCCTTTTGCCTGGTTTTCCTTTACATTATTCACATCTTTCTATATTTTTTCTGCGCCTGGTGGAGAAGTGACTTCGCCGCCAACAAAATTTTACGTTAACACACCACTAAAAAGACGAGACGGCTCCGCAGTTCAAGAGATAACGCATTGTTCAACATGAAATAAATCCTGTCTCCGCATACGATCGCCTCTCAAACATAATAACAATAAATATTTTTTCAACTATCATTCATATTGTGAATGAATACGGAGTACAAGTGTGGAATATAACGAAAAGCCGGAAAGCCGAATAAATCCTCGCCTGGAGAGTGATACCCCGCAAATCTTCCGAACATTGCGAAATATCGATCTCAATTTACTGACGATTTTCGAGGCCGTATATGTACACAAAGGCATCGTTAATGCAGCGAAAATTCTGAATCTCACCCCCTCCGCTATTAGCCAATCTATTCAGAAGCTGCGCACTATATTTCCTGATCCACTTTTCATCCGCAAAGGACAAGGCGTCACCCCCACCGCCTATGCCACTCATCTGCATGAGTACATCAGCCAGGGCCTGGAATCCATTCTTGGCGCACTTGATTTGACCGGCAGCTATGACAAACAGCGGACCATAACGATTGCGACATCTCCGACCGTAGGCGCACTGGTCATGCCGACCATCTACCAGACCATTAAAGACAAATTCCCCCAACTGCTGCTGCGCAATATTCCGGTCACCGATGTCGGCCTTCAGCTCAGCCAATTCCAGACCGATTTGGTTATCGACAGCAGCGTGTACAGTACCCGAGCGTTAAGCCATCACGTGCTCTACAGCGACCGGATAATGATGGTGGCACGTGCAGAGCATCCGGTGTTTAAAACCTCGCATATGCAAGAAACACTCAGTCAGTACGAATTCACGCTACTGATGATGGAAGGGGCGGCGCATACCGATCTGCGTAAACGCGTGAATGAGATGTTCCCGGAAAGGCAGATTAGCTTCAGCAGTTACAACCTTGTGACGATTGCTGCCCTGATCGGCAGTAGCGACCTGGTCGGCTTAATGCCCGCGCGCTTCTTTAGACTGTTTGCCCGCTGCTGGCCATTACAGGTGGTCGATTTTGTCCCGTTGCGAGATGAATCAGTCGATTTTTCATTGCATTACAATAAACTCAGCATGCGCGACCCGGTGTTGCAAAGTGTGATCACCGCCATTCGCCAGGCATTCTAGGCGTTCAAAAAACCGTTCTTTTCTGCTGTTTTATGCTGCACAAAGCACATAAAGCAACAAATGGTTTACAATTTGCCGGGTTGGCAGGCTGCTTTATCCCCCTGATTGATGATATACTGCCAGCCATCAGATTCAAAAATAGTTGATAATTACAACATTCCCTTGAATTGAAACGCTTTCCTTCGTTACTCGCAACTGGAACACGCACGCTATGAGTAAACCCATTGTGATGGAACGCGGTGTTAAGTACCGCGACGCCGATAAAATGGCCCTTATCCCGGTCAAAAACGTGGCTATCGAGCGCGAAGCGCTACTGAGAAAACCGGAATGGATGAAAATCAAACTTCCGGCTGACTCCACCCGCATTCAGGGAATTAAGGCAGCCATGCGTAAAAATGGCCTGCACTCGGTGTGCGAAGAAGCCTCCTGCCCTAACCTCGCGGAATGTTTCAACCACGGCACAGCGACCTTTATGATCCTCGGTGCTATCTGCACCCGTCGTTGCCCATTCTGCGACGTGGCCCACGGTCGCCCAGTTGCACCGGACGCCAACGAGCCGCAGAAGCTGGCACAAACCATCGCTGATATGGCACTGCGTTATGTGGTTATCACCTCCGTTGACCGCGATGACCTGCGCGACGGTGGGGCACAACATTTTGCCGATTGCATCGACGCAATCCGCGAAAAGAGCCCAACAATTAAAATCGAAACGCTGGTTCCGGATTTCCGTGGCCGTATGGATCGCGCTCTGGAAATTCTTACCGCGACGCCGCCAGACGTGTTCAACCACAACCTGGAAAACGTACCGCGTATTTATCGTCAGGTTCGTCCAGGTGCTGACTACAACTGGTCATTGAAACTGCTGGAGCGTTTTAAAGAAGCGCACCCGGACATTCCGACCAAGTCTGGTTTGATGGTTGGCCTGGGAGAAACCAACGCTGAAATCGTTGAAGTGATGCGTGACCTGCGCCGCCACGGTGTGACCATGCTGACCCTGGGACAGTATCTGCAGCCAAGCCGTCACCACCTGCCGGTTCAGCGCTACGTAAGCCCTGACGAGTTTGAAGAGATGAAAGCGGAAGCACTGGCGATGGGCTTCACCCACGCGGCCTGTGGTCCTTTCGTCCGTTCTTCTTATCATGCCGATCTGCAGGCTAAAGGTCTCGAAGTTAAGTAATCTTTGCCGCATCAGACAGAGGCCGCCGCGTATTCGCTGCGGCCTTTTTATTTTGGCGCAGGATGTGACCCTTTCAGCACCATCGCGGTGCAAAATTGCCTCAGTGAAACTTTTGACTCACCCTTCGCTTTTGTCTTTCCTACGTTAAATCAGCGTCATCAGCCCTGGACTGTCTTTTTTGCCTCCCTCTGAATTTGTGGATCGTTTCATGCATTACCTTCTTCATCCAGAATTGAAGGAGTAGCCCCATGTCTGAACATACACCTGACTCACTGATTTACGGGCTGGAAGAGAAGCCCGCCCCGCTTCCGGCGTTTTTAACCGCGCTCCAGCACGTGCTGGCGAGTCTGGTCGGGATTATTACCCCGCCGCTGATTGTCAGCTCAGTTTTAGGCCTGAATGCTTACCTACCATGGCTCATTAGCATGTCGCTGATTGTCTCTGGTGTGGGGACATTCTTGCAGGCACGGCGTTTCTTTGGCATCGGTGCGGGCATGATTTGCCTGCAGGGCACCAGCTTTGCCTTTCTGAGCGTGCTGCTTGCCGCCGGGTTTAGCGTCAAAAGCAAGGGCGGTGGGCCGGAACAAATCATGGCCATGATTTTCGGCCTGACGTTTGTGGCGGCGTTTATTCCGATGGTGGTCAGTCGTTTTCTCGGGCAATTACGCCGGGTCATCACCCCGCTGGTCAGTGGCACCGTGGTATGCCTGATCGGGATCAGCCTGATCAAAGTCAGCATCACCGATTGGGGCGGCGGGCATAACGTGAAAGATTTCGGCGCACCGGGCAATTTGCTGCTCGGCCTGTTGACGCTCGGCACCATTGTACTGTTCAGCCGGGCCCGCAGCCGCTGGCTGCGATTGAGCGCGGTGATCCTTGGGATTGCCATCGGCTGTATCGCGGCGTGGTGTAGCGGGAAGCTGAGCTGGCAGCCATTTAATCAGGCGTGGATAGCGGTGCCACAGCCTTTCCGCTTTGGTTTCAATTTTGACTACAGCCTCTTTTTACCCCTGGCGCTGATCTCGCTGATCAGCATTCTGGAAGCGGTGGGCGACCTTACCGCCAACTGCCTGTTGTCACGTCAGCCGATTGAAGGCGAGCGCTACGTGGCACGCCTGAAGGGCGGTATTCTCGCCGATGGCGTGAGCTGCATCCTGGCCGCCATGTTTTCTGCCCTGCCGAGCACTACCTTTGCGCAAAATAATGGCGTGATCCAAATGACCGGCGTGGCCAGCCGTCACGTGGGCATCTGGATTGGTGTCCTGTTGGCGCTGCTGGGACTGTTTCCTGTCTTTGGTGCCATCGTGCAGCAGATCCCCGCTCCGGTGCTGGGCGGTGCGACGCTGGTGATGTTTGGCAGCGTACTGGCCGCCGGGATCCGCATCATGACCCAATCCCCCTTGACCCGCCGGGACATGCTGATCATCGCGGTCTCATTTGGTATCGGTCTGGGTATAGAGGCAGAGCCTGAGTTTCTGAGTCATCTGCCTGCGGTTTGCAAGAGCCTGTTGGGTTCGGCCATCGCCAGCGGTGGCTTAATGGCAATATTGCTCAATCTGGTGCTGCCCGCTGAGCGTACCGACAGCGATGAGGTGGCCGCAAAACCTGTCATTGAAACTCCCGCCATCGAAAAATAACCGCGCATGATGCGCCCCTGGATCAGCAGACAGGGCATAACTGAGCTGACTCTCTCATTCACCAACCGGAGGAGTTAGCGATGTGCGCTAGCCGTATTTGGATCAAAAACCCGCAGGCCATTTTCACCCCGGACGGCGTTGATGCCCGGGGTGGCATTGTCATAGAAGCAGGCAAAATCAGCGAAGTGCTGGCGGCGGGCGTTACCCCGTCCATTCCCTGCGACACAAACTTCGACGCACGCGATCATGTGGTATTACCGGGTCTTATCAATACCCATCACCATTTTTACCAGACGTTGACCCGGGCATGGGCACCCGTGGTCAATGAGCCGCTGTTCCCGTGGCTGAAAACGCTGTATCCGGTGTGGGCGAAGCTCACCCCCGAGGCGCTAAAGCTGGCAAGCCAGGTCGCGATGGCGGAGCTGCTGCTTTCCGGTTGCACTACCACCAGCGACCATCACTATCTGTTCCCGGAAGGCATGGAAAATGCGATTGATGTGCAGGTTGAGGTTGTGAACAGCCTCGGGATGCGCGCGATGCTGACCCGTGGTTCGATGAGCCTTGGCGAACAGGACGGCGGCTTGCCGCCACAGCAAACGGTGCAGTCAGGTGAGGCCATTCTGGAGGACAGCCAGCGGCTGATTCGGCGTTATCATCAGCGCGGTGAGGGGGCGTGGATTCAAATTGCGCTTGCGCCCTGCTCCCCGTTTTCAGTAACCGAAGAGATTATGCAGGAGAGCGCGCGACTGGCTGCCGCGCACGACGTACGCTTGCATACCCATCTGGCGGAAACGCTGGATGAAGAAGCATTCTGCCTTGAACGTTTCGGGTTGCGCACCGTCGATTATCTGGAAAAAGTGGGTTGGCTAAGCGACAGGACGTGGCTGGCTCACGGCATTCATTTTAACGCCGACGAAATTCGCCGCCTTGGCGCGGCAGGCGTGGGGATTTGCCACTGCCCGGTGTCAAACATGCGGCTGGCATCCGGGATTTGTCCGACGCTGGAACTGGAAGAGGCAGGGGCGATAATCGGGCTGGGCGTCGATGGCTCAGCGTCCAACGATGCCTCAAGCCTGATGTTCGAAACCCGTCAGGCGCTCTATCTACAGCGTCTGCGTTATGGGGCCAAACGTATCACGCCGCAAAAAGTAATGAGCTGGGCGACGCAGGGCTCGGCGCGTTTATTGGGCCGTCACGATCTGGGCGAGATCCGGGTGGGCAAACAGGCCGATCTGGCGCTGTTCCGTCTGGACGATCTACGCTTTAGTGGCAGCCACGATCCGCTCTCGGCGTTGATCCTCTGCGGGGCTGAACGTGCTGACAGAGTGATGGTCGGCGGTGAGTGGCGGGTGGTTGACGGTGAAATTTGCGGGCTGGACTGCGAGCGACTGAAGGTTTTACATCGCGAAGCGGCGAAACAGTTGGTTGCAACTTTCTGAGGAAAAAAGCGGTAAAAATGACAAGAGGCCGCAACGGAATCTGTTGTGGCCTCTCTGGCTAACTCGTTGGCGTCGATGAAATGACCTGCCCGAAATACGCGTGCAGCACGTCGTTTCTGACTGCGACGTTACTCTTTATGAGAGAGTTTTTCTGCCGGGACGTCGTCTTCTGCCGTATTCTTGGCCGTCGTATCGTCGTCGTTCATGGCTTTCTTAAAGCCTTTAATTGCTGAACCCAGGTCTCCGCCCAGCGTACGCAATTTCTTGGTGCCGAACACCAGAACAATCAGTGCGGCAACCACCAGCAGCTTGGTAATACTAATCTCACCCATAGATACCTTCTTGATTAAAACAGGCTACAAAACGCGCCAACAAAACCGTAGCTAATTAACGGTCATTTAGCGAGGGCACACAATAGCAATCTGTAACAAGGTGAATCAAGCACTGATTAAAAAAACATCACATTATTTGCGGTGGCGCAAAGCGGCGGTTGTTAAGTACCGGCAACTGCGCACGGATCTGCTGCAATATCGCGCGACTGACGTCGGCATAAATCAGCTGCTGCGTGCCTCCCGCCCCGGCCAGGGTAACGCCCAGCGGATCGACAATTCGACTCTGGCCGATATTCTTGTTCCCGCACTCCCCGGCCGCCACGATATAGCATGTCGTATCCAGCGAGCGGGCTGCCAACAGCGTCGCCCAGTGGTGCTCTTTCAGCGGACCGCGGACCCAGGCGGTCGGTAAGACTAAAACCTCGGCACCCTGAAGCGCCTGCGCCAGCGCCATTTCCGGGAAGCGTAAATCGTAACAGGTCATCAGCCCAACCTTCATCCCGTCCACCTCAATCAGCGGCGGGAGCACCTTTCCGGCATCGACCCGTTTTGACTCCTGAATATTAAATGCATCATACAGATGCAGTTTCTGATACTGGGCAATGATTTCCCCGCCACGCAACGCCACCAGCGTATTTGCGGCACGACCTTCGCGAGTCGGGACGTGAACGGTCAGTACGGTGGTCATCGCATTTCGTCGGCTTTCATCCAGCAGCAGCCTTAAAAAGCCACCATCCAGCCCCTGAGCCGACTTTACCGACATATCCGGGTCATTATCATCCCGGGCTAACAGCGCCTCAGGCAGCACCAACAGCGATGCCTGCTGCTGCGCTGACTGCTGCATCAACAAAACACAGGTACCGGCATTGGTGGGCCAGTCAGGTGTGACGACAAATTGTCCGGCAGCAACACGCATAACATTTTCCTCAATGTCTTGCCGTAGCCATTAACCCAGCCCGGCGCTAAGATAGAACCCTAACGTAATCAAATAGCAGGAATTGGCGGTGTTACAAATCCTTTTAGCCGTTTTTATTGGGGGAGGAACCGGCAGCGTGTTGCGCTGGCTGCTCGGTATGCGTCTGAACCCACTGCATCATGCCATTCCTGTCGGAACATTGACGGCAAACCTGCTCGGCGCGTTTATTATCGGTGCCGGCCTGGCGTGGTTCAATCGGATGACCCACATTGACCCGATGTGGAAGCTGCTTATCACCACCGGTTTCTGCGGCGGATTAACCACTTTCTCGACGTTTTCGGCCGAAGTGGTGTTTTTATTGCAGGATGGGCGATTCGGCTGGGCGCTGCTGAACATGGCGGTCAACCTGTTGGGATCGTTTGCGATGACGGCGGCGGCGATGTGGATTTTTTCAGCGGCCCGCTGATGCGAAGCATTAGCCACTGAAAAACAGGCAAAAAAAAACCCGTCAGTGACGGGTTTTTATATTCTACTGTCGAAATGCTTAGATAGGCATTACGTTTGCAGCAGATGGGCCTTTGGCACCGTTAGTGATTTCGAACTCTACACGCTGACCTTCAGCCAGAGTTTTGAAACCGTTGGACTGGATTGCAGAGAAGTGTACGAATACATCTTTGCTGCCATCTTCCGGAGTAATGAAACCAAAGCCCTTGGACTCATTAAACCACTTAACGTTACCTTTAATCTTAGACATCAATATTACCTTTACATGAAAATGGACACAAATGCTGTGTCGGCTAACAGTACAGCAATTGTGGTGACTTTTGTCCAGTCCTAGATAGCGAAAAAGTGATAAAAATCGCTAAATTTTACCGAGACTGAGAGTTAGTCGTTGTTTTTACGCACGACTTCAGGCTCGCAGCCAGAAATCACATCTTTTGCCCATTAAAACTGGAAGCGCATCCACGCAAAGTAGACGTTACCGTTGTTATAAGTGCCTGGAATGTAAGTCATCTGGAACGTCGCAGGCCCATATCCGATGGACGCCAGGGGTAACACCACGGGGATGGGGATATAGTTCCAGTTATCCCGCGCCGTTGCCCCAACGGTATAACCGAGGCCTAAATGGAACTTATCATCGGCCAGCGGACGCCAGGTTTTCTCCCAGCCGTAGCCGCCGATAGGCTCCCATTTATTGAAGGAGTCCTTGAATGCCATCAGATACAGGCCGTGCCAGTTCCCTTTGTCATCCCAACGTGACTGTCCAAAACCCGCCCCCCACGGGCGCTCGTTGTATTTGTCCGTCTTTTCCTTATCATAATCGAAACGCGCATGCCAGGTAATCGCCGGAACGTACAGATCGTAATGCGCCGGAGAAGACCACGTCTGGGCAATATTATCGCCGAGCGTGGAAAAAGCGTCGCTGACGCTGGCGCTGATAGTGGCCTTTGCGAAAGAGGCAAACAGCAGTTGGCTGGATAATATCCCTGCAAGCACTAAGAATTTAATTAATTTAGACACAAAAATAACCACTTGTCGTTCGTACCTGCACAGAATAACAAGCGTAAAATTAATATAACCTTAACGATAGCGGATTAATCCTTTCTGCCTGTAGGAAAACAACACCTTTTCAGGCGCGGTTTATGTTCAACATATATGAAACCGCCAGGATTATTCTTACTTTGACTGCGGGAATAATTGACACACTGCGGGAATGACCAGCATCGAGAGCAAACGGGGGGTGATCAATACGGCCATTATAGTCACCTCAGTCATCACATAAGGGCACACCAGCAACATGGTTGCCATTATGAATAACCCTTAACAGTAGAGTGTTATTCATGCCTTTCTGGGAAAGACATCCGACGGCACTCGCCACCAACAAGTATACCCAGCAGCCACAATAACCAGATGCCACCAGGCAATATGCCCATGAGCAGCAACAGAACAGATATACGTTTAAATATCAGCCACAGCAGAACAAAAATAATCATCAGGGTCACCGACAGGACTATTTTTAACTTGGCAGTAGCGCGTTCCAGATATTCGCATTGCCCTGACCTTGAGAGTGCCCCCCTTGCGGCAAGGTCACTTTCTGCCCCACGCGCGGCTGCATCGGCGGCCCTTCGCTGATACGCCCCTCGACCAGCTCGCCCAGCCTCACCAGATTCCCCGTCGCAGTGAGCTCCGGTAACTGGGCGCAGTTGGTCAGCGTTATCGCCTCAATCCCGCGGATGGCGGACCTTTATCGAATCACATTCGCCCCCTTCAATGGTCTGCTCTACGTTTTCGCCGCCCACCAGCGTACTCACCAGGGACTGAAGCTCCGGCACCAACCCGCCAGAGCACGCGTCTTGGGATGTACGCCAGGCTAATGCCATTCAATTTTACGTTTCATTTTCGCGTCATCAGAATCCGAAACATTCACCAAATAAATAGATATAATGTGATAGCGGTGTTTATTTTGACGTGTCGACGGGTTGTGGTTGCCGATTTATTGATTTCCGTCAGTAAGGTTTGGCCGTTTATTGGGCACATTCCCCTACTTCTATTTTTTATAAGCACTTTCTTTGGGCAGCAGTAACAGGAAACCATCATGCTAACGTTGTTTGAGCTCCTTATCGGAGTGGTCGTCATTGTGGGCGTCGCCCGCTATATCATCAAAGGCTATTCCGCGACGGGCGTGCTGTTCGTAGGCGGCCTGGTACTGCTGATCGCCAGCGCCCTGATGGGCCACAAAATCCTGCCGGCCAGCGCCAGCAGCACCGGCTACTCCGCGACTGACATCGTCGAATACATTAAAATTCTGCTGATGAGTCGTGGCGGCGACCTGGGCATGATGATCATGATGCTGTGCGGTTTTGCCGCCTACATGACCCACATCGGCGCGAATGACATGGTGGTCAAACTGACTTCCAAACCGCTGCGCTTCATCAATTCGCCGTACATTCTGATGATTGCCGCTTACTTTGTGGCATGCCTGATGTCGCTGGCGGTCTCTTCTGCTACCGGGCTGGGCGTATTACTGATGGGCACCCTGTTCCCGGTCATGGTCAACGTGGGGATCAGCCGTGGCGCAGCCGCTGCTATCTGTGCCTCTCCGGCGGCAATTATCCTCTCTCCAACCTCCGGCGACGTAGTGCTGGCGGCAAAAGCGGCAGAGATGCCACTGATCGACTTTGCCTTTAAAACCACCCTGCCGATTTCCATCGCGGCGATTGTCTGCATGGCGGTGGCGCATTTCTTCTGGCAGCGCTATCTCGATAAAAAAGAGAACATCTCCCACGAGATGCTCGACGTCAGCGAAATCACCACCAACGCGCCGTCGTTCTACGCCATTCTGCCGTTTACCCCGATTATCGGCGTGCTGATTTTTGACGGTAAATGGGGCCCAGAACTGCACATCATCACCATTCTGGTTATCTGTATGCTGGTGGCGGCGATTCTGGAATTCTTCCGCGGCTTTAACACCCAAAAGGTCTTTTCCGGTCTGGAAGTGGCGTATCGCGGCATGGCGGATGCTTTCGCAAGCGTGGTCATGCTGCTGGTTGCGGCGGGCGTCTTCGCCCAGGGCCTGAGCACCATCGGCTTCATCGATAGCCTGATTTCCATCGCGACCTCGTTCGGCTCGGCAAGCATCATCCTGATGCTGGTGTTGGTCGTGCTGACCATGCTGGCGGCGATGACCACCGGCTCCGGTAACGCGCCGTTCTACGCGTTCGTCGAGATGATCCCGAAACTGGCACACAGCTCCGGCATCAACCCGGCGTACCTGTCGATTCCAATGCTGCAAGCGTCAAACCTTGGACGCACCATTTCGCCGGTCTCCGGCGTGGTGGTTGCCGTCTCCGGGATGGCCAAAATTTCGCCGTTTGAAGTGGTTAAGCGTACCTCGATTCCGGTGCTGGTGGGCCTGGTCGTGGTGATTATCGCTACCGAGTTAATGGTCCCTGTCGGGGTTGTGCATTAATAACGCACAGTGATGAAAAGGCGTCTGAAAGCGCCTTTTTTGTGCTTTAATGTTTCTGAAATCTTTCATCCCGAAATCAGGAAAAACCATGTTCAGGAAGGATATAGCCGCCGTCTGCGCCGCCGCGTGGATGCTGGGCACCCCTCTCGCATACGCCGACCCACTCAACGCGAGCCAATACGGCGATTTCGACAGCTATGTGCTGGCGCTCTCATGGCAAACCGGCTTTTGCCAGAGTATGCAGGAACGTAATCGGAACGAACCTGACGAGTGCCGGTTGCAGAAAGAGGTGCAGGACAAAACCAGCTATCTGACGGTTCACGGCCTGTGGCCCAGCCTGCCAAAATCTATCGCCGCACGCGGCGTGGATAACCGCCGCTGGATGCGCTTCGGCTGCGCAACACGCCCCATCCCTAATATGCCTGAAGTGCGCGGCAGCCAGAAATGCGCGGCCGCCGAAACCGGGCTGTCGCTGGAAATGGCCAATAAGCTCAACAACGTAATGCCTGGCAGCGGCGGCAAGTCATGCCTGGAACGTTATGAATATGCCAAGCACGGGGTGTGCTTTGGTTTCGATCCAGACGCCTATTTCGGCACCATGGTGCGCCTCAACGGTGAAATCAAACAGAGTGCGTTAGGCACCTTCCTGGCCGAAAACTACGGCAAAACCGTCAGCCGCAGCGCCTTTAACGACGTGGTCGCCAAAAGCTACGGCAAACAAGGCGTAAAAGCGTTCAAGTTAACCTGTAACGGTAACCCCGCCTATCTGACCGAAATGCAGATTGCAATTAAAGCCAACGCCATTAATGCCCCGCTGGCGGAAGGCTCACTCCTGCCGCAGCCGCACCCGGGTAACTGTGGGTCGCAGTTCGTTATCGATAAAGCCGGAAACTAAATTCACCGCCGGGCCACCCACGTGGCCCCGGCCTGAATCACCCTCAGCCTTTTCCCCTTGTTGTCCTCCCGCCCTTCTTTGCAACGCGCCATGCGTTTTTCTTATAAACGGATGCGCATCACACTTCCTTATCAGTGCATCAAAAGTCCAGTAAATGCATTTTTTATCCGGTAACGGAAGCCAGAAAGCTCTGAGCATAATCAACCCCGACGTTCACTCAAGGAGTTCATCATGGCGAAAAAATTGATTGCACTGTGTGCCTGTCCAATGGGGCTGGCTCACACCTTTATGGCTGCGCAGGCGCTGGAAGATGCCGCCACCGAAGCCGGTTACGAGGTCAAAATTGAAACCCAGGGGGCCGATGGTATCCAGAACCGACTGACCGCGCAGGATATTGCCAGCGCCGATATCATCATCCACGCCATCGCCATCACACCAGAAGATAACGAACGCTTTGAAACCCGCGACGTGTATGAAATCACCCTTCAGGACGCCATTAAAAATGCGGCAGGCACCCTGAAAGAGATTGAAGAACTGATCGCTGCCGAACAACCGTAATCCTCAACCGCAAGGGTGTGTGAAATGGCAATAAAAAAACGTAGCGCCATTCGTCCCGCTTCGCCAGATGGCGAGGCCATTGCGCTGAACACCGCGCCTGTAGAATCAGGTTCCGCCTTCTGGAAAGAACTGCCACAGCACATCATGTCGGGGATTTCCCGCATGGTGCCAACCCTTATCATGGGCGGGGTGATCCTCGCCATTTCACAGCTGATTGCCTATGTCTGGCTGGAGATCCCGCCGGATATGGGGATCATGGATGCGCTGAACTCGGGCAAATTCACCGGTTTTAATCTGTCGGTACTTAAGTTCGGCTATCTGACCGAATCCTTTGGCGGGCTGCTGTTCAGCTTTGCCATCCCGATGTTCTCGGCCTTCGTCGCCAACTCCATCGGTGGCAAACTGGCTTTCCCGGCGGGCTTTATCGGTGGTCTGGTCGCCACGCAGCCCACGTTGGTGTTGAACTTTGACCCGGAGAAACTGAGCTGGCTGGCAACTAAACCGGTGCCCTCCACCTTCATCGGGGCGCTGATTATCGCCATTGCTGCCGGGTATCTGGTGAAATGGCTGAACGCTAAAATCGCGATGCCTCAGTATCTGCTGGCGTTCAAAAGCACCTTCCTGATCCCAATTCTCTCTGCCCTGTTTGTCATGCTGGCGATGTATTACGTCATCACCCCGATAGGCGGCTGGCTGAACGCCGGGATGCGCACGCTGCTGCTGGCGGCAGGCCAGGCCGGGTCAATGATGTATGCGATAGGCATGGCCGCAGCGACGGCGATTGACCTCGGCGGGCCTATCAATAAAGCGGCGGGTTTTGTGGCACTGGGCTTTACCACCGACCATGTGCTGGCTATCACCCCTCGCGCGGTGGCGATTGTTATTCCGCCGATTGGCCTGGGGCTGGCGACGCTGATTGACCATCGTCTGACCGGCAAACGCCTGTTCAGCCCGCAGCTCTATCCGCAGGGCAAAACCGCGATGTTCCTCGCCTTTATGGGCATCAGCGAAGGGGCTATCCCGTTCCTGCTGGAAAATCCGATAGCGACCCTGCCTGCCTACATGACGGGTGCCATTGCCGGGGCGATGACCGCCACCGCGCTGGGAGCCGTGCAGTGGTTCCCGGAATCCGCTATCTGGGCCTGGCCACTGGTGACCAATCTGGGGGCCTACATGCTGAGTATTGCCGTCGGGGCGCTGATCACCGCGCTGCTGGTGGTGCTTATCCGCAACGGCCTGCATAAACGCGGCAAGCTGGCAATCGACACCCTGTAAGAGGAATACGGCTATGGCAGTGCTGACGGCAATACGTGAGTGGATGACGCACCAGCGAATAGACGCGATGCTTATCTCATCTAAGCCAAACAAGCTCCCGCATCTGGGTTTCTCCAGCAGTTCGGGCTACGTGCTGATCACCCGGCAGCACGCCCATATTCTGGTAGATTTCCGTTATTACAGTGATGTGGCGGCCCGTACCCACGGATATCAACTGCATCGGCTGGAAGCAGGACGCGACATGCCCGGCATCGTGAATCAGATTGCGCAGGAAGAAGGCCTGCAACGCCTCGGCTTTGAAGGTGAGCACGTGAGCTGGCAAACCGGCTGCGATTGGCAGAAGGCGCTGCATCCGTCGCTGGTCAGCGTGTCGCTCGACGCGTTGCGCCAGGTGAAAACCGCTGACGAAATCCGGCTTATTCGTGAAGCCTGTCGCATTGCCGACGCCACCGCCGACCATATCCGCCGTTTTATCCAGCCCGGAATGCGGGAACGTGAAGTCGCCGCCGAGCTGGAGTGGTTCATGAAACAACAGGGGGCAGAGAAACCCTCGTTCGATACGATTGTCGCCAGTGGCCCTCGCGGCGCGCTGCCTCACGGCAAAGCGTCGGAAAAAGTCATCATCGCAGGCGAACTGGTGACGCTCGATTTTGGTGCCCAATACCAGGGATATTGTTCTGATATGACCCGCACCTTCTTGGTCGCGGGACGTTTTGCCCATCCTGAAATGTCGCCGCTGTATGCGGTGTATCAGACCGTGCTGGAGGCACAACTGGCGGCCATTGCTGCCGTGCGGCCGGGCATGGCCTGTCAAACGGTTGATGCCGCCGCCAGAGAGCATATCAGCCGTGCCGGTTACGGGCCGAACTTTGGGCATAACACCGGACACGCTATCGGCATCGATGTACATGAAAACCCGCGCTTCTCCCCGACCGACACCACCCTGTTACGCCCCGGCATGCTGCTGACGGTGGAGCCGGGCATTTATCTTGAGGGTGAAGGCGGCGTACGCATCGAGGATGTGGTGCTGGTGACCGACAGCGGTGCCGAGGTGCTATACCAGACCCCGAAAACGCTGCTGATGACGGGGGAGGCGTGATGGATATTGCGTTACTGAAAGCGCTCAGCGAAGCCGATGCCATCGCAGCCTCCGAACAGGAAGTGCGGGAAATTCTGCTGCGTGAAGCCGACGCCCTGGGCAAAGAGGTGCAGTTTGACGGCCTCGGTTCGGTGCTTATTCGCCTGAATGAAAGTACAGGCCCGAAGGTGATGGTTTGCGCACATATGGATGAAGTGGGCTTTATGGTACGCAGCATTTCGCGCGAAGGTGCCATCGACGTTATCCCGATTGGCAACGTGCGGATGACCGCCCGCGAGCTACAGCCTGTGCGGATAACCACCCGCCACGGCGTCAAAATTAACGGCCTGCTCGACGGCGAGCGGCAGGGCAATGAAGTGGCAAAACTGCGGGTCGATATCGGGGCCTGCAGCGCCGATGAAGTCGCCGAAGTCGGGGTGGAACCGGGCGATCGCGTAACGTTCGCCACCCCGTTTTGCGAACTGCCCCATCATCGGCTGATGGGCAAAGCCTTCGACGACAGGCTCGGTTGTTATCTGCTCATCAGCCTTTTGCGCGAACTGCATCAAACCCCACTCAACGCCGAAGTCTGGCTGGTAGCCAGCTCCAGCGAAGAGGTTGGGCTGCGCGGGGGGCAAACCGCTACCCGCAAGCTTAACCCGGATCTGGCGCTGGTGCTGGACACCGCCTGCTGGGGCAAAAATTTTGATTACGGCTGTGACAACCATCGTCAGATTGGCGAAGGCCCGATGCTGGTGATGTATGACAAAACGCTGATCGCCCCACCACGCCTGACCGCCTGGGTGGAAGATACCGCCGCTCGCCACGCCATTTCCCTGCAACGGGACATGTTCAGCAACGGCGGCACCGACGGCGGGGCGGTACACCTGAGCGGCACCGGGATCCCGACCGTGGTCCTCGGCCCACCGACCCGGCATGGACACTGCGCGGCCTCGATTGCCGACGCAGGCGATATCAGTCTCACCCACCAGCTGCTGGTGGCCCTGCTTCATGACATGAATGCCAAAACCGTTTCTCATCTGACGGATTTCAGATGCTGATTTTGTGCTTACAGGAACCGTTATGCTGACGCTTGATTTTCTGTGCCCGCTGCCCAATGGCCTACACGCGCGCCCTGCCTGGGCGCTGAAAGAGCAATGCAGCGCGTGGCAAAGCGATATCCGCTTTATCAACCACCGCCTGAATACCCACGCTGATGCCAAAAGCTCGCTGGCGCTGGTGAGTACCGGCACGCTGTTTAACGACAGTTGTTCGCTCCAAATCAGCGGTAACGATGCCGAAGCGGCGCGGCGGGCGCTGGAAAGCTATCTCCAGCATCACTTTATCGACAGCGACAGCGAGCTGCCTGCGGCGGCGTCGCCGACCGCCCATCCCCTGCCCCGCTCGCTCTCACGGCTGCATCCGCATCTGCTGACAGGCAATATTCTGGCGACCGGCATCGGCTGCGGGGGCATTACCCTGTGGCGCAGCGACAGCCTGGACCGCTATCGCACCCTCCCTGCCAGCCCCGAAGACATGACCCGTCTGGAGTACGGTCTGGCAGAGCTGGCCGACAATCTCAATCAGCAGCTGCGGCTGCTCGGCGGCGAGAGCAAAACCATTCTCAGCGCGCATCTGTCACTGATCCAGGATGACGAGTTTGCCAGCAATATTCGCCGCATCATGCGTGATGAAAAACAGGGTCTGGCGGCGGCAATCGTCGACAATATGGAAGCCATCTGCGAAAAACTGCGGGCTTCCAGCAGCGATTATCTGCGCGAACGCGCCAGCGATATTCGCGATATTAGCGAGCGCCTGCTGCACATCGTCTGGCCGCAGTATCGCAATCAGGAAGTGCTGCGCCTGAGTCGGCCGTCGATTCTGGTCGCCGACGATCTCACCCCGAGCCAGTTCTTAAGCCTCGACCTGAGCCAGCTGAAAGGCATGATACTGGAGAAAACCGGCCCCACGTCGCACACGCTGATCCTCGCCCGCGCCGCCTCGGTGCCGGTGCTGAACGGGTTGAGCGTGGCCGACCTCAGCGCACTGGAACACACACCGGCAATCCTCGACGGACAGTGCGGCGTGCTGGTGCTGGAGCCGAATGAAGCGGTCCGCGGTTACTATGCACTGGCCCGCGAACTGGCCGATCAGCGCATCGCCTGTCAGACCCGCGATGCGGCCCAGACTGCATTCTCACGTGACGGGCAGCGGCTGGAAGTGGCGGCGAATATCGGCAGCGCGCTCGAAGCCCCCGCCGCGTTCAGCCACGGTGCGGAAGGCATCGGTCTGTTCCGCAGTGAAATGCTGTATATGGACCGGAGCGCACCGCCCGATGAACAGGAGCAGTTTGAAACCTACCAACAGGCGCTGCTGGCGGCAGGGGATAAACCGGTTATTTTCCGTACCATGGATATCGGCGGCGATAAACCGCTGAGCTACCTGAATATTCCGCAGGAAGAAAATCCGTTCCTCGGCTATCGCGCGGTGCGCATTTACCCGGAATTTGCCGGGTTGTTCCGCACGCAGCTTAGAGCGATTTTGCGTGCAGGCGCGGTGGGTCAGGCCCGGCTGATGATCCCGATGGTCCACAGCCTCGACCAGATCCTGTGGGTGAAGAACGAACTGCAGCAGGTCAAAGCCGAACTGCAGGCGGAAGGTGCGCGCTTTGCTGCGTCCCTGCCGCTGGGCATCATGGTGGAAGTCCCGTCTGTGTGCTACATCATTGATCACTTCTGCGACGAAGTGGATTTCTTCAGCGTCGGCTCCAATGACATGACCCAGTATTTATACGCCGTCGATCGCAATAACCCGCGCGTGTCGCCGCTGTACAATCCGGTCACCCCATCCTTTTTACGCATGCTGCGCCAAATTGTCACCGTTGCCCATCGGCATGGGAAATGGGTGGGGATCTGCGGTGAGCTGGGTGGCGAAACGCGTTATCTGCCGCTGCTGCTCGGCCTGGAACTGGACGAACTAAGTATGAGCGGGCCGCGCATTCCGGCGGTGAAAAGCCAGCTGCGCCAGCTCGACAGTCGTGCCTGTCGGGCGCTGGCCGACAAAGCCTGCGACTGCCGCAGCCCGGAAGAGATAGAAACCCTGCTGCGCACCTTTACCCCCGAAGAGGACGCACGCCCGCTGCTGGCGGTGGAGAACATTCTGTTCGTCGATAAGCCGTATCGCAAAGAGCAGGTTATTCAACTGCTGTGCGGCAACCTGGCGGTGAACGGGCGCACCGCGCATCCGCTCGAACTGGAAGAAGATATCTGGCAGCGGGAAGAAATCGTCACCACCGGGGTGGGCTTTGGGGTGGCAATCCCGCACACTAAATCGGCGTGGATCCACCACTCAAGTATCAGCCTGGCGCGGCTACCCGCGCAGATAGACTGGGAATCGGAAATGGGCGACGTGGAGCTGGTCATCATGCTCACCCTCGGCGAACACGAAGGGATTAACCATGTGAAGGTCTTCTCCCAGTTGGCGCGCAAGCTGGTGAACAAAACCTTCCGCCAGTCGCTGCTGGCAGCCACCGATCCCGAAGCGCTGCACCAACTGCTCAATGCTGAGCTGAGCCTGTAACCTTACTGAAAACGTGCCCGATACTCCCCCGGCGTCAGGCCAAACTGACGCCGGAACACCCGGCTAAAGTAATCACCATCGGGAAAGCCACAGCGCAGCGCCACATCGCCAATCGACAGCGGTGACTTCTGTAAAATCATCCGCGCCTTCGCCATCCTCACCCAGCGTAAATACTCGACAAAACTCATCGTGCCCTGCTGGCTGAACAGCCGCGACAGATGGTTCGGCGTGATATTGAAAAATCCCGCCACGTCTTCGCGGGTCAGCGGTTGCGCATAGTTATCCTGGATCCAGTTGCACATGCTTTGATAGAGAAACTGCGGCCGGGTCGGGGTAGCATCCGCGCGGGTCGTTACGCTTTTGCGGCACAGATGCAGAAAGCTGAGCATCAGCGGCTGAATGATCTGCTGATCCTGCGGAGAACGGCTGAGCAGCGTCAAGGCGGTGAGCATTGCCTCCCCTTCTCCGCGCTGCTGATGGGCGATTTCAATCTTGCGCAGCGGGCCTGGCGTGCCGCCGCTCCGGCAGTCATAAAACGCCATCCCGGTCCACGCGGGGGCAAAAACCATGCTCAGCACCATCGCCGACCGGGTGAACAGGGGCAAATTGGCGGCCCGCGGTGGAATAAATAGCATCTCGCCCTGGGTCAACGTCCACTGCGCCTGCTCCAGCTTATTGCCATATTCACCGCGTAATACCACTTCAAGGCGCGGCAAATCCAGACACAGGCTACCCGCTGGCGGGGTTTTCGGCGCGCTGGCAAACCACACGCGACCAAGCTGCTGGGGATTGAGCACCAACCCGCTGAGCAGGTCGGCAAAAAAACGCTGATCGGCAGGAAGTTGAGTGATCGGCATCGTCAGGCCCTGAACGGAGAAAACCGTCAGTGTAGCCTGTTAGAGGGGGAAGTGTACGCCCGGCACATCACGTACCGGGCATCGCAGTTACGCTTTGAGGAATGCCAGCAGATCTTCGTTGATCTGCTGTTTGTGGGTGGTGCAAATCCCGTGAGAGCCGCCCGGATACACCTTCAGCTCGCTGTGCGGCAGAACCTCAGCGGCCACTTTGCCGCAGGTCTCGAACGGGACAATCTGATCATCGTCGCCATGAATGACTAACGTCGGGATGGTCATTCGCGCTAAATCCTCCCGCAGGTCCGTTTCCGAAAACGCCTTAATACAGTCATAAAGCGATTTGATTGAGCCCTGTAAGCCCTGTGCAACGAAACCAGCGCGAACCACTTCCGAGATGTTTGCCCCTGCGCGGTTGTAGCCGTAAAACGCCATCGTCAGCTCGTGGAAGAATGCCCCACGGTCTTTCACCACGCCCTCGCGGATGCTGTCAAACACCTCGATCGGCACGCCGTTCGGATTAAAATCGGTTTTCACCATGATTGGCGTCACCGCGCTAATCAACACCGCCTTTGCCACCCGGCTGGTGCCGTGGCGGCCAATATACCGCGCCACTTCGCCCCCGCCGGTGGAGTGCCCGACATGTACCGCATCTTTCAAATCCAGATGTGCCGTCAGCTCGGCGAGATCGTCCGCATATTGATCCATATTATTGCCGTCCCAGGTCTGGGACGAACGGCCATGGCCGCGTCGGTCATGAGCAATCACCCGATATCCCTTCGAGCCGAGAAACAGCATCTGGTCTTCAAACGCATCAGCCGTCAATGGCCAGCCGTGGCTGAACACAATTGGCTGTCCGCTGCCCCAGTCTTTGAAATAGAGCGTGCTGCCATCTTTTAGGGTCAATTTGTCGTAACCGCTCATGGAATCTCCTGTTTCTTGAAAAATGCTGACGCCGGAAGGCGCAGCGGTGCTTATCAAGGATATGCCAGATTTGAAATCCATCACGTTTATCGAACATATTTTATTCGAATCGATAAATATTCAGGATATTTGACGGCCGTCGCAAAGTGTTAATAAACGTCCCGGAGCGTATTTACAACCCCCGCTATGTTACCAGTATCATGTTACCGGTATCAGTGATAAATGCAGGGATTTAGCCAGGCTATCACTACCCATTAGCTGTCACCCTACAGAGGATATTAAGATGACAGAAGTTACGAACGCATTGGGAGCCGGTACGCTGCTCGGCATCGCTGCAGGGGCCGTCGCCCTGCTGCTGGTCTTGATCATGCGCTTCAAAGTGCATGCCTTTTTAGCCTTAACCCTGGTCAGCATCGTGGTGGCGCTGCTGACAAAAGTACCTTTCGATAAAGTGGTTCCGACCTTGCTCACGGGTTTTGGCGGTACGCTGGCGGGCGTGGCGCTGCTGGTCGGTCTGGGGGCAATGATTGGCCGCCTGCTGGAAGTTTCCGGTGGCGCAAAAGTGCTGGCCGATACGCTGATTGGTAAATTTGGCGCACATCGCGCGCCGTTTGCACTCGGTGTCGCCTCCCTGCTGTTCGGCTTCCCGATTTTCTTCGACGCCGGTCTGGTGGTGATGCTGCCGATTATCTTTAGCGTCGCGAAGCAGTTTGGCGGCTCGACGCTGAAATACGCCTTCCCGGCGGCAGGTGCCTTTGCGGTCATGCATGCGCTGGTTCCGCCCCATCCGGGCCCGGTTGCGGCGGCTGAACTGCTCGGGGCCAACATCGGTCTGCTGGTGATTGTCGGCCTGATTATCGCCCTGCCAACCTGGTATCTCGGCGCGTACCTGTACGGCCAATATGCGGGCAAGAAATTCGACATCAAACTGCCTTCCTCTTTCCTTGGCACCGTTGAAGCCGATGCCAACCACAAGCCGCCGTCATTCGGTATGGTGCTGACCATTCTGCTGATGCCGCTGGTACTGATTTTCCTCGAAACGGGACTCAATACCGCGGTAGTGCTGGGCTGGGTGGCGAAAGATGACGTAGTGGTGAATTTCCTGCGTATGCTCGGCAAAACCCCGGTAGCGCTGCTGATCACCGTGTTCTTTGCGCTGGCCGTTTTCAGCCGTCAGCACAGCCTTAAGCATCTGGAAAAAATCTGCGACGGCGCATTAGGTCCGATCTGCGGCATCATTCTGGTGACTGGCGCAGGTGGTATGTTCGGCGGTGTTCTGCGTGCCAGCGGTATTGGTGATGCCCTGGCAGGCGTGCTGTCAGACACCGGGATGCCGGTTATTGTCGCCGCCTTCGTGATTTCCACGGCGCTGCGCGTGGCGCAAGGTTCCGCGACCGTGGCCCTGACGACCACCGCCGCGCTGGTCGCGCCGATGGTGCAGGCCACCACCGGTATCAGCCAGCTTGACCTGTGCTTTATCGTGATCGCTATCGCCGGTGGCGCTACGGTGCTGTCCCACGTTAACGACTCTGGTTTCTGGCTGGTAGGTCGCTTCCTCGAAATGGATGAGAAGACCACCCTGAAAACCTGGACGGTGATGGAAACACTGCTCGGCGGCCTGGCCTTCCTGTTCGCGCTGATTGGCAGCCTAATCTTCTAATGTGAGCTGAATCACTTCAAAGATCCGACCACAGTCAGTATGATGGTCAGACCCTAAACCCTCGTCCTGTACGACGAGGGTTTTCTTTTGGAAACAAGCAACTGGATTTCAACCTGGAAAACACGGAGTCAACAATGACCAGACCCGCCATCATCATTAATGAGTTCGATGCCGAACGCATTGACCGCCTGCTGGAACAGCCAGAGTGGGCCACCTCACCGGTTGCCGCTGCGCTGAATGACGAACTGGATCGGGCGCAGATGTGCTCCCCACAGGAGATGCCGCACAACGTTGTCAGCATGAACAGCCAGGTCCGTTTCCGCGATTTGAGTACCGACGAAGAGCGCGTGCGCACCCTGGTGTTCCCGGCAAAAATGACCGATAGCGCGACCCAGCTTTCGGTGCTGGCTCCGGTCGGTGCTGCTCTGCTTGGCCTTCGCGTCGGGGACACCATTCACTGGAAGCTGCCGAACGGCACCGAAGCGCATTTAGAAGTGCTTGAACTGCTGTACCAGCCTGAAGCTGCGGGTGAATTTCACCGCTAAACGCGTCTGACACGTCTTGTTCAGAGGATGTCCCCCACATCCTCTTTCCGTTTGCCTGCCCACAAAACTTTACCCTCCCTCACCGCCCGAAGATGATATTTGCGACGTGAATGACACAAATTTCTCGCCGAAAATGGTTATATAAAACCATACAAAGAAGGAGGGAAAAAATATGTACAACACCATTATTATGCCGGTTGATGTCTTTGAAATGGCGCTAAGCGACAAGGCCGTACGTCATGCGGAGTTTCTCGCCCAACAGAATGGCATCATCCACCTTTTGCACGTCCTGCCAGGCTCTGCCAGCCTGACCATGACCCGTTTTGCAGCCGACCTGCGCCGCTTTGAAGAACATCTGTACAGTGAAGCGGAAGCGCGCCTGAAAACCATGGTTGAGCATTTCACTCTCGACCCTTCCCGAATCAAAATCCATGTCGTGATGGGCAGCGTGCGCGACGCGGTGAATGAGCTTGCCGAAGAGTTGAACGCAGACGTGGTAGTGATTGGCTCGCGCAATCCGTCAATTGCCACGCACCTGCTCGGCTCCAATGCCTCGAGCGTTATCCGTCACGCGCATGTGCCGGTGCTGGTGGTTCGCTAAAAAAAAAGAGGCTACCGAAAGGTAGCCTCTTCACATTGCAGGTGTCGTCTTACTTTTTTGTATTATGCAGTCTTGGTGCGAATCAGGTAATCAAACGAACTCAGGGAAGCTTTAGCGCCTTCGCCGGTTGCGATAATAATTTGTTTGTACGGCACGGTGGTGCAGTCGCCCGCCGCAAACACACCCTTCATGCTGGTTTCGCATTTGGCATCAATGATGATTTCGCCCATGCGGTTGCGCTCAATCGCGCCTTCCAGCCAGGTGGTGTTCGGCAGCAGACCAATCTGGACGAAAATGCCGGACAGGGCCACGTGGTGTGCATCCCCGCTGACGCGGTCGCGATACTCAAGTCCGGTCACTTTGCTGCCGTCGCCTTTCACTTCAGTAGTCTGCGCGTTAAGAATGATGTCAACGTTCTTCAGGCTGCGCACTTTATCCTGCAGGACCTGGTCGGCTTTCATTTCCGGGGCAAATTCCAGCAGGGTCACGTGCTCGACGATACCCGCCAGGTCAATGGCCGCTTCCACACCGGAGTTACCGCCGCCAATCACCGCCACGCGTTTGCCTTTAAACAGGGGGCCATCACAGTGTGGGCAATAGGTCACCCCTTTGGTGCGATACTGATCCTCGCCCGGGACGTTCATATTGCGCCATTTCGCACCGGTGGCAATGATCACGCTACGCGCTTTCAGCACCGCGCCGGAGGCTGTTTCAATCTGATGCAGCCCGCCCTCGACTGCCGCAGGCGTCAGCTTGCTGGCACTCTGGGAATCAATTACGTCAACGTCATAGTCGGAAACGTGCTGCTTCAGCGCCCCCGCCAGTTTCTGGCCTTCGGTTTTAGGAACCGAGATGTAGTTTTCGATGTCCACGGTATCGAGAACCTGACCACCAAAACGTTCGCCCATCAGGCCAGTACGAATGCCTTTGCGTGCGGAATAGACCGCCGCCGCCGCGCCCGCCGGGCCAGAGCCGACAATCAGCACGTCATACACATCGCGTTTATTCAGCTCTTCGGCTGCACGTTTTTCTGCGCCGGTGTCCACTTTGGCCACGATTTCCGTCAGCGTCATGCGACCCTGACCAAACTCCTGACCGTTAACAAAGACCGCCGGAACGCCCATCACGTTGCGATCGGTGATTTCGTTCTGGAACACGCCGCCGTCGATCGCGGTATGTTTGATGCGCGGATTGAGAACCGCCATCAGGTTCAGCGCCTGCACTACGTCCGGGCAGTTGTGGCAGGAGAGCGAGTAATAGGTTTCGAATTCAAAATCGCCGTCGATATCGCGAATTTGCTCCAGCAACGACTGCGCTTCTTTCGACGGATGACCGCCGGTCCACAGCAGCGCCAGCACCAGAGAGGTAAATTCATGGCCCAGCGGAGAGCCCGCAAAGCGCGGTCCCTGGTTGGAGCCTGGATTAGTAATCAAAAATGACGGCTTGCGCACCGCCAGGGTGTTGTCTTCTTTAAAGCTCACCTGCGGTGAAAGTTCGGCGATTTCCGCCAGCAGTTCCTTGATTTCTGCCGATTTAGCGCTGTCGTCCAGCGTGGCAATCAACTCAACAGGTTTCGTCAGTTTCTCAAGGTAGGCCTTGAGCTGGGTTTTCATGTTAGTGTCGAGCATCGTTGTTCCCTCTCTTAAAACATCATCATGCGAGCGGCCTTGTGCGGGCAGCTTGCATCATGGTGTTTGGATTGAAACGGGTGCATAACGGCACCCGTTTCGAAGAATTAATTTCCACGTATTTCGCGTCACAAAAAGGCGGCTAGCTTGTGAACCCCCGGGAGCTTACAAACAGTAAGTGACCGGGGTGAACAAGTGACGCCAACGCATCTGTGGCGTGAAAGACACCGGAAATTTTAGATTTTGCCGACCAGATCCAGGGATGGAGCCAGCGTCGCGTCGCCTTCTTTCCACTTAGCCGGGCACACTTCGCCTGGGTGGGAAGCCACGTACTGAGCCGCTTTCACTTTACGCAGCAGGTCAGACGCGTCACGGCCAATGCCTTCAGCAGTCACTTCGATAGCCTGGATGATGCCCTGTGGGTCAACGATGAAGGTGCCGCGGTCGGCCAGACCTTCGTCTTCACGCATGTTTTCGAAGTTACGGGTCAGAGCGCCAGTTGGGTCGCCGATCATCGCATATTTGATTTTTGCGATGGTTTCGGAACTGCTGTGCCACGCTTTGTGGGTGAAGTGGGTATCGGTAGAAACGGAGTAAATATCCACGCCCAGTTTCTGGAACTCTTCGTAATGGTCAGCCACGTCACCCAGTTCGGTCGGGCAGACGAAAGTAAAGTCAGCCGGATAGAAGAAGAACACGCTCCAGCGACCTTCGGTGTCTTTCTCAGTGACTTCTACGAATTCGCCGTTTTTGAAAGCCTGGTTTTTGAACGGTTTGATTTTAGTGTTAATTAAAGACATCTGTACTTCCTCCGTGTTTTCGTTGAGAGCTAAGGTAACCAACTTTCACTCATCGGGCTAATGCGTTTCCTTTATCAAATCAATAAGCGCTGACTAACAAACTTATCGGCAGCACCTGAACGTAAAAAGGCCACCTTTTCAGGTGGCCCCGTTACCTGAAAAAGCCCTGGGAGGGTATTCAGTGCCAGCAAGCTGGCTGTGCGTTGCGCTCTATAAAACCTTGATAAAGGTCGTATTAGCGAGCCGATTAGAGCATTCAGGTTTTGTAAGCGCAATTGCACACGCCTCAGGTCTTCTCTATGGTTGTGATAGGCTGAACCATTCACCTGCGGCCATAAACTTATTTTACAAGGAGTTACCATGCGCAAACTCACCCTGCTTTTGACGTTATTACCGATGCTGGCCAATGCCGAAGAGCTGCCTGCCCCGGTAAAAGCGATAGAGAAACAAGGCATTACCATCATCAAATCCTTCGATGCGCCGGGCGGAATGAAAGGTTATCTCGGCAAATATCAGGATATGGGCGTCACTATTTACGTAACGCCGGATGGCAAGCATGCCATTTCGGGTTATATGTACGATGAAAAAGGGGCGAATGTCAGCGAGCAGATGATTCAAAAGGATATCTATGCGCCAGCGGGCCGTGAGCTGTGGTCGCAAATGGAAAAAGCGCACTGGATCCTCGACGGTAAAAAATCGGCACCGCGCGTGATTTACGTCTTTGCCGACCCGTTCTGCCCGTACTGCAAACAGTTCTGGCAGCAGGCACGGCCTTGGGTTGAGTCGGGCAAAGTACAGCTTCGCACGCTGATGGTTGGGGTCATCAGACCGGAGAGTCCAGCCACGGCGGCGGCCATTTTGGCCAGCAAGGATCCAGCGAAAACCTGGCATGATTACGAACAATCGGGCGGTAAATTAACGTTAAATGTTCCGGCATCTGTTCCTCCGGCGCAGATGGAAATATTAAACACCAACCAGAAACTTATGGATTCATTAGGTGCAAATGCAACACCGGCAATATATTATCTCAACGCGGATAATGAGCTGCAGCAAGTGGTCGGTTTGCCCGACGCCGATAATTTCAAAGCGATGATGGGCGACAAATAATACGCAGGGGCAAGGCAGACCATCTCAATTCGCCTTGCCCAATCTTTTTTACCCAATGATTTAACGAGCCATTCCCAATCAGTTATATTCAATTTATATATATTGACCTCTAATAAATAATCACCATGAATATTTATGATATGACAATTTAGTTTACTTATATCCGTAATTTATATATTTTTTATTTATACCCTGAAAGGAATAATCAAGGCTAAAACAATGTCGATCTACAAACTCCTGCTGGAACAATCGGTTCTGGAAGCGAGTACCGAACGCATTACATGGACACTCAATAATTTTGAACGGGTTTGCGTTTCGTTTTCCGGCGGCAAAGATTCCACCGTTATGCTGCATTTAACCGGAGTGTTAGCCCGCAAATACCATAAAAAGTTCAGCGTATTATTTATCGACTGGGAAGCACAATTCAGCAGTACCATCGATCATTGTGAAAAAATGCGTGTCGAATATGCCGATGTCATTGAGACGTTTTATTGGGTTGCCCTCCCGCTGACTACGCCCAATGCCCTTACCCAGTTCACTCCAGAATGGCGCTGCTGGGAATCCGGCACGCCCTGGGTGCGCCAACCACCAGAAGATGCCATTACCGATCCGGCATTCTTTTCTTTTTATCAGCAGGGTATGTCTTTTGAGCAATTCGTTCGCGATTTTGCCGAATGGTTCTCAAACAAACGCCCCGCGGCGGTGACCATTGGTATCCGCGCGGATGAGTCTTACACCCGTTTCCTGACCGTCGCCTCCCAGCGCAAACAGCGTTTTGCTGATGATATGCCCTGGACCAGCATGGCCCCACGCGGTCACACCTGGTACATCTACCCGCTTTACGACTGGAAAACGGCGGATATCTGGACCTGGTTTTCGCGTAGCGGCCTCGGCTTTAACCCGCTGTATAACATGATGTATCAGGCCGGTGTCCCGCTGCGCTACATGCGAATTTGCGAACCGTTTGGCCCGGAACAGCGCCAGGGGTTGTGGCTCTATCACGTACTCGAGCCCGAACGGTGGGCCACGATGTGCGCCCGCGTCAGTGGCGCACATTGCGGCGGGATTTATGCCGGGCATGATAATCACTTCTACGGGCATCGTAAGCTGGTGAAACCCGACGGTTACAGCTGGAAATCCTACGCGCTGTTTCTGCTGGAAACCATGCCGCCCCAGACCGCCACGCATTACAGCAATAAAATCGCGGTCTATCTCCGCTGGTATCAAAAACAGGGTATGGAGGATATCCCTGATACGCAAGAGAGCGACACCGGGTCGAAAGACATTCCCTCGTGGCGGCGTATCTGTAAGGTTCTGTTAAATAACGATTACTGGTGTCGGATGCTGTCGTTTAGCCCGACAAAATCACAACACTATCAGCGCTACAACCAACGGATGGCGAAAAAGCGCCAGGAATGGGGGATTTTATGCAACAACAAATGATCGAACAGATGAGCGCCTGGCTTACGACTCTGCCGGAAGCGGAACGCATTGAAGCTATTAACAGGTTCAGACTCGCCCTGCATCGCGAGAGTCCCTTTAAGGATCAGCCCGTCGACTGCGTGCTGTGGGTCAAACACGACCAGATTGCGCCGAACGATTACAACCCCAACAACGTCGCGCCGCCAGAGAAAAAGCTGCTATTGAAGTCGCTGGAAAGCGATGGGTTTACCCAGCCAATCGTGGTACATGAGCAAAAACAGCAGCAGTATGAGATTGTCGACGGGTTCCATCGCCATCTTCTGGCGAAATCTAAAAGCAGCTTGAAAAAGACGCTGAAGGGATACGTGCCGGTCAGCGTTCTGCAATGTGGCAGCGATGAAGTATCCGGGCGTATGGCCTCAACTATTCGCCACAACCGCGCCAGAGGCCGTCATCAAATCAACGCCATGTCAGAGATTGTGCGCGAGCTAAGCCAGCTCGGCTGGACCGATGAGAAAATGGGGGTGGAGTTAGGGATGGATAGCGATGAAGTCCTGCGCCTGCGGCAAATTAACGGCCTGCTGGATATGTTCAGCGACCGTCAATTCTCCCAGGCCTGGACGGTGAAATAACTACAGTTTGCACAGCCTTTCAGCGGCGGCTAACAGCGTCGATTCCTGCTTCGCAAAGCATAAACGAATCAGCTTATGCGGGAACGGATCGGCGCAGAATACCGACAGCGGAATGGCTGCCACGCCCACTTCTTTCGTCAGCCACTGGCAGAAACTGACATCGTCCATATCGGAAATGGCGCTGTAGTCGGCCAGCAGGAAATAAGTACCTTCGCAGGGCAGGATTTCCAGCCGACTGCTACTAAGCGCGTCGATAAACAGGTCGCGACGCGCGCGGTAAAAGTCCGGTAACTCACGATAATGCTGCGGCTCGTTGCGCAGCATATCCGCCAGCGCAAGCTGCGCCGGGGTATTAACGGCAAAGGTCAGATACTGATGCACTTTACGCAGTTCGACGCTGATTTCCGCCGGAGCCACGCAATAGCCGACTTTCCATCCGGTCATATGGAAAGTTTTGCCAAATGACGACACTGCTACCGCGCGCTCGCGTAGTTCAGGGTGTGCCAGAACGCTGGCATGTCCATCGGCGGCGAAAGAGATGTGCTCATACACTTCATCGCTCAGCACATAAATTTCGTGCCCGGCAATCGCCTGCCACAGCGCTGCGAAATCACTTTTCTGCCACACTGTCGCCGACGGGTTATGCGGCGTATTGAGAATCACCAACCGGGTCTTCGCACTCAGCAGTTGCGCAAACGCGAGCCAGTCGACGCGAAAATGCGGCGGTTGCAGAGCGATACGCTTCAGCACGCCGCCCGAAAGCGCCACCGCGGGCGCATAGCTGTCATAGCTCGGGTCAAAACAGATAACTTCATCACCTTCGCGCACCAGGGCAGTGATCGCCGCATACAGTGCTTCCGTCGCCCCCGCCGTCACGGTGATGTCGGTATTGGCATCCGGCGCGTGGCCGTACAGCTCCGCCGTTTTCGCGGCGATCGCTTCCCGTAATGCCGGGACACCGGTCATCGGCGCATACTGATTGGCACCCTGTGCAACATGATGCGCCAGACGTTGCTGTAAATAACGTGGACCGTCAAAATCCGGAAATCCTTGCGACAGGTTAATCGCCTGGAACTCCTGCGCCAACGCGCTCATCTGCGTAAAGATCGTGGTGCCAAGATTAGGGAGTTTGCTTTGCGGAATCAGACGGTTGTTGCTCATGATCGTTTTACCCGAATGTAATGCGGTTGTTGCTGCCACTATAACACGATGTTAGTATTTGGCAATCAAGACGCTTAGACGTCTAAACGATAACGATATTCCTGTCGGAGAATGGTAAATGACCGTACACCCGCAACTTAACGCCCTCCTCGAGGCCTGTCACTGGATAGGCATTAAAGGCTGGGCTCCCGCGACTGGCGGCAACATGTCCATACGGGAAGACGACCGCTGGTGCTGGCTGAGTGAATCCGGTAAGGATAAAGGCAGTCTGACCCATGCCGATTTTTTACAGGTTGAGATAGCCACCAATCAGGCACCGTCCGGGCGCAGACCCTCTGCCGAAACGGGCCTCCACACGCTGATCTATCGCCTGTTCCCCGCAGCTGGAGCGGTGCTGCACGTCCACACGGCGAACGCCACCGTGCTGTCTCGGATTGAAAAATCGAACGAACTGGTTTTGCATGGCTATGAGATGCAAAAATCATTGCGCGGGCAGAGCAGCCATCTCGACAGCGTTGCCATACCGGTATTCGACAACGACCAGGATATTGACGGCCTCGCCCGCCGCATTGAACACTACGGGACAGAACGCCCGCTCAGCTATGGCTTTTTACTGCGCGGCCACGGCCTGACCTGCTGGGGACGCGACGTGGCGGAAGCCCGCCGCCATCTGGAAGGGCTGGAATTTTTATTTGAATGCGAACTGCGCTTACGCCAACTGGAGAAACCATGATCCGCGCCATTGTGACCGACATTGAAGGCACTACCAGCGATATTCGCTTCGTCCACAACGTGTTGTTTCCCTATGCGCGTGAGCGTCTGGCGGCGTTTATCACCGCCCAACAGTTTGCCGACCCGGTCAAATCAATTCTGGATAATCTGCGGGAGGAAATTGCCCAGCCGAACGCCAGCCCCGCCGAGCTCACTCAAACGCTGTTCACCTTTATGGATGAGGACCGCAAATCTACCGCCCTGAAAGCGCTGCAGGGGTTAATCTGGCGCGACGGCTACGTCAATGGGGATTTCACCGGCCATCTCTACCCGGATGTATTGCCAGCACTCGAAAAGTGGAAGTCAGAAGGCATTGATCTGTATGTATATTCCTCCGGCTCGGTTGCGGCGCAAAAACTGTTATTTGGCTACAGCGACGAAGGTGATATTACTCATCTGTTCAGCGGATACTTTGACACCCACGTGGGTGCCAAGCGCGAGGTGCCGTCGTACCAGACCATCGCTAAACAGATTGGCCACTCTGCCGGACATATCCTGTTCCTCTCCGATATTCATCAGGAGCTGGACGCCGCCGAGCAGGCCGGGTTTCGTACCGTGCAGTTAATTCGTGGCGACGGCGATACGGCCAGTCACCATCATCAGGTTCCTCGTTTCGATAAAATTCATCCGGAGCAGATCCCCTCATGAGCGCCCTGACTATTTTCTCTGATACCCACGCCAGCGAACCGACCTGGCACAGCACCGACGGCCACGAAATTCAGCGACAGCTGAACGGCAAAGGGGTGCGCTTCGAACGCTGGCAGGCCGACCGGGATCTGGGCGTCAATCCCACCGCGGAAACGGTGATTAACGCCTATCAGCACGCGATCGACAAACTGGTGCAGGAAAAAGGCTATCAGAGCTGGGATGTGATCAGCCTGCGCGCCGACAACCCGCAGAAGGACGCTCTGCGCGAGAAATTCCTTAACGAGCATACTCACGGTGAAGATGAAGTGCGTTTCTTCGTGGAAGGTGCGGGGTTATTTTGCCTGCATATCGGCAATGAGGTGTATCAGGTGCTGTGCGAGAAAAACGATCTGATTTCGGTGCCCGCCGGTACGCCACACTGGTTTGATATGGGCTCGGAACCGAACTTCACTGCCATCCGCATCTTCGATAATCCCGAGGGCTGGATTGCGCAGTTTACCGGGAGTGAGATTGCGGCGGGATATCCGAAGCTGGCTTAAGGTCTGCCTTTCAGGCTAACCCTCTCTCTCGGGAGAGGGCATCATACAATACGTTTCCCCAACGCTAACGAACGCACCACAGCCGCTGGCTCCATCCCAACCAACCGCGCCAAATGCACAAACTCGACCACGTCCAGCCGACGTTCGCCGCTTTCGACTTTGGCGATAAATGACTGCGGCTTGCCCAACGCTTCGGCGACCTGTGCCTGCGTGATCCCGTTTTCCTTTCGCGCTTTCTTGAGCGCATTGATGACACGCTGATATTCATCTGAGTAGACCGAGGCCATAAGTTCGATTCCGTTCAATTATCCTGAAATCGAATATCCTCTCGTTGTGTTTTTATCCCAAAACGGGATAATTGAATACATAACAACCCCAATTAAGGAGAACATGATGCCCCATCAGAACTGGCACAATGCCGATATCATCGCCGCACTGAAGAAGCGTGGAACCAGCCTGGCCGCCTTGTCTCGCGAGGTTGGGCTATCGTCGTCAACGCTAGCAAATGCACTCTCACGTCCATGGCCTAAAGGAGAATCGATTATTGCTCAGGCGCTGAATACTTCCCCAGAAAGGATCTGGCCAAACCGATACGTTGATAAAGACGGAAATTCCATCACTCGCAAGATAAGAGTCGCTCGAGAGGACAAATCCCCTACGACTTGATCCGTTTATCGTCTCGCCCGGCGGCACTGCGTTTGCACGGGCCTACACAACCCAGTGTCAAATTTGGCACCGGGTTGTGGAACCTGCCGAACATCGAGTGGACGGAACGATTTCACCGTCACTACCCTCTCAACCCCTTCGCATACGCCACCAGCTGATCCAGCACTCTTCCCCATCCTTCGTGGAAGCCCATCTGCTCATGCTGCTGCCGGATCTCTGCGGTCGCATGGCGGGCAATCGCGGTGTAGCGGGTTTGCCCCTCGCCCACGTCTTCCAACAACAAAATAGCGGTCATAAAGGGCTTTTCAGCAGGTTTCCAGCCTTCGGTGTAGCCATCGGTAAACACCAGTTTTTTACCAGGATCGATCTCCAGATAAACGCCCTGATTGCGCATCTGTTGTCCATCGACCTCGAACACGGTGTTAAACCGGCCACCAACCCGCAGGTCGAGGTCGCAGTCAGTCACTTTGTGCGGGGCAGGAATAAAGAAATTTTTGATGTGCTGCGGCGTGGTCCAGCAGGTCCAGAGCAGGTCGCGCGGCGCATTCACCACGCGTTCCAGTTTGAGGTCGGTATTGGGGTCAAGCGTCATGATATTGTCCTCTTTAAAGGTATCCCCTTAAAGATAGTCGGACTCAGGAAAACCTCCCCGCCGCCACGTCTTCCGGGGTAACCACGCCGGTATCCAAAACCCAGCCGCTGATAAGCGCTGCGGGGGTGACGTCGAACGCCGGGTTGTAGACTTGCGCATCTTCTGGTGCCCACTGCACGGCACCAAAACTGCCCGCAACGCCAGTGACTTCGGCAGCCGCACGCTGTTCAATCGGGATCGCCTCCCCGTTTGGGCAGTTCGGGTCGAGAGTGGTTTGCGGGGCGGCAACGTAGAACGGAATACCGTGGAATTTTGCCAGCACCGCCAGGGAATAGGTGCCGATTTTATTGGCTACGTCGCCGTTGGCAGCGATGCGGTCAGCCCCGACCCATACGGCATCCACCTGCCCTTTCGCCATTAGGCTCGCCGCCATCGAATCGGTGATCAGCTGGTACGGCACGCCAAGCTCGCCGAGCTCCCAAGCGGTGAGTCGCCCGCCCTGCAACAGCGGACGCGTTTCATCCACCCAGACGTTAGCGACGTTACCCTGCCGATGGGCAAAATTGATCACCCCAAGCGCGGTGCCCACCCCCGCCGTCGCCAGCCCGCCAGTATTGCAGTGGGTCAGCAGACGGCTGCCAGGTTTCACCAGTTGGCTCCCCGCCAGGGCAATGCGCTCGCACAGCTGTTTATCTTCTTCGATCAGGCGCAAGGCTTCCGCCACCAGCGCGGGCACGAGGTTTTCCTGCGCTAACGCCAGCTTCATCCGGTCGAGGTTATTCATCAGGTTCACCGCCGTCGGGCGCGAGGCACGCAGCGTTGTCAGTGCAGCCAACAGTTCGTCGCGGTTCAGACCCCGCTCCGCCAGCAGCGCTAACAGCAGGCTGGCTGACAGACCAATCAGCGGCGCACCGCGCACCCGCAGGGCGTGAATATGGCCCACCAGCGCCTCGACGCTATTGGCATCCAGCCAGCGTGATGCCTGCGGCAGCGCCTGCTGATCCAGAATAAACAGCTGATTGTCCCGCACTCGCAGGCTGGTGGTCTGTAATGTCTGCATATCGTTAAATCCCTGTTGCGTTGTTGTGTCACATTGTGTCAGGATGAAGTCCAGATGTATAGACGTCTGAATGGCTTTATTTCTGGCTATCTGATCAAGAGAACATGAGGATCGAGGCAATGTCGCAATACCATACCTTCACAGCCCACGATGCAGTGGCCTATGCGCAGCAATTTGGCGGGCTTGCAGACCCGTCCGAGCTGATTTCGGCGCAGGAGGTCGGCGACGGCAACCTTAACCTGGTGTTTAAAATTTTCGATGCGCACGGCGTGAGCCGCGTTATCGTCAAACAGGCCCTACCCTATGTGCGCTGCGTGGGCGAATCCTGGCCCTTAACGCTGGATCGCGCCCGTCTCGAAGCGCAAACCCTGGTGGAGCATTACCAGCACGCCCCGGAACACACGGTCAAAATCCACCATTTCGACCCGAAGCTGGCAGTGATGGTGATGGAAGATTTGTCTGACCACCGCATCTGGCGCGGGGAGCTGATTCAGGGCGTTTATTATCCACAGGCCGCGCAACAGCTCGGGCATTACCTGGCGCAGACGCTGTTTCACACCAGTGATTTTTACCTGCATCCGCAGCAGAAAAAGGCCCAGGTGGCGAATTTCATCAACCCGGAAATGTGCGAAATTACGGAAGACTTGTTCTTTAACGACCCGTACCAGGTACACGAGCGTAATAATTATCCGGCAGAACTCGATGCCGACGTGGCCGCCCTGCGCGATGACGTTCAGCTCAAACTGGCGGTCGCCTCGCTGAAGCACCGTTTCTTCTCGCAGGCCGAAGCCCTTTTGCACGGAGACATTCACAGCGGGTCGATTTTTGTGGCAGATGGCAGCCTGAAGGCGATCGACGCGGAGTTTGGCTACTTCGGCCCCATCGGCTTTGATGTCGGCACCGCGATCGGCAATCTGTTGCTGAACTACTGCGGCCTGCCGGGCCAGTTAGGCATTCGCGATGCCGCCGCCGGACGCGAGCAGCGTCTGGCCGATATTCAGGAACTGTGGAACACCTTTGCCGAGCGTTTCCAGGCGCTGGCGACGGAAAAATCCTGCGATGCGGCGCTCGCTTTCCCAGGTTATGCCAGCGAATTCCTGAAAAAAGTGTGGCACGATGCGGTCGGTTTCTGCGGCACGGAGCTGATTCGCCGCAGCGTGGGTCTGTCGCACGTGGCGGATATCGACACCATTAAAGATGACGCCATGCGCCACGCATGTTTGCGCCATGCGATTGCGTTGGGCCGGGCACTGATTGTGCTGGCAGACAAAATTGACGGCGTGGATGCGTTGATTGCCCGGGTTCGCCAGTACAGCTGAGCCTGAGACCCTCGCCTGCGGCGAGGGTTTTACTTATCCCAGATATTCAATCACCGACAGCCCGCCGTTGTAATCGGTGCTGTAGATAATCCCCTGCGCATCGACGAACACATCACACGACTGAATAATCCGTGGGCGGCCAGGCCGGGTGTCCATCATTCGCTGCGGCGCGGCAGGCACCAGCGCCCCGGTTTCCACCGGGCGATACGGATTAGTAATGTCGTAGGCACGCACGCCCGCATTCTGATAAGTCGCAAAAATCAGGGTCGAACTGACAAAGCTGCCCGGCCGGTTCTCATGCAGATTGTGCGGCCCAAAATGTGCGCCTTTCGCCACGTAGTCCGTTTCATCGGGCTGCGGGAAGGTGGCAATGCTGACCGGGTTCGACGGTTCGCGAATATCAAACAGCCATATCAGCTTCTCGCCGTCTGCCTGATTATCGAGCACCGCTTCGTCCAGCACCACCAGCAGGTCGCGGTCCGGCAACGGCAGGGCGGTATGCGTCCCACCACCGAACGGCGGACTCCAGTTGCGATGGGCAATCAGCTTCGGTGCGGTGCGGTCTTTAACGTCGAGAATCGTTAACCCGCCGTCGCGCCAGCTACCGTAGGCGGTATCCCCGGCGATAATCGCATGATGCAGCGCATAGCGTTTACCCTCGGGCCAGTCGGGCGTTTCTCCTGCCGCCTGATTCATGCCAGGCAGCCACCAGCGCCCCGCCACTTCCGGCCTGCGCGGGTCGGCTAAATCAATGGTCAGGAAGATGTAATCGCGAAAGCCCTCAATCAGGGCCGAGACGTACGCCCAACGCCCACCGACATACCAGATGCGGTGAATGCCGATCCCGTTGAGTGACAGGAAGCTGATTTCACGCGGCTTATCCGGAGTGGAAATATCAAACACCCGCAGCCCGGCGCTCCAGCCCTGGTCCAGCACGTCGCTGACCGTTTCGCCGACGGAACGGGTGTAATACACCTTTTCATCGGCAAAGCGCGCGTCAGCGAACAGGTCGCGGGCGTTGATCACCAACAGCAGATCGTCATGGGCCTGCAAATGCACATTCCAGGTGCCCGGCGGCGCAGGAATATACGCCACCGTTTTCGGGTTTTTCGGGTCGCGCACGTCAACCACGGAAAACCCTTGCGACACCATATGTCCGATATACGCATAACCGCGATGGACCATCAGCTGCACACCATCCGGTCTGCCGCCCTGGTCGCTGTGCCCGATCAGCCGCATATTGCGGCTGTAGTCAGGCGTCGGCCAGGCACTCATTTGGCTTTCGCTTCAAGGGTGGCGAACCACGGGGCGATAAAATCTTCGGTCTGGCCCCAGCCTGGGATGATTTTGCCGAGGCTCGCCACGTTCACCGCACCCGGTTGCGCCGCCAGCAGCGCCTGCGGGATCGCCGCGGCTTTGAAATCATAGGTGGCAGGCGTCGGTTCCCCGGCGATTTTATTCGCTATCAGGCGCACGTTGGTGGCACCGATCAGTTTTGGATCCACCGCCACGCTGACTTTCCACGGGCTGCCCGCTTCGCGCATCAGCTGTAAATCCTGGTTGGAAACGTCGATGCTGTAGAGTTTGATTTCGGTCCGACCATTCTCTTTCAGCGCCTTATATGCGCCCTGGCTGAACGCATCCCAGGTGCCCCAGATAGCGTCGATTTTGCCTTTCGGGTATTTCGCCAGCACCGCGCCGACTTTGTTGGCAGTATCACCCTGCACGTCGGAAGAGACCGCGCCAATGGATTCCAGCTCATTGATGCCCGGATTCTGTTTCAGCAACGTTTTGTAAGCCGCTTCACGACGCTCCATTGGAGGGAAACCGGCTACCCACAGTTTGATAATGTTGGCTTTGCCGTTGAAATCCTTCACCAGCTGGCCGAACGAGAGATCGGTCAGTGAAGCGTCATCCTGCTGGGTGACGGTCACGCCGGGGATGTCCCCGTTAACGGCGGTATCAAACACCGCCACTTTGATGCCCGCCTCCACGGCTTTTTTCACCAGCGCGGTGGAGTACGGGTCGCGCCCCTGGGACAGGATGATGCCGTCATATTTCTGGCCGATCGCCTGATTGACGAAATCCTGGAATTTGGCGTCGTCACCGTTGCTCAAAAAGGTGCTGACCTTAAAGCCGAGCTTCTTGCCTTCCTGAATCGCCCCGGAAACGAACTGGGTGGTGTTGTCGTCCGAGCCGAGGTTACGAATAATCGCAATGCGGATCGGGCCGCTGTGGTTGGCGATCGCCGCTGGAACCGGCGTCGGGGTTTCTGCAAAGGCACTAACGGCGTTGAGTAAGCCCAGTGCGATAAGCGACAGCGTGATTTTTTTCATTATGTTGACCCTGAATGGTGTGTTGAGTGTTGTTATGTCTGACTCATCGTTATGTTCGGCGCTGAAAATAGGTCAGCGCCAGCGCGCCAGCCAGCACCAGACCTTTGATAATGTCCATCGCGTAGTACGGGACCGACAGCATCACCAGCCCGTTCGATAGCACGCCCAGAATCACCGCGCCGATCAGCGTGCCCAGCGCGTTAGGCTTGCCGGAACCGGCGAGCGAGAAGCCAATCCACGCCGCCGCCACCGCATCCATCAGATACCCACTGCCCGCGTTAACCTGCGAGGAACCAATACGCGAAGCCAGCAGAATGCCGCCCAGCCCGGCGAGCAGCGAGGCAATCACATACGCTGCCACTTTGTAACGGGTGGTGCGCAGGCCGGACAGGCGCGCGGCCTCCGGATTGCCGCCGATGGCATACATCCGCCGACCGTGGGTAGTGAGCGACAGCGCCAGCTGCGCCACCACGGTGACCACCAGCATGATGATGACAATCGTCGGCACCTGCCCGAGCAGGCCAAACGCCGCCGGAATGGTGCCCTCCGCCATCTCCCCGCTCGGCAGGACCATGTTTTCAGTAATTGAACCGCCGAAGCTGTAGGTCGCCGCCACGCCCTGCACCACGAACAGGCTGGCAAGGGTCGCGAGCATGTCGGGGATGCGCAAAATGACAATCAAAAATGCGTTAAACAGCCCGACCAGGGTACACAGCAGTAGCGTGACCACGATGGCTTCAGTCGTGCCAAAGCCATGCCAGACGAACAGGGAAATCACCAGCGCGTTGGCCAGTGAGGCGGTTGATCCGACCGACAGATCGAACCCGCCGACGGTCAATGAAATCGACACGCCAATCGCAATGACCGTCACGATGGCAATGGATCGCAGAATGTTGATGATGTTGAACGGGTCGAGGAAGTTATCCGAGGCGAGGCCAAAAATCACCACCAGCGCCACCACGGTCAGCAGCATGCCCCACTTATAGAGAAAATCGAAAAACTGCTGACGGCCCGATGCCGTCGCCTTAACTGTCAGGGCCTTGCTCACGACGCCGTTCCTCCGGTGGAGTAATAAAGTAGGGTTTCTTCACGGGCGTCAGCGCCCGCCACTTCTGCCACAATGCGCCCGTCCCACAGGACACAGATGCGGTCACACAGCCCGACCAGCTCGGCAAATTCGCCAGACGCATAAATCACGCCTTTGCCTTCCCGCGCCAGGCCATCAATCAGGTTAAACAGGTCGGTTTTGGCTTTGACGTCGACCCCTTTGGTCGGCTCGTCAAAAATCAGCACGCTGGCGTTACCGCGCAACCATTTACCGATCGCCACTTTCTGTTGATTGCCGCCGGACAGACGACGCAGCGTTTGCCCTGGGCCGGTGGTGCGGATGCCAACCCGGGCAATCACCTCTTCTGCCCAGCGCCACGCCTGACGATGACCGAACAGGCTCCAGCGCGAGAAGCTTTTATCTGCGCCAACGGCCAGATTCATGCCGATGGATTCGTCGATGAAAATCCCCTCTTTACGCCGCTCCTCCGGCACCAGCGCCAGCCCGCGGGAAACAGAATCCGCCGGGTCACGCGGTCGCCACGGCTGGCCGTTCAGCTCGGCGCGGTCGACCCGGCTTTTACTGGCGGCAAACAGCGCTTTGCACAGTTCGGTTTTCCCGGCTCCCGCCAACCCGGCGATACCGAGGATCTCGCCTTTGCGCAGCCGCAACGAGATGTCCCGCAGCAAATGCAGGTCGTGCAGGCCCTCAACCTGTAACACCACCTCATCGCTATGGGGTTCCCGGCGCGGTGGGAAAATGTCGGTCAGTTCGTGGCCGAGCATTTTCTCAACGATCTGCTCGCCGCTCAGTCGCGCCATCGGGCCGCTTTCGATTAAGCGACCGTCGCGCAGCACTGTCAGGGTGTCGCAAATCGCTTTTAATTCGTGAATACGGTGAGAGATAAATACCACCCCGATCCCCTGCTGTTGCAGACGTTTGACTACCGCAAACAGGCGTTCGCTTTCGTGGCTATCGAGCGGGGCCGTGGGTTCATCGAGGATCAGAAAACGGCAGCGGTGCGACAGCGCCCGCGCCAGCAAAATTTGCTGTTTTTCTGCCAGCGAACAACTGTCGATTGAACGCTTAACGTCGAGATCCACGTCGAGTTGCGCCAATGCTGTTTTGGCATGCTGGCGCACCTGCCGCCAGCTGAAGCGATATCCCGGCTGGGCCAGATGGTCGAGCAGGATGTTTTCGGCGATCGACAACCCCGGCACCAGCGCCACATCGACTTCCTGCTGCACCAAATGGATGCCGAGCTGTTTGGCATCGCGCGGTGAACGGATGCTGACCACTTCATCGTTAATGACGATTTCGCCTTCGTAATGGTCATAGGTGCCGCACAGCACCGCCATCAGCGTCGATTTTCCTGCGCCGTTGGCCCCGGTCAGCGCATGCACCGATCCGCCTGTGAGCGTGAACGCCACCTGCGTTAAGGCCTTAAAACCGGAGAAGGCCAGGCTGATACCACGCATCTCAAGGCGATTGGCTACCATTCGCTGCATACCCTTATCGTTAATCGTCTGATTCGTGGACTGTTCCACACCCGCCGTTGACAGACAACGGCGTAAAAGGCATAAGATAAAGCGAAATAATATTAGCCTTCCAGATGTCCAGACATACCATCTGGGGAGCGATAATACACAAGGACATAACAAATGAGCAACACCGATATTCGTGTGGTCGTCGGGCCCGCCAACTATTTCTCGCATCGCGGCAGTTTTCAGCGGTTGGCGGACTTCTTCACGCCGGACCAGCTTTCCCGCGCGGTGTGGATTTACGGCGAACGCGCCCTCGAAGGGGCCCGCCCTTTCCTGCCCTCTGCGTTTGAAACTGACGGCGCGACGCATCTGCTGTTCAAGGGGCATTGCAGCGAGCGTGACGTCAGCGCCCTGGCCGAAAGTGGCGGGGAAAATCCGTCGGTGGTGATTGGCGTCGGCGGTGGGACGGTGCTGGACACCGCCAAAACCGTAGCCCGTCGACGCGGGGTGCCGTTCGTAGGCTTACCGACCGTGGCCGCCACCTGCGCCGCGTGGACGCCGCTATCGGTGTGGTACAACGATGCCGGACAAGCGTTACAGTTTGAGATATTCGACGACGCCAATTTTCTGGTGCTGGTCGAACCGGACGTGATCCTCAACGCCCCTGCGGAATATCTGTTGGCGGGCATCGGCGATACGCTCGCGAAATGGTATGAAGCGGTGGTGCTGGCCCCCACGCCGGATGAACTGCCGTTAACGGTCCGGCTCGGCTTAAACAGTGCGCGGGCGATCCACGATGTGTTGCTGGAACACAGCGAGGCGGCGCTGGCGGATCAACGCCAGGGGACATTGAGCCAGGCCTTTCTGGACGTAGTGGACGCGATTATCGCCGGAGGCGGAATGGTCGGCGGCCTGGGCGAGCGCTATACCCGTGTCGCGGCGGCCCACGCGGTTCACAATGGGCTAACGGTCCTGCCGCAGACCGAGAAATACCTGCACGGCACTAAAGTCGCCTACGGCATTCTGGTGCAAAGTGCGCTACTCGGGCAGGACGAGGATCTCGCCCGTCTGGTCGCGGCCTATCAGCGTTTCAACCTGCCGACCTCCCTGGCGGAGCTTGAGGTCGATATTCATGACAGTGCCGCCCTGGAAAAGGTTATCGCCCACACCTTACGCCCGGTCGAATCCATTCATGCCCTGCCAGTGCCCGTCACCGCCGACTCACTGCGCGCCGCATTTGTAAAGGTTGAAGCCCTAAGCGCTTCATTCTGAACGCCTAAATCTATACCCCTCGTTTCGCCAATTGACGGGGGTTTCTCGCCCTCTATAACTAGTGATGATTCTCAACTATCACCTGGAGTTACTATGCAGATCGATCTGACAGGTAAACGCGCCCTGGTCACCGGGGCCAGTCGTGGGCTTGGACGGGCTATCGCGCTGTCGCTGGCGAATGCCGGGGCTGATGTGGTTATCACTTACGAAAAATCGGCGGATAAAGCGCAGGCCGTGGCGGAGGAAATCCGCGCCCTGGGTCGTAAGGGCCACGCCATTCAGGCCGACAGCAGCAGCGCAGAGGCCATTGTGCAGGCGGTAAATCAGACTGCTGAAACGCTCGGCGGGCTGGATATTCTGGTGAACAATGCCGGGATTGCACGCGGCGGCCCGCTGGAATCGATGTCACTGGAGGATATTGATGCGGTGATTGGGGTCAACATTCGCGGGGTGGTGATTGCGACCCAGGCCGCGCTGGCGCATCTCGGTCAGGGTGGCCGAATCATCAATATCGGCAGCTGTCTGGCGAACCGGGTGGCGTTTGAAGGCATCGCAGTGTATTCGATGAGTAAGTCGGCGCTGAACTCATTCACCCGTGGGTTGGCCCGCGATTTAGGCCCGAAAGGGATCACCGTCAATCTGGTCCATCCCGGCCCGACGGACAGCGATATGAACCCGGCTGACGGGGAAGAGGCCAAAGCCCAATTGCAGCATATTGCGCTAGGTCATTATGGTAAACCCGAGGATATCGCCGCCGCTGTCACCTTCCTCGCCAGCCCCGCCGCCGGACAAATCACCGGCACCGGACTGGACGTCGACGGCGGCGTGAACGCCTGAGTCCGTTTTCAAACTTCTGCTTTTGCGAACCACCTTCCCCTTTTTATGCAAGCCTCTGCCGTCCGGCAGAGGTGCGCCCAGCCTGCCTCGCAGCGTAAATATCTCCTGCTTTCTCTCTACTTTCACGCCGTCTAAAGTGTGAGATATTTTCTAATACAACAATCACTAATAATCTAATTATTTACTTATGTCAGTAAGGGAATACTATGCAAATGAAATTAACCATCCAGTGGTCGAAATCGGCGAAAAAAGATCTGATGTCTATAGACCCACGTTACAAGCAGCGCATCAGGATGAAATTAGAATGCCTCAACGACAATAGAGCCGCACAGTTGGACCTTCAGAAACTGACGTCACCAGCAGATCACTATCGTGATCAGAGTAGGGGATTATCGGGTTATCTTCACCTATCGCGGTGAGGATTTTAAAATCTGCTATGTCGTGGCAGTCCGGCGCAGAACGTCAAAAACATATACCTTTCATGAGGAACAAATGCCCTATGAATATACAGTTTATAAAAGATGAAAAAGGGAACACCGAGTATGTCGTGGTGCCTTACCACGTTTGGTTCAACTTGATGCTGGACCGACTGCCGGTCGAAGATGAAAAAGAAGCGGAAAACTGGGAGGAAATCCCTATTGAGCATGATGAATACGACGACGTCGCCCTTCCCCATGAAGTCGTCTGCTTGACGATCGATGAAAGCGTTAGCCTGCAGGCCGCATGGCGCATTTACCGTGGCCTGTCACAACAAGAGGTGGCAGACAAACTGGGCATTACCCAGTCGGCGGTATCACAACTTGAAGCAGCGGACTCCCGCCCGCAAAAACGCACGCGTGAAAAACTGGCGGCAATTTACGGTTGCACGCAGGAGCAAATCAGCCTGTTTCTCTCGAAAGAGGGGTAATGCTCCGGCGCTAACAGCACTTCGCGCCGCCTTTTCCACCGTAGCGGGCGTCTTGCCGCTCGCGGAAAAACGCTTCATAGGTCATCGGCGTTTGGTCCGGATGGGTCAGGCGTACGTGGGCGACGTAGTTGTCGTAATCAGGTACGCCAATCATCATTTTGGCCGCCTGGCCGAGGTATTTTCCGGCTTTTGAAAGTGTGTCGAACATAGGAACTCCTGTGAGGTTTTCCCCCTCATCCCGGCCTTCTCCCCAACGATGAGAGGGCCAGAGTAAGGGGAAATTTACCCTTAGTGCGCGCTCTTGGCCTGGGCCACAATCTGCTGAACGTCTTCCGGCATCGGCTCATACGGCGTCTCTTTCGCCGTCGGTTTATCGTTTTTCAGTGCCGCCAGTGCGGTTTTCACTGAATACAGCGCCAGCACCACGACCACCACCATAAAGAAGATGGTCAGCCCGGCATCCAGACGGTTGTTAAACACCAGTTGCGACAGCTGAGACTCGGTATACTGCGCCGGAATTTTACCGCTGTCGATCATCGCCTGGAACTTGTTGGCGATGGCGAGGAAACCGACTTTAGTATCCGGGCTGAACGCTTTCAGCCAGCCTGCGGTCAGGGTACAAATCAGCAGCCACGCGGTGGGCACCAATGCCACCCAGGCGTAGCGCTGACGTTTCATCTTGAACAACACCACCGCACAGAGCATCAGCGCCATACCCGCCAGCATCTGGTTGGCGATCCCGAACAACGGCCACAGCGTGTTGATCCCGCCCAGCGGATCGACCACGCCCTGATGCAAGAAGTAGCCCCACGCCAACACGCAAAGCGCCGTCGCCAGCAGGTTCGCCGGTAACGAATCGGTACGTTTCAGGTTGGGGCTGAGAACCCCTAATAAGTCCTGCAACATAAAGCGCGCCGCACGCGTTCCGGCATCGACCGCGGTGAGAATAAACAGCGCTTCGAACAGAATCGCAAAGTGATACCAGAAGGAGACATCCATCAACCCGCCTAGCGAGCCATGCAGAATATAGGCCATGCCCACCGCCAGCGTCGGCGCGCCACCCGCGCGGGAGATGATCGACTGCTCGCCAACCTCCTTGGCAATTTGCGTCAGCGTATCCGGCGTAATCGCAAAGCCCCAACTGCTGACCACCTGCGCCGCAGAGGCTACCACGTCGGCGGTTCCTGCCGGAGCCAGCACCGCCATCGGGCTGTTCATCGCGAAGTACACGCCGGGATCAATGATGCAGGCCGCCACCAGCGCCATGATCGCCACGAACGACTCCATCAACATCCCGCCGTAACCGATCAGGCAGGCCTGGCCTTCATTGGCCAGCATCTTCGGCGTAGTGCCCGAGGCAATCAGTGCATGGAAGCCCGAGACCGCCCCGCAGGCGATAGTGATAAACAGGAACGGGAACAGACTGCCGGTCCACACCGGGCCAGTACCGTCAACGAATTTGGTCAACGCAGGCATGGTCAGCGTCGGGCGCAGGATCAGAATACCGATCGCCAGCCCGACGATGGTGCCGATTTTCAGGAAGGTCGAGAGATAGTCACGGGGAGCCAGCAGCAGCCACACCGGCAGCACCGCCGCCACAAAGCCATAGCCCACCAGGATCCACGTCAACTGAACGCCGGTGTAATCAAACCACGGTGCCCACGTCGGGCTTTCCGCCACCCAGCCGCCAGAGATAATCGCAAAAATCAGCATCACCAGGCCAATCACTGACACTTCGCCAATCCGCCCTGGGCGCAGATAGCGAATATAAATCCCCATGAAAATCGCCAGCGGGATGGTGAACGCCACGGTGTAGGTCCCCCACGGGCTGTGGGTCAGGGCTTTCACCACGATCATCGCCAGTACCGCGAGAATGATGACCATGATCATGAAGGTCGCCACCAGGGCAATCACCCCCACGGTCGCGCCCATCTCCTCTTTCACCATTTCACCAAGCGATCGTCCATCACGACGGGTCGAGACAAACAGCACCATAAAGTCTTGTACTGCCCCGGCCAGCACCACACCTGCGAGGATCCAGATCATCCCCGGCAGGTAGCCCATCTGCGCCGCCAGCACCGGGCCAACCAGCGGCCCCGCCCCGGCAATCGCCGCAAAATGATGACCGAACAGCACTTTTTTATCGGTCGGAACGTAGTCAAGCCCATCGTTATGGCGCACCGCAGGCGTCATGCGCGTCGGGTCGACCGCCAGCACTTTTTTGGCGATGTAGAGACCGTAAAAACGATAGGCGATGAGATAAATACAGACTGCCGCGACGACAATCCATAAGGCATTGATTTGTTCACCACGATTGAGCGCGATATAGCCGAGGGCAAAGGCTCCCACGATCGAGAGAATGGCCCATAGCAGGTATTTCCCTGGGTTATTCATGGTCAAATTCCATCAGTGAGGGGAAGATGTTACATTTTGTATCTATAACACCCCTGATGGATTTAACAACCTGATAACCGTTGAAAAATTCGACAATGTTAAGCAGATCACTGTCGGTCAGTCCGCTCAGCGCAGCGCCACCGGACAATCAGACAATGCCCGGCGGTGTGTTGCTTGCCATTCCTAAGAGGTCAGTGCCCGGAATTACCCCATCACCATGGTGCTCAACCGGCAGGTACAGCAGCGCCGTCCCTGCTCATCAAACACCACAATTTCCCAGCTTTGGGTCTGTCTGCCGAGATGCAGCGGTTGACACACGCCGCGCACGTGGCCCTGCGATACCGCCCGGTGGTGGGTGGCGTTCAGTTCGGTACCGACCACGCACTGTCCGTCGCGGGTCATCAGATACCCGGCCATTGAACCGAGCGTTTCCGCCAGCGCCGCCGACGCCCCGCCGTGCAGCAGACCAAACGGCTGATGAGTTCGCGCCTCTACTGGCATTTCGGCTTCCAGGGTGTCTTCCCCGAGGCGGGTATAGACAATGCCCAAATGCGCCACCATCGTTGCTTCACTGGTGGCATTCAAGTCTTCAAGGCTTAAACGACGCGTCCAGATCATCACGCCCCCAGGGTTGAGCCGCCGTCGACCACGATATCCTGCAACGTAATGTGGCTGGCGCAATCGGAGGCGAGGAACAAAATGGTGCTGGCGATTTCCTGCGGACGGGCAATTTTCCCCAGCGGAATGCCGAGTTTGAACTGCTCGCCGAAGCCGCGAATGCGCTGCTGTTCAGCATCATCGCTGACCCACAGCGTGCGCTGCATGTCGGTATCGGTCGAACCCGGCGAAACAATATTGCAGCGCACACCGCTCGCCGCCAGTTCCAACCCGACGGTCAGGGCCAGGTTTTTCAGCGCCGCTTTCGATGCGCCGTATGCGCTCATGCCGATGCGCGGGGTGTGCGCCGCATCTGAGGCGACGGTGACTATCGCCCCGCCCTGCTGCTGACGAAATTTCGCCATTGTCTGCTGGAACAAATTGAACGCCCCGCCGACGTTGACCGCGAAGGTCTGCTGCCAGTCGGCCTGGCTCAACGCGTCCGTCGCGCCCATACGTAAAATTCCGGCGGCATTGACCAGCACGTCGAGACGCGCCAGGTCATGTAACAGCGGCGCACAGACCAGCAGCACCTGCTGCGGATCCGCGACGTCCATTTTCACCGTGGTGAACGGATAATCAGTCTGTTCGAACGCCAGGTCGAAGCCGGTGACGTCTGCCCCAGCCTCAACAAACGCCCGGGCGGTGGCGTAACCAATGCCTTTGCCCGCCCCGGTAACCCATACCGTTTTGCCGTGAAAATCGAATCCGGCCATCACTTCACCTCGCGGGACAACAGCGCCCACCAGGCATCAATCGTTGGATTCTTCGCCAGCATCACAAAATCGATATCGCCGTGAACTTTGCGCCAGCGCGCCGCCAGGGCCATCATCCGCACCGAATCCAGACCGTAATCAATCAGATTTTCGTCATCCAGCGGTTCGTCGGATTCATCCAGCAGCGGCAGGATCACCGCCCGCAGTGCCGCTTTTGACCCCGGCAGCGGAAGCAGTTCTTCGGTCATCACTACGCGCCCGGAACGTCCGGCCACGTATTTCAACGACATCAGATGCTCGTCGCGGCTGAAATCCGCCAGCGCATCAGCCACAAAGAACGGTTTGATATCCCGCATGAACGCGTCGGTGGCGGTGGTCATGCAGCCAATGTGCGCATACACCCCGGTGATAATCAGCTGGTTGCGCCCGGTCTCTTTGAGCATCTGCTCCAGCGGCGAGCGGTGGAATGCGCTGTAGCGCCATTTGACCAGCACGGTGTCGGCTTCGTCTGGCGCGAGGGCGGCAATCACCCGCTGCTGTTCCGGTGAGCGGGTCAGGCCCGGCCCCCACATATCGTTCAGCAAGGCGCGGTCTTCATCGCTCTGCTCTTTCGGCTGGGCGGTGTAGTAAACCGGAATATTGTGTTTTTTGGCGAAATCGCGCAGGGCTTTGATATTGGCGACCACGGTCTCCATCATCGCGCTGTTTTCCCCCCAGAAGTTGAGGAAATACTCCTGCATATCATGAATAAGCAGCGCAGCGCGTTGTGGTTCGAAGGCCCAGTCCACTTTGTTGGCCGGGATATCGGCGGCGGTGGGCAGCGCGTAAGCCTGCAGTTTTGGAATTGCCATACTCTTCTCCTTCAGGCCAGGGCGCGGTCTGCAATCCACTGACGCAATTGTTTTTTATCGACTTTACCGACCGGGGTCAGCGGCAGTGCGGCCACGCACTCCACCCGGTCCGGCAGTTTGAATTCGGCCACGCCCTGCTCGCGCAAGAAACGGCGGACGGCTACCGCCTTCAGCGGGGTTTTCACCACCAGATACGCGCAGCTCTTTTCGCCGAGCAGGCTGTCTTCCATGCTGACCAGTGCGGCGTGGATCACCGCCTCGTGGCGTAGCAGCAGATTTTCGACTTCCTCGGCAGCAATCTTTTCCCCGCCACGGTTGATCTGATCTTTCTCGCGCCCCTGTACCGTGATGTAGCCGTGTTCGTCGATTGAAATCAGATCGCCCGAGCCGTAAAAACCGTTGGCATCGAAGGCGCTGGCGTTATGCTCCGGGCTGTTGTAATAGCCGCGGAAGGTATACGGCCCGCGGGTCATCAGACGGCCCACTTCGCCACGCGGCAGCGGATTGCCGTCAGCATCGGCGACCCACACTTCGTCATCCGGCGACATCGGGCAGCCCTGGGTGTGGATGATACGTTCCAGCGGATCGTCCAGGCGGGTGTAGTTCACCAACCCTTCCGCCATGCCGAACACCTGCTGTAGCTGGCAACCGATTTCCGCCGGAATACGTGCCGCCAGCGTCGCCGACAGCCGTGCGCCGCCGACCTGTAACAGCGTCAGAGAAGCTAATTGCGCCTGGCTGTTGTCGTCGTGAACGGCCTGCAACCACAGGCTCACCGCCGGGGGCACCAGCGCCGCGACGGTAATTTGATGCTGTTCAATCAACGGGAAACAGAGCGTGGCGCTCGGGTCGGCGGCCAGAATGACGCAGCCGCCCGCGAGAAACACCCCGAGTGCGCCTGGCGAACTCAACGCGTAGTTGTGTGCCGCAGGCAGCGCGCACAGATAGCGCGTGGTCGCGTCAAAGGCGCAAATCTCATTGCTGCGGCGAATGCTGTAGTAATAATCATTGTGGGTGCGCGGAATGAGCTTCGGTGTGCCGGTACTGCCACCGGAGAGCTGGAAGAAAGCCACTTCCCCTGCGTCGGTGGGTGACGGCACAAAATTATCCGCAGGCTGCGCCATTGCCGCCGCCAGATTGTGTTCCCTGTGGTCGTTACGCAGCAGCACAATACGCACCGAGTCGTGCTGATCGACAAAGTCGTTAAGGAAGGCGTCATCGGCAAACAAGGGGTGCTCACGGTCGGCAATCACTAACGCCGGTTGAATTTGCGTGGCGTAGGCCTGCAGTTCGCTGCGCTGATGGCTGAACAGCGCATTCACCGGGGCCACGCCGATACGCAGCAGTGCGAACAGGGTGATATAAAATTCCGCTACGTTGCCCAGATGCACCAGCGCGGTTTCCCCCGCTTGCAGTCCCTGACGCTGCAACGACGACGCCAGGTTATCCACCCGAACGTTCAGGTCGCGGTAGCTGAAGCGACGATCGCCGTCGATCACTGCCAGCCGCTCGCTGTCGGCGTGACGCGTCAGAATGTCGGTCAGCGGCAGATCCTGCCAGTAGCCCTTTTCACGGTAGCGGGCCGCCAGCTCCGGTGGCCAGGGCGTAAATGCAACACTCATCGTCAATCCTTAATTGAGGCCAAACACGTTCAGCATGGTGGTCAGCTTGACGCCGGTTTCACGCCATTCCCCCAGCGGGGATGAGGCAGGCACGATACCCGCGCCCGCGAACAGGCGAATGTGGTTGGCGCGGACGTTGGCGCAGCGGATGGTGACCACCCACTCGCCGTTACCCTCGGCATCACACCAGCCGACAATTCCGCCGAACAGCTCCCGGTCGAATGGCTCCAGCTCAGCGATCAGCTGCTTGGCGACATCGTGCGGGAAGCCGCTCAGGGCAGGCGTTGGATGCAGTAGGCAGGCCAGCGACAGCGCGTTCTCCCCGGCTTTTGCCTCGCCTTCAATTGGGGTCGCCAGGTGCCACAGCGTCGGGGTGGTGATCAGCTGCGGTGAGGACGGGAGCGACAGCGCATCGCTGCGCGGGCCCAGCACGCTTTTCATCGCCTGGGTGACGAGGTCATGCTCGTGGCGGTCTTTTTGCGAGGCCAGCAGACGGTTGCCCGCTTCCCGGTCCAGCACGTTATCCGGCTGACGTCGCGCGGAACCGGCCAGCGGCAGCGAGCTAAAATGCGCCCCGTCTTTGCGCAGCAGCAGTTCCGGACTGGCCCCAAGCAGCACACCGCCGTCGGGCAGCGGCACATGGAAGTTGAAGCTCGCCGGGTTCTGAGCAATCAGCCTCTCCAGCAGCGCCCCGGTGTCAACGCGGGTGTCAGTGGTTATCTCGATCAGCCGCGAGAGCACCACTTTGTCGACTTTCGGCGTAGCGGTCAGCGCGGCGGCGCTCGCCACCATCTGCATAAACAGGTCCTGCTCAGGGATTTCCTGACGCGCCAGAACCTGCATCGGCTTCATGCTGGCGGCGTAAGGGGCGGAGTGCTGCTTGGCAGTGCGGGAAAACGCCTCGCTGTGCTGCGGAATAAACAGCGCGGAAGGCTGGGTAGTATCAAACGGGATCGCGCCCACCAGCAGCGGACGTTCAATTCCAGCGGCTTTAGCCTGCGCAAAGGCATTGGCAAGGGTGTGCTGGAACGCCCCCGCTAAATCTTCACCGCCTTCCACGGGCTGTTCGATGCGACGAAAACAGCCTGAGGTAGTAAAACTGCGGTACGGCGACATAAAAAAGAAGCTGTCGGGTGACAGCGTTGGGGCGACTTCCTGCACGGCCTCAGCCGGTGACGTTTCCATATCATCCTCCAAAACGATAAAGATATTAATAATGATTATCATTTATATTTTGGTTCGGTAAGCTAAAAGTAAAAGCGTCCCTTGTCAACTTCCGCCGCATCTTCCGACTTGCATCTGGGCAGACATGAAGTGAAAATGAGTTTCATTAACATCCACAAAACAGGACTTTGTCGTCGTGAAATTCCCCGTTTTCTTCCGTCATACCCTGCTCATCTCCGGGCTGTGCCTTTTAGGATTAACCTCAGCCGTGGCCGCCGACTGGCCGCGTCAGGTGACCGACAGTCGCGGCAGCCATACGCTCGAGCACAAACCGCTGCGCATCGTCTCCACCAGCGTGACCCTGACCGGTTCCTTGCTGGCGATTGACGCCCCGGTGATTGCCAGCGGGGCCACCACGCCGAATAACCGCGTGGCGGATGCACAGGGCTTTTTGCGCCAGTGGAGCGAGGTGGCGAAACAGCGCAAGCTCACGCGGCTGTATATCGGCGAACCGAATGCCGAGGCCGTGGCCGCGCAGATGCCGGACCTGATTCTGGTCAGTGCTACCGGCGGCGACTCGGCGTTAGCCCTGTACGATCAGCTGTCGACCATCGCCCCGACGCTGGTTATCAACTATGACTCGCAAAGCTGGCAGGCCCTGCTGACTCAGCTGGGTCGTATCACTGGCCAGGAACAGCAGGCCGCCGCGCGGATCGCCGAATTTGATACCCAGCTGGCGACGCTCAAAAAACAAATGAAACTGCCGCCACAGCCGGTCAGTGCATTGGTGTACACCGCCGCCGCCCACAGCGCGAACCTGTGGACGCCGGAATCCGCCCAGGGAAAACTACTCGAACAGTTAGGTTTCACCCTTGCCCCGCTGCCTGCCGGGCTGCACACCAGCCAGAGCCAGGGTAAACGCCATGACATAATTCAGCTGGGCGGCGAGAACCTGGCCACGGGCCTGAACGGCGAATCGCTGTTTGTGTTCGCGGGCGACCAGAAAGATACCAACGCCATCGAGGCCAATCCGCTGCTGTCGCACCTGTCGGCGGTGCAGAACAAACGCGTTTATGCGCTCGGGACCGAAACCTTCCGCCTGGATTACTACAGCGCAATGCGGGTGCTACAGCGTCTGGAAACGTTATTTGGTTGATGCCTTTTCCCGGTGGCGCACGCGTGTCGGGCCTACGGAATGTGCCGTGCAGGCCCGGTCAGGCGTAGCCGCCACCGGGCACCTTCCACCGGATTAAACCGCTGCCGTTTCTTGTCGGAAGCGGCGCAACTCCCCGAGCAGCAACACCAGAATCAGCCCAACGATCGCCAACGCCCAACCGCTGGCTGACGCCGCCGCAACCGGGGTGAGCATTGCGCCAACCCCGCCTAAAATTGCCGCGCCGATGGCGTCACCGGTGACGTTCTGCGCCGTCCACAACCCGTTAATGCGCCCGAGCATCGCTTCCGGGGTTTGGGTCTGAATCAAGGTATATTGCAGCAGCGAACTGATGGCGCTCAGCCAGCCAAACAGCGCCAGACACAGCACGCCCAGCGCCCAGACCGGCATCAGGCTGAACAACCCGATGGCGACAAACGCGCCGACGGTGGTCAGGAGCATAATTTGCCCAGGCCGAACGCTACACGCCAGATTGCCACTGGTCAGCGCCCCCAACGCCGCCCCGAGCGGGATCGCCGCATACAACATACCAATCTGCGCCGCCGACATATTCCAGCTCATCGCCAGCGCCGGATACAGCACGCGCACCGCGCTGGCCATGGTCAACAGACCGCCGAGCAGCGCAATGCCGCCAATCAACGGGCTGTTAAACAGAAAGCGCAGGCCGGTCAGTAAGGATTTCAACGGATGTTCACGCGGCTGCGGAGGCGGCGGCAACGACGGCAGACGCAGCAGCGTCAGGGTGGTGATGAAGGTGCCGAGCGCCGCCAGTAAATAGTTCCAGGAGAATCCCCCGCTCGCCAGCAGCAGACCGCCCACCATCGGCGAAATCACCGACCCGAGGCGTACCGTGAGCATGGTTATCGCCCCGGCCTGCATCAGGTTTTCACGCCCGACCAGCGCAGGTGTCGCCGCCAGCAGGGCGGTGACGCCAATCGAGGCGAACAGCCCATCCCAGATCCCGAGCAGATAAATCGCCAGCAGCGACGGTTCAGGCAGCAGCGCGTTCAGCCATAGGCCAATAAAGCCGATGCCACAGGTGCCGCGCGCCAACAGGATAAGCTTCTTGCGTTCATAGCGGTCGGCCAGCACGCCGCCGAGCATTAGGCCGATAAACATCGCCCCGCCGGTTAACGTCACCGCCAGCCCGACATGCCAGGTGGAGTGAGTCAGCGTCTGGATTTGCACCGGCACGGCAACGCCAAGCAGGCCGAGAGAGAGAATGGAGATAAAACGGGCGATAAAGACGGCGCGGAACGCCGGGTGAGTCTTCAGCAGGCTGAGATTTAGCAGCCAGGATTGTCTTTGCATGACAGGGCCTTCAACGATCTTTCGGTACCATTTCCGTGGCCGCACATGCTAACATAGGCGAATAAGATCGAGAACGATAATTACTATCATTATCACATCATGGACGTTGCTATGTCGTTTTCTGCCGCCACGCTGCGTACCGTCGCCGTGCCCGGATTACTCATTCTGCTGATAGCCGCTGCCGCGCTCAGCCTGCTAATTGGCGCTAAACCGCTGCCGCTGAACGTGGTACTGGACGCCCTGTCCGGCACCTGTCGGAGTCCCGACTGCACCATTGTTCTTGACGCCCGCCTCCCCCGCACCCTTGCTGGCCTGTTGGCCGGGGGCGCGCTCGGTCTGGCGGGCGCTTTAATGCAAACCCTCACCCGCAATCCGCTTGCCGACCCCGGCATTCTCGGCGTTAACGCCGGAGCCAGCTTTGCCATCGTGCTGGGCGCGGCGCTGTTCGGCCTGACGCTGCCGCAGGAACAGCTGCTCCTCGCCTTTGGCGGGGCGCTGATTGCCTCGCTGCTGGTGGCCTTCACCGGCAGTCAGGGCGGCGGACAGCTCAGCCCGGTGCGTCTGACCCTGGCGGGCGTGGCGCTCGGGGCGGTGCTCGATGGCCTCTCTAACGGCATCGCGCTGCTGAATCCCGATGTGTACGATCAGCTGCGTTTCTGGCAGGCCGGATCGCTGGATATTCGCTCCCTGGAAACCCTGAAAGTGGTGCTGATTCCGGTCACTCTCGCCATTGTTGTCGCACTCGGGTTAAGCCGCTCGCTGAACAGCCTCAGCCTTGGGGCGGATACCGCCAGCGCGCTTGGGAATAAAGTGGCGCGCACTCAACTTTTGGGCCTGTTGGCAATTACCGTTTTGAGCGGCAGCGCTACCGCGTTGGTTGGGCCGATTGCGTTTATCGGCCTGATGGTGCCGCATATTTCACGCTGGCTGGTCGGGGGCGATCACCGCTGGTCGCTGCCGGTCACCCTGCTCGCCACCCCTGCCCTGCTGCTATTCGCTGATATTATTGGCCGCCTGCTGGTGCCGGGTGAACTGCGCGTCTCGGTGGTGAGCGCCTTTATCGGCGCGCCGATGCTTATCTGGCTGGTGCGTCGCCAGCCGTCGCGCGGAGGTGTCGCATGATGGCCCCGTCCCGCCGTCTGCTATGGAGCTGCCTGCTGCTGACGCTGGTAAGCCTGATCATTGCGCTGTACAGCCTGCGCAGCGGGGCAGTGACGCTGGATTTAAACCAGGTGCTGGCCGCGCTGTGGGGCGATGCGCCGCGAAACGTGACGATGGTGGTGACCGAATGGCGACTGCCGCGGGTGCTGATGGCGCTGCTGGTCGGTGCGGCGCTCGGGGTTAGCGGCGCGATTTTCCAGTCGCTGATGCGTAACCCGCTCGGCAGCCCGGACGTGATGGGGTTCAACACCGGGGCATGGAGCGGCGTATTGGTGGCGATGGTGCTGTTTGGTCAGCATCAGACTGCTATTGCGTTGGCGGCGATGGCGGGCGGGATTGTCACCTCGCTGCTGGTCTGGCTGCTGGCGTGGCGTAATGGGATCGACACTTTCCGGTTGATCATTATCGGGATTGGGATCCGCGCCATGCTCATGGCCTTCAATACCTGGCTGCTGCTCCGAGCCTCGCTTGAAACGGCACAGTCGGCCGGGCTGTGGTTCGCCGGATCGCTGAACGGGCTGACGTGGGCGAAAATTTTCCCTGCCGCACCGATCCTGCTGCTGATGCTGGTCTTCGCCGCCCTGCTGGTACGCCAACTGCGGCTGCTGGAAATGGGCGACGACAGCGCCTGCGCGTTGGGCGTCCAGGTGGAACGATCGCGCTTATGGATGATGTTGGTGGCGGTGGTGCTAACGGCGGCATCAACCGCGCTGGCGGGGCCAATATCCTTTATTGCGCTGGTGGCCCCGCACATTGCCCGGCGTCTCAGCGGCACTGCACGCTGGGGGTTAACCCAGTCGGCCCTGTGCGGCGCGTTGCTGCTTTTGCTTGCCGATTTCGGCGCGCAGCAGCTGTTTATGCCTTACCAGCTTCCGGTGGGCGTGGTGACCGTCAGCCTCGGCGGTCTGTATCTCATCGCCCTGCTTATTCAGGAGTCCCGTAAAAAATGACCCACTCTGACGCTCGCCTGCAAGGCGACAATCTGACCCTCAGCTACGGCAAAAAAGTCATCGCCGAGGGGCTGAACGTGGCCATTCCGGACGGGCATTTTACCGCCATCATCGGCCCCAACGGCTGTGGGAAATCGACCCTGTTACGCACCTTGAGCCGCCTGATGACCCCGCAGCATGGCCAGGTGTTGCTCGACGGGGAGCAGATCCAGCGCTTTGCCAGTAAAGAGGTGGCACGACGCATAGGTCTGCTGGCACAAAACGCCACCACCCCGGGCGATATCACGGTGCAGGAGCTGGTGGCTCGCGGGCGCTACCCGCATCAGCCGCTGTTCGCCCGCTGGCGTCAGGAAGATGAGGACGCGGTGCAACGGGCGATGCAGGCCACCGGCGTCGTGGACCTGGCGAATCAAAGCGTGGATACCCTCTCCGGCGGCCAGCGCCAACGCGCATGGATTGCGATGGTGCTGGCCCAGGAAACGGCGATCATGCTGCTCGACGAGCCGACGACTTGGCTGGATATCAGCCATCAAATTGATTTGCTGGAACTGCTGAGCGACCTCAATCGCCAACAGGGTTATACCCTGGCGGCGGTACTGCACGATCTCAATCAGGCCTGCCGCTACGCCACGCATTTGATTGCCCTACGCGATGGGCAAATTATTGCCGAGGGTGCGCCGAAAGAGATCGTGACGGCGGAGCTGATTGAACGGATTTATGGCCTGCGGAGTCTGATTATTGAAGACCCGGTGGCCGGCACGCCGCTGGTGGTGCCGTTAGGGAAAACCTCAAAGTGAAGGGGTGAGCCGGAATCCGGCTGACATCCCCGTATCCGCCGTGCCGCTCCAGAATCCGGTCTCCACCGTGGCCCAGGCGTTCACCGGCACGCTCCAGCCCAGCGCAATCCCTTTCATCGTCGCCGATGCAGGATACGCCTGATTAATGCTCTGCGACGTACGGTTCACCCGCGCCCACACCAGCCGCGTACTCAGCCGCTGCTGATTTTCCAGCACCAGTTCCACTCGTCCGGAATACTGCGTCCCGTCGCCGCCCATCGCATCCCCCAGCGGCGCGCCCTGTTGGTAATAGCCGCCGTGATAGCAGTAGTGGTAATAGATGATGCCGGTGTCCTTCAGGCTGGAACGGGTGTCCGCTGCCTCCAGAAACCAGTTTACCTGCCCGAGGTTAAGGCTCTGATGCCCTTCAATTCCGCCGACAAAGGTATTGTGTGAGGGCAATATTCCTGCCTGATCGTCGCCGGTGATTTGCCCGTACAGGCTGAGCGGGAGGCCCGTCAGCGGCAGCAGTTTGAGGCGAAAATCAATACCCGCCATCTGATCGCCCGGATCCCGGTCCTGACTGCCGGTGTTGTCCCGCCCGAGTAGCGCATCGCCAAACGAGTCCAGGGTATTGGGTCGCCCTTTCCCACCCCACATCAGCATTCGTGACATCCCCACATCCAGGAGATTAAACGGGCTGGCGGTCAGTCTGCCGCCGATCAGTTTAGGCTCTTCCGGGCGTTGATACTGGCGCAGTTGCCCGGCGGAAAGCTGATATTGCCAGCTGCCGAGCCACGCCAGCCAGGGGGTGTCGAAAGGTGTTTGCTCTGCACGTTGCAGTATAAAACCGACCACCGGGCGTGCCGCATCGGAACGAATGGTGCTGCCATCATTGCCCGGCCCCCACCACTGCGGGATCTCACCAAACGCCAGCCACTGGTTAAACAGTTTTACACCCGCATACGCCCCGTTGAGGTTGTAGTGTGAAGCGTCATTGATGTACTGATGGCTTTCGGCCTGGCCCTGAAGATTGATATCCCAGAACTCACCGCTGCTGGCGAGCGCCGCGCCAAGTCCGTGAGCGCTGGTGGGGGTGTCGTCAAATCCCTGCGGCAACGACGGGCTGGCGGAATGCGTCCAGCCGTTGAGGCGGAGCGGTGCCTTTAATTCCGCCAGACGACGCTGTACCCGGGCGAGCGTTTCCTGATTCGCTACCGTACGCGGGGCGTTGGCGTTGGAAAGCGCCCGATTGACCTCTTCCTGGCTGAGCGGCCAGGTAGCGAGATTAAGCTGAATAATATCGCGGTCCGCCAGCCAGGCTAAATCAGAGCGTAACTGTGCATCGTTAACCAATAATCCCGCACCTGCCTGCGAGGAACAGACCAGCAGCGCCAGACAGATAGCCTGTCGGCGAAATATTGACAGAGGTTTCATTTTCTTCCCTTAAAATAAAAACACGATTAAAGATTAGTTACCAGCCAGAAACTCTGAAAATACATTCGGTGTCAGCTTTTGATTTTTCAATCCATCGAGGAAATGCAATAATTCACAATCAGAATAAAGATTAAACTTAGTCATGATCATCCGCTTATGCGCACACACGGTTTTCACATTGAGTTGCAAATCGCTGGCCGTTTTTTCTGGATTATATCCGCGATAAAAATGGGCGGCGACTTTAACCTGTTGGGGGGACAGGGTTCGATGCAGACAACCCTGACACGTTTGTCTACTATTTCGGGGGGCTGTCTGGGCGCGATTATCCCAACCACGTAAGATTAATGCCCTGGTTTTACTGAGACTTTCTGCCCGATTGATAAATACAATGTTATTGACACATAACGGCAGTTCACCAAAATGTGGGTTGGTGTCTCCTTCATAAATGCCAATTAATAGACTGGCAGATTTTCGACCGCGTAATACCGAATTACAGATATAACTTTCACCCGGTTCAAAATTTTTTACAATGACATCGGCAACGGCCACATGGTCTTCGGTGAGAGGCAGGAATTCAACCCACTCACCTTCTTCACGCAGGAAAATCTGCTCCAGCAAGATCTCCATGCCTTTTCGGTATAAGGTATTTTTATCCTCTATCACGATTTGCAACATACCTACCTCACTGCTGGCGTAAAACTTATTGATAATATTACAATGCTAAAACTCCGAGGTTCCGTCTGGAATTAAACTCCAGACAATGCATCCAGTGAGCGTCAGGATGATAATTATTTTAACAACCAGCGGCAGATAATAACGTAAGACATACATCTGAACCTCCATTTAAGAATACCTCTCTCATTACGGACTATTATTGATAGGCCATAGTGATGGTTGCAGTGGCATTGGCGATACCCGGAGTGACAGGACTCGCGGCCTGATAATAACGGGCAACAAATGGAATATTTAACGTTCCGCCAGCGCTGATAATACTGCCTACGTTGAAGTAACTATCAAAGGCTACAGGGCTGCCGTTATATATGACCTGAATACCGACCCCTCCGGCATTTCCGGTAGCGCTCGTTAACGCCAGTACGCCATTAGGTTTCGAGAGATACCCTGCGGACGTCATATACGCGCTGACGTTGGCGGGCGAATTACATGTGACGGGCACCGTGAAATTCTTATCACCTGCTGTTGAACCAATGCCGTTAAAATCAGAGCGCGGCACTTTCGGTAGCGGCACGGGCGTTATCGCACTGAACGAACAGGTAATGCTGCGGTAATTGATGGTTCCGGCATAGGAAACTGAACTGTCGGCATTGCTGCCTATCCCATAGCCGGTGTTATACATCCCGATGCCAAATTTCGTTTGTGCCTGAACCAGTGAGCCTGTGCCAACGGTATTAGAGGTTTTCACCAACGCTAGCGTCATACTGATGGAATACGTTTTTGCACTAGTGTTTGAAATATACCCTAATGGTGTATTTCGGGTATCACAAGCCGCCCCGCCACCAGAAATACGCACGCCTGCAGAGTTTATTAAGGTAATACCGATGCCGGTTACACCGGTATTATAGACGCCAGGCATCCCCGCCACTTCTGCTCCTGTGCCATAATAGCAGGTGATGATAACACTCCCCTGCGGCACGGCGCTGATGGAGGAGCAGTTCCCCGAGAAGCTGAAGTATCGTTCGGTACCTGGAATGATACTTCCAACCGGAACGGTGGCATCAACGGCCACAGAACCTAGCGTTGCTAACCCAGGAATTGCAGGCGAACTCACGCACCCGCTATTCGCCGCGAATGCCGCTGGCGCTATGAAACCCAGCCCTGCCAGCAAACCACACAGCAGTAAGAACCTTTTCACCAACGAGAATAAAGACATAACTTTCCTCACTGACAGTGACCGCTGAGCATCTGTACGCCCGCATTATCTGCCGTCTGTTTGTTCAGAGAATAATGCACGGAACACTGTTCTCCAGCCTCATTGCCCCACTTAACCTGTAGCGCACCACTGTCTTCCAGACCGGTCAGATAAACCTGCCCGCCATCGCCGACGATAAAGCCCTGCGCCCCTTTCTGCGTCGGGTCGGTGACCATCGCGCCAAACGGAACCGGTCCCCCGCCCACCCGCAGAATCGTCATCAGCGCACGCTGACCGACACTGGCGTTAAAGTTCGCCCGCACGACTGCGCCGCGCGTTGGCACCACGTTTTGGTTATTGAGCGCGAGATCCACGTCGTCAGGCAGCGATTCAGGATCAAGCTGTACCGGATTGCGGCGATACGGCGTCGCGTATGGAACAATCGCATAACCACGCCAGTCAGTTTTCACTCCTGGCTGGCTGCTGACGGCAATGCCACTGGCACCCGGGGCGGCCACCAGCGCAACGGTTTCATTCATCTGTTGACCGAAGGTCACGCCGTTCTCGTGTATCAGAACCCCACCCTGCAAGCCGTAGTTAATACGCTGGGTATCTTTGTCATAGGCATAGCCGCCAGTGACTTCTCCGTATGTGCCGCGATAATCGGCGTTGAGATTACCGCTGTTGCCGGTTCCCTGGCTGCCATATCCTTCCTGAGCGCTCCAGCTCAGGTTGCTGGCGTCCAGCGCGGTGCCGTTAAGACCCACGGTCTGGGTGGTATTGCCTTTCTTGCTGGTGTTCAGAGTGTAGCTGGCCCAGGTGTTGGGCATGAACAGGCTAAACGGCACGTTAATATTGAGGCTGAAGACCTGATCGCGGTCGTACACTCGGCCAATTTGCGTTCCATTGGAGGTCACGGAGTTCTCGTTATAGCTGTAGTTCAGGCCATAACTGATGCCGTTCCACGAGTTGTAATAGGCCGCGCCAATCGAACGCATTGTCCGATCGCTGTTCCAGTAATTCTCACCGATCCAGCTGAGGGATAACGAGCCTGCACTATCACCGAGGCTCTGACTGATGGTCATTTCGCTGCGGTTACGTCGACGTTCCTGTAATAACGGTGAGTCATTGCCGTCGTCACGCCAGGTGTACATTGCCTCCGGCAGGCTATAGAAGCCACTCGTCGAGTAGCGATAGCCCGCAATCGCAAAGTTGGTCCCGGTCTGAACGATATTTTTGCTGTAACGCACGCGCCAGGACTGGCCGTTGTCTTTACCCAGATCGTTCATATCGGACCAGGCCTGGGTAACATCGGTCGATAACGCACCGAAATCACCGAGATTTTTACCCACACCGAGCGCCACCGATCGGTAGTGCTCGGCTAGTTGAGTACCACCGTAGACAGTGAAACCTTTAGGTAAACCATAAATAAGCGTCCCCTGAGCGAAAGGCGCGTTATCGACGCGGTGGTCATAGGCGCGATATTGCCCGCCGGTGAGGCTGTATTTCACACGGCCTTCGCGTTGCAGCACTGGCAGTGACGCAAACGGCACCACCATGTTTTGTTCGCTGCCGTCCGCTTCTTTGATGGTGACGTACAGATCACCGGAGCCACCGGTCGGGTACATATCATTGATTTCGAATGCACCCGGTGACACATAGCTTTGATAAATGATGTAGCCGTTCTGGCGAATAATCACCTGGGCGTTAGTCCGCGCGATGCCGCGTACCACTGGGGCATAGCCTTTCTGGCTGTCCGGCAACATGTCGTCGTCGGAGGCCAGTTGCGCTCCGCGAAACGGCACGCTGTCAAACACGTCCGAGGGTGAAGTGCTGTCACCCATCACCAACTGGCTTTTCAATGCGATTATGCTGCGCGAAGCATAGGTATAAACTGTATCCCACTTGTCCTGACCACTGCTGTCGCGGCTCCAGGTGGTATAATTGCGTAACCGCCACGGACCAATATTGATCCCCGGGCGCAGGTTCGCGTACTGGCTGTCGTTGTCCCGCCCATCACCGCTGCGGGCATAATTATTCGCCCCGCTGAAACTGTAATTAAGCAGAAAAGCCGGGATACCGTTGTCCCATTGCGCTTCAGGCACATAGCCTCGCGCGCTCTGGGACACCGCCATTTGTGGAATACTGAGCAGCAACTGCTGGCCGCTGAAACGGAATTCGGCTTTGGCCTGTGGAATCGCACCAAGATTCGCGCATTTGACGGTTTTATCGCCCAGGTCCGGGTAGAGATCGGTTTTGACACCCATTTCATTCAGCTCGGCCACACTCAGACACGGCTGCAGACTTTGATGTCCAGAGGCATCTTTTTGCAGGCTGAACTCGACGTCGCGCGTATCCTGTAAATCGTTGTTCAAATAGATATCAACGTGATAAACACCCGGCGGCTGGCCAGCTCCGTCTTCAAAAACAGAGAGGTCAGTCATCCCCTGGTGAGGCGAATCCACTTCCAGCAGCGCCGGGTTAAAGACATCACGCGCCAGGGCGCTGAGGGGGAAACTCCCCATCAGCACAAATTGCCCGGCGATCAAATACGCGAGCCTGGTCACTCGCGGAATAGGCATGTATCTGCCCTGTTTTATTGTGCTATTCATCCATTAACTCCTGCCCGCAAAGCAGTTTCCTGATAAAACATCTATTGCTTTTCAGCCGTGTTTTTCTGGAGTTGTGACTTATTACAGAGAACCTTTGTGTTCCGGCCCAATGGCACCGTAATCACTGATAATTTTCCAGCTCACGCTGCCGCCGCTGACGCCTGCGGGCAGCGCAAATTTTGCTGTGCTTTGCGGTGCTACATAGGTCACGTTTTTTACCTCTTTGCCCGCCACGTTGATTTGCATAAAGTTCATATAAAAAGGCGTCGGGTTCGTGACTTGCAGGCTGTCGCCGCTGCGCTGCCAGGTGAGTTTATCCGCTACGTCTTCTGGTACGCCTTTCAGACCCGCCGGTCGGAAAATCAGCTTGATGCGGTTTTTGACCGCAATTTGCAGGGTGTTCTGGTTACTGGAGACTTCCGCAGCCGGAATAGCCTTAATGTTCATCCAGTACAACGACTCCCTGTCATTGGGCAGATTGCCGCCCGCGCGAACCACGCGCAGCACATTTTGCTGCCCACCGTCGAGACGAAACAGCGGCGGGGTCACCATAAAGGGGGCTTTCTCAGCGCCACCAGCGGTGGTATCGGCCCAGGACTGCACCAGATAAGACACCTTGTCCGGGTTAGTGACGCTTAGTGAAGACTCCTTCTTACCTCCGTCATAAATCAGGCGTGTTCCGCCTATAACGACACCCGCCTGGGCTAAGGTTGATGTAACCAGCAGTACAGCCAGTATTGAGCCAGTAAAAAATTTCATATCAGTTTCCTGTCGGGGAGATAAAAAATGGCCGGCATTGTTGCCGCCGGCCAATCAGTTAATATCCAGCCCTGGCGGGCGGAGTATTAGTTGTAAATAACGCTGAAGTTGGCCACGCCGTTCGCTGGACCTGCGGTAACCGTCGTTGCCACAGATTTGTAGCGCGCAGTGAACGGCAGATTGTTCATGGTGCTGCCAGACTGCAGGGCGTAAGCCGCGGATGGCTGCGCCAGAGGCAGAATGCCGCTTGCATCAGAGAGCTGGATGCCTACACCTGTTGCAACACCGGATTCCTGAGTCAGCTGTAACAGACTGTTGTCGCCGTTCAGAGCCGTGCCGTCGAACTTAATACTGGCGGTACCAATAGAGACTGGGCAGTTGGTCAGCTGAATATTGAAGCTAGTCGCCGCGGCGGTGTCGCCGGAGTTCACAAACTCAGAGCGAGCAACCTGACCCAGGTTTACCTGTAATGGGTTTGATACGGTGTTAATGACATCGCAACCCACATCGATAATTTGGCCGGTGAAATTAACCTGACCCGCAGCAGCGAATGCGTTAGCCGCAGACAGAACAGCAGTAGCCGCGATAGCCATAGCGATTAAATTCTTTTTCATAATGGTTTCCTTTATTTATATAAGTAACGCCAACGAATTCAGGCAATACAGCACCCATCAATTACCCGAAGGCAATTGAACTTCCCGTTGAACATTTCCTTGCTTCATCAAATGAATTGCACAGTGCTCGTTTAATTAATGACAATAAAACCAATCTTCAACTGAATACTGTCAGCCAGTCAGACTAGAACGCCCGAGGAAAACTGACTTGTATTCAAAATCGATCTAACTCATCAATCATCAATTCACTGCATGAATCAATTTTCATCAAATGGCGCACTAAACTCAAGGTATTTTTCGGTGTAATTTTACACCGCAACATTTATTCACTTAATAAAAGTTCTTTACCATAATGCAGCCAATTATTAACGTCATAAGAATGTTCTTATGCGCGCACGGGGTTATGTAAATGACTGTATATGAACAACAAAAAGTTTTCCTCCCTGAAGAAAACAATCTCAGGAATAAAAAACCCACTGCTGAAATAGAAAAACTTCTTTTTCATCTCACGCCATTTTCTAACAACTTTGAAACAAAAGAACGTCAGACGATTAACTATATGGATAACGAGAAACGAAAGTGTTTTTTGTTGCATAAAGGTAGCGTGTCGCTGTACCGCAGCGTTGACGGTATGGTGTTAAACACCGAGTCTGCGCCTTTTATTTTTGGCATGAGTACGCAAATGACGGATCCTGAATATCTTTTTATCCGTACCCATGAAGTTTCTGAAGTAAGCTGGATGCCGCTGGAAGTCGCCAACCAGGTTATTGCTGATAATAACCTTTGGCGATCCTTGTCTCAGATGCTGATATATACCGTGACGCGGGTCTACGACCACTGCACTAAAATATCGTCATTATCATCCTACGATATTATCCGTTACCAGCTTTATGAGTTAATGAGCGAACCGGAAGCCATTCGTCATAGCGTGACTATCGCTAACTACGTGCAAAGCCGTACCTTTGTATCGCGGAGCAGCATTATGAAAATCCTGGCGCAGCTCAAAACCGGGGGATACATCACCACTGACAAAGGGTTGCTGTTGGCTATCCATAACATTCCGCTGAAGTATTGATGTACGCTCAGGCGCTCTGTTGCTAAATTTATAGCAATAGTTTGCAACCTGATACGTGCTGATATGAAAGAGTCTTATCTGAAAGGCATGACCACCCTGGCGGAGTCTCAGGCAACGCGTGAACTCATCGACGTACTCATCCCGTATGTCGTTTTTGAGGATGTTCCCCCCCGGACGAAACTGTACTTATCCATTGATGGGATGAACATGTGTTACATCCTGCAGTCTGGCCTCGTTAAAGTTGGCAGAGAAACGGATGACTTTGTTATGTCATCCCTGCCCACCCCGAATATTTTTGGCATTACCAATATGATACCGGATGCGTCGGGCCTGTTTCTTGAGACAGTGAGTGTCGCGAAGATAGCGACCTTAAAGACGGAACGGGCTCATGAAATCATTGCAGAGAGAAATGCCTGGAAACTGTTAGTCGGCCACATCACTAAGATCACGACCAACCTCTTTAAAAACAATGCGATCATGACGGCTCCGACATCCTATGATGTGCTGAAATTCCAGCTACTGGCGTTAATGCGTGAACCCGACAACCTGCGCCAATCCACCACTGCCGCAAAATACATTCTGGAAAGAACGCGCCTGTCACGCAGTACGGTGATGAAAATGCTCTCTCAACTCAAAGTGGGTGGCTATATCGAGATAGAAGACGGCATGCTGAAAGCGGTTCACCGTTTGCCGGAGAAGTATTGAGGGCTGTTCACCCTCACATTACTGTGCGACATGGATCCGCTTTTTAATATCCTTCAGGAACAGCGTGATGGTGAAGGTCATCATCACCAGCAGCGTCCATGACCCCCACTTGCCGACATGTACCGTCGCCCATGCGCCCAGCTGATTCGGATACCGCCACACGCCGAAGAAGGTGCCCATGTTTTCCGCCAGCCAGATAAAGAAGCCAATTAGCGCGAAAGCCACCAGCAGCGGCATTTTATAAGGCCGATCGTAAGGGGTGAAAATCACCGTCGAACGGGCGTACATCCCCAGCGCCACGGCGGCAATATATCCGCGATAGTCGCCGATAAAGTGATGGGTAAAGAAGTTGGCGTACAGCGCCAGTGAAAGCAAAACGGCATGCAGAATCGGCGGATGATGGCGAATTTTCAAATCCAGTAAACGCCAGCACTGAATGAGGTAGCTACCTACCGCCGCGTACATAAATCCGCTGAACAGTGGCACTCCGCCTATTTTGCTCCAGCCCGCTTCCGGGTAGCTCCACGAACCAATGGCCGAGGAGGTTTTAAATAATTCAAGAGCGAAACCGAGCAGGTGAAACAGGGTGATGGCTTTGATTTCATCCGGGCTTTCGAGCCGGGTGAAATACATGGTGAACTGGATGGCTAACGCAATAAGCAACAGCAGATCATAACGCGAGATGCCCATCAGGCCCGTACGCGGCACGCAGAATATCGCCACAAAAAACAGCCCCGCAAACAAACAGGCACGCAGTTCCTTGATGCCGAACCACAAAAACTCCAGGCCGTAGCGCCTGACGCCGGTCAGGCGGGTAGCGGGTGGGTCCATCAAAAACAGGTCAATACGATTGAGCACTTCCGTTCACTCCATTATAGAAAGCGCTCATTGTGCCATAAGCGTTCAATAAGGATAGCGGGCAGCACCACGACTACCCGCCGCCTGACCTTACCCCAGAATTTCCTTCAGCACCGGGCCAATCGCCTCGAACGCCTGCGGGGAAATGATGTCCACGTGAGCGCAGTTCTGGCGATAAACGTCCAGTTCGTTGACCCACGGTGCCCAGGCACGGTGCGGATCCTGACCCGGCGTCAGCGTTTTTTCGGCCACGAACAGCGTGGCTTTGCCATCGAACGCCACGCTGTGCGCGGTGGTCAACAGCCGCACCGCATCGGCGTAGTTGCCTTCGATAGCGCTGAACAACTCGCCTGAAGCCTGCCCCTGCTGTGCCGCCAGAAAGGCCTCGCGCTCACGATTAATTTCCGCCAGTACCTCCGGATCCAGACCGTTGGCCTCTTTCTCTGACCAGTTCTGCGTTTCCGGCGGCCAGGTATCGAGCAGGCCGAGAAACGCCACCGCTTCGCCGCGCTGCCGTAAGCGGGCGGCGATGCCCTGCGCCAGCGTGCCGCCGAGCGAATAGCCAAACAGATAATAGGGTCCCTGCGGCTGCTGTTGCAGCAGCGTCGCCAGATGATGCTCGCAAAGCTGGTCCAGATTTTCCGCACTGGCCATCGGCCCTTCCGGGCGCGGCGATTGAATGCCGGTAATCGACCAGCGTGGGCTTAGCCAGCGGGCCAGGACGCTAAACTGCCAGGCAAAACCCGACGCAGGATGGAAGCACCATAGCGTCGGGCCGCTGCTTTCGCGTAACGGCAGCAGGGTTTCATAGCCCAGACGCTGCGCCTGCGCCTCGTTTACCGAGTCCAGCAGATGGCTGAGTTTACCCACCGTGGAGGCGACCATCACCTGGCCCGGCGTGACCTGCCGAGCAAAGGTGCGGCTGAGCTGCGCCGCCAAACGCATCGCCAGCAGTGAGTGGCCCCCGAGGGCAAAGAAATCCGCATCGACATCGTGAATATCACACCCGAGCAGGGCGCTAAAAGCCTGCGCCACCGCGATTTCAGTTTTGCTTTCAACCGCGCGACCCGGCGTTTTTTGCGCCAGTTCCGGCAGCGGCAAGGCTTTGCGGTCAAGCTTGCCATTGGCACTCAGCGGCAAACTCGACATCTGCAACAGCGTGACCGGCACCATATGCGGCGGCAGCGCGTCGCGCAATTGTGCAAGCATGGCCTCACGGTCCAGCGGCAGACCCGATTCGGACACCACGTAGCCCACTAACTGGCGCGCATCACCGCCGATGGCCGCCGCCTGATTCAACACACAGGCGTGCGCCACCGCCTGCGCTACGTCCGGCAGGTTGAGCATCATGCGGTCAATTTCACCGAGTTCGATCCGCTGTCCGCGAATTTTCAACTGATCGTCACTGCGGCCCAGGTATTCCACCGCGCCATTCGCCAGCCAGCGCGCCACGTCCCCGGTGCGATACATTCGCTCGCCGGGGGCAAAGGGATCGGCAATAAATCGGCTGGCGGTGAGATCCGGCCGGCCCATGTACCCCTGCGCCAGCTGGATGCCGGTGAGGTATAAATCCCCTGCCACGCCAAACGGCACCGGACGCATTTGGGCGTCGAGAATACGTAACCCGGTGTTCCATACCGGGAAGCCAATCGGCACGCTATTCCCGGTCACCGCCGCCAGTTCCGGGCCAAACGCCGGATACCAGCTGACGTCCACCGCCGCTTCCGTTGGCCCATATAGATTGTGCAACGGCGCGCCGATACGCTGTTCCCATTCGCGGCACAGCGCGGTCGGCAGTGCTTCGCCGCTACAGAACACCTGTTTCAGCGTACGGCAGGACGCGACGTTTTCGTCGCTGAGCGATGCCACAAATGCCGCCAGCATCGACGGCACAAAATGGGTGGTCGTCACGCCAAAATCCGCGAAGAACTGCTGCAACGCCTGCGGGTCGCGATGCGCATCCGGCTCAGCCATCACCAGTTTTGCTCCGGTGATAAACGGCCACCAGAACTCCCACACCGACACGTCAAAACTGCACGGGGTTTTCTGCGCCACCACATCGGCGGCGGTCAGCGGATAATGATCCTGCATCCACAGCAGGCGGTTGACGATCGCCGTCTGGCCGACCATCACCCCTTTTGGGCGGCCCGTTGAGCCAGAAGTGAAGATGATATAGGCGGTGTGCTGCGGGCGAGACAGCGCTAGCGGCAGAGCGTCATCGACCGCCAGCGCTTCGCTATAACAGAGGGTTTCGACCCCGGGGAATCGACTGAGCTGATCGTCAGACGTTATCAGAAGCGTAGGTTGCGCATCTTCCAGCATCATCTGTAGGCGATCGTCCGGATAGCCGGTATCCAGCGGCAGCCATGCCGCACCCGCTTCGACAATTCCGTGCAGCGCCAGGGTTAAAAATACCGAACGAGGCAGCGCCACCGCCACGCTGTCGCCGGGCTTCACCCCGCGCTGGCGCAGCACTTTCGCCAGGGCCACGACCTGCTGGCGCATTTCGCGATAGCTGAACTGTAACCGGGCATCGGCCAGCGCCGGTGCGTCCGGCGTTTTCTCCGCCTGCGCCGCCACCAGTGCGCTGAGCGTGGTGTCTGGCAGCATCATTGCGGTGTCATTAATCTGTTCCAGGCGCTGATATTCGTCAGCCGATACCAGATCCACCTCGCCGCAGCGAAGCAGAGGGTTGGCGGCAAACTGCGCCAGCAACGCGTGCAGACGCGCCACGTGCTGCTGCAGTTCATGTTGCTCATAGCGCTGCTGATTGGCCAGCACTTCAATCGCCAGGCCGCCCTCTTCATCCGGGAACAGCGCCAGCTCCAGATCATTCACCGGCCCGGTTGCCAGGGTGTGAGTGGTAGCGCGAACGCCATCGATATCCAGCTGATAATCGAAGAGTTTGATGTTAAATACCGGGCCAAATAGCGGCTCCTCTCCTGCCGCCTTGCCTGCATCACGCACAATTTGCTCGGCGTCGTAACGCTGATGGCGGCGCATTTTTTTGAGCTGCGCCCCGAGTCGATTCGCCAGCTCCGGCAGGGTTTCTTCCGGCGCGATTGTGACCGCCAGCGGCAGCACGTTCAACACCGGCCCGCTGGCGGTCAGCGCCGCGGAACCCAGACGACGCATGAAGATATACCCCGCCGCGTAGTCGTTGCGCCCACACAGGCGACCGAGCCACAGCGCCGCCAGCGCCAGGGCCAAATCGCTGCGCGGGCTTGAGGTTGAGGCGGCTATCTGGCGGAAGGTGTGAGGGCAGGCAGTCAGCTTCAGCCGCCAGATATCGGGGCTGGCGGCGCGGCCCGGCAACGGGGCGGCAGAGAGCGAGGCAGGAGCCGGTAGCTGCTGGCGCTGTTCAGCCCAGAACGCACCGTCGCGCGTCCAGCCGTCGCTTTCACGGTAGCGCTGATACTCTTCGACCACCTCGGCAAACGGTGTGAACGGCGAGTCAGGTAAAGTTTCCTTGCGCTGTAAGGCACGGTAAATATGGGCGATCTGACGGGTAATCGCCGGGAAACTGAAGCCATCTACCAGCAAATGGTGATAACGCTGATACCAGTACCAGCGGGTATCAGCCACCCGGAGTAGCTGATGGCACACCAGCGGATTGCCGCTGTCGACGCGGGTGTTTTGCGCTAAATCAGCCTTTATAAGGTTCATGGCGGCGGCGTGTGGGTCAGATTCCTGCCGCAGATCGTTCACCGTAGCCACGCCCGGCGGCAGGCTATCGTCCAGCCGCTGCCACGGCACGCCGTTATCTTCGCCAAAGCGCATCCGCAGGGTATCCGCCTGCCCCAGGCCAAGCACGATCGCCTGCTGTAAAAGAGCGGCATCAATCTCGCCGTCAAGTTCGACATAGTGGGCCACGCTCCAGGCGTTCGGCAGAGAGGAAAGCTGTTCCGCCATCCAAATCCCCGGCTGCGCCGCGACCAGCGGTAAACGTTCAGTCATGAGGCACTCCGACAAAATGAGCAGGATTCAGAAGCGTCCAGCGGGCAGCCAGCCAGGCATTGCAGACGTCCGCACTTTGCGGCTCGCAAACCACCTGCCAGCCTTCCGGCAGCGCACACTGCTGCGGCCAGAGGCTGTACTGTTGCTGCGCATTTTGCAGAATATAAAACTGCCCTTGCGCATCATCGAAAGGGTTACTGATTTGCATACCAAACTCCTGTCGTAAAGCGCGCTTTATGCGTCGAGCAGCGGCTGCCAGAGCGCTATCAGCCCTGCTGTCAGCCCGCCGCGCCAGCACAGCGCATCGTGTCCGCCGTCAACCTGACGCCAGAAAACCGGCTGCTGGTGCTTGTCTAATTGTTGTAAAAGTGCCTGATTGGCCTCGAAGATAACCGGCTCACGCCGCCCGGCTTCCAGCCAGATGCGCAGGCCGTGCGGCGAAAATTCACCGCGAGAAAGTTTTTCCGGGATAACGCCCCCGCGACGATCGCCGCGCGTCGGCCACCAGTAGGAGCCGGACTGGCTCAGCACACAGCCAAACCGCTGCGGCCAGTTCAACCCGGCAAACATCGCCGCCAGCCCGCCAAAGCTCTGACCTGCGACAAGGGTGTGCCCCGGGCATTCGCTGTGCGGGGCGAGGCGTTGGATCTGCGGCAGCAATTCGGTCTGTAACGCCTGCCAGAAATCGGTATTGCAGGGCAATTCAGCGCTGCGATGAGCGCTGTCGATGGCATCGATTAAGATGTACACCGCCGGGGGAAGCTGGCCTTCGCGGGTCAGGTGTGCCAGCGGCGACCAGACCGGCATACTCTCGGCCCAGAACTGCCCATCCAGCAGCAACGCCAGCGGGCGATCGGGCGAGGCATTGTCTCCGGTGGTGTAAATCCACACCCGACGGACGTTGCCCAGTCGCTGACTGCGCCAGTCAATGCAGAGTGGCGGGTTGTGCGCCACCTCAGGCAGATCCCAGCCGGGCTGAATCGGTGCATCCGGGAGCGAGAGTGCCGACACCGCATGCCCGCGCCCGCCGCGCCAGCTATGGCGATTGAGCGGATCGGCTATCGCCTGCGGAAGCAGCTTTCGCCAGCCTTCGCGCAGCAGCTGCCTGTCCGGGGCGTGGCCGTTAAACAGCGCCGGGGAAAAATCATCGTCATGCTCGCAGGGAATAAAACAGTAGCTGCCGCGCCAGCTGGCAGGCAGCCGGGTTTGCCACTGCCAGACGTCGGTGCCGGGCAGACGGGACAGCGTCTGCGGCACCGCGTTCTGGTGGTGATCGGTCACACCGGTGATGTACATCCACACCCGTTTTGTCGTCGAGTGTGACTCGCTTCCGGCCGGATCGCGCCAGTAAAAGGTGACGTGGCACAACGCCCCTTCCCGTCGCCACTGCGGGCCGTCAATGCGTTGCCACCAGGCTGCACTCCCTGTCGTTACCGTCTCCGCCACGTTAACCCCGCGCTGTATGTGGAATTTTTCGTTACACTCCAAAAATTATTGATAATATTATTGATAACTATTTGCATTTGCAATAGCGTATTGGCGCGCGATTAAGAACATTTACAGCCTCTACATCATTCGAGTTGCAGGAAGGCGGCGACGCAGCGTTTCCCCAGGAGCTTACATAAGTAAGTGTCTGGAGTGAGCGGGGAAAGCCAACGCCCCTGCGGCGCGAAGTATGACGAGGCTTTTATCAATACAGCAGGACGTTGGCTCACAATGAATAACAAACTCAAATCACTGGCCCTACTGGTCAATCTGGGTATTTACGGGGTGGCATTCCCTCTGCACGCAGAAGAGACCGAAAAGGCAACGACGGCAGAGACGGGCGAAACCATGGTCGTCACCGCCGCCCAGCAAAACTTGCAGGCACCGGGCGTGTCTACCATCACCGCCGATGAAATTCGTAAACGCCCTCCGGCCCGTGATGTCTCCGAAATTATCCGGACCATGCCCGGCGTGAACCTGACCGGGAACTCCACCAGCGGTCAGCGCGGCAACAACCGCCAGATTGATATTCGTGGGATGGGCCCGGAAAACACCCTGATCCTGATTGACGGTAAACCGGTGACCAGCCGGAACTCGGTGCGTCTGGGCTGGCGCGGCGAGCGTGACACCCGGGGTGATACCAGCTGGGTGCCGCCAGAGATGATTGAGCGTATTGAAGTAATTCGCGGCCCGGCGGCGGCGCGTTACGGTAATGGCGCGGCGGGCGGGGTGGTGAACATCATCACCAAAAAAGGCAGCGACGCGTGGCACGGTTCCTGGGATACCTATATGAACCTGCCGGAACATAAAGACGAAGGCTCAACCAAGCGCACCAACTTCAGCCTCTCCGGCCCGATGGGCGGTGATTTCAGCTTCCGTCTGTACGGTAACCTCGACAAAACGCAGGCCGACGCCTGGGACATCAACCAGGGACATCAGTCAGAGCGTACCGGCATTTATCAGAACACCCTGCCCGCCGGACGGGAAGGCGTGGAAAACAAAGACATTAACGGCGTGATACGCTGGGACTTCGCTCCGATGCAGTCCCTGGAGCTGGAGGCGGGCTACAGCCGTCAGAACAATCTGTACGCCGGGGATACCCAGAACACCAACACCAATGCGTTCGTTAAAGAGAACTACGGCAAAGAGACCAACCGTCTGTATCGCCAGAACTACTCCCTGACCTGGAACGGCGGCTGGGATAACGGCATCACCTCCAGCACCTGGGCGCAGTACGAGCACACCCGTAACTCGCGTAAAGGCGAAGGCCTGGCGGGCGGCACCGAAGGGATTTTCAACTCCAATGAGTTTGTCGATATCGACTTGTCCGACGTGCTGCTGCACAGCGAAATCAACCTGCCGGTCGATTTCGTCTTCAACCAGACGCTGACGCTCGGCACCGAGTGGAACCAGCAGAAAATGAAGGATATGGGCTCGAATACCCAGACCTTTATGGGCGGCCCGATCCCGGGGGTGAGCAGCACCAACCGCAGCCCGTATTCGCAGGCAGAAATCTTCTCGCTGTTCGCGGAAGACAACATTGAAGTGACCGACAGCACCATGCTGACTCCGGCGCTGCGCTTCGATCACCACAGTATCGTCGGCGATAACTGGAGCCCGTCGCTGAACCTGTCGCAGGGTCTGTGGGATGATTTCACCCTGAAAATGGGCATCGCCCGCGCCTATAAAGCACCGAGCCTGTATCAGACCAACCCGAACTACATTCTTTACAGCAAAGGCCAGGGCTGCTACGCCAGCACCAGCGGCTGCTACCTGCAAGGGAATGAAGACCTGAAAGCCGAAACCAGCATCAACAAAGAAGTGGGCCTCGAGTTCAAACGCGACGGCTGGCTGGCAGGGGCGACCTGGTTCCGCAATGATTACCGCAACAAGATTGAAGCGGGCTATTCGCCGGTGTATACCAACGGCAGCGGCACCGATCTGTATCAGTGGGAGAACGTGCCAAAAGCGCTGGTTGAAGGTCTGGAAGGAACGTTGAATGTGCCAGTGACCGAGGCCATCAACTGGACCAACAACATCACCTACATGTTGCAAAGTAAGAACAAAGAGACCGGCGATCGCCTGTCGATCATCCCGGAATACACCCTCAACTCGACGCTGAGCTGGCAGGTTTATCAGGACTTCTCCGTGCAGTCGACCTTCACCTGGTACGGCAAGCAGCAGCCGAAGAAGTACAACTATAAAGGCCAACCGGCGACCGGTAGCGAGCTGAACGAAGTCAGCCCGTATAGCATTGTCGGCCTGAGCGGTACCTGGGATGCCAATAAATACGTCAGCCTGACCGCGGGGATCGACAATCTGTTCGATAAACGCCATTGGCGCGCGGGCAACGCCCAGACCACCGGCGGCGCGACGGGCTATATGTACGGCGCAGGAGCTGAGACCTATAACGAGTCTGGCCGAACCTACTACATGAGCGTGAACACGCACTTCTAAGCATGAGGCCCCCTCTCCTCGCGGAGAGGGGTATCACCATGAACACCCAGCACAGTACCTTTTCCCTTGGCGGTTTGACGCTTCACCGTATCGATTTCGACCCCGCCACCTTCACCGATGCCGATCTCCTGTGGCTGCCCCATCACGCCAAACTTCAGCCCGCAGGCAATAAACGTAAAGCGGAACATCTTGCCGGGCGTCTGGCGGCGTTTTATGCCTTGCGGCAATACGGCCTCCGTCATATCGCGGATATTGGCGACAGGCGACAACCGATCTGGCCGCCGGAGATTTACGGCAGCATCAGCCACAGCGGCACCACCGCGCTGGCGGTGGGGGCAAAACATCCTGTTGGGGTGGATCTGGACGCTATTTTCACGCCGGAAATGGCCAATGAGGTTGTCGGAAGCATTGTCACGCCCGAAGAGCGCCGCATGTTGGAGGCCAGCGGCCTGCCGTTTGAGCTGGCGTTAACCCTGGCATTTAGCGCGAAAGAGAGCTTGTATAAGGCATATAGTTTTGCGACCAGCGAACTGCCGGGGTTTAACAGCGCACAGGTTATCGCCCTCAACGCCGGGCAGATAACACTCGGTCTGACCGCGGCATTTTCTCCGGGCCTGGCGGGGGAAATGTGTCAGATTCACTGGCGGCAAGACCACCGCCAGGTCATCACCCTACTCTCTAAAACTCTCCAGTCGGCGTAGCTGCTGACCATTAGCGTCAAAATTACGCTCCGCCAGCCAGGCCTGCAACGTGGCGTCAATCGCGGACCATTCACCGTCGATAATTGATAGCACGTCGCTGTCCCGGTTTCGGCCTTTACGCACCATGCGCTGGCGGAAACGGCCCTCGAAGGTAAAGCCGATTCGTTCCGCCGCCTGACGCGAGGCGGTATTTAGCGCATCGGTTTTCCACTCTACGCGACGATAGCCACAGGCGAACGCTTCGCGCAACAGCAGCCAGACCACTTCGGTGCTGATTATGCTGCGCTTCATGCGCTGCGACCAGGTCACGTGACCAATTTCTACCGAGCCGTTTGGGCGGTCAATCGCCATCAGACATACCACGCCCACTGCGCGTTCGCTGCTGATATCGATGACCGCAAACGGCACCAGCCCAGCGTCATCCACTTTGCCCTGCAGCCATACCTGCGCGGCGGCAACGGACTGTGGACGCACGCTACTCAGCCATGTCCAGTCTCGTTCGTCGTCGACCTGTGCATAGGCGTCGAACAAATCGGGGGCGTGACGCTGGGCATTCAGCGGCTCCAGCCGACAGCATCTGCCTTGTAGCACCTTACGCGCGAGTAAATCTGCGCCCTGCCAATCGGGCATCGGATCGCCCACCGTCTGGCCGTATTCGTTGATCTGTGCCACGTTGTCCCCTGAGGAGTGATTTATCATTGTTATATCATGGGATATCGCCCTGCGGTGAAGTGCATTTTTGTCTCCTATACTGACAAAAAAACGTCAGGACGCCGCCATGTCGCTACCCGATTTTCATGTTTCCGAGCCGTATACTCTCGGCATTGAACTGGAATTGCAGGTCGTCAATCCGCCAGGGTTCGACCTCAGTCAGGACTCTTCCGCGCTGATTGCTCTGATTGGCGAGTCGGTCAGCGGCGGGGAGGTCAAACACGATATCACCGAAAGTATGCTGGAGATTGCCACCGGGGTGTGCCACGACATCCACCAGGCCAGCAGCCAGTTTTCGGCCATTCGCCAGGCGGTGCTGGAGGCCGCCTCGCGCCAGCATGTGCAAATTTGCGGCGGAGGCACCCACCCGTTTCAGAAATGGCAGCGCCAGGAAGTGTGCGATAACGAGCGTTATCTGCGGACCCTGGAACAATTTGGTTATCTCATTCAGCAGGCGACGGTGTTTGGTCAGCATGTTCACGTCGGCTGTTCCAATGGAGACGACGCGATATATTTGCTGCACGGGCTGTCCCGTTATGTGCCGCATCTGATTGCGCTCAACGCTGCCTCTCCCTATTTGCAGGGCACGGACAGCAAATTTTCCTCTTCACGGCTGAATGTGTTTTCTGCCTTCCCCGATATGGGTCCGATGCCGTGGGTCACTAACTGGTCTGAATTTGAAGGGCTGTTCCGACGCCTGAGCTATACCGATACCGTCGATAGCATTAAGGACATTCACTGGGATATTCGCCCCAGCCCCCAGTTTGGTACGGTAGAAGTGCGGGTGATGGATACGCCGTTGACCCTGGCGCACGCGGTGAATATCGCCGGGCTGATTCAGGCCATCGCCAGCTGGCTGCTGGAAACCCGACCGTTTAAGCATCAGGAGCGCGATTATCTGCTGTATAAATTCAATCGCTTCCAGGCCTGCCGCTACGGGCTGGCGGGCGTGCTGACCGACGTTCATACCGGGGAGCAATGCCCCATTGCCGACGCCATTCAGCGCCTGCTGGAGACCGTTGCCCCGTGGGCGGAAACGTTACAGGCCAGCAGCGCCATTGAGGCGCTGGCCCGCCAGGTAAAACAAGGCCACAGCGAAGCCGACCGGATGCGTAAGTTCATCGCCGATGGCGGGTCGCTGATTACGCTGGTTGAAAAACATTGTGAGATTTGGGCGGCGTGAGGCCCAAGCGCGCCGGGAGGGTTGCTGCCCGGCGACGTTTCCCGGACAATGTCTTTTTTAACTGCCGATTAACACCACCATGAAGCATCCGCTTGAATCCCTGATAACCGCTGGCGGCATTTTGCTGATGGCATTTCTGTCTTGCCTGTTGCTGCCCGCCCCTTCCCTGGGGCTAGCATTGGCGCAAAAATTGATGACCGTTTTCCATCTGATGGATCTCAACCAGCTGTACACCATCCTGTTTTGCATCTGGTTTCTACTGCTGGGCGCGGTGGAATTTTTGCTGCTGCGCTTTATCTGGCGACGCTGGTTTTCATTGGCGGACTAAGCCGGTGAAATCACGCATGCCGTCCACCAGCGCTTCGCACCACGCGGCATAATCATGCCCGCTTGAGGACGAATGGAAGCTGACGCGATAGCCTTTTTCGCGCAGCACCTGCTCAAATGCCCGCGTGTTGGGGTAATTCCCACCGCCCGGGCCGCGGGTTTCAAAAATGCCTGCCTGCAGCCAGAAACGCACCGGATAGCGCGGAGCCTGCTGATATTCCCGGGTCAGCCAGCCCGGCGCTTCACCTTTGGGTGCCCACCAGTATGAACCCGACAAACTCAGCACGTTGCCAAACAGACGCGGATAGCGCAGTGCGACCCACGCGGACGCCAGCCCACCATAGCTCGATCCCGCCAGCACCGTTTTCTGTCGCTGCATAGTCAGCCCCTGACGATGCAGCCATGGCAGCAGTTCGTGGGCCATAAAATCGGCAAAGCGCGGATTAGGCGGCAGCTCGGCGCTGCGTCTGGCGTGATCCAGCGCATCAATAAACACCACGTTAATCGGCGGCAGCACGTGACGAGCGATCAGGTCGTCCAGCACGTTGGCAACGTGATAATCGTCCTGATACTCCTTGCCATCAAACAGCAGCAGCGTCCAGCGCGCGGGCTGTGGCACGCGTGGGCGATAGATTTTGATTTCGCGGGTGTTGCCGAGAAAATCGCTGTCCAGTTGATGACGGGTCAACCGACCATAACGGATCGGCTTATTCATGCGGCTTAACGTGCAGTAACGGGCGGGATCCAGTGCCAGCAGTGAGTAGCGCTGCCTGCGATCGTCCCCGGGATGCAGGGTCTGCGGATTAAGCGGGTCGGCCTGACCGCTGGCCATGATCGCCCGCTGCTGCTCGCGCGGGGAGCCGTTCACCTGCGGCACGTCGGGGGCCAGCTTGTACTGCATCAGGGTATCAGCGGGCACCACATAGCTACGAAACCAGACGTCGGACCCCGCCAGGCGGAACAGCGGATCCTGCTCTCCGGCCGGGGAGCCAATCAGATAGACGTTCTTCTGCGCGCCGCGCCACAGAAAGGTCACGCGTTTGTGATGGCTGTCGAACGGTTCCACCAGCGGGGTGCCCTCCTGCTGACGGGCCTGCCAGAAAGCATCCGTGGTCGCACCGCCTGCAAGCTGTTTCGCAAGCTGTTGCAGTGCCGGGCTGGCTGGTTCGAGGGTGCTAACGCTGATATCAAATTTTGCTTTTTGCTCTCCCTGGGCTGCGGGAGAATCACTGGCAACCGCCGCGGTGGAGATCGTGCTCAGGCCAATTAACAGACCACTCCATGCCATCTTCATTGCGCTTACGTTCCTGTAGAAATGGGCTAACAACGTTAATGCAAATGGGAATGATTTTCAATATCGGTTGTGATTGATAAAAAAAACCGCGCACTAATGCGCGCGGCTCTGGTTTTCTTTGCGCCACGCACCGGGCGGTTGTTTAAAGGTGCGGGTAAAAACGCGGGTGAATGTTTGCTGCGAGTCAAAGCCGTACTTCAGGCAAATGTCATACACCTTCTGATCGGTGGCACGCAACTCCTCTGCCGCCAGCCGCAGCTTGCGCTCACGGATGTAACGCCCGAGACTCTCCCCCTTCTGCTGTAAAAAAAGACGCTGCAGATGCCATTTCGAATACCCCGCGTGGCGGGCGACATCGTCGATACGCAGCGGCTGGTGCAGGTTGTCGTCAATCCACTCGACGATGGTGTCAATAACCTGAGCGGAAATCGTCATACCTTCCTCCCTTCTTCATAACGCAATGGTGGTCATTCCCACCAGGCATGGAATTGTTGCTCACGATTGGCGACCCAAACAGGCTCACCCTGAACCGGCGTTAACAGGCGATAATTTTTATCTGCGCTGGCTTTTACCAGCTGTATGTACGGATCATCCCAGGTGTGCTTTGCCAATACAAAGCGCCCGGAGTGGCCCGGCAACACCGCGCGGGCGTTGAGATCAACCGCCGCCTGAGCGGTCTCTTCCGGTAGCATATGGATGTACTTCCAGTCCTGGTCGTACTGGCCGTTCTCCATAATGGCTAAATCGACATGACCGAACTGTTCACCAATGGCTTTGAAATGCGGGCCATAGCCGCTGTCCCCGCTGTAGTAAATGTTCTGCTTTGGAGTGACAAACATGAAACTGCCCCATAGCGTCTGGTTGCGCTTCAGCCCACGACCTGAAAAATGCCGGGCGGGCAGGACGTGGACGGTCAGTTCGTCGCTGATGTTGACCTGTTGCTGCCAGTCGGCTTCGGTGATTATCGCGCTGTCCATGCCCCAATAGCGTAGATGTGAACCGACACCGAGCGGGGTGACCACCCGTTTAATCTTCGGCATTAGCCCTTTGATGGTGGCGTAATCCAGATGATCGTAATGGTCGTGAGAGATGACCAGCAGGTCGATGTCCGGCATGGTCTCCGCTCGCCACGGGTACTCCCCTTCAAACGCTTTGTTGAGGAAAGAGAACGGCGCGGCGTAGTTGCTGAATACCGGGTCAATCAGAATGCGTTTTCCGGCGAGCTGTAAATACCATGACGAATGGCCGAGCCAAATCATCACGTCCTGCTGCAACGGCAGCGTAGCGAGAGAGGTTTTCACCATCGGTAAAGGCTGCGCCGGGCGCGCATTGGGGCGCTTCGTGGTCAGGAACTCCCACATCGCAACGGGCATACTTTTTTGCCCCGAATAGCTCGGGGTGGGCTGCTGATTATGAAACTGACCGTCGTGATACTGCGCGGAGGTTTCCACAGCATTGAGCTGCTCGCCCTGCGGCACCTTGCCAAAACCGGCATTCAACACGAACGGTAAACTCGCTGCACTGGCAATTAACATGATGACAACCACACTTAGAAGAAGACGCTGCATATCCTGGCCGAAGACACGCTCCATCCGGCTGGAGACAATGTTGAAGGAAACTTGATTATGAGTGAGTAAGCACTCATTATAGAAAGAGAGCGAAAGTCGTCAAGGCGATTTTCAATTTTTGACATTCAACGTTGAAGTGCGGCTATCGGCGTGATTCAATCGCTGTCTTTTAAAGCCCGAGAGGTAAAGTGTAGTGGCTCGTCCGAAGAGTGAAGACAAGAAGCAGGCATTACTGGAGGCCGCAACGGCTGCCATTGCTCAGCAAGGCATCGCGGCGTCTACGGCGCTGATCGCCCGTAATGCGGGCGTCGCAGAAGGCACGCTGTTTCGCTATTTCGCCACCAAGGACGACCTGCTCAACGCGCTTTACCTGCATCTGAAGAGCTCGCTGTGTGAGACCATGCTGGCGGGTATTAACGATGCCGTGACGCCGAAGGACTTTACGCGCTGTATCTGGAACAGCTATATCTCCTGGGGGGTGCGCAATCCCGTCGGCCATAAAGCGATTCGCCGCATGACGGTCAGCGAAAAGATCACCGCAGAAACCAAACAGCAGGTGAACGATATGTTCCCGGAACTGCATAAACTGTGTCAGCGTTCGGTGCGCCAGATTTTCCTCACTCCCGCCTTTCAGGCCTTTGGCGACGCCCTGTTTTTATCCCTGGCTGAAACCACTATCGAGTTTGCCAGCCATGAGTCTGCGCGAGCCCAGGAGCTGACCGCGCTTGGTTTTGAAGCCATGTGGTTGGCACTGGCAGAAGAGAGTGCCGCATGAATGGCGAGGCGTTAGTCAAACACGCGCACCAGTTTGCCCTGGAACTGCCGTTCACCGAACAGACCTGGCCTTTTGGCCCGGAATACGACGTTTACCGGGTGGGCGGCAAGATCTTCATGATAGCCACCACTCTGCGTGGCAAACCGCTTATCAATCTCAAAGCCGACCCGCAGAAAGCCCTGCTGCACCGGGAGATTTATAAAAGCATCGAGCCGGGTTATCACATGAACAAGAAGCACTGGATAACGGTCTACGGCGGGGATGACATCAGCCCGGAACTGGTCGACGATTTAATAACCGACTCCTGGCACAAGGTGGTCGATAATCTGCCCAAACGCGACCAAAAACGCTTCCGCCCGGGGTGATTTTCTGGCGAAAACGACAAGTGTTATCGCATTTAACCCCTTATCATTTTCCTCCTCTGCCTGTACTCTGCTCCCATCGAACCGGCCCTAAGGGGCTGTAATCCTTAATGGGGAGTTACCATGGACATCATTTCTGTTGCTTTAAAACGTCATTCAACCAAAGCTTTTGATGCCAGCGCGAAGCTGAGCGCTGAGCAGGCCGAAAACCTGAAAACCCTGTTGCAGTTCAGCCCTTCCAGCACCAACTCCCAGCCGTGGCACTTCATCGTAGCCAGCACTGAAGAGGGCAAAGCACGGGTCGCGAAATCGGCTGCCGGTGGCTTCGTGTTCAACGAACGCAAAATGCTCGATGCGTCCCACGTGGTGGTGTTCTGCGCCAAAACGGCGATGGACGATGCCTGGCTGGAAAAAGTGGTCGATCAGGAAGACGCCGATGGCCGTTTTGCCACGCCTGAAGCGAAAGCGGGCAACCATAAGGGCCGTACCTTCTTTGCCGATCTGCACCGTAAAGAGCTGAAAGATGACGCCCACTGGATGCAGAAACAAGTGTACCTGAACGTGGGTAATTTCCTGCTCGGCGTTGCTGCTATGGGCCTCGATGCAGTGCCTATCGAAGGATTTGACGCTGCGGTGATGGACCAGGAATTCGGTCTGACCGAGAAAGGATTCACCAGCGTGGTGGTGGTGGCCGTCGGTCGTCACAGCGTGGAAGATTTCAATGCGGCGCTGCCGAAATCGCGTCTGCCGCAAAGCACCACCATGACCGAGATTTAAGGGATTCACCCGGTCATCAGATGATGACCGGGTAACATTCATCTCTTTGCTTGATAGTCAGCTGGAAGTCTTAGCGCTGCTTATCGAGCCACGCCAGGGCGTGTTCACCCGCCTCATCAATTGGCAAATACACCAGCAGGCGCGAACCGTTGCGCGGAGCGGAATACCAGTACATCTGCTGGAGACTAAATGCGCCCAGCACGGGATGGTTAAACATTTTAATCTGATTCTCGACACCCCTTACATCGTAGCGCTGATGCCACAGGGCTTCGAACTCTGCCGAGGCGGCAAAGAAGCGCGCCAGCTTAGTTTCCCACTCCGCCTCCCCGCGATGATCGGCCATTGCGGCACGAAAATAGGCCACGAACGTTGGCAGCACGTCCGGATTCGCCAGACGGCTGCGCCAGTTTTCATTGGTCAGATAGAGATAAATGCAGTTCCGGTCTTCTTCGGCCATCGCCGCGAAATCGACGCCCATCAGACGACAAAAGCTGTCATTCCACGCCACAATATCAAAACTGGGTTTCTGGATGCTGGCGGGCTGGGGCATCAGGCTGTCGAGCAGACGGCGGGTGCCGGGGCTGATGCCTTCGCACGGCGGGACCTGCAACGACTCCAGCGGCGGCAGCCCGGCGAGCACAAACAGGTGTCGGGTTTCCAGCGGGCTGCACTGTAAGGCCTGCGCCACCGCCTGCATCACCAGCGCCGACGGATTGACCTCCCTGCCCTGCTCCAGCCACGTATACCAGGTTACGCCGACGTCGGCCAGCATCGCCACTTCTTCGCGCCGCAGACCCGGTGTGCGCCGTCTGCCGCTTCGCGGGAGACCGAGTCGCTGTGGATCAAGGCTTTCCCGGCGCGCACGCAGGAAAGCGCCGAGCTGTTTGCGGTTATCATCATGGCGCGTCGGAACGGCCTCAAGCGGTGCGATAAGTGACATGTCACCTCCAGCAGGGTAGTGCCAGTACCAGTATAAGCAGGAACTGGTACCCGGTTATTCATTCAGCGATGCTACGTCCGATCCCTGAATGACGCAATGGAGAACCCCATGAATTCGTCTGCTGTTTCACCCGGTCGTGCCGGGCTGCTATTGCTCTTAACCGGGCAGATGCTGCCGCTGATAGATACCTCCATTACCAACGTAGCGCTGGATTCGATCACCCGCTCGTTGCACACCAGCCCGACGCAGCTGGAACTGATTGTCGCCCTGTACGGTGTGGCCTTTGCCGTGTGTCTGGCGATGGGCAGCAAACTTGGCGATAACTATGGTCGTCGGCGGCTGTTTATGTATGGCGTGGCGCTGTTTGGCGTGGCGTCGCTGCTGTGTGGCATGGCGAACTCGATTCACGCCCTGCTGGCCGCGCGAACGTTGCAGGGCGCAGGTGCGGCGCTGATGGTCCCGCAAATTCTCGCCACCCTGCATGTGACCCTGAAAGGCACCGCCCACGCCCGGGCGATCAGTTTGTACGGCGGGATCGGCGGGATTGCCTTTATCGTCGGGCAGATGGGCGGCGGCTGGCTGGTGTCGGCGGATTTCGCCGGACTCGGCTGGCGCAACGCCTTTTTTATCAACGTGCCTATCTGCCTGCTGGTTCTGGCCTTTAGTCATCGCTATGTGCCAGAAACCCGGAGCGACACCCCGTCGGGCATTGACTGGCCGGGCACCTTTTATCTGGCGGCGATCCTCTCCTGCCTGCTGTTCCCGATGGCGCTGGGTATGGAGCTGCACTGGCCGTGGGCGCTGAAGCTGATGCTACTGGCGATTATCCCGCTGGCGTGGCTGATGCGCGCCAGTGCGCGGACGAAAGAGCGGCGCGGGCAAACGCCGTTGCTGCCGCCGCGGCTGTTAAAACTGCCGAGTATTCGCTTCGGTCTCCTGATAGCCCTGCTGTTCTTTAGCGCCTGGTCAGGCTTTATGTTCTGTATGGCGCTGACCATGCAGTCCGGGCTCGGCATGGCCCCCTGGCAGTCGGGTAACAGCTTTATTGCGCTCGGCATCGCCTATTTTATCTCGGCGCTGTACGCCCCGAAACTGATCGCCCGCTACAGCATGGGTCGCATCCTGCTGATTGGCCTGACGGTACAAATCAGCGGCCTGCTGTTGTTGATGCTGACCTTTTGGTATTTCGGGATGCGCACCCATGCGCTAACCCTGGCCCCGGCCACCGCGCTGGTCGGCTACGGTCAGGCGCTAATTGTGAATAGCTTCTACCGGATTGGGATGCGCGATATTGACGCCCGCGATGCCGGGGCGGGCAGCGCCATTCTTAGCACCCTGCAACAATCGACGCTCGGGCTGGGACCTGCGGTGTTGGGCAGCGTGTTTCTGGCCCTGGCCTCGCAGGGGGATTACACCGCGGCGATCGTCGGTTTTCTCGGGCTTGAGGTTATCCTGATGCTGATCCTCACGGCAGGGGTGCTGGGCTATCGGCGACATTTAGGTCGCTGCCCGCTGCCGTCGTAAAGATCCGTGCTGATTTGCATCTGAATCCTTCAGCGGTCATCATGACCGCTGATAAAGAGGAGATGTTATGCAGGAAATTATATTAGCCCTCAGACAGTGGGGCCTTGAAATAAATCACACCACATCGCTGATTATTATTTTCGCCATTATTTTTCTGACCGCCATTATTTTGCACGTGATATTGCACCGGCTGGTGCTGCGTGCGTTTGAAAAGCGCGCCCAGGCCAGCCAGCATTTCTGGCTACAGGTGATCACCCAGAATAAATTGTTTCATCGGGTGGCGTTCACTATCCAGGGGATCGTGGTACAGGTGCAGGCCGCGCTGTGGCTGCAAAAAGGCAGTGACGCCTCCACCATTCTGATTAACTGTGCCCAGCTGTGGGTGATGCTCTATTCGCTGCTGGCGTTCTTCTCGCTGCTCGATGTACTGCTGAACCTGTCGCAGAAATTCACCTTCTCCTCACAGCTACCGCTGAAGGGCATCTTCCAGGGCGTGAAGCTGGTAAGCGCGATTCTGGTCGGCATTCTGATTATTTCGCTGTTGCTGGGGCAGTCTCCGGCGATCCTCATCAGCGGCTTGGGCGCGATGGCGGCGGTCTTGATGCTGGTGTTTAAAGACCCGATTCTGGGCCTGGTCGCTGGGATCCAACTCTCCGCCAACGATATGCTGCGCCTCGGCGACTGGCTGGAAATGCCAAAGTATGGCGCGGATGGCGCGGTGACCGATATCGGCCTGACCACCGTGAAGGTGCGCAACTGGGATAACACCATCACCACCATTCCCACCTGGTCGCTGGTCTCAGATTCGTTCAAAAACTGGAGCGGGATGTCCGCCTCCGGCGGGCGTCGTATCAAGCGCAGCATTAATATCGACACCACCAGCATCCATTTTCTTGATGAGCAGGAGCAGCAACGCCTGATTCAGGCCAAATTGCTGAAACCCTATATGGACAGCCGTCACGAAGAAATTAGCCAGTGGAATGCGCAGCAAGGCGGCGATGAGTCGATCCTCAACCGACGTAAAATGACCAACGTCGGCACCTTCCGCGTGTACCTGAATGAATATCTGCGTAATCATCCACGGATCCGTAAAGATATGACCCTGATGGTGCGCCAATTAGCGCCCGATGCGAACGGTTTGCCGTTGGAAATATATGCTTTCACCAACACCGTGGTGTGGGCTGAATATGAAGGGATTCAGGCCGATATATTCGACCATATTTATGCGGTAGTGGATGAGTTTGGTTTACGCATTCATCAGGCTCCCACCGGGAACGATATTCGCACGCTTTCCGCAGCACGCGACGCACAGTAAAAACCACAGCGTAGGCCCGGCAAGCGCAAGCGCCGCCGGGCAATCAATCAGGCTCGTTTTCGCAACGTCTTAAACGCCACAAACAAGAACACCACCCACACCGGCAACAGGATTGCCGACAGGCGCATGCCGTCCATGGTCAGCATCAGACCAAGGATCATCAGCAGAAACGCGATACAAATATAGTTGCTGACCGGGGCCCACAGCGCGCGGAATTTCGGCACCCGTCCAATACGCCGCTGGGCCGCCCGGAATTTTAGATGTGCGAGGCAAATCATCACCCAGTTCAGCAGCAGCGTCGCCACCACCAGCGCCATCAGCAGGCCGAAGGCTTCATGCGGCAGCAGGTAGTTCACCAGTACCACCAGCGACGTGATCGCCCCAGAGAGGATAAGCGAGTTGACCGGCACCCCGCGACGGTTGATGCGGGTGAGGAATTTCGGCGCGTTGCCCTGCACCGACAGACCAAACAGCATCCGGCTATTGGAATAGACGCCGCTGTTGTACACCGACAAGGAGGCCACCAGGATGACGAAGTTCAGCGCCGAGGCCACCAGGTTGCTGTCCAGGTTATGGAAAATCATCACGAACGGGCTACTGTCCGATTTGACGTTAATCCACGGATACAGCGCCAGCAGCACAATCAGCGACCCGATATAGAACAGCAGAATGCGATACACCACCTGATTCACCGCTTTCGGGATGGTGGTTTCCGGATCGCGCGCTTCTGCGGCGGTGATACCAATCAGCTCCAGACCGCCAAAGGAGAACATGATCACCGCCAGCGACAGCACCAGGCCATGCCAGCCGGTGGCGAAGAAGCCGCCGTGTTGCCACAGGTTACCAAAACCCGCGTGCTCACCGCCGTGACCGGTAAACAGCATCCACAGGCCAAAGCCAATCATGCCTAAAATCGCCAGCACTTTGATCAGCGCAAACCAGAACTCAGTTTCGCCATACAGGCGCACGTTAACCAGATTAACGGCATTAATGATGACAAAGAAAGCCGCGGCCCAGACCCAGGTCGGTACGTCCGGCAGCCAGTACTGCATATAAATCCCGGCGGCGGTCAGCTCGGCCATCCCCACCAGCACGAACATCACCCAGTAGTTCCAGCCGGAAAGAAAGCCGGCGAACGGCCCCCAGTATTTATAGGCAAAGTGGGCAAAGGAACCGGAAACGGGTTCTTCGACCACCATTTCGCCGAGCTGGCGCATGATCAGAAAAGCGATAATCCCGGCGATGGCATAGCCCAGCACCACCGCAGGCCCGGCCATCTGAATAGCCGGCCCGATGCCGAGAAACAGACCGGTGCCGATAGCACCGCCGAGAGCGATTAACTGGATATGGCGGTTTTGCAGGCCGCGGTGAAGGGTCGGTTGAGTCTCCGACGCCGCATCCGTTGGCAAATGATCGGATGCCGATGACGCGTTTTTCACGTCTTTCCCCTGTAGCGTTTAAAGAAGGGGCACCTTGTAACACTTCAACCGACGTGTCGCAAGTGTCGTCCCGGCGAGTGGCCCCGCCGGAACGTCAGTCGCGCTTAGAAGTCGTAGCTCATCGACACCTTCACGGTGCGCGGTTCGCCCTGGAAGATGTAGGTCCCGTAGCTCTCCACCCCAGACCAGTATTTCTCGTTAGTCACGTTATCCACGCCCACTCGCCAGACCATGTCGTTCTGGTCAGCGTTGACACGCATCCGGTAACGCACCCCGAGGTCAAGCGTAGTGTAGCTGTCGAGTTTCTTGCTGTTGGCCGCGTCAGCGTACTGCGAACCGGTATGGTTCACTTTCGCCGTCGCGGTCAGACCCTCTATCGGTTTGATATCGTATTCACCGCCGAGCACCATATAGAAGCGGGAAACGCCGATCGCGTCGTTGCCGTCGTTGGCCCCGCCTGCGGTTTTGGTCATTTCCGGATCCAGCCAGGTGGTGCTGCCGTTCAGACGCAGACCCAGCATCGGCTCGCCGAACACATTTAACTCAATGCCACGGTTACGTTGTTCGCCGTCCAGCACGTACATATTGCTGCTGTTCAACAGAGCGGAAGGCTTTTTAATTTCGAACAGCGCCAGCGATCCCCCCACCCGCTGGTAGTCCATCTTCACGCCGACTTCGTTCTGCTTCGAGTGCAGAATGCCCATGCTTTCGCCGTAGTTCAGCGCCCCGGTCGGGGCGTTATCGCCCGGCTGCAACGCTTCGGTATGGTTGGCGTACAGCGAAATCTCTTTCCACGGCTTGTAGACGATGCCATAGGTTGGGGTCCAGCGGCTTTCGGTATAGCGCGAAGTGGTGTCTTCATGCCCGGTGGCATTGCTGTAGTTGCGCACCACCACTTTCTGATGACGCGCCGCGGCGGTGAGCAATACCTGGTCGTCGAAGAAACCGAGGGTGTCGCTCAACAGCCAGCCCTGAGTACGGCTGCGCGAAGTGGTCAGCGGATCGTAATAGTCACCGCCGAAATACGCATTATCCGGTTTAGCGACGCCATTATTGTCATAGATGTTGGTGGTCGGATTGTTGGCCGACATCCGCCATGCGGTGGCATCTGAGCGTATCTGTGCCGCGTAGCCGACGTTCACCCGGTGAGAAATTGGCCCTGTGTTGAAGTTGCCGCGCAGGCCACCCATCCCGCTCCAGGCATCAATAATTCGGTTGGTATCCAGCCGTCCGACGGTGGCATCGCCCTGTTCATTGATCAACTTCGGCGCTGAATAGGTGCCGACTTCATGGGAATGCTGTCCGCCAAATGCGGCATAGGTGGTCCAGTTGCGGGTCAGGTCGTACTCGGCTTTGGCCATGCCGAATTCGCTTTCAATATTGCTGTAGCCCCAGGTCTGGCTGTAGTTTTCGCGGGTGTCCGGTACGTCAGGAATGAAATCAACGCCGCTGATGTTGACCCCCATCTCCCCACCGTGGAAGGTTTTCTTCTGATAGCCTAAATCCAGCGAGGTGCGCAGACGGTCCCCGCGATAATCGAGGCCTAACGAGGCCATGGTGGTGCGGCGTTTATCGCCATCTATCGCGGTTTCCCCTTCCCGGTCGACCAGATTCACCCTTGCGCCAAACTGGTTGTCGTCCCCAAAGCGACGGCCTAAATCGAGCGTACCGCCAACCTGCGAATCCGAGGTGTAATCCACCCCCACGCTGGCGGTGGGTGTATCTTCCGCCCGTTTCGGTTCGAGGTTGATAACCCCACCCACGCCGCTACTGGCCGCGCCGTTCAGCAGGCCATTCGCACCTTTGAAGATTTCCACACGCTCAAGCATCTGGGTATCCATCACCTGACGCGGCACCACGCCTGCCAGACCGCCCATCGTCATGTCGTCGCCGTCGAGCTGGAAACCGCGGATTTTATAGGTTTCAGCAAAGTTACCGTAGCCCTGCACCGCCTGCACGCTGGCATCGTTCCTGACCACATCGGCGATGGTTTTAGCCTGCTGATCTTTCACCAGCTTCGAGGTATAGCCGATCACATTGAACGGCACGTCCATGGCGTTCTGTTCGCCGAGCATCCCCATTCGCCCACCGTGGGCAATTTGTCCGTCGAGGAAGGCGGGCACCAGTTGATCGCTGCCGGGCTGGAAATCGCTGCCCTCGGTGGCCTGCACCACCATGGTTTCTTCGGCTTTGGTTGACGACTCAGCCGCTGCCGCTGAGTGAGATACAGCGCCGATCGCTAATGCGATCAGCGTCTTACGAAACGCAATTAGGTTGAAGTTTTGCATGATGTGTTTTTATTTAGTGATTCAGTGCAATGCGCACGACGCTGTCGGGCCCAGTGGTGGAATGGTCTTTATTGAACGGCTGTTTGACGGTGACAAACAGCGTCTCACCGTCGGCTGACAGCAGCAGGCTGTTCGGGTTAGGCTTCACGCTCCAGCGTTTTTTCACCGCATAGGTGCTGGCATCGAGGCTCAGCACGTTACCGGACTCACGCTGCGAGACGTAAATCTCATGGCGTTTGGCGTTGTACACCACGCCCAGGGAATCGCCGATATCAAGCTGCTTAATCACCTTGCCGCTGCGAATATCCAGCACCAGAGTCGTTTTGGCTTTTGAGTTATCGGTAACGAACAAACGGCCAGTGTCGCGGTCTTCGGCGATATTCAGCAGCAGTGCAGGTTTGTCGCCAAGCGGCTTCCAGCGCTGTTCGATACGATGATTGCGCGGGTTGATAACCAATATTTCACCGCCGCCGTTGGCGGCGTAAATGCGCCCGGTTTGGCTGGAATAGTGCAGGCCGGTCATCCATTTGCCGGTGTTTTTAATGCGCGTTTTCAGCTTCAGCGTGTTGGCATCGACCACCCAGATCACCGCCGGGTCAGCCACCGCGCCGACGTACAGGGTATCGTTATGCAGCAGGATTTGGCGCGCGCCGAACGGCAGGCCTTTTTCATTCCGCTCCGGGAACAGCAGACGCGCTTTCACTTTACCGTCAGCGGTATTGAGCGCGCTGAGGCCGCCGTCTAACGAGTGGGTGACAAACACCGTCTGACCATCTTCAGAAAGCGCCATGCCAAAGTTTTTCAAATCGGTATGACTCAGGCCGAGAGTCTTCAGCGACTGCGGGTCGAGTTTGTACACCACCCCGCCCTGCACATCTTTAAACCCTTCGGCGCTGGCGACATACAGCGCGTCGCCTTTCGGGCTTAACGCCATTTCGTACAGGCCATCGGCCAGCTCACGTTTTGTCAGCGTGCCAGCCGTCGTCGGTGAGGCGACTTTGGGGGGAGTGGGTGCCACCGGCGTGCTCTGCGAAGCACATCCCGCCAGCGCGAAAGCCAGCGCCATCGCGGTGAATTGCTGTTTCATGGAAAGTTCCCTGCAAATTTAAATAAAAACGAAAATGAGAACTATACGCATTATCTTTGTTAGTTCAACATTATTTATGCAGGGGAAGAGGTGGCCCGGCAAGCGAAGCGCCGCCGGGCAGTGAACATCAGAACTGGTAGCTGTAGTTGACGCTCGCGAACCAGAAATACGGATTGTCGATATGACCGGAGAACACGTCCGGCGAGGCGACTTTACCCGACTGCATGTGCAGATACTCCATCGCAAAACCAATATTGCTGGCTGGGGTAATCTGGTATTGCGCCCCGGTACCAAAACGCCATTCATCGCCGGTTGGCATACTGAGGGACATATCGCCCTGGCTGTGGTACGGGGTGCTGTCAAACGCCACGCCCGCGTTCAGACGCCATTCTTCCGTCGGACGATACTGCACGCCGAGCGCGGTGTGCCAGGTGTCTTTCAGGCGGCTATTTTTGTTGACCTCGCGGCCTTCAACGGTAATCTGCGGCGCACCAAACTGGCTCCAGTCCTGCCAGCCGAGATCCCCCATCACCGACCACTGTTTGTTGATGTCGTGTACCACGCTCAGCATGATTTGTTGCGGGGCACGAACCTGCGCGGTCAGCGGCAGCTCAAAGTTACCCTGCGGCAGACGCACTTTGCCGTCGACGTCAAAGTCGTAATCGGTTTTGCTGTTCCAGGTTATCCCGGCGCGGGTCTGGTCGGTGAGCTGCATCAACAGACCCAGACGATAACTGGCGGCCCAGTCATGGTCCTTCTGCTTTTTATCGTCGCCGTCCACGTCGCGGGTCAGGCTAAGGAAGCCATAGTTAGCGTTAACCGATGCGCCAATCGACACCTTGTCGCTCAGCTTATAGGCAAGCGACGGGCTAACGGTCAGCGCCATCATTGAGCTCTTTTTGATCAGGCCATCGCCCGCCCAATCGCCGTAATCAATCCCCAGGCCGAAGTTGCCGTACATGCCGATCCCGGCATACAGATTATCGGTCAATTTCTGGCTGTAGAACGCATTGCCGTTGGGCATGACGTCGAGAATATTGCTCGGACTTTGCCTGTCGTTATCGAGCTGATAATCGATATTACCGCCCAGCGCCTGCAAGCCGCCGGTAAACATATGGTCCGGCAAACGGGTCATCCCCGCCGGGTTGGTCGCGATAGTCGACGCGTCCTGAGCACGCGCGGCCTGCCCGGCCCCGGCCAGAGCGGTATCTTCGGTTCCAATTTCATAGAAATAGAGCGCACTGGCGTGAGCCAGTGATGTGCAAAGCAGTCCAGAGCACACGAGGGCGATTTTTTTCATTTGCCACCTGCCAAAAATAAGCGTTATTGCATTGTTATGATTTGAAAAAGCATAGTTACCCGCGTCAAATTTGCCAGTGGCAAACGCAGGGATAACCCCTTCTTTTTGAAGGGGCAAAAGGATAACAAAGGGGTGCTTACTTCTTCAGCAAGAGATCTATTTATTTATAAATGGCTGGGCTATTTCTGCATCCGATCGAGCTGGGTTCGGTCGGCTTCCTGGGCCTTGTTCGCCAGTTGCTGGAACTGCGTCGGCGCGTAGTGCCCGTCTGGGGAGGGCAGGCGCTCCATATCGTGGCCTTTATAGATTTTCAACTCGCCGAGCGTCGAGAGGGTAAAACCCGCCATCATCGCAGGCATGTGCAGTTCATACGGCGACGATTTTTCGAAAGGCACCGGGGTTGGCAGGCGGTTATCGCTGAGATTATAGTTGCGTTTCAGCACCAGAAACTTGTCCGGCACCCGGCGTTTACTGTTCCACCAGTCGCCATCCACTTCGCGGAATTTCTGCTCGGTTTCTTCACGCGTCACCACCCCCAAACCCACCAGCGCCTGATGGATCTGCTTGTCCATCGCCTTGTTATAGGCATCCACCGATCCGGCATCGCCTTGCAGGATGACGTTAATGGCCAACCGGGCACCCAGCAGATTGGAGTAGAGATCTTCCGGGGAAAACGCCGAGATCTCCTCGGAGAAACCGGGCACCGACTGGAAGCCGTACCACTGGGCAACCTCGTGCCATTCCGCCAGCTCAAAGGCAATTTTCCCCGCCAGCCACGCCGCCAGGGTGTAGCGTTGCGGCATCGAGGCCGGAGGCGTAAACGCATTGAGCTGAATGCGGCGAACACCCAGCTCCTCGCTGTAGAAAAAGCGCCAGCGCTGACCGAGCTTCGGATAAATTTTCGAGAACAAATAGAAGGTGTTATCGGCAGTATCACGTACGTGGGCGATATCAATAAAGCCGCCGCGATGGGTATAAATCAGCCCGCTTTTTTCATCGCTCAAGCCGACTAAATCTTTGACCGCCGCCAGCGCGCTGTCGTTGTAATGATGATGCCCAAGGGTATCAAGCGTCAGCACGTTGCCAATCTGATACACCGGGATCGGCACGCCAATCGCGCGCACGTTCAGATCATAGCCAAAAGCGCAGCAGGGGCGCAGCGATTCTGGTGCCACCAGATGCCCGACCACTGGCGACACGCGTCGGGCTTGTTCCACTGGCAGCAGCGAATCGCTCGCCCCTACCACGCTGGTCACCAGTAACAGACTTAACAGCCAACCCCGCATCAATACGCCTCCGCAACCTGAAAATAGAAACCGGCACTGTCCCGGCCAAAGCCCAAATCCAGCCGGATGTTCATATCCGGCTTCACTTCAAAACGGTAGCCCACGCCCACCGTCGGCAGCAGCGGGTTATCGCCCAAATTTGACGGCGAACTGCCGAGCGCTCCGACGCCCGCCCACAGCACGTAGCCGTGTCTCCAGGTCAGCTTTTCGCGATACTCCACCTGACCGCTGACCACGTCGTTATCGCGATAGCGCCCCTGATAATAGCCGCGCAGACGATTGTCATCCCCGGCTTCTGACAGCCGGTCCCACGGCACGTCCCCGTGGGTAAAGCGCCCCCACAGATCAAACGCCACCACCCGTTTGTCATCCAGCGGGAGATAATAGTTGTATTGCATCTTTGTGGCGGTGAAATGGGTATCTGAGCCCAGGGACGGGTCGAAATAGCTGTATTCCACGCTGATATATTGCCCGTGATGCGGCTGAGTGATGACGTCACGCGAATCGTAGTTAAGGCTGACGGTGGCCCCGGAACTGAGCGGGTTGGTGGTGTGCGCATACTGAGAGAATTTATCGCCCGGTTTGCTGTTTTTGATGTTGGCATTCATCGCCGAGAAATCCCAGCCGACGCCGAGGTACAAATTGTTGACGATTTGGCGCATCAACTGCGGATGCACCTGCACCGAATTATCGTTGTATTTTTGCGAGTCGCCCTGGGCAGCATCGTAGCCCACCCCCCAAAATTCGGTCGGCACTTTCGCCACCGCACCATCGATAAACAGCCGCCAGCGATCGTCGGAAAAGAAGGTGTAATTGTGCAGCCCAACGCCGAGTGCGCCGCTGGTACTGACAAATCCAGTGAAGGAGATGGACGAGTTCTGCGTCGTTTTATCGTTAGGATCGACGCGATAAATACCGGCTACCGCGGTGCCAAGCCCGAGCTTTAGCTCCGGTGTATAAAACGGTCCCGGCAACACGCTCCAGTCGATGCCTTTGCTGGGATCGTACTGGTTATCGGCCCCGAGTTTTCCCAGAAAATCGTCGATCGATTGCTGACTGATTTCTGCCACGGCGGGCGTCGCGATACCTGCGCTCACCAGCCCTGCCAGCACTACACCCCATCTGTTCATCAGAATCGGTATTCACCCGCGATAAAGAAGCTGTTGCGATCGTTAAAACCGAATTCTGTCAGCACGTTGAAGTTCTGCGTGATTTCGTACTGTGCCCCCACCAGCATGTTCCACGGTGAAGTCAGGTGCTGTTTCACGTCAAAGCGCCCGTTCTCCACCACGCTGTCCAGCGCCGACGGCAGGTTCAAATCAGAGAGATTGCCCTTAAATTCCTGCTGCACGTCCTGATACATGGTGCCCACCCACAGGCTGAGGTGCGACGGCCCGGCAATACCTGGCATTTCGAAGCGGTAACCGACACGCGGTGACACCACCAGAGCCGAGATTTTACCGTCAAGAATATCAAAACTGGTTTGGGTATAGTTGGTGTCGAGAATGGTAAACCAATTACCGTATCCGCCCGCCAGCGTGACCCCGGCCCCGTAGGTGGTACCTTCAAAATTGAGCTTAAAGTCGAGGTCTTGCAGCGCCCCGCTTTCATAACCCGCATGTATCGCCTGAGCGATGATGCGATTTCGATCGAAACGGCCATACTTTGATGGGTCGGCATCTACGGAAATATTCGACACCGACGAGCCTTTGGTGTGGCCGAGAATGCCGTAAACGTTGAGGAACGGAAACACCCACATATCGAGACGCAGGTTTTCGGTTTCGCTGCGCTGGCGGGTATCACCCACGCCGATATTAAACATGTCATCCGGGATGGGCATACCGCCAAACTGTAGCCCGGTCAGGGAAATGCTTTCGACGTTAATGTTCTGACGCATATTCATGTAACTGACGTTCACCCCAAACGGCAGCGGAATAGAATAACCACGCGCCCGGGCTTCATCGCCCCAAATCGGGAACATACTGTCGCTGGAGGACGCGTCCTCCGGGTTGAGGGGACTTGTAGTCCCCGCACCGCAGGCTGCCCCAGAGATCAGCAGCAGCGGGACCAGCGTTTGACTCCATCTCATCATTTTATTCTCGTTTACGCATTGCACCGATTAAAGCCCGGAGCCGACATTAAAATAGACCGCCTGTTCACCTTCGCTAAAGGCCACATCGACGCCGGTATACAGCCCATATTGTCGGGCTATCAGATAGCGAAATCCGGAACCCCAGGCGACTTCACTGGAGCGGAATAACTCATCATTTTCATTGGCAGCGCTTCCCGCACCGACAAAACCTTGCAGGATCCAGCGCGGCGTCACCTGCCACGCCAGCTGCGTTTGCACCGTGCCGACGTAGTCACCCTGATAGCGATAGCGCGAAATGCCACGCAGATTGATATCCGGGCGCGTCATCGGTGGCAAATGGCTGTCGCTATTGGTCAGCGCCTGATAGTTGCCCGCCAGCCCTAGCGTCAGGGTGCGGGTCAGCGGCAGATAATATTTTCCGTCAACCGTGAGCTGGTTATAGCGATAATCACCGCCCAAAAACGAACTGTAGAACCGGTACTCGGCGCTCAATGACAACCCTTTGTGAGGATAGAAAAAATTATCCGTAGTGTCATATTCCGCCAGCAGCCCGACCGCTGACGAGGTGCTGTCGCTGCCAAAAATACGCTGCCAGGCGGCGTTAATCAGCTTATTGTCAGCCGAAATTTCCGTGCGGGCATAGAACTGCGATACCCCCAGAAAGACCGGGGAATCGCCGACGCGGAACTGCAGTTTTTGCAGGCCGCCGTAGCCCTTGGTATTAGTATTAATTGCCTTATTCTTACCAAACCCCAGCACATCCCCGCTGTAAATATCGAGGTTGACGTCGGCATAGCCGACGCCTACCAGGTAGCGAATATGGTCGTTATTCCAGGTGTGTCGATGCCCGCCCCCGGCAAACCAGCTGCCGTTTTCGGTGGCTCCCCCGCCAAAGGCCGTCAGATTGGGCGGAATAAAACGGTCGCCGTCCATCTTGCCTTTGCCGTGTAAGAACAGGCCGAACAACCCGCCACCGTAGCCTATCGCCGGTTCAGTAATCACCACCGGGATCGGTAAAAAACCGTAGCGGTTATCGCGCAGGTACTCGCTCATATCGAACATGTCGTCCTGCGCGTCGAACAGGCTGGCGGCCATGCCCTGCCCGCTGCTTAATAGCAGCAGTAAGGCCGCCATGTCTCTCCACCTCATGCCTGCGGCCCGCCGGGCGTCGTGGCGGGTGCGGCGTACCAGTTGTCTTTCGCCACGCCCACCGCCGTGTCCGGTTGCAGGACAAAGTTAGGCGACATAATCTGCACGCCGAATTCGTTAAAGACGTCCTGAATGTTGCTGTGCAGCGCGTTACGCGCCACGGCCAGCGAGGTGCCCGGCAGCAGTCTGACCTGCAATTCGTAAGAGATATACCAGTCCATCAGGCTCAGTTGGCGCACCAGCGGCGCATGGGCGTGATCGATGCCCTCGGCGCGACGGGCCGCCAGCTCCAGCATCGCGTGGACCTGCCGCCACGGCGTGTCATAGCCGATGGTCACGCCGGTGGTGAGGTTCACCCCGCCGTCAGGGTTTTGCGCACTGAGGTTGGTAATTTTGCCGCTGACCACCACCGCGTTGGGCACCGTCACGACATAGTTTTCACGGGTAATAATTTTGGTGGCCAGCATCCCAATCTCGCTGACTTGGCCTTCGTTGTCTGCAATTCGGATAACGTCACCTTTGCGTAATGCGCGGGAGTAGATAAGCACTAACCCGCTCATGGCATGGTTCATTAGGCCCGCCGAGCCGAGCGTCAACATCAGACCGAAGAAAACGCTAATGCCCTTGAACGCCAGCGAGTTCGCACCGGGCAGGAAGGGATAGGCAGCAGAGAGGGCAAACAACCAGACCATGACCGAAATCAGCTTGCGCGTTGCGCCAACCGTTTCCGGATGTAAACCAGGGAGTTGCACTTTACCCGTCGCCACCTGGTTAAGTAAAACCTTCAATAATTTAATAATAAACGAAGTAATCAGGAAGATTATCAAAACGATAAGCAAACCGGGCATCGCCGAGGCTATCGACAGGGCGATTTTTTGCAGCACCCGCCAGGTCCAGTTCCCGAGTGATTCGCCCCACACGCGGGTCCACGGGAACAGGCTAAATATCCAGCCCAGCCATAGATACACTGCCACCAGCGACAGCAGGATCATCAGCAGGCCATACAGCTTTGATTCGATAGCGCCTAAAAAACGCCGCCAGCTGTAAGGAATAATGCCGCGTTTTTCCAGCAGCATCAGGCGGTTATAGCGTCGTACCCACAGCCAGGTGCGGTACGCCCCGTAGCAAAACAGCGCCAGTACCGCGAGGCCCAGCACCGATTTCAGCGCCGCCAGCGCCAGATAGCCGGAGTTGTACTGATCCTTTAACGCGGTACGCTGCATTTCCATGCGCGCCAGCACCCGCTGGGCGGCCTGATCGAGGGTGAGATCGTCGCCTTCATCAAGATCCGCCTGACTGAGTAACATGATCGGTTTGCCGTTCATCAGGAACAACCGTGCGGGCTGGTTATAGCGGGTAATCGGTTCCACAGTCAGCGGTTGGCTGACGTCATCGTGGGTGAAGGCACGCAGGGTATTGCGGATGCGCAGGACGCGCTCTTCCGGGGTGCTCAGCCCAAATGTGGCCTGCAACATGACAATTGGCTGGTGGAAAATATAGACCGTTCGCGCCCGTTCCTGATCGGTAGGCTGCTGCCGCGGTTCGGCGGCAAATAAGGGAAACGCCAGCAGCAGCGAAAGCCACGCCAGTAACACATGCCGCATCCTGTTCATAATTTCTACCCGCAAAAGTGGTTTTTATCGTTATTATTCAGAGCACAAAAGCAAAAGGCTGGCCTGCTCTGTTTTGAGCATAGACCAGCCTAAAGCGAATTCAAGACCCCTCAGAAACGGATTTTCATCCCCACCGATGCGGACAGATTGGCATCGACATTGGTGTCGCCCCCGTTATCCCAGGTGCGCCCCACTTCCGTATAGGCCTGCACATCGTTGGTAACGGTCCACGTCGCGCCGACGGCGGCTTCGGTGGCACTGTATTTCTGGCTGGCGTTAAGGGTCGTTTTGCCATGGCTGTTCGCGCTATTGCGGTACGTCACCGCGTCATCACCGTCGGTCAGCTCCTGCCAGTAGTTCACCCGCACATAGGGTTTCACTTTGCCGACGTGGGTGTCGTAGTCTGCGGTGAGACGCGCCCCAAGACGGCCAATCACCGCGCTATCGGCGTCGATGCCGACGTGCGTATTGGCCCCGTCGTTGAGCGTCACATCATCAAAGTCGCTCCACTGCCAGACCAGCTGCGCCTGCGGCTCGAACGCCCAGTTGCTGTCGCCGAGTTGCCAGGGTTTACCCACTTCGACCGACGCGGTCACGCTGTTGCCATCAGGGTGATAGGTCTGCCCATCGCTCAGGTTTTTCAAATCAACCGAATGGTAACCATATTGCAACACGTTATCAACATACAAACCGTTGCTATCGGTCCAGGTCGCGTAGCCGCCGACGTAGGTGGAGAACGTGGAGTTATACGCGGAGCCGCCACCCATTCCGGTATTGCCGCTGACCGAGCTGTCGATATCCATAAAGGTGGTGTAGATCCCGGTGCGCCATTGATCGTTCTGCCACAGATCAACCCCCATCTGCATCCCGTCGTACTGCGAATGGCTCTTGCTGCTGGTCGCATCATCGAGGTGAATATCGACGGTTTTGGTCAGATAACGCGCCCAGAAGCGATTCTCCTGATCCGCTGGCACATCGGCCCGCCACGGCTGCTCGTCACCCACACGCTGGTGCAGGGTGCCCAGCACGTACAGATCGGCCTGACGGGTGATCGCCGCTACGCTGTTAAAGCCCGGCACCACCGGGTTATAACCCGCCCGCAGGAACCAGTCTTCCCCCGCTCCGCTGGCGTTCCCGGCAAACAATTGGTACTGCCATGCCCCGGCGATCAGTTTATCGCTGCCAATGTTAAAGGCGTCTTTAGTGGTTTGCGCGGTGGTGGTCGCGCCGTTTAACGCCTCTACCACCCTGATACCGTCGCCGGTGGTCGGTTCGCCGAGCTGGCTGACGTCAATATCCAGCCGCGTCGTGCCGGTCGCTTTCCCGCCGTTGATCACCAGTTTGTCCGCCACACCAGGGCTGTGCTGCTGGGCGGCAATTTTTATCGTGCCGTCCATCCCGACATAATCCCCGTTGACCGTCAGGCTCGAACCGACATGGCCCCCGCGCAGATTGACGGTGCCCTGGTTGACCAGGTTCGCCACCGTCTGGTTATGCCCCCCGGTATCGAGGGTGGCGTTCTGGCTGACGATGTGCGAGGACCTGGCGCTGAGGCGCGACACGCCGCCTGCCAGCAGCGTGCCGTTTTCCACCAGCGTGTAACCGCGCCAGGTATTCAACCCGTTCAGCACCGTGGTACCGCTGCCGCGCTGAATAAAGTCCCCTGCCCCCGAAATGACGCCATCGAGGTTAACGGTGTTATTGCGGTTCACCACCAGGGTATCGAGGTTGAGAATGTTGCCAGTCGCGCTGCCGGTATCGCCACCGTTACCGAGTTGCAGGGTGCCATTGCGGATGGTGGTCAGCCCGCTGTAGCGGCTGTCCTGGGTCAGGGTCAGCGTGCCGTCACCCGTTTTGATCAGACCGCCGCTGCCGCTCACCGCCGCCAGCAACGAGACGTTGCTGCCATTGGTGTCAATGGTGCCGCCATCGCCGCTTAAGGTCCATGCCCGGGCGGTATCAAACGCCGCACCATAGCGGAAAGTGCCGCCGTTCAGGGTAATGCCGGTGCCTGTCGCGCCGAGGTTCTGGTCACCGCTAACCTGCAACACGCCGCCGCCGACGGTGGTCCCGCCCTGATAGCTGTTATTACCGTTCAGCACCAGGGTGCCGACATCGGTTTTATCGATCCCACCGCGGCCAGTGATATCTGAGTTGATGGTGGCGGTATAGCGCTTGCCGAGCGCGGTACCGTCGCCAACGCGGATCACCGTATCGGCAGTGTTAGTGGTGATAACCCCATCGTTAATCACATAACCGTTGGTGGCGAACTGTGCCCCGCTGATCAGCACCTCACCCAGGCTGTTATCGACGGTGACGTTCCCTTTTTTACCGCTGAATACCGCAAATGCGCCGTCGCTGAACGGGGCGTTGATACTGCCGCCCGGATCGGTCTGATCGGTAGTCCAGTTGTCGTTCCCGCCGCTGTTCTGCCACAGGCCGTCGCCGCCGTCGATTTTGCCGTTATTTTTCAGCCTGCCGTTAGCGCCGCCGGTGCCGTCCCAGAAATTAAGCACCAGGCCGGTGGTGTTGACGAGGTTGACCTGATTCGCCACCGAAGTCTGGATATAGAGCTGATCCGCCGCCTCCGGAACGGTGCCGAACAGCAGGCTGTTGTTGGTCAGGTTGCCGCTGTAGTTGATGACACGATACACCCCGACATCAAACTTGCCGCCCGGTGGTTCGGTGATATTCAGTCGACCGTCGAGGGTCAAATCACCGTTGACCACCAGCAGATCGTTCAGCGCGTCCTTCCCGTCCGGCACGTTGGATTTACCGAACTGGAAATCGAGCTGCGAATTCTCTGCCAGGGACAGATTGTTCATGGTCAGGATCCCGACGCTGCTGAGATCTTTCCCCGGTGCCAGATGACCGTTATCCGCCACGCTGACGTTGCCGCCGAGCGTCCCTTCCCCGCCGAGGGTCGCATTGCTGGCCACGCTGGTTGCACCGGTGGCGGCACTTTGATTGCCGTTGATCAGCAGCGCACCTTTCAGCACCGCAGCCGCCCCGGTAAAGGTGTTATCAGCGGTCAGGGTCAGAATGCCGGTCCCAACTTTCTCCAGCCCGCCACCGACCCCGGAAATCAGGCCGCTGATGGTGTCGTTCAGATTAAGATTACCTTCGCTCAGGGTTTTATTCCCCACGTCGACGGTGCCTGCGCCGGAGAGGGACCCGATGGACGTTTTACTGTCGACATCCGCCAGCGCCACGTTCGCGCCACTTTGGTTAACAAGCCGTGCATTCGCTGCCTGCGCATTGCCTGAGAACGACACCAGCCCGGCGTTAGTGGTCACGCTGGTGCCACCGTCCGCGCTGCCGGAGAGCAGCAGTTGTGAGTCGGCATCGACGTTAATCGCCGCGCTGCCCGCGTTGCTGCTGCCGGTAAAGCGGGCGGTGCCGTCGGTCAAACCGATCGTGCTCTGCCCAGCACTGGCGCTGTCGTTGAATGCCAGGGTCGCGTTATTCACCGCGAAGGTGTGGGTCTGAGCGTTAGCGCTGCCGTTGACGTTGACCTGGGCCTCATCGGTCAGCGATACGGTGCTGTCCTGCTTGCCGAAAGCCCCGGTGGCGTTGACGTTGACCGCCAGCGTGCCGGTGCCATTTTTGCCCTTCACGGTGGTATTGCCCAGATAGGTATTGGCGGTATTCAGCACCAGTTGGCCTGAGCCGGTTCCAGCCGAGGTGTCCTCGATAGTCAGCGGCCCGTCGCCGCCAATCACCCCAGTGGGGGTGAAGACGTTGCCGTAGGTATCGAAGGTCCCGCCGCCGGTGCCATCGACGAAGAACAGACGCGAGGTGGTTAAGTCCGCCCCGGCCTGGAAGCTAGCCCCATTTTTCAGCAGCACCGAATTGGTGCTGGCCCCGAGCGCGTTGTCACGAGTGATATTCAGCGTACCGTTCCAGACTTCAACCCCGCCGGTAATCTGGTTATTCCCGGTTAAAATCAAACGGCCCGGGTCGGTTTTCAGCAGCCGGATATTGCCGTCCGCGACATCATTCTGTACCAGATCGACGGCAATGGTCGTCGTAACATCAGCCCCGGCCGCGCCGTCGCCTACGCGAATGGCGAAATAGCTGTCGGCATGAGTCGCCCCCTGAGATGCGTAGCTGTTGTCAGGGGCAAAGACACCCGGCGGGTTGGTCGCCACAAAGCGTAATTGTGAATCCGGTAAATCCGGGTCCGCTATGAGCTTATATCCGTCGGTGGTGAACTGCATCCCAGAGGTGAGCACTTCGCCAAAGATATCACTCACCAGGACGGTGTTCGCCGCCCCCTGGAATACCGCGAACGAGGCTTGCGCCCACGGCGCGTTACCCACGCCGTCTTGCTGGGTCCAGTTATTACTGCTGCCAGAAATTAACGCCGTCCAGTAACCAAATCCGCCATCGACCTGACCATTACCACTGATCCCATCCCCGTGATTACTGCCGTTCACATCGCCGTCCCAGAACTGGAGCTGGTTCGTCGGGTTCACAAAGTTCAGCACCAGGTTGACCTGATGGTTGATATTGGTCTGAACCCCGTAGTTTTCAGCGTCGTTCGGCGGGAGTGACGCAATATCCAGAGTGTTATTGGTCAGCGAGCCGCCGTAGTTAAAGAGACGATAAACGCCGGGCAGGAAACTGCCGCCGTTAGTCAGGGAGACATTCAGGTTGCCATCGAGCGTCAGGTTGCCCTTAACCTCAACCAGGTCGTTGAGTGCGCCGCCTGGGGTGTAGGCCTCACCCAACTGGAACTGGCTGTTGGTATCCCCCGCCAGGGTCAGATTGCCGTTCACGGTTAAGATGCCCGTGCCGTTGCCCCGCGCGTCATCGCCGGGTTTCAGTGTCGTGCCAGGATTAAATACCACATCGCCACCCAGCGTACCGTACCCGCCCAGGGTGCTGCCGCTGTTCACCGTCGTCAGGCCGGAGCCGCTCTGCACGCCGTTAATCAGCAGCGTGCCATGCTGTACATCGGTTGCGCCGGAGTAACTGTTTGCCCCGCCCAGACGCGTAATGCCCGCTCCCATCTGCTGGAAACGACCGCTGCCCGAAATCACCCCGTTCAACGACACCGCATCAGAATGGTTAACCGTCAGGATGCCGTTATCGGTGATGTTGGTCTGCTCCGAGAGGCTCCCCACCGTGCCGCCATTGCCGAGGCTCAGTTCCGAATTGCTGCCGATCAGTGTATTACCCGTGTAGGTGTTATCGCCCAGCAGGGTCGTGTTCCCGCCGCCAATACGCTCCATGCCGCCTGAGCCCGAAATAACCCCGCTGTAGGTCTGGGTCTGGTTGCCATCGAACGAGACCAGGCTATCACTGCCCGCGGTGGCGATATTGTAGTTATGCACGGTGGCAACCCCGGTCTGGGTGGCGCTGTTGCCGCTACGTAATGTAGCCCCGCCGTTGACATTAATCACCGGCGTACCCGACAGGGTAAGATCATTTACCACCCGCATATCCGTGGTCGCGCCATCCAGCGTCAGCGTGCTCCAGCCGGAACCGATGTTGGTGCCGAGACTGAGATTGTCTGCCGCCAGCGAGCCAATGTTACCGACGATATTGGTAAAGGTCAGCGTGCTGCCGCTGCCGCCTTCGCTCAGAATATGCGTGGTATCCGCGATATCGACAGTGTTGATAGTGGCCCGGTCCTGCCCATCTGCACCTTCAAACGTCACGCCCCCCGTCAGGCTGCCGCCGCTCCAGCTAAACTGGTCGCTACCGCTGCCCATCAAGATTTCTCCCTGGGTTTGCTGCCCGCTTGCGGACAAGGTCACGCTGTCATTCCCGCTGCCGAGGGCGATCGCTTTTGCGGTACTGCTGGCCGCTTGCAGGACCCCGGTATTACTCAGGGTGTGATTGGCACTGCCGGTGGCATCAATCACCGTCGCGTTCTGGCTGTTGCTGGTGATGGTTCCGCTGTTGCTGATGCTGCGAGCGCCAAGGTCACCGCTGAGATCGATAAGCGACTGACTGTTGCTGGTGCTGCTGGAGGTGATAGTGCGGGTGTTACTAAACGCCCCGGCATTTTGTGCCAGGATGGTGCTGCCGGTATCGCTGCTGGTGGTGATGATGCCGTTATTGGTAAGGCTCGAGGCGTTGATGGCCTCAATCGCCGCACCCGCCCCGCTCGCCATGGTGATATTGGTGCCTGACGTCACCTTCCCGTTGGTCCGGGCGAGAACCCCCCGGCTGCCATCGCCGTTACCGTAAATGGTGTAGCCGGTGCCGATGGTTAAATCCCCGGTCGTGGCGGAGCCGTCCGCCTGCATGAAGGCAAATCCGCCGCCGCTGCCGCTGACGTTCAGGACGTTCCCCGTCCCCTCGGCGGCAAAGGTGACCGCCGTGCGAATCGCCGGGCCATCGTCGGCGTTGATGGTGACATTGCTTAGGTTGATGCTACTGGCGTTGGCATTGTTATTAATCCCTGCGCCGCTGTCGGTGATATCGATGGTGGTATTGCTGGCGTTAAAAGAAGATGCACCGGCGCTGTCGATGAGCACCCCATCTGCCCCCCCGCTGGCGCTGATATGGTTCCCTGTGCCGTTAACGGTCAGGTTGGCCCCGACCCCGGTGAGCTGTACCGCCGCCAGGCCACCGTCAGCCGAAACTTCGCCAAGCTGATTGACGATAGCCCCTGCCCCCTGAACCCGGACCCCAACGTTACCGCTGCCCTGAGCGCCGGAGACGCTGATCGTGCCGTTGTTGGTTAATTGTCCCGCGTTCTGGATATCCACCCCAATGTTATCGGTGCCCGCCACGCTGACGTTAGAACCCACCGTGGCGATCCCGCCATCGTGCAGCAGCACCCCGGTGCTGGTGTTGCCCGCCAGGGTGATATCTGCCCCGCTGTTGAGCAGCAAATCCCCTTTATGCGAGACATTGTATCCGGTGATACCGTTTTGCCCGGCCGCTGAGACGATGTTGGCATCGGAAGTCACCTTCGTATCAAGGGCATCATCGTCACTGCCAATATCGCCATTGATACTGTAATCACGCCCATCCACCTGTACCGCAGTGGTGTTATCGCCCGCCAGGTTTATCGCGCCGTTGCTGATCGTTCCCACCGCACCGCCGGTGACTTTTACCCCAACGGCATTTTCACCGCTGACGTTGATCAGCGCGTTGCCGGTGGTCATATTGGTCGCCACCGAGCCATTGAGCGTATCAACCCCGTTGGCAAAAACGCCGGTAGAGCCGTTGCCGGAGACCGTCAGATTGTAGTTTCCGCCCGTCGTCGCCCCGGTGAAGGTTGCACCATTATCGACGGCGAACAGAATGGATTTGGCCTGTCCGGCATCGCTAATCGTCGGGTTGGCGAGATTGATGCTCGCCCCTTGCCCCCAGGCGTAGTAGCCAATCTGATCGCTGTTCTCAAAGGTTAAGGAGGCGGGCGCGCCGATAGTGATCGTCGCATCGCCGCGGGCATGTACCCCGATGGCACCGGCGGCAAGCAGTCGTACCGCGGAATCAAACTGCACCGTCGCCGCGTTGCCGTTCAGCCCCTCGGCGTACAGGGCATAGTTCCGGTAGGCATACGGGTTTTCATCGGTTCCTCCCAAATCGCCTTGCGACCCGACGATAATCGAGCTGTTACTGGTGGAGGTCATTTGCGCGTTAGCGTCCTGAGCCAGCACGCGCAGGGCGATATTGTTATCCCCGTCGACCTGAATATCCCCGTTGTTGGTGACAACCCCGGTATTGTCCTTCACGTACATGCCGTAGTTAGCCGCCGCAGAATCATTAACCAGCTTGCCGAGCACGTTAATCTGCCCGTCGTTGGTGACCGTGGCCCCTCCGCCATTCACCAGGATCCCCGCCGCATTACGGGTGTTTTCCAGCAACGTGATTGTCCCGGTCGTATCATTGAGCAACGTGCCATCGCCAAGTGAGGCAATCGCCGCCGTCAGGTTGCCACTTCCTGCCAGGTTAACCGCCGTGGGCGCGGTGCTATCCGTCACCGGCGTGCTGCCAACATACATCGCTCCCCGGTTGGTGAAGTTGGCATCTTCAGCGGTGAGGACACCGTAAGCACCGCCTTTACCATCGGTATTGTGAATGTTGCCGACAATCGCAATGGTGGCATCCTGCGCGTTGGTCACATTGGTCGTATTCCCGGCGGCGATACCGTAGGCGTTATGGGTTGCCGTATCGGTAATGGCCACGTTGATGTGGCCATTGTTGGTGATGGTGCTGCCCCCCTCCCCAATGATGGCCGCCGCCCCGCTACTGTTATTCACATTCTGATTGCTGCCGTCTTTTTCGAGGAACAGCCCGGCATTGAGGACCCCGTTGTTGGTGGCTGTCGCATCGTTGACCCGCATGCCACTCGTTAGCGGGCTATTCCCGCTGCTGCTCCAGGCATTAATCGCCCCGTTGTTGGTAATCACCGCCCCGCGATCGGCCTCCATCACCGACGTCGCCCCATCAACGGCCAGGCTTCCCCCTGCGGTCACCGTGCCGCTGGCATTTTGTCCAGTGGCATAGATTACCCGCAGATTGCCGTTGTCCAGCGTGGCGTTATTGGTATGCGCAGCCAAATCATTCCAGACGTTGTAATTCACGTTGATGGTGGTGCTTTCGGCCTGGCCCAGCAAACCGGAAATAATGTTGTTGTAGATCGTTTGCGCTTCGACTGATGAGGTTATCGGGCTGCTGCCGTTTACCGACGCGCCCGCCAACAGCCAGTATTGCACCTGCGGTTTACCGGCATAAGCCCCCTCCCCCAGCAGATAATCGTTCACATCAGCGATATCTGCGGAAGAGGTAATAGCAAACTCTTTGTCTGCAAGCCGAATGACTCGCCCGGTATTGCCGATCTCCTGATACTGCGGCAGGATCTGGGTGTAGTTATATTGGGTGCTTTGGACGCTGGTTTGGCTGGACTGGGTGGCGATTTTGGCGGCGGGACGGAAGTGGATGTAGTTATCCGATTGCCAGTTGGCAGCACCTGCGTTGCCGCTGTCCGCCGCCACAAAGGCCAGCGTCGAATTTTTCGCCAGCAGGTCGATGGTATTTTGGGCAGACGCAATCGGCGTTGTGCCGGTGGTATCGGCCCCGACGTTAATATTGGCAGTACCGCCGCCCTCGCTGACATACGCCAGGCCCACATTGTTCAGAATACGGACCGAATCAGGATCGAAGATCGGGATTTGCATATTGGCGACCGGGACATCAGCCGCCGAGGTAAACGACGCGGAATCATAAACGCTGATGACTTCATAGCTGCCTTCCAGGCCTTGTACCTGGACATTCAGCTCCTGGTTTTTCTGCGGGATCGCCGGGCTGGGAGAATAGGTATAATTGGCAATATTATCCGCAGTAATCGGCGTCGTGACCCCCTGCGAATCTATTGCCGTAATGGTAATAATACGATTCCCAACCCCCGCCGGGAGCGCATCAATCGCAGAAATTGACGTACTACTCACGCCATTGTTGGCATAGGCCGGAAATGCCGGGATAGCCCCCAGGATATTTAGCGTCGTGCCCGCAGGGTAATTGGTGGGGCCAGGGTTTACATCAATGGTGTAAGCGGTTCCGGTGTTGATCACCTGATCGAAGTTATAACCCGGGTCGGTCGGGAAGGCATACGTCGGGTAATCCTGCGCCCAATACACATCATCGGCAACGGCCATCGCGGGTAACATCCCCGCCGCCAGCGCCCCCGAGATCAACAGTTTTCGCCGCCCTGAGCGCGATGCTTTTCCTCGATATCCTGCGCTGAATTCCGCCACGGGGATAAATGCGGAGGCCACGTGGCTCCAGACCAAACGGTAAATTCTGTTCATGTTTTATCCATTCAAAATCAAAGAGTTAAATTAGGCTTAACGCAAACTGGAGCAAGAGACAGGACGGTTACTTTTTGTAAAAGTAGTACACTCTTCTTAATCCAACCTGTCGAAATGTGAAAAAACACAACATTTTGTGATCATAAAATTAACTGCTGCATCGACCTTCGGTTGGGTGGAATGAGGCGAAATCGGCAGGGTTGATTTGAGCGCCCCTGAGGGATCCACTATCATCATCGGTAATCAAATCTGGAGTAAATTCATGGATATCAAGCACAGTACCGGAGAAGTGGCGATTGCCAGCGTGAAGGGTTACCTCTGGTTTTTGTGTCTGAATATTATTTGTTGTCTGTGGCTGGTGCTGCGGGTATTTGGCGGCGCGTCGATCCCAATGGATGCTGAAAATTACACTCTGCCGCTGTACGGCATTATTGGCTTTTCGGTTATCAACGGGCTCATGACCTGGCGTCTGCATGACCGCATTAACGAAGGGCTGTATCAGAAATGTCTGCCCGCAATCGTGCTTATCTTCGGCGCTTTCTGGTCAGTTATTTTTTTTCACATGCTGAATGATTTTAAACAGCCCACTATCGCGATGGTGGCGCTGGTTCTCGTCCTGCTTCCGGCGACCATTACTTTTTACCTCTCCGCCAAATTGTTGACCCTGTTTATTGGGCCGATTATCGCTACCGTTATCGTGGGTGAGATTATTTCGCCGTTGAAATTCACCTTATTGCAAAGCATCGCAGCGGCGATCATCCTGCTGGTGGTGCTTTCGGCACGCTATATTTTGCTAGAGTCCTATCAGCGTACCCAGCGCAGCGAGTATGAAAAAAATCTGCTGATCAAGAAATTACTTAAACTCGCCAACTACGATACCCTCACCGGACTGTATAACCGTCACAGCCTGAGCGAATATTTTACCCGCAGCACTCGCGCCCTTAGGCAAAGTAAAAAATCACTGTTTCTGATTGTGCTGGATATCGATTTTTTCAAGCAGTACAACGATCTGTATGGTCACGTCGAGGGCGATAAATGCCTGATTCGGGTCTCACGCTGCATTGAGCAATCGCTGCGTAAAGAGACCGATGCCGCCTTCCGCTTTGGTGGTGAAGAGTTCGTGGTGCTGGCGACCTGCGACGGGCCGAGTAGCGCGTTGAGCATCGGCAAACGTATTCAGCACGCCTTGGCCGAGGCACGTATTGCGCATAAAGGTTCAACGGTTGCACCGCGCGTGACGCTGAGTTTGGGCGTGGCGCAATGGCACCCCGGTATGACGCTGGAAGCCCTGCTGGAGTTTGCCGATAAGCAGCTGTACCAGGCGAAACGCGATGGCCGGAACCGACTTTGTTGGGAAGGGAAAAAGTAGGCGTGTCCGGCGGCGTGTCGCAGTGACCTTCCGCCGGAAAGGGTCAGACGTTCTTGAGATGCATCTGCTGGGCGTCGTTTAACGCGAGACGCAGGTTGTCGTTGTTGTCGCTGAGCAACTCCCGGGCACGCCAGGCGTCCAGCCCGGTCATGATGCTCAGGATCGCGGTGCGGCAGTGATTATTGCTGTTCGCCAGCGCCACTTTCGCCTGCGCCCGTGGGCAATCGGTCACTTCCATCACAATAGCGATTTGCCGCTCCTGCCAGCGCGTGCTGGTCGCCGGGACATCGACACGCAGGTTGCTGTATACCCGGCCACTGCGAATGGCAATCCCGGTGGTGAGCATGGTGAGAATTTGCTTCTGCGCCTGATGCGCTTTCGGGTTGTTGAATCCGGCCACCACTTCAGGGCCAGTCGGTGGCACAACCGCAATATCGGCCAGCTGTGCGGCTTCGCTGCTGGCATCCTGGGTGATTATCCCGACCCGCGCCCCCAGCGACCACGCATGGCGCAAAACGCCCCATACCCAAGGCGTTTTGCCACTCACGCTCAGACCAATCAGCATATCGTTGTTGCTAAAGGCGATGGTTTCGAGGTCTTTGACGCCGCGGTCATAATCCGCCGCCGCCAGCTCCGAGGTTTGCACCATCGACTGCATTCCGCCCGCCATCAACGCCAGCAGGGCATGTTTGTTGTCTGGCGCGAACTCCCCTGCCGCCAGCACTGCCGCCCGGCCAGACGCTCCTGCGCCTGCCAGGATAACCCGACCGCCCCGGCTGAGGGTCGCCGTCGCGTTATCCACCAGACGGGTAATGTCCGGCAGGCACGCGGCAATCGCATCGGTCACCTGTTTATCTTCCCTGTTGATCAGCGCCAGCATGTCGTGCGTCGAGAGTTTATCTATCTCAGTGGTGGCGGCGTTGCGACGTTCCATGGCAATACTCATTGGCTTAATGCTCATAACACGCTCCTTTGTTATCGTCCTTATCTACTATAAGGATATTCCCAACCGGAACCGCGAGTGCCGTCACGCTTCACTGCCCATTCTCCCCCTTTTCCTTTTCTTTACGCCGCTTTAAAAAAAGCGCCCCGGCGACGATAATAACCCCTTTACGGCTTTCTGGACCTGACATGAGCGATTCGCCCCTTCCCGCCGCGACACCACAACGGCGGATGAAACTGAGTACCCTTGTCACCCTGATGGTGTGCTGTGTGATGGGCGCGGTACTGATCCTGGCCTACGCGCTGTGGCTCGGGCAAATCAGCAACGTCACTCGCAACGGCGTGAAGGACACGGCGCTGGCGGTGGCGCGTACCCTCGCCGATTCCCCGGAGGTCAAGCGTGGCCTGAGCCAGTCGCCGCAGGACAACATCATCGCGCCGCTGGCCAACCGCGTGGCAGAACGCAACCACCTGCTGTTTGCGGTAGTGACCAACATGCAAGGCATCCGCTATTCACACCCGGACCCGGCCATCATCGGCCAGACCTTTATCGGGGACGATATTCATCCGGCGTTAACCGGGAAAGAGAACGTCTCGATCAACCACGGGGTGCTCGCCCAGGCGCTGCGTGTGTTTACCCCGGTGTATGACGATAACCATCGGCAAATTGGGGTGGTGGCGGTCGGTATTTCGCTGAGCAAGGTCGATGAGCAGGTCAGACGCAGCCACTGGGGCGTGCTGTGGAGCGTGCTCTTCAGCATTATCGTCGGCAGCGCGGGCATTTACTGCCTGGTACGGGTGCTCAAGCGCGTGCTACTGGGTCTTGAGCCGTGGGAAATCACCAACCTGTATCAGCAGCGTCAGGCAATGTTGCAGTCGCTGAAGGAGGGGGTGATGGCGGTCGATGCCCTGGGCCGGGTGACGGTCGTCAACCATGCGGCGCGTAAAATGCTGCTGTCGGGCGAGTCAGGCCACGCCCCGCTGCTGGAGAATCTGCGCGAGGTATTGGCCAGCGGTCAACCGCTGCAGGACCGGGCGCTGGGCTGCAACGGGCGGCTGTTGCTCAGCAATACCGTGCCGATCCGCAGTCAGGGCCGGGTGACCGGGGCGATTAGCACCTTCCGCGATAAAACCGAAGTCAGCCAGCTGATGCAGCGCCTTGACGGGATGGTGAACTACGTCGATGCCCTGCGCACCACCTCGCATGAGTTTATGAACAAGCTGCACGTGATCCTCGGCCTGCTGAGCATGAAAAGTTACGATAAGCTTGAAGAGTATGTCCTGCACACCGCGCATACCTACCAAATGGATATCGGGGCCATTCAGCATCGGGTTAAATCGCCGGTGGTGGCCGGGTTCCTGCTCGGCAAAATCAATCGCGCCAAAGAGCGGGGTTTTAGCCTGACGCTGGCGGACGAGAGCCTGGTGCCGGATAACCCGAATGAAAAACAGGTCACGGTGCTGGTCACGGTGCTCGGCAACCTGATAGAAAACGCGCTTGATGCAATGCAAAGTCAGTCGGAAGGGGAAATCAGTCTGTTGTTGCATTACCAGAGTGGGTGGCTCACCTGCGAAGTCAGCGATGATGGGGCGGGCATTCCCGAGGCCAATTTAGAGGCCATTTTCGCCAAAGGCTTTTCCACCAAAGGGGAAAACCGCGGCGTCGGCTTGTTCCTCGCCAGCCAACAGCTGGATGAACTCGGCGGCTCGATTACGGTAGAATCCGAGCCCGGCGTGTTTACCCAATTTTTTGTCAGTCTCCCGTGGGACAGTGAAAGGAAGAGTGCGTGATAAATGTATTAATTGTTGATGATGACGCGATGGTGACCGAGCTGAACCGGATGTATGTCGCCCGGGTGCCCGGATTTCAGTGCTGCGGGACCGCGTCCACGCTGGCGCAGGCCACAGCGCTTCTCAACGACACGTCGCTGGAGATCGATCTGGTGCTGCTGGACGTTTACATGCAGCAGGATAACGGTCTCGATTTGCTGCCGGTGATCCGCGCATCTGGCCGGGCTATCGACGTTATCATGATTTCTTCCGCGGCCGATGCGGCGACCATTCAGACCTCGATTCACTACGGAGTGGTCGATTATCTGATCAAACCTTTCCAGTTCCCGCGCTTTGAAGAAGCGCTCAACGCCTGGCGGGAGAAGAAAAACCTGATGGGCAACCATGCCTGGTATGAGCAGGCCGACGTAGACCGGCTGCTGCACGGCGGCACGCCAGAGGTGGCTGATAGCAAAAAGCTGCCGAAAGGCTTAACCCCACAGACCCTGCGCACCATTTGTCAGTGGATTGATGCCCATCCGGGCAGCGAGTTTTCGACCGATGAACTGGCGAATGCAGTGGCTATATCTCGGGTCTCATGTCGTAAATATCTGATTTGGCTGGCGCAGATGAATATCCTGTTCACCAGCATTCACTACGGGGCCACTGGCCGACCGGTGTATCGCTATCGTCTCATCGCCGAGCAGTACGGCTTACTCAAGCAGTACAGTCAATAAGCCGATAGCTGTCGTCGAGTAGCGTAAAGCGGAACTGGCGCTGGGAAGAGAGGATCACTTCCTGCGCCTTAGTGACAAAAATCGCCTCGATGTCGGCCCGGCCTTTCAGCATCTGACAGCCCTTCTCCACCCCCGCGCCGAACAAGAGCGTGGTCCAGATATCGCCGTCGAGCGAATCGGTGGAGATAATGGTCACGCTGTCGAGTTCGTTATCCAGCGGATAACCGGTGTGCGGGTCAATAATATGGTGGTAGCGCCGCCCGTTCTGTTCAAAGTACCGCTCATAGGTGCCAGAGGTGACTACCGATTTGTGCGCCACCTGCATCGCCCCGACCAGCGCATCCGCTTCAGCGAACGGTTTTTTCAGGCCGATACTCCAGCGCCCCTGCGGCGTGCCGAGGGTCTGCACGTTGCCGCCGAGATTAATCAGCCCGTCGGTCACCCCTTCTTTCAGCAATACATCCCGCACCCGGTCAGCGATATAACCTTTGGCAATCGCGCCTAAATCAATCTCCATCCCTTTGCGGGTCAGAAATACGCTCAGGTTGTCGTCGTCGAGGATCACGTCCTGCGCCTGGGTGATATTGAGCAGCGCCTGGATGTCATCGGCGGGCGGGACGCTGTCGCCTTTAAAGCCGATGCGCCAACGTTTGACCAGCGGGCCGATGGCGAGATTAAAGGCGCTGTTGGGCAAAACGCTCGCCGCTTTTGCGCACTGGATCAGCTGATACACCGGACGGCTCACCGTGACCGGATGCAGCCCGGCGGCATGGTTGATGTCCATTACCTGCGACTGCGCCCGGTTGACGGTCAGCAGGTCTTCATACTGTTTGATCAGGCTAAAAACACGGGAAGCGAGCGGTGGGTTGTGAGAGAAGAGTTTGAGCAGAATGGGCGAACCCATCAGGACCGCAGAATAGCTGTAAACCGAGCCGTCAGTTGGCATGGCGTTTATACCCTCACCCTGGCCCTCTCCCCAAAAGGGAGAGGGCATTTATGTATGTTTACCCCCGGGCCCGAACCGCAGCCTGATGGCCCGCCAGTGTACCGAAGATAATAATATCCGCGACCGCGTTACCGCCGATACGGTTGCCGCCGTGGATACCGCCGACCACTTCACCTGCCGCGTACGCCCCCGGAATTACCGCGTGTTCGGCGTTGAGCACTTCGGTCTGAGTATTCACGGTCACGCCACCCATGGTGTGATGTACGCCCGGCGCGATACGGATAGCATGGAACGGGCCTTCGTTAATCGGCGCACGCAGCGCGGTGGTGCGACCGAAATCGTCGTCGTGCTGTTTTTCTACAAAGCCATTGTAGCGTTCCAGGGTGGCGAGGAAAGCGTGTTCATCCATACCCAATGCGGCGGCCAGTTCGCGCGGTGAGCTGGCGCTGGTCACCAGACCTTTGGCGATGTACTCATCGGCGGCTTTGTTCTTCGCTCGCACGTGCTCATCGAACACGATGTACGCGAAGTGTTCCGGCAGCGCGATGATGGCGGCAGAGACTTTATCGCGGGTCGACATTTCATTATAGAAACGGCTGCCCTGCTGATTGACCAGAATCGCCCCGCCGCCACGAATGGATTCAGAAATCAGGTACGAGGTGTTCTGTTCGACGGTCGGGTGAATTTGAATTTCCCCCATGTCGACGGTGCCTGCACCGATGCGTTCCAGCAGCGCGATCCCGCCCCCGGTCGCACCTTTGTGGTTGGTGGTCACGAAGCCTTCGAGGTCAGGACGGTATTTCACCACCATCGCGCTGTTGGCGCTGAAGCCCCCGGTGGCAACCACCACGCTTTTCGCCTGCACGGTGAGGGTTTCGTTTTCGTCATTCAGCAGACGCACGCCGTTCACTTCCCCGTCATTGAACAGGATCTCCTCCACGGAGGTGTCGAGCATCACGTCGATACCGCGTTTGGTCACGTTCCGCACCAGGCCGCTGATCAGATACCCGCCAACCGCCGATCCGTCACGTGGGCGGTGAGTACGGTCAATGCTCATCCCCCCGGTCGTGGTGATGTCATTCAGCATAATGCCACGACGCGCCAGCCATTCGATGGCTTCCGGGGCGTTTTCCACGAAGCGACGCAGCAGTTCCGGGTTGTTTTTATTGCCGCCGCCTTTCAGGGTTTCGGCATAGAACAGCTCTTTGCTGTCGTGAATACCTTTCACGCGCTGGAACCGGGTTTCAGCGGCGTTCATCCCCGCCGAGGCTTTAATGGTGTTCCCGCCGATGGTCGGCATTTTTTCGACGATCAGCACGCTGGCCCCTTCATCGTGCGCCTGAATCGCCGCCGCCAGACCGGCCCCGCCGCTACCGACCACCACTACGTCGTAGTTTTTCGCCGCCTGGGTATCCCCCCCCTCTTCCGCCACGCGGGCTTTGGTGGATTTCACCATCGCTTTTGATACCGCTTTTTTCACCGCTTCGCTCTGACTGGTTGCGCCGGAGATGGCGTCCACGTGCGGGGTGTTGGCATCCAGAATACGGGTTTTAATCTCTTCAAAGCTGGTGACGAATTCCACCTGCTGCGGGCCGGAGACCAGTTCGATGTCAGCGATCCTGTCGCTTTCGAGACTAACGTTGATAACCAGTTCGTGGGTATCATCCTGCACGTTTTCCACAAACACGCCCGGCTTGAATTTAGCATCGCCCATGCTCATATCGCGGATCATCGCTTCAACCAGCGAGAAGCGCCACAGGGGTTCAGGAATGTTCAGCGCTTCACGCTGGGTGCTGTCGATAAACAGTTCCAGGTTTTCACCGCGTGCGATGCGGTTGGTCCAGTCCGGATAAGCAATCGTCGCGCGCCCCACGGCAATCAGGTCGTAGCCGTGGTCCAGCCCTTCCTCGGCATCCGCTGCGTTTACCACGCCACCCACGCCCATCACCGGCACCTGGGCCAGCGTGTCAGAGCGCATCGCGCAGTATTTTTCGATAAGCGGGGTGGGGTCCTGAGTATCAACAATGGACGAACGCAGACTCGCACCGAGGGAGAAGTGCAGGTAATCCACGCCGCGCGCCGCCAGTTTCTCCAGCAGGTACAGGGTGTCGTCGAAGCGAATGCCCGGGACTTCCATCTCTTCCGGCGAGAAACGGTAGCCAATGATGAACGCATCGTCGGCATACTGACGGGCCATTTTATGGGTGATATCCAGCACCGCCAGCGGGAATTTAGCGCGGTTATCACGGCTGCCGCCCCATTCGTCGGTACGCTGGTTTGAGTTCGGGGAGTAGAACTGCTGAATAAGATAGGTGTTGGCCCCGTGGATTTCCACGCCGTCAAATCCGGCCTGAATGGCGCGACGTACGCCTTCACCGAATTTCACTACCATCCCCGCCACTTCTTCGGTGGTCAGCGCCACCGGGGTGGCCGCACCTTCACGCGGAGCCGCCACGGCACTTGGGCCGACCGGCGTACGCCCGCCAATCAGTTTCGGATCGACCATACGGCCGCCGTGATAGATTTGCAGGATAGCTTTTGAACCTTCGGCTTTAATGGCGGCGGCGATTTTGGCCAGACCGGCAATTTTCTCGTCGCTGTCGATCCCAATAGCGCCCGGGAAGGCGAGGCCGAGATCGTCGACGAAGCAGCACTCAACGATGATGGTGCCAATGCTGCCCGCGCGAACCCGATAATACTCCACCAGCTCGTTGGTGACGCTGCCGTCGAAATACCCGGTGCAGGTGGTCATCGGTGCCATTAACAAACGGTTTTTTAGTTCGGTCCCGTTAGGGAGTGTGAAGGGGCTTAAAATACGTTCATTACTGGTCATAATGGAACTCCAGATTTTAAAATTGAAATTTAAGAATTCGGTGACGGGCCTTTATCGGTTTTATTTAGTGGTCCGAGCTCATGCTACTAATATAGCGCTTTCTTTAGTTTCTAAAGCTATTACGTTAGTTAAAAAACTATTTAATACCCGCTATAACAGCACTACCACCACGGTATTATCATTTTAAAATATAACATTTACATCACATTCAATATTGATAACAACAAGGCTACTTTTGTTAACAGCGAAACCGCATACCGAAAACCAACGCACCCATTACAAAACAACAAGATAAATGAAATTAGCACATACAACACGCACTTCAACCTCTTTTGTTTTTAACATCTTCTGGAATTTATAGAAAATAACCACATGCCACAATAGGGTTATTCGACAATGAAAAAAAAGGACTGCTTATTTCGTTTTTTTGATCTCGATCAATTGTAATCGGCAATGAACGCGCAATATATAAATAAGCCCGATTATTAATTTAACGCCTGTTTTATGGCGTTGAATCACTATATAAAAACGACGTAAGCACGGTCATTAATAATTAAAGTAAGTTTCGTAACTAAATAAACCAAGCCGTTACTTAGGTCGTCCACCGTATTTTTAACTACTTGTCGAGTCTCACTATGAAAGAGAATACAGTCACCCCACCGGCCACCAGTCCGGGTAAAGCAAAAGCCGGGAAATCCAACCGCCTGCTGATGATGGCGTTGCCTGTCATTGTCGCGGTTCTGCTGCTTTTCGTGCCGGTGCCGGACGGCCTGCCGCCCTATGCCTGGCACTACTTCGCTATCTTTGTCGGCGTGATTGTCGGCCTGATTTTTGAACCGCTGCCGGGTGCCGTGATCGGCTTAACCGGGGTGGTGGTGATCGCCCTGTGCAGCCAGTGGCTGCTGTTCAGCCCAGAGCAGATGCTGGAGCCGAAATTCAAGCTGGCCACCGCATCCTTTAAATGGGCAGTCAGCGGTTTCGGCAACTCTACCGTGTGGCTGATTTTCGGTGCCTTCATGTTTGCCGCAGGCTATGACAAAACGCAGTTCGGTCGTCGTCTGGCGCTGATCCTGGTGAAATACCTTGGTCGTCGCAGCCTGACGCTGGGCTATGCCATTACCTTCGCCGATCTGCTGCTGGCCCCGTTCACCCCGTCGAACACCGCGCGCAGCGGGGGCACCATCTATCCGATTATCGCTAATCTACCGCCGTTGTACGGTTCTAAACCAAACGACCCGAGCGCCCGTAAAATCGGTTCCTACCTGATGTGGGTGGCGATCACCGCCGCCTGTATCACCAGCTCGATGTTCCTGTCAGCGCTGGCACCGAACCTGCTGGCCCTGGCGCTGGTAAAAAGCATCGTTGGCCTGAACATCTCCTGGGGTATGTGGTTCCTCGCCTTCCTGCCGCTGGGTGTGATTTTGATTCTGGTCATGCCGCTGCTGGCTTACTGGTTCTACCCGCCAGAAGTGAAAGTGAACAACGAAGTGCCGCTGTGGGCTGCACGTGAGCTGGAAAAACTGGGCAAACTGTCGCGCAATGAAATCCTGCTGCTGGTGTTCGTATGCTGTGCGCTGATGATGTGGATCTTCGCCGCCGACTGGATTGAACCGGCGATGGCCGCCCTGCTGGTTATCGTGCTGATGCTGTGGACCGGGGTACTGAACTGGAACGACATCACCAATAATAAAGCCGCGTGGAATACCTTTGTCTGGTTCGCCACCCTGGTGGCGCTGGCCGATGGTCTCTCCTCTACCGGGTTCATCACCTGGCTGGGTAAAGAAGGCGGCGCGCTGATGGGCGGTATCTCGCCGGGCACCGCAACTATCGTGCTGCTGCTGGCGTTCTACCTGCTGCACTACTTATTTGCCAGCACCACCGCGCACACCACCGCGCTGCTGCCCGCGATGCTGACCATCGCCTCCACCATTCCGGGCATGAATATGGAAGTGTTCTGTCTGCTGATGGTGACCTCGCTGGGCGTGATGGGGATTATCACCCCGTACGGCACCGGCCCAAGCCCGATTTACTACGGCAGCGGCTACCTGCCAACCAAAGACTACTGGCGTCTCGGTACTATCTTTGGGGCGATCTTCCTCGCCGCGCTGCTGCTGATTGGCTATCCGTGGATGTCGATGATGTTCTAATCCTTAACCGTCGGGGGAGACTCCGGCGGTTTTTAAATTTCTGGAGTTGAGTATGTCGAATAAACCCTTTGTTTATCAGAATCCCTTCCCGCTGGCGAAAGACGACACCGAATACTATCTGCTGAGCCGCGAGCATGTTTCCGTGGCTGAGTTTGACGGCCAGCCGATGCTGAAAGTCGAACCAGAAGCCCTGACCCTGCTGGCCCAGCAGGCGTTCCACGATGCGTCCTTCATGCTGCGTGTTTCCCACCAGCAGCAGGTCGGCGCGATCCTCACCGACCCGGACGCCAGCGATAACGATAAATACGTGGCCCTGCAATTCCTGCGTAACTCAGAAATCGCTGCCAAAGGCGTGCTGCCGACCTGTCAGGACACCGGCACAGCAATCATCATGGGTAAAAAAGGTCAGAACGTGTGGACCGGTGGCGGCGATGAAGCCGCCCTGGCGCGCGGGGTGTACAACACCTACACCGAAGATAACCTGCGCTATTCGCAGAACGCGCCGCTGGACATGTATAAAGAAGTGAACACCGGCACCAACCTGCCCGCGCAGATTGACCTCTACAGCGTGGACGGCGACGAATACAAATTCCTGTGCATGGCGAAAGGCGGCGGCTCCGCCAACAAGACCTATCTGTATCAGGAAACCAAAGCGCTGATTACCCCGGCGAAGCTGAAAAACTGGCTGGTTGAGAAGATGCGTACCCTCGGGACCGCCGCCTGCCCGCCGTACCATATCGCGTTTGTGATTGGCGGCACCTCGGCAGAAGCGACGCTGAAAACCGTGAAACTGGCCTCCACCCGCTATTACGACGGTCTGCCAACCGAAGGTAACGAGCACGGTCAGGCATTCCGCGATGTGCAGCTGGAACAGGAACTGATGCAGGAGGCACAGAACCTCGGCCTCGGCGCGCAGTTCGGCGGCAAATACTTCGCCCACGATATCCGCGTTATCCGTCTGCCGCGCCACGGCGCGTCCTGCCCGATCGGCATGGGCGTGTCTTGCTCGGCGGACCGTAACATCAAAGCCAAGATCAACCGCGACGGGATCTGGATTGAGAAACTGGAAGCCAATCCGGGCCAGTACATTCCTGAAGAATTGCGCCAACAGGGTGAAGGCGATGTGGTAAGCATCAACCTGAATCAGCCAATGAGTGAGATCCGCGCCCAGCTGGCCGCACATCCTGTCTCGACCCGTCTGTCGCTGAACGGCACCATCATCGTGGCGCGTGACATGGCGCATGCCAAGCTGAAAGAGCTGCTGGATAACGGCGAGGAGCTGCCGCAGTACGTGAAAGATCATCCGATCTACTACGCAGGCCCGGCGAAAACCCCAGAAGGTTACGCATCCGGCTCGCTCGGCCCAACCACCGCGGGTCGCATGGATTCCTATGTGGATTTATTGCAGGCACACGGGGCGAGCATGGTGATGTTGGCGAAAGGCAACCGCAGCCAGCAGGTGACCGACGCGTGCCATAAACACGGTGGCTTCTACCTCGGCAGCATCGGAGGCCCGGCGGCGGTACTGGCCCAGCAGAGCATTAAGAGCCTCGAATGCGTGGCGTATCCGGAACTGGGTATGGAAGCCATCTGGAAAATCGAAGTCGAAAACTTCCCGGCGTTTATCCTGGTGGATGACAAAGGCAATGATTTCTTCCAGCAGATCCAAAATAAGCAGTGTTCAGGCTGTAAACTGAAATAATCTCCCTCCGGCCAGCCTCGCGCTGGCCGTTTTATCTCGATTATCCCCAACCCCTCATTATTTATGTTTGCGTGCGCAAAACATCCTGTGCAAGAAAATAAATTTGTTAGGTAAAGTGCAAACAGGTAAGCATTTATTTTTACATCGATCGTAAGTTTGCAAAAGGTGCGGTCTAACTATACTAAATGGGACTTTATCAACAGGAGTTCCTCATGTTTAATCATGTCCCATTCAAGCGGACAATGCTTGCAAGTATGTTGACGCTGGCCTCTGGTGCCGTCACATCCGCTTATGCAGCGCCTGCCACCGCCTCTCCAAAACAAGACTCCGACAAACCGAACATCGTTGTCATATTTGGTGACGATATTGGTTACTGGAACCTGAGTACCTACAACCAGGGTACGATGGGTTATGACACCCCTAACATCGACAGTATTGCTGCTCAGGGTGCCAAATTTACCTCTTACTACGCGGAACAAAGCTCCACCGCGGGTCGTTCTGCCTTCATCACCGGCCAGATGCCGTTCCGTACCGGGATGAGTAAAGTCGGTATGCCGGGTGCGCCACAGGGTCTGCAAAAAGAAGATCCGACCATCGCCAACATTCTCAAACAGCTCGGTTATGCCACCGGCCAGTTCGGTAAAAACCACCTTGGTGACCGCGATGAATTCCTGCCAACCGCTCACGGTTTCGATGAGTTCCTCGGCAACCTGTATCACCTGAATGCCGAAGAAGAGCCAGAGAACCCGGACTATCCGAAAGACCCGGCCTTCCGTAAAGAATTCGGCCCGCGCGGCGTGATTAAAAGCAGCGCTGACGGCAAAATAGAAGATACCGGACCTCTGACCGTAAAACGTATGGGCACCGTTGACGAAGAAACACTCGCGGCGAACAACGACTTTATGGAACGTCAGGTGAAGGCCAACAAGCCGTTCTTCACCTGGTTCAACACCACCCGTATGCACAATAAAACCCACCTGAAAGACGCCAGCATTGGTAAAACAGGCCTGGGTACGTATGCCGACGGCATGGTTGAACACGATAAGATGATCGGTGAAGTGCTGCAGAAAATTAAAGATCTGGGCATTGAAGATAACACCATTGTTATCTACACCACCGATAACGGTCCGATGACCGCGACCTGGCCGGATGCGGGTGAAACCCCGTTCCGTGGTGAGAAAAACACCGGCTGGGAAGGCGGTTTCCGCGTTCCGGCGATGATCAAATGGCCAGGCCACATCAAGCCAGGCACCATCGTAAAAGACATGTTTGCAAGCTATGACTGGTTCCCAACGCTGGTCGCGGCAGCCGGCGATCCGAACATCAAAGATCAGCTGCTGAAGGGTTACAAAACCCCGTCCATCACCTACAAAGTGCATCTGGATGGTTACAACCAGCTCGACTTCCTACAGGGTAAAGGCGAAGACCAGCGTAAAGAGTTCTTCTACTGGAGTGATGACGGTGACCTGCTGGCCATGCGTTACGGTCGCTGGAAAGCACACTTTATGATTCAGGAACATCAGGGCCTGGATCTGTGGAAATATCCATTCACCAAACTGCGTGTGCCATTGATTTTCGATCTGGAAATCGATCCACTGGAAAAAGGCGATCAGGGTATGGGTTACAACACCTGGTTCTACGATCGTCTGTTCTTACTGGGTGGCGCGCAGAAATATGCAGGCGAAATGCTGCAATCCTTTAAAGAGTTCCCGCCACGTCAGAAACCTGGCTCGTTCACTATTTCTGATGCATCCGCGATGATTCAACAAGGTTCAGGCATTAAAAACTAAGTTGCCTCATGAAGTCATGTGAGACTTCACTTTCAGAGCGGGTTGTATTGGCAATCCGCTCTGCATTTTGAAATTCGCTCTTTGTGCGCTTTGTCAGTCAGTTACCTTAGGGGTTTGCTATGAAGTACAGCACCACACTACCCGTTAAAGCGTTACCGTCCGCGGAAAAATATGACGGCAAAGGCCCAGAATACAAACGCCGCTTCCACGTGATGGCCAAGCCGTCCGGTTCCACCTGTAACCTCGATTGCACCTACTGTTTCTACCTGTCTAAAGAACAATTACTCCATCAGGACAGACACACCGGGATGAGCGACGAGGTGCTGGAAAACTTCATTCGTCAGTACATTGACGGACAGGATGGCGACCAGGTGGTCTTCTCCTGGCAGGGCGGCGAACCGACCCTGATGGGGCTCGAATTTTTCGAAAAAGTGGTTAAGTTTCAGAAGCAGTACCAGAAGCCCGGCCAAAAAGTTGAAAACGATTTGCAGACCAATGGCGTGCTGCTCAACGACAAATGGGCCGCGTTCCTCAAAGAACATAAATTTCTGGTGGGGATCTCCATTGATGGCCCACGAGAATTGCATGACCGCTACCGCGTCACCCGCAGCGGCAAGCCAACCTTCGATAAAGTGATGGAAGGCGTCGACGCGCTGAAGCGCCACGGCGTCCCGTTCAATGCGCTGGTGACCGTCAACCGCACTAACGCCCGCTTCCCACTCGAAGTCTATCGCTTTATGACCCGTGAACTGGGGGCCACCTACGTGCAGTTCAACCCGTGTGTTGAACCGGTGGATTTCAAAAGCACCGCCCCGCAGTTCTGGCAGGACGACAGTATTCCGATTACCGGCAGCCGCCGCGCGCATCCGGGCGATCTCGACTCCATCGTTACCGACTGGTCGGTTGATCCGGACGATTGGGGAACATTCCTGATTGCGGTATTTGAGGAGTGGGCCAATAACGATTTGGGCCGCGTGCAGGTGAACCTGTTTGAAACCGCCGTCGCCCAGACCATGGGGATGCCCGCGCAGATTTGTACCGCCTCCGAGTTCTGCGGCAAAGGGCTGGCTATCGAGAAAAATGGCGACATCTTCTCGTGCGACCACTACGTCTACCCGGAATACCAGATTGGCAATATCGAGCATAACAAGCTGGCGCACCTGGCGTTCTCTGAGCGTCAGCAAGCCTTCGGGATGGGTAAAAAAGATACCCTGCCGAAATACTGTAAAGCGTGTCCGTACCTCAAGCTGTGCTGGGGCGAATGCCCGAAAAATCGCCTTGTGCGTACTCCCGACGGCGAACTGGGGCTGAACTACCTGTGTCCGGGGATCAAAGCCTTCTTCAACTATGCCGAGCCCATTCTGGTAGGGATTGCCACACTGCTGAAACGCGATTTTGCAGGAGTTAAAAAATGAATAGCGCAGAGAAACTGCTTCAGCTTGAACAACGGATGAACAGCCAGGTACTGGGCCAGGAAGAGCTGGTCAGAATGCTGATTATCGCCCTGCTGTGTGACGGACACGTGCTGCTGGAAGGCTTGCCGGGCCTGGCGAAAACCCGAGCGGTGCGCGAACTGGCGGAGCACATCGAAGGCGAATTCCGCCGCATTCAGTTCACTCCCGATTTGCTGCCCTCCGACATCACCGGCAGCGAAATTTATCAGCAGAACGCCACCCGCGAAGAGGACCAGTTCCGCTTCCGTCCGGGGCCGGTGTTCGGCAATGTGATTCTGGCCGATGAAATCAACCGTGCCTCCGCCCGCGTCCAGTCGGCGCTGCTCGAAGCGATGGAAGAACGTCACGTTACCGTGGCCGGGAAAACCTGGCCCCTGCCAGGCGTCTTTATGGTGCTCGCCACCCAGAACCCGGTCGATCAGGAAGGCACCTGGCCGTTGCCGGAAGCCCAGCTTGACCGCTTCCTGATGAAAGTGCTGGTGGACTATCCGTCGAAAGAGAACGAGCAAAAAGTCATGCAGCTGGTGCGGGCTGAGCAGCAGGCCAAATATCAGGCGCTGGCGAACGGCGAAAGTGGGCAGCACGACAATCCGCAGTCAGAAGCGACCTTAACCCTTTCCCAGCAGGAGATTGCCGCCAGCTGGCAGGCGATTTCTGCGGTGTACGTGGCCCCGGCGATTGAGGAATATATCGTCAATCTGATCAACGCCACCCGTCACCCACAGAGCGTGAGCGACACGCTGGCGAGCTATATTCACATCGGCGTCAGCCCGCGTGGCACCCTGGCTCTTGAGCGTTGCGCCAAGGCGCAGGCCTGGCTCGAAGGCCGTGATGCGGTACTGCCGGAAGACGTGCGCCGCATTGCCCCGGCGGTGATTCGCCATCGTCTGATGCTCAGTTACCAGGCCAATGCCGATAACCGTACCGCCGATGACGTGGTGAACATGCTGCTCGACGCTGTGGTGGCGTGATGGACAGCCGCCTCAGCGTTGACCGGGAGACATTGCTCGCATTGGTCAACGATGCCCGGCTGATTGCCAACCCGCCGGGGCAAATTCCCCCGGGCGCGCTGGCCGGGGAACGCACCTCGAAGCAGCAGGGACGCGGGTTGAATTTCGATAGCCTGCGCCGCTATCAGCCTGGCGATGATGTGCGCCTGATTGACTGGCAGGCCACCGCCCGACTGCGCCAGCCGTGGATCCGCCTGTATAACGAAGAGCGCGAACGCCCGGTATTTTTGCTGGTCGATCAGCGCCTCGACATGTATTTCGCCACCCAGGGGCAAACCAAATCGGTGGCGGCGGCCAAAACTGCCGCATTGCTGGCATGGCGAAGCTGGCACGATGGTGACCGGGTCGGCAGCCTGGTGTTTAACGACAGCGAGATGACGCTGCAAAAATGCCGCCCGCCGCGCACCACGCTTAACACCATCCTCGACACCCTGTTGCACTACAACCAGCAATTGCCGGAACAGTATCCGCAGGAGCCTGCGTCCAGCATCACGCTGGCAGATGCACTTCAGCGCGCCAGCGGTGCCATCCCTAATGGCGCATGGGTCGCGGTGCTGAGCGACTTCCACGATATCGATGCCAACTGTGATGCCCTGCTCGCCGGGCTGCGCCGTCGCTGTGAAGTCAGCGCCTTTGTGGTGCTGGATGATTTGCATTTGCGGCTTCCTTCATCGGGCGTGCTGGCTGCAACCTACCAGGGTCATGAGGCGGCCTTCGCACTCTCGTCCGGCCTGAAAGCGGAGACTGAGCAAAGCATTACCGCCCGCCTGGCCCGCCAGCAAAGCCGCCTGACGCGGCTTGGCATTCGCGTGAATCATCTGGTGGTCAGCCAGGATTTGATCAAGCAGTTACAAAAAGGTCTCTGAATGCTCGAGAAAGGATTTACCGTGCCCGCGCTATCACAGCCGGCGCTGCCTGCCTCTCCCTCCTGGTTCCCACTGCCGCCGGGCTGGCTGGTTCTGGGTGCCCTGCTGCTGGCGACGGTAGCCGTGATCCTGTTTTTCCGCTACGCCCGCTGGCGTCGTAACCGCTGGCGGCGTGAGGCGCTGGCGTTGCTACCCGCCTCGCACAGCGTTGATGACTGGCTGAATCTGATTAAGCAGGTGCTGCTGGTCCACCAGCCACGGGCCACCGTCAGCCAAAGCCTGACGGCGCAATCGCTGTTGCAGCCTATCCCGCTGGACAACGATCTGCATCAACAGATGTGCGCCAAATATTGCCAGCGAGATAACCAACTGGCGGAAGCGGACGAGTCGCGTTTACGCCGTCAGTTGGCGACATGGTTAAAGGAGCTGCCCGATGTCTGAGCTTTTCTCAAGGATGGATTTTGCCTGGCCCTGGGCCTGGCTTTTGCTGCTGTTGCCGCTGCTGGGGCGCTATTTATTGCCTCAGGATAAACAGCTGAAAGAACACGTGCGGGTGCCGTTTTTACCGAACCTTATCAATGAACTGAAGCTCGACAGCCAGCCGGTGCGCGAAGGCTGGCTGCGCGGGGTGCTGTTCTGGCTGGTGTGGAGCTTACTGGTCTGCGCCCTGACCCGCCCGGAATACCTCACCCCGCCGCAGCACATACAAAAACCGATGCGCGATATGGTGCTGATCCTTGATGTGTCCGGCTCGATGCAGAAAAACGATGTTGAAGGCGGGATAACCCGTTTGCAGGCGGTACAGGCGTCGGTGCGCAAATTCGTCGCGGCGCGTCATTCTGACCGTATCGGGATGGTGATTTTTGCCAGCAGTGCCTGGCCTTTCGCCCCGGTGAGCGAAGACAAACAGGCGTTGAACATGCGCATCAATCAGCTTGCGCCGGGGATGATTGGTCAACAAACCGCCATTGGTGATGCGCTCGGCGTGGCGGTCAAACTGCTTGATTCGGGACCAAATAAAGACGTCAGTAAACTGGCTATCCTGCTGACCGACGGCAACGATACCGCCTCGCAGCTCTCCCCCGATCTCGCTGCCACGCTGGCGGCATCGCATCACGTGCAGGTGCATACCATTGCCTTTGGCGACCTGCACAGTGCAGGCGATGATAAGGTCGACCTGACGCTGCTGCAAAACATCGCCCGCACGACCGGCGGCAAATCCTGGACCGCGGCGAACTCTGGTGCAGCGCTGGACAGCGTATGGCAAGAGATTGACGCCATCACCCCGGTGCAGGTGAAAAGCATCGGTTGGTCGTGGCATTTGCCGCTGTTTGCCTGGCCACTCGGGGCCGCCATGCTGCTGCTGTTAACGTTGGCCCTCGCCAGGCTTATCAGGGAGAAACGCGCATGAGTGATTTCCACTTTATCTATCCCTGGCGGCTGCTGGGCTTGATTATCGCCGCCCTGCTGGCGTTTCTGCCCTACGCGCAGGCCAGCAGCTGGCCGAGAATCATGGACAAACCGTTTGCGAAGGCGCTGATTATCGGGCGCAACAAACGGCTAACCCAGGTGCTGCCTTGGCTGTTTGCTCTCGGCATCATTGCGCTCGCCGGACCGAGCTGGCAGCGGGAGCTGCCCGCCGCCCTGACCCCAGAAAGTAACGTGATGGTGGTGATGCAGCAAGATTTGGCGATGTACGCCCAGGATCTGACGCCGAGCCGCAACGAGAGAATGCAAAGCAAAATCAGTCGATTGATGGAGCAATCCCCCGGCGCACGTTTTGGTCTGGTGGTCTACAGCAATCAGGCGTTCGTCACCACCCCGCTGACGCAGGACCCGCAGTTCTTCTCGCTGTTCCTCCACGCCCAAACGCCGTCGCTGATGCCAGAAGGCACCGGCTCGGGGCTGAAGTCCGCCATCGATTTAGCGATTAAAAATAGCCCGGTCACTCCGCGCAGCCTGATTCTGGTGGCCGATACGCTGACGGATGCTGATGCCGCCTACCTCGAAAAACACGATGTGCCGCTGCAAATCTGGGTGCCCGGCACCGCCGCAGGTGGCACGCTACCAGAACAGTACGCCGGTCGGGGGATTGATACCCGCCTGAACGTTGAGCGTTTCAGGGCGGTGCGCGAGACGGGGATTCCGGTGACGCTGGTCACTGGCGATGGCAGCGATTTGCAGGTGGTCAAAAGCCATATTCAACAGGCCATCAGCCAACAGAACAACGCCCGCAGCGACCTGCACTGGAAAAACAGCGGCTGGCTGCTGGCAATCCCGATGCTGATATTGCTGTTCTTCTGGCGGCGGCAGCTTATCTGTGTCGCCTTCGTGATGCCGCTGATGTTCTGGTCTTCACACAGTGATGCCGCCTGGCTGGACGCGTGGGTCAGCCCGGATATTCAGGGCCAGCGCGCCTTCGATAAAGGACAATTCCAGAAGGCCGCCGAACACTTCCGCGACCCGCTGTGGCAGGGCATTGCCTGGTACAATGCCAGAAACTTCCCGGCGGCGGTGAACGCGTTTCGTCGCGCACCGCAAACTCCGGAAACCCTGCTGTGGACCGGCAACAGTCTCGCCCAGCAAAAGCAGTGGCAGCAGGCGCTCGATACTTATGATCTGGCGTTAAGCCTGCGCCCTGACTGGAAAATGGCGCGAGATAACCGCGAAAAAGTGTCGCACATCGTGATGCAATTGCGGCTTAAGCAGCGCGAGGCTGAGCAGGAGCAAGGCAGCAACCAGGATGATGAAGGGCCAGACAAGGTGCTGAAAGATTTGAAGAAAGGTCAGGGCGTGAAGCAAAAAGACATTGGCGCTATCAAAGGCAGCTCGCCGCAACTCAACCAGTGGTATGAGAATTTGCAGGTATCGCCTTCGGGTTTACTGGAAAGCTTGTATCGAAATGGCGCACAGGAGACGACGCCATGAAACGGTGGTTAGCGCTGTTACTGTTTGTCATGCTCCCGGCTCACGCGACGATGGACATCACCCGCGACATTGTTGCCCCGAAAACGATCGTTCCGGGCCAACCGGTGACCGTCGCAGTCACCTTCTGGACCGACAGCTGGTTTAATCCGCCGCCGGAATGGCCGGAGTTTGCGGTGCAGAATGGGGTGTTGCTCAACACGCCGCTGCCGAACCAACTGCTGACCCGACAACAAAACGGCATTAGCTGGAGTGGCATTCGTCTCGAGCGCCAGCTGATGGCCTGGGATCAAAGCACCCTGCGTCTGCCTGCGGTCGACTTGACGGTCACCTCTTCCGGCCAGCCACCCGCCACAGTGCATTTGGACGCGATCGAACTGCCGGTGAAATGGCCGAAAGGCGTCGAACAGCCAGACCGCTTTTTGCCCGCGCGCGGCCTGACGTTGACCCAGACCATCACCCAGTTTCACGCCGGTAAAGACACAACCCTGCGCGCGGGCGATGCTATCGAACGCGTGGTCACCGTCAAAGCGCGGGATGTGTTACCCGCCCAAATCCCCCAGCTGCTGTATGCCATTCCCGGTAGCGACAGCCAGCGTCTGATCCCGCAAAACAGCTTTATCAAGGGCGGGCGCGGCGACATTGACGGCGCGATGCGCGTCGAGCGCCTGCGCTATATGCCAACCGAGGCGGGAACGGTGACGCTCCCGCCGGTGAAGCTGCGCTGGTGGGATACCGAACATCAGCAATGGCAGCTCGCCGAACTGAAAGGCCAGACGCTGAAAATAGAAAACGCGCGCGCCGCCGGAAAAGAATCTGCCCTGCGCGGCAGCAGCGGTGAAGTCAACGGGTCACTGATTATCGGCCTGTTGGCATTGGCGCTGCTTGCCGTCATCGGCTGGTTTTCCCGCCACTCGCTATTTCAAAGCGCGGCGTGGATCACGCACCGCTGGCAACGCTTCTGGCAGCCGGTCACTTTGCCCGGACTCGCCCCCGTTGAAAGGAAAAAACGATGAAAAAAACGCTACTCGCCTGCACCCTAATGTTGGGATGCACTACCCTCGCCCATGCCGATCCGCTGTCGGCGTGGAATGATACCGCGGCAAAAGCGTCGATTGTCCAGTGGGTGCAGAACTCGACGAAACAGGGCAGCACCACCTTCATACCAAAGGATAAGCGCTATGTGGTGTTCGATAACGACGGCACCCTGTGGCCGGAAGCGCCGCTGACGTTCCAGATCCAGTTCATTTTGGACGAAGTTAAGCGTCAGGCTCCGGACCATCCGGACTGGAAGAAGGATCCGCTGGTTAACGCGGTGTTGAACAACGATCTGAAAACGGTGGTGAAAGCGGGCGACAAGGGGCTGATGAAGCTGCTGGCGATGACCCACAGCGGGATGACCACCGAAGACTTCGAACAACGCGTGGCAAGCTGGCTCGCTAACCACAAAGACGCGCGAACCGACTGTCGCTACGACCAGTTAGGTTATCAGCCAATGCGTCAGCTGCTGGATTACCTGCGGGAAAACGGCTTCAAAACGTGGATTATTTCCGGGGGTGGGATCGACTTCATGCGCGTGATGTCGCAGAAAATGTACGGCATCCCGCCGGAGCAGGTGGTCGGATCGTTTGCACTCGGCGAGTTTTCCCTCACCGACAACGGCACGCAGATCCGCAAAACCATGACCGGGGCGTTTAACGACGATGCCGCCAACAAACCGGTGGCGATCCACCTGTTTATGGGCCATCGCCCGGTCGCCGCCTTTGGTAACAGCGATGGCGATTTGCAGATGCTGCAATACACCGCCGCCAACCCGGATTACAAAACCTTTGGCCTGATCGTGCATCACACCGATGCCACCCGGGAATACGCCTACGACAGCCACCCGCCTGCCAGCGGCAAGCTGGAAGCCGCGTTGCCGGAAGCCAAAGCTAAAGGCTGGACGGTGGTGGATATGAAACAGGATTGGAAAACGGTGTTCGACCCGGCGCAGTGCCCGGTGAAGTGAGCCTGTGAAGCCTGACGCCCTCTCCCGCCGGGAGAGGGCGAAAAGAATTGCGCCCCTATTCTAAAATCGTCTCGCCGACTTTCGTGGGCTTCGAAAACAGCAGCACCAACGGCAGCAACAAGAAACATAAAAACATCATCAGGCGGAAATCCTGATAGTAGGCCATCACCGTCGCCTGACGGGTGACTTCGTTGTTAATCGCCATCAGGCCCGGCATCTGATGCAGGTTGTACGCCCCGTGCTGGATATCATGCTGCAAGGCTTTGTTGAACGGATTAATAAACCCGGAAAACACGCTATGGTTACGCTGGCTCTGCTGCGCGAGGTAAGTCGTCACCATCGAAATCCCGATACTGCTGCCGATATTACGGATAAGCGAATACAACGACGTGCCCTCGGTACGGTACGACGGTGCCAGCGTGGAAAACGTTAACGTCGACAGCGGCACAAACGTCAGTCCCATCCCAATGCCCTGCACCACCCCGGAGCTGATAATCTCCCACTGGCTCATCCACATACTGAACTGGGTCATCTGCCAGAGTGAAACGGCCATGACCACCACGCCAAGGGCGATGACGTAACGCAGGTCGACTTTTCCGGCGATACGCCCGACCACCATCATGCTGAACATGGTGCCGAACCCGCGCGGAGTCATCAGCAGACCAACGTCGATAACCGGATAGTTCATGAAGTTCTGTAGCAGCGGTGGCATTAGTGCCATGGTCGCCAGCAGAATGGTGCCCATCATAAAGCTGAACAGCAACCCAACGACGAAGTTCTTATCGCGGAAAATACCCGGCTCGATAAACGGTTTTTTGACGGTAAAGATGTGGGTAATAAACAGATAAAACGCCAGCGCCGCCAGCACCGCTTCGATAATGATCTCCCCGCTCGCAAACCACTCTTTTGACTGGCCGCGATCGAGAAATAACTGCAAACTGCCGATAGCGACGCTCAGCAGGAAGAAGCCGAGCAAGTCAAATTTACGTTTTGCATCGATAGCCGTTTCGCTGACAAAAGCCGAAATTCCCAACCACGCCAGGGCACCAAACGGAATGTTAATGTAGAACACCCAGCGCCAGCTGTAATACTCAGTCAGCCAGCCGCCGAGTGCCGGGCCGAGGATCGGGCCAACCATCACCCCCATGCCCCACATCGCCATCGCCGAACCGTGCTTCTCTTTCGGCCAGGCATCCAGCATCACCGACTGCGACAACGGCACCAGGCTTGCGCCGAAAATGCCCTGCAACAGACGAAATATGACGATTTGATCGAGCGACTGCGCGGCACCACACAGCATCGATGCCACGGTAAAACCCACCACCGACCAGGTGAATAAGCGCTTACGCCCAATACGCGCCGCGACAAAACCGGTCAGCGGCATCGCAATCGCGGCAGCCACAATGTAGGACGTTAACACCCACGAGGTTTGATCCTGGGTTGCGCCCATCGCGCCTTGCATATGCGGCAGCGCCACGTTGGCAATGGTGGTATCCAGCGCCTGCATGATGGTCGCCAACATCACCGAGAAGGTTATCAGCAGTCGGCGGTCAACGCCCTGCTTTTGCGGCTGCGGGGCCGCAATCACATCAGTAGACATAAGCCACCTCCTCAGGATGCGCTGCGAGCGTCAGCCTGGGTATCAATTTTGATGGTGGCGCTTAAGCCAGCCCGTAGCTGCGGCTGATTGGCGTCGGTTTGCAGACGAATACGCACCGGCACACGCTGGGTTACTTTCACCCAATTCCCGGTCGCGTTTTCCGCCGGAATAACCGAATACTCGGCACCCGTCGCCGGGCTGATGCTGCTGACTTTGCCGTGCCAGGTCACACCCGGCGCGTAATCGACATTAATCTCCGCCGGTTCGTTATCCCGAATATGGGTCAAATCTTTTTCGGTAAAGTTCGCTTCGATATACAGATTGTGATCGGAGACCAGCAACATGGCGGTGGTGCCACTCTGCACGTATTCGCCACGCTGCAAGACTTTGGTGATATTACCGGACGACGGCGCATATTCATTAACGTGTGAGAGATTGTTTTTCGCCGTATTCAGTTCAGCCAGCGCTTTTTTATAACGCGGATGTTTTTCCACCGGCAGAGAAATATCACCGCCGAAGCTGTCAGCCACTTCCTGCAATTGTTTTTGCAGCATGTTCACTTCCAGCGCCATCAACAGGCTTTTCTGATGCGCACCGTCAAGATCGGACGCCGACACATAGCCCGGACCGTTCAGACGATGCAAACGCCCTTCTTCCCGCTGGGCGTAGGCCAGCTGACTTTTCGACACCGCGATGTTGGCGAGCTTGCTCTGATATTGTGATTTGATGGTTTTTAAATCAATAACCGTATTATTCAGATCGGATGTGGCCTGGGCGACGGCTAATTCATAGGGTTTAGGATCGATGCTAAACAGTAAATCACCTTTATTCACGTGCTGGTTTTCTTTTACCGCGACCTGTAATACCCGGCCCGAAACTTCAGCCCCGATCGCCGTTTTATCGGCTTTCACGTAGGCATTATCGGTTTCAACATAACGACCGCCGGTAAAATACACCCAGCCTCCGGCAGCCACGCCCAGAGTCGGCACCACCAGCAATAAGATAAAACGAAGCTTTTTAATATTCATGTGCAGGTCTCTTTATTGGAGCGATACCCACGTCGAAAAAAGGAAATAAAAATACACAGACGCCGTGCGCGACGGACAGGCGGCGTCAAAGTGAAGTCTTCAGGTATCAGCAGAAGTATTGATGCGATAAATATACTTAGCCTGCTAAGTGTAAACTAAGCAGGCTGTGCTATTGGCGGTTTAATTATAAATTCGCGGCGGTGGAACGCCTTATTTTCAGGCGTCCGGCGAGGGATAAATGCGTGGCCGTGTCTTCCGCATGACAGAGATATTCCACTGCCAGCCTGCCAAGTTCTCCATAAGGCAGCTGAATACTTGTCAGCGGGGGCGTCATTTGCTCGGAAATATTTTGATCGTCATACCCGGCCACCAGCATATCGTCCGGCACCCGCACCCCATGGGCCGAAAGCGCCTGATAGCAGCCGATCGCCAGCCAGTCGCTGGCGCAAAAAATTGCCTCCGGGCGGGCGGCCTGATTCAGCAATGCTACGGTGGCCTGGTACGACTGATTGAACTGCCAGTTAGTCTGCTGAACCCATTCCGGCTGCGGAGTAATGCCCGCCTGAGCCAGCGCCGCATGATAGCCCGCCAGACGTTGGCGGGTAGCCTCCATCCAGCTTTCTCCGGTGATGTGCGCGATCCGCCGCGCCCCTTGGTTTATCAGGTGGCGCGTGAGCTGGAAGGCGTTGGCGTAATCGTCCGGCACGAATGACGGCAGCAGCGGAGAGTCAGGGTCGCGCTGGTTGAGCAGCACCAACGGCAGCGTGGTACAGTCCTGAAAAGCTGTCATATCCACAACGGTAGTCACCGGCGAGGCGAGGATAATCCCAACGCAGTTGCGCTTTTCCAGCTGGCGAATGATGTTCAACGCCAGCGGGTTATCGTCCCCGTAGTCATACACCGTGAGCAAGACTTCGTTACGCCACGCGGCTTCCCTCGATTGGCTGATAGCATCGACAAACGGATCGTAGCTTTGCAATGAGCTTATCAGCAGGGCAATTTCCTCCTGATTGCGCGGCGAATGAATGGCAGGCAGACGGTCATAACCCAATTCACCTGCCACGGCGATGACCCTCTGGCGCGTCTCCTCGCTAAGTTTGATGTTGCGCGACTGGTTAAGCACCAGCGACACCGTGGCCTGGGAAACCCCGGCGGCACGCGCAATATCGTTCATCGTGACCTTATTTTTCCGCTTCATATTCCCTGCCTCACGCCTGCTGAATCAACATCATACCTTCCCGCATCCGGTTACGGCAGCCTGATGCGCGGTCCATCACGTTTCTTCGCTATATCAGCCTCAACTTTGTGAAGCCAGTCGCTATTTCACGTCATGCCATTTGCTGATTTATCCACCAACTAATATTTATTAGCTAAATATTATCAGCAACGAGGAATAGCATGAAACAGCAATGGAGTCAGGCCCAGGCGCAGGGGTGGTATCAGCAACAGGGTTGGCTGTGCGGCTTTAACTATCTGCCGTCCAGCGCAGTGAACTGGACCGATATCTGGCAACAAGAGACCTTTGACGCGCCAACCATCGAACGTGAGCTCGGCTGGGCGGCAGACGTCGGGTACAACAGCCTGCGTATCAATCTGCCGTTTATCGTCTGGGAACATGACCGCGACGGGCTGATTGCCCGCATCCACCGGTTCTTAAACATTGCCGATAATCACGGCTTTCGTACCATGCTGACTCTGATGGACGACTGCGGTTTCTCTGGCGACGAGCCCTACCTCGGGCCGCAAAAAGCCCCGGTGCCGGGGAAACATAACAGTCAGGCGGCGGCGAGTCCGGGTCGGGCGAAAGTCTGCAACCGCGACGACTGGCCGCTGATTGAGCGCTACGTGCGCGATATTGTGCGTGAGTTCAGGTGCGATAAACGCGTCCTGCTGTGGGACCTTTACAACGAACCGGGCAACCGGGGGATCTTCGCCACCGGCACCGTGGAAGTGCAGTACGATGCAAAGCTCGAAGACTACGCGCATGAGCTGATGCAGCGGGCATTCGAATGGGTGCGCGACGAAGATCCCGAGCAACCGCTGACCGTCTGCGCCTGGCGTCTACCTGCGGAAACGGAGAACGAGCAGTTCTGGCAGCATCCGCTCGATCAGACCGCGCTGGCGCTGTCTGACGTGGTGAGCTTTCACGCCTATACCCATACCGCGCGGATGGTGGCCATTATTCATCAGCTGCAACAACTGGGCCGCCCGATCTTCTGTACCGAATGGCTGGCGCGCCACGTCGGCAGCACCATTGAAGAACAGCTCCCGCTGATGCACGCCGCCAACGTTGCGCCGTACCAGTGGGGCCTGGTGCGCGGCAAAACCCAGACCTGGCTGCCCTGGCCGGTGGTGATGACAAACTCGCCAGACTATTGTCGCCTGTGGTTCCACGACGTATTCGAAGAAAACGGTATTCCGTTCTCGAAAGCGGAAATGACCCTGGTAGGTAAACTGAGCCAGATTGGCTTGCACCCTACCCGTTAATAAGAATATGACCCCGTCAGACCGCTGGCGGGGAAAGGTACGCGCTATGGCAAATACGATGAAAATACCGTCTCGTGAGTTGTGGTCTTATTTTGGTTATGGTTTAGGTCAGTGTTTTAGCTTTGGCTTAGTCGGGTCGTTTATTAACTATTTTTATACTGATGTGTTGGGCATTTCCGCCCTCGCCGCCAGTACCATTTTCCTTATCGCCCGCGCCTGGGATGCGGTCCACGATCCGCTGTTTGCCAGCTTCATGGACACCATCAACAGCCGCTTCGGCAAGTTCCGTCACTTTTTGCTGATTGCGCCGCTGCTAATCACCGGTGTGACCCTGCTGTCGTTCTATAAAATAGAGGCCGATACCACCACCAAAATTCTCTACGCGGGCGCGACCTATATTCTGTGGGGCACCCTGTATGCGATTTCCGATATTCCGTTCTGGTCGATGTCATCGGTGATGACCAACGATTCCGGGGAGCGTACTCGCGCGGTGACCGCGGCAATGCTGGGGGTGAATGCGGGCATCGCCTGCGCCAATATTTTCTTCCCCAAACTGGCGGCCTTCTTTGCCCAGTACAGCAACGACAAAGGCTACTTTATGGCGGCGCTGGTGATGATGCTGGTTGGCCTGCCACTGATGCTAAACGGCTTCCTGCAAATTAAAGAACGTGTACCGCCGAGTCCGGAAAAAGTCACCATGCGGGATACCTTCCGTAATCTGCGGCAGAACAAACCGTTATTTATTATTCTGCTGTCGTTCTTTTTCTGTGTATTCCATAACGTCGCCAACGGCATTTACATCTATTTTTTTATCTACAACATGGGCGATGCCAGCCTGCAAATGGTGATTGGTCTGATGGGGATCGTTGCTGCGGTGGTATGCCTGGTAGCGCCGATGCTGACCCGTAAAATGCAGAAGCGGAAGCTGTTTATGATCCTCTGCGGGCTGGATATCGCGGTGCGGGTGGTGATGTGGTTTGCCGGATATCACCACACTGCAGTGCTGTTCCTGCTGCTGGGTCTGAGCACCCTGTTCGTGATGATGAGCAATATTCTGACCTCATCGATGATTGCCGACACCATCGAATATGCCGAATATCACACCCACAAACGCTGCGCGGCGATCACCTTTTCCGGACAGACCTTCACCGGCAAGATGTCGGTGGCGGTTGGCGGGGGGCTTATTGGGTTGTTTCTGACCCTGATTGGCTACGTGCCACAGGCACAAACGCAGAGCGATGCGGTGCTGAATGGACTGTTCTTTGGGGTTTGCCTGCTCCCGGCGATTGGCTCGCTGATTCGCATAGGCTTTATGTCACGCTTTACCTTCACCGAAGAGAAACACGCGGAGATTTGTCGTCTGCTGGCAGATAGGCGTCATGCCTTGCAGCAGGAATAAAAACGCCCGGCGGCGCTACGCTTGCCAGGCCTACGTGATGAATTTGTAGGTCCGCGCAAGCGCAGCGCCGCCGGGTGCCAGGAGAATTACGCTTCGAAGTACCAGTAACCCTGATTAATCAACGCCGTCAGTTCGGCGATAAACGCCGGATTGTGCAGCGCATCACCCAGTTCTTCCTGCCCGACTTCGGTTAAACGACACAGCGCATCGGCCGCCTGAGGGTGGACGGTGTTCCAGGCTTCGCTGTTGACGAAGAACTTGTCGCCGATATGCAGCACGCGAAGACCGCTCAGACGGGTCAGGGTTTCGCCCCCCGTCAGCGCATCCAGTACTTCCTCTTCCGCATACGGGGGTTCTGCCGGGGCGATATCCAGCTCATGACGCGGGGTGGTGGCGAAGCGGCCAAACCACTGTTTAAAGTCCTCCGGCTGGCTGATAACCTCAATCATCATCGCGCGCAGGCGTTCAAGCTCATACTCTTCGACCCGGCCCGGATGTTCACGCACGGTCAAATCTGCATCGCTGTAATGAATACCGCCTAAATCATTTTCCAGGGCGTAATCCGCGAAGCTGCTGATCAGGTCACGTCCGTTTGGCCCCCGGAAGCCGACCGAGTAGTTCAGCGTGTCTTCAAAGGTGAAACCGTCGTGCGGGAATCCTGGCGGGATATACAGAATGTCGCCCGGAGACATTTCTACATCGATAATCGGCTCAAACGGGTCGACATGCAGCAGCGCCGGATGGGGGCAGAATTGACGCATCGGAATGGCATCACCCACGCGCCAGCGACGACGCCCCATACCCTGAATGATAAACACATCGTAGTTATCAATATGCGGACCCACGCCGCCGCCGGGCACCGAGTAGGAGATCATCAGGTCATCCAGACGCCATTCCGGCAACACACGGAAAGGACGCACCAGCTCCGCCGACGGTGCATGCCAGTGATTCACCGCCTGCGCCAGCAGCGACCAGCCGGTTTCGCCCAGGCCGTCAAAGTCCTCGAACGGTCCGTGGCTGGCGTTCCATTTCCCATCGGTCTGACTGACCAGACGGCTGTCCACTTCCGGCTCCATCGCCAGACCGGCCAGTTCATCCGGCGTGATCGGGTCCACAAAGTTCGGGAAGGCATTCTTCAACACAACCGGCTTTTTTTGCCAGTATTTCTCTAAAAACTCGGGCCAGTTAAGGTTCAGTTGGTTAACCATACAATCACACCAGTAAAAGGATAAACGGGCGTGATTATGCGCCACCTCCTCCAGGCCGACTTTGTTAAGGGTCAAGGGTTGGCGAAAAAATGATTCATCCGCCCTGTTTATCCCTCGTTTAAGAATTCATTAAGATCTCCACGGTAAGATTTTCCTTAGACAAACGAACGTGTTGAGAAAAATGAGGAAATGACCGTGATGAAAAGGAATATGACGTTTGCCCTGCTGCTGCTGGCACTGCCTGCGACCTCAGCTTTTGCAGCGGCGGGTTTAACGGGCTGCGCGGCCAAGAAAGCCGATATCGAACAGCAAATTGACTACGCGAAAGCGCATAACAATAGCTACCGCGTGGCGGGCCTGGAGAAGGCGCTGGCGGAAGTGACGGCCAACTGTACCGATGCCTCTCTGCGTGCAGATCGTGAAGCCGATGTGCGTAAAAAAGAGCAAAAAGTGGCGGAGCGCGAGCAGGAGTTAAACGAAGCAAAAGCCTCGGGCCGTGCTGATAAGATTGAGAAAAAGCAGGAGAAGCTGAATGACGCCAAAGACGAACTGGCGCAGGCTAAGGATGAGCTGAATAAATAGTCGGGCTATCTGACAAAAATAAACGCCGAAGTCAGTCGTCCTTCGGCGCTTACCATTTCACGTCATATTTGAAGATAATTATTAAGCCCAAAATCAGCAGGGCAAAACCAATCCCTATATGGAAAAAACATTCATAACGATGTTATTTTTTATTGTGGCAATGATATTCGCCAGTTGAGTGTTGTGTGTGGCAACCTTCAGAGTTGGTGCCGCCAGAGTGAGCAAGGGCGCTACTCGCATAAGCAAGCACGAATAGTGCCAGTAAAATTCTCTTCATTATATTATCCTTAATAATACCCATTGGTAACTACTGAGTCATATTCCGATATAAACAAGCACTCCATAACACCAGAATAAAATAACACCCCCATAGTAACCCCATTACGATAGATGTCTACTTTAATTCTCTTATTAATATACCTTATCAAACCCACTGTTTAATGTATGCATGAGGAATGACTCATAACCATATAAAATGAATGAGGGTGTATATGAATTACAATTCTTAAAAAGTTAGAGGGATTAAAAGGTGAAAAAAGCCAGACAATAACCAATTAGCTATACAAGCACAGCACTTTACACAACTGATCTTTTGCTTGAGAGGAAGGAGTCACTGAACTTAAATGGTACGCCCTACAGGATTCGAACCTGTGACCTACGGCTTAGAAGGCCGTTGCTCTATCCAACTGAGCTAAGGGCGCACTGAGAAGATGAACTTCGCGGTGTTGAACGCGACGAATTATACGGTCAATGCCTGGTGAGTCAATGGCTTTCGCCCTCAAATTCCCCTTCTTCATCCAGATGCCCAAAACACGCGCGCTCAACTGATTAAAGCTTAGACACCCACCTTTATCTGCCCTCTCACTACGAAATATCCAACCACGGTTTAAGCAACGCCTGGTACCTTCAGAGTTTTCCTGTAGCAACAATGGAACAGGTCATGCAAAGACGGGAGCAGTCGCAATGACAGGGGGTTGTCGGGAACACGCCAGGCAATATTTCTTCGCTCATGCCGATACTGAATAAAAGGCGTGAGCCAGTGCGAACGTGCCGGGAGGGAAACGATGCGCGTGATGCTACGCAGGGAAAGGCGGCGGCGTAATATGATGGATTTTCAGGGGCATTCACTTCCCCTGCCCCATAACGCCCTGGTGGATCGTGGCGACCTGCTCAACCACACCGCACGCTATTGTGACTATCGCATTCTGGTGACTCGTGACCACTACCTTGCCATCGGCGTTCGCCACAGCCCAGTTCCGCTCTGTCTGTGCCGCATTTATGACGATTTCGATGAAGCGCTGAACGTGGTTCGACAAACCCTCCCCCTGTGTCTGATTGTTGACCTCGAGGGTTGGAGTCAGCCAACTCTCACTCTGCTTGATCGGCTGCGAGATTTACAGCAACGCCACCCCCAGATGGACATTGCGCTGATTACGCCAGAAACCGATCGGGAATCACTGCGTTTTTTACAGGCATCCTGCCGCTGTCGAATAATTGATAAGCGTCTGGCGCTGGTGCAGGCTCGTCATGCTTTTCAACTCCACGATCCCCCTCAGCCTCTGGTCTCACGTTTGTTTAAAAGCAAAGAGTGGAGTGTGCTGATGTTGATATCCAACGGTCATTCGCTGTGCAGCATCGCCCGCTTACAGCTGCGTCCCTATCATCGAATCATTTATCGCGTGGGTTGTGTACTGTCACTGCTTCGTTTAAATCATCGCCAGCAGCTCCTGCGCTTGTTACAGCGCATCAACGCGCTCCGCGATAGCCATCACTCGGAATAACCTGCTGATGCCGGGAAATATTTAAGAAATTACTTAAATTAAAGTTAATATTCGGTAATTTTTTAACCAAAATGAAACAATTACAACTATTCCTAATATCTGGTACAACACAAAACGAATCACCTCATAGAAGAGAATTTCTGGAATTTGATGCTGAGAGAGAAGAATAAACTCAGTATTGCAGGTGATATATTCGAGGTTATTGTGAGCAGGGTTGCAAAAGCGGCCCATCAAGGGTCCTCAAAACAGGACAACCTTCGGCAAGTAACCGTGTAGGCAGGCTCAGACTTTTGGTGCAGGGCTATGGCGGTAACACTCTATTAAGACTGCATTTTTTTACGCCGTCCCTTGAGGGAGGGTGATATAACAATTCGAGAATATTTTAACAACCCTACAACAAGCAGTCGCATGTTTTGTTTTTTGCTATTACATGAAAACTTAGCGTCAGCAAACCGATAAACCGCAGAAATTCACCCCAAAAGAAAATTGCATGCCAATCTCATTCAGAACATCGTAATTAGTAAAGTTAATTGTCATAATCTCAGGCTTTTTCCTAAAACGTTACACGGTATAATCAACGACATTGAGACTAATAACAAAACAGGCAAAACAATCGCCTATGAATAATAGTTCAATGCGACAATTCTGCCGCCAGTAAAAAAAGGAAGAGTAGCTCACACCAACGGATAAATAATCAATGCATCAGGATTTCCTGATTACACCCATCGTTTTTACGAATACTGGCCGATCAGCCAATTATTGTTTTCTTCTCATACCCATGACAACGCTTCTTTGCGCAATACGGGTTATTGAAGAATGCAACCCATTGGCGCTGGGCTGGTGCCAGAGTTCTTCGCGAACGCTGCACACTTGAATACATGATCTGAGGAATAGAAAATGAAACCTGCTTCCGTTGTTATTATGGATGAGCAACCTATCGTGAGGATGTCGATAGAGGTTCTGCTGAAGAAAAATAGCAATATTCACGTCGCCCTCAAGTCAGATGATGGCCGCGAAGTCATTGATTATGTGCGTAAAAATAAAGTAGACCTGGTAATCGTTGACATCGAACTACCGGGAACAGATGGATTTTCTTTACTGAAACGAGTCAATGACATCAGTCCGCAAACGAAGGTCCTTTTTTTATCCTCGAAATCTGAAAATTATTATGCCGGGCGGGCAATACGTGCTGGCGCGAATGGTTTCGTTAGCAAAAGAAAGGATCACAATGACATCTACAAAGCGGTGGAAATGCTGCTGAACGGATATTCATTCTTCCCGTCGGATACCCTTAACTTTCTCAGTAACACCGCTTCGCGCCGTGGAGAATTGAGCGAATTGCCACTCTCTAATCGCGAGGTGACGGTGTTACGCTACCTGGTAAACGGTCTGTCAAATAAAGAAATTGCCGAGCAATTGCTGCTCAGCAACAAGACAATCAGCGCACATAAATCAAATATTTTCTCCAAACTCGGCGTACATACCATTGTTGAATTGATTGACTACGCCAAATCCCACGAACTGCTTTAAGCGCTAGCGTCATTCCCCGGTAAAATATTGGGAATGACGCTGAACCGATTAGTTGTAATTAATCATAAACGTCGCATCCGCATCGGCTTTGCCTGGCTGCGGATTGTCGGCGGTCGCAATATAGTTGGCATAAAACTGCAGCGTGGCATTGCCCAACGCATCCACCGTGACCTCTTTACTGGCCTGCTGTAGCGGCAGCCGACTGCGGTCTGCGTCACGAATTTCAACCGCCACCCGGCTGGCATTGCTGCCGCCATTAAGCCCTAGCAGCGTCGGATCACTGTCGTCTGCTTTCCCGGCAAAGGTTATCGATGCCGAGCCCGGTGGACAGCCTGTCAGGCTGAGGGTAAAAGGAATGACCGAGGTAGTACTGCCAGCGTTACGTAGCTGTTTGGTTGCCCAGCGCCCAAGTTCAACCGATTTGTCACTGTCGGCGGCTTCCACTACACAGCTGTAATCCACCACGTTGCCGAACAGTTCGATGTTGACCGCCCCCAGCGCGTTATCCGCGCGAACGCCCGGGCACATCAGCATGCCAGCCAGCAAGGTTACACATAATTTCACTGATTTCATTGGCTGGCCCTTAGTCATAATCCACGCGCAAATACCCCCGCGCCGTAAACTTCCCTTCTGCCGGTTTATTGCCGGTGATGCTGATCGGCCATGCTCGGATCCCCACCCGCGCCTGCGCACTGGCATCCAGACGGAACGGAATTTTGCTGTTGATGTTATTCGGTGTCAGCGGGTTGCCGCTGCTGTCGGCCACGATAAAGCCCAGATCCGGATTATCGGAAACCATCGCGTTACCCTGACTTTTCTCCGCCTCAACGCGCATGGTGAGGTACGCCTGTGATTCCACGTTGGTGCATTTGATGGCGATGGTTTTTTGCTGCGGCGGAATGTTGGCCGGACGATTGCCCGCCCCTGCCTGGCTGAATAGCGATGCGCCGATATCCCCGAAATCAAACTGCACCACCGTGCCAGCATTAATTTCACACGTTTGCGGCACGTTGATGGTGCCGCTGTAGCTGATGGTGTAGACCGGCGTCGTCAACGGGTCGGCAGTGGTGGTGGTCACATAGACGTTAAACATCGTCTGCTTAGGAATCACCACCATGTTGATAAAACGCCGGGTCACTTTCAGGCGGAACACCAGCTTCGAGTCATTCACCGGGAAAGCTTTCTGCTTTGACACGTTAGGGTGCGAGCCCATCTGAATATAATTCTGCGGCGGATAGAACGTCCCGGCGTAGCTGTCAGTTATCTGCATCGCGCCATCAAGATAGTCGTTAAGCTTCAGATATTTATAGCCACCCTCAGTGCTAACCACCGGAAAACGGCTGACATAGCTACGTTTGGTGGTGTTCCCGCTGGTGCCGCTCGGGCACACCGCATTCACCCCTACCCAACCCGATTTCTGACTCAGCGTCACCACCTGTCCGACCTGGTTATTGGCACTGGTGAAAGTGTCAGTCAAATCGTAAAACACATCCGTCGGTACACCGGTCGAGTTACGACAGACGGTGGCCCAAGCGGAGGTAGACAACATCGCCCACCCCAGCACCATAAGGGTGATGGCTTTATTTTTCACAGCGGATCTCCGTCAGCGTGATTGCCTGTTGCAGGCTCTTTTCAGGCAGCGTGTAAGGCGCGCGGCACTGCGATCCCGCCCCCTGGCCCCACTGAATCAACAGCTCACCGCGCAGCGGTAAACCACTTAAATAAATTTGTCCGTCGTCGCCCACCATGCTGGTCACGCCGCTGGTGTTCTCCCGGACCATCGCCCCGAATGGCACCGGCTGGTTACCCCGACGCACGGTTACCAACGCACGCACACCAATACGCGTATCGAATGCCGCACGCACGATAGCCCCTTCGGTCGGCACTACGCTGCTGACGTTGTTTTCCACATCGGTGCTGTTACTCATGGTATTGGTGTCCAGCGCGATACGGTTGTAGCGGTAGACCGTGGCGTACGGCATGACCGCGTAACCGCGCCAGTCGGTTTTCACCCCGGTCTGGTTTTCGATGCTCACGCCGCTTGCACCCGGCGCTTTGATCAGCACGTTAGTGTCACCCAACGGCTGACTGAAGGTGACACCATCGGCGTGAGCCAGAATGCCGCCTGCCGCCTGCCAGTTAAGGGAGTGCTGATCGCGGTCGTAGTTGTACGCCCCACTCAGCGTGCCGTAGGTCGCCTGCCAGTTAGCGCTGGCGCTGCCGGTGTAGCCGCGCCCGCTGGCGTTGCCCTGGGTCACGCTGTAACTGAGGTTGTTCCCTTCCAGTAGCGTGCCGCTGACGCCGCTCTGCCAACTGTTATCGCCATCGCTGTTGCGGCTGGCCGACACCGTGGCGTAGGCTCTGTCAAACGCGGAATCGCGGCGCTCTGCACCGTTGTTAAAGATGCTGAACGGCACCGACAGGTTGAATGATGCGATGCGGTCGGTGCCGGGGAGGCCAATCGATTTGTTCCACGACATCGACAAGGAATAGCTCACCCCGCGCCAGCCGCCGGAATAACCGACCTGATACCAGGTGTTGGTTTCATCCGAGCCCCAGTAGGTTTGCTCGCTGCCTGAGAGATACAACGAGCCGTAGTCGCCGAGCTGCTGCGAGATGTTGGCCTGAAAACGCCCCTTTTTGTTCTGCGTCAGGTTGTGATAGCTGATGATGTCCGGCACACCGTTTTCATCTTTATCTTTGTCGCTGTACTGGTAACCACTCATGTTCTTCCACGTCGTATCGTCGAGGGTGAAGAATCCTTTGGTCGAGTAGCGATAGCCCAGCAGCTGGAAGTTGGTGCCGAAAGTATTCAGAGATTTGGCGTACAGAAAACGCAGCGATTGCCCGTCGTGGGTGCTGTCGTCCACCAGCCGACTGTGAGCATGGGTGATGTCTACCGATACCGCCCCCCAGTCACCGAGGTTTTTGCCCAGCCCCAGCGCCACGGCGGTGTAGTTTTCTGACAGCTGCGTGCCGCCGTAAACCGTATAGCCGCCGTTCAGGCCAGTAATCAGTGTGCCCTGAGCAAAGAAAGGCGTGTCCTGCTGACTGTTGCCGGAGCGGTAATCCCCGGCCACCAGGTCATACTTCCAGCGCCCTTCACGCTGCAACAGCGGTACCGATGAATACGGCACGGTATAACGCTGCTGGCTGCCGTCTTTTTCATCCACCGTCACCTCCAGGTCACCGCTCGACGAGGTCGGGTTGAGATCGGTGATAGCGAATGCCCCACTCTGCACATAGCTTTGGTAGACCACATAGCCATTCTGGCGGATGGTGATTTTGGCTGGCGTGCGGGCGATACCACGCACCGTCGGTGCGAAGCCCTGCATACTGTCGGGGTACATGCTGTCGGAGGAGTAGAGGCGCGCCCCACGAAAGCCGACGCTGTCGAACACATCGCTGCCGGTATTGCTGTCGCCGAGAACGATTTCGCTTTTCCACGGCACGATGGCCCGCTGTGCCCAGGTCGCCACGTTCCGCCAGCGGTTTTCCTTCTGGTTATTGTTGTTGGAATAGCTCCAGGTGCCGTTATTGCGCAGCCGCCACGGGCCGTAGTTCAGGCCGCTGGTCAGGTTCAGAAAGTAGCTGTCATCCTCGCTCCCCCGGTTGCCGCTGAAGCTGTAATTCGCCAGCAGGGCCGGAATGCCCTCATCCCACTCCTCCGGGGGAATGTAGCCGCGCGCACTGTTGAACATCGCCACCTGAGGCAGGCTGATGCTGAGCTTCAGGGCCGCAAAATCAAACAGCACCTCTGCACCCGGGATGGCTTTTTCCAGCGCCACACAGGCGTCTTTGTCCGCTTTAGCCAGCAGGGGAAACGCCAGCGTGTTTACGCCGAGGCGCTTGAGCAGAGCAGGCGTCAGACACGGGGCTAACCCGCCCGCGGCGGGTTTGGTACCGTCGGCAGGTTCGAAGGGCAAATCCTGTGCGCCCACGAACTCCTCGTTACGCCAAATATCGACGCGATAAACCCCGGCTGCTTGCTGATGCCCTTTTTCAAAGCGCGACAGATCCGCTACGCCCGCCGCATCATCCGAGAGAAACGCCGGGTTAAAGTAGCTTTCTGCCTGCACGCCAGGGGCGAACGATAAGCCCGACAGCGCGAGCGTGAGCAGTTTTAGACGCGGGGGGCGTCGCGGGAGAGTGAGCACGTTCATTACAGATTCACACGACGGGCCGGCGTGATTGCCCCGTAGTCATTCACGCTCTGCCAGCTCAACGTGCCCTGAGCACCCGCGGGCAGCGTCACCGTGGCGCGACTTTTTGGCGCGATCATTACGTTATCGAGCTTTTTCCCTGCCAGCTGTAAATTGACCAGGGTGAGGTAATACGGGGATGGATTATTGATGTTGAGGGCTGACCCGCTACGGGTGAATGCCAGCTTCTCGAGCGCCTGTGTGGGCTGCATCTCAAGATTTTTCGGACGCACAAACAGCTTGATGCGCGACAGGATCGCCAACTGCAGCACGTTGCTGTTATCGCCGCTCTTTTTATCCATCGACGGGATCGCTTTCACGTTCAGGTAAAACAGTGTCTCTTTATCTGCCGCAAGCGTAGGCCCGGCGTAGATGATGCGCAGCGTGTTTTCACTGTCGGGTTCGCTGACGAACAGCGGCGGCGTGATGACGAAGGTTTTTTCTTTTTGACCGTGGGTGTTTTCAATCCACGCGTTAATCAGGTAGCGCTCTTGCTTGTTGCTATTGCTCAGCGCCAGCGAGGTTTGTTTGGCGTCGGCAGGGTAAATCACCCGGGTTGCACCCAGCGCGATGCCACCCGCCGCCTGAGCAGGCAGCGCACCGGTGAGCAGCAGCAATGAGAGTAAAATTGTTTTTTTAATTAAGCGGATCATAACCCATTTACCTGTTTTCTTATTTTCTGACAGCGTCTGATATTTACGGATAAACGAGGGTAAACCAGACATCGGTGAGTAAATTCCCTGGTACTAGCGGCAATGAAATAACGCGATAACGGGCACTGAAATGTAAAATCATTTCTTTAGCGGTTATCGGGAAATAATGTTCAGGCGGTGCGTTAGGAATAATAAGTTTTTGTTGCCCATCAAATAGCGCCAGCCCCAAACCGCTTTCCCCAGGCATACCGGTGGCTTTGGCCGAGGCGACAAAAACCTGCGGGTCTTCCGCCGGGCTCAGGCCCTGAAAGCTCACGCCGACCAGGCTTGCAATATCGGGGCGACACTCGACGAGATGGAGCGAGAACGGCACGGTCACAGTGGAAAAGGAGCCCACTTCACCGAAGGTATTACTGCGGTACTGGCCCATTTCGACGCGCAGTTCCTGGCTTTCCTGCGCCACGGCACAGGCGCTGTTGACCAGTTCGCCGCGCAGCTGAACGCGCCCACCGTCCACCACAACCCTGTGGCTGAAGGCGGGGAATGCAGCCAAAATCATCAATGCCAGCAGCGGCAACGTCCGTATCATGTTGACTTCCCGGGAGTCTGAAAACGAGCCTCATCCCTGAGGCAATGCTCATCCTGAGCGCGACGAGGTCTTACTCGTATTTCATAACGAAGGTTGCATCAGCGTTAGCCTGGCCCGGCGCAGTCGTGTCGGCAGTGGCTTTATAACGTGCGCTGAAGTGCAGGGTGTTGGTGCCTTCGGTCAGGTTCTGCGCGGCAGAGAATGCGCTGCCGTTCGGTGCCAGAGTGGCGGATGCGTTATCCAGAATTTCGATACCTACGCCTGACGCGGTGTCGGCGTTGTTACCGGAAGCCACGGCCAGCAGGGTGTTGTCTTTGGCATCAATCTGGCCCGAGAACGCAACAGCAGCGGTCGCTGCCACGGCAGGATCACAGTCGTTCAGCACGATAGTGAACGGGATTTTCGCCGAGGTATCACCGGTTTTTGCGAAAGACGCGGTGCGGTACTGGCCCAGGTTGACTTCCTGATTAGAGGAGTCCGTGCTGACGGCACAGGCGGCGTTAACCAGCTCGCCTTTAAAATGCACGGTACCGCCGTTTACGCTAGTGGCATCGGCATGCACTGCGCCCGCAAACAGACCCAGAGTAGCGACCAGAGACGCAGCGATTTTGCTAACTTTCATGATTTTTCCTTGATGATTTATCTAATTATTCACGGCGAAGAAACTATCCGAAAATAAGTTTCGTCGTTCCTTCAACACTGAACGGAAATATGGCCCGCAGCAGTAGCACTAAATTAAACAATTCGCCTGATGCAAAATACGTATAAAAGCTGCGATCGCGTTCAGCTGCGTCCTAATAAGAATTAAGAAATGACTGCATTAAGATTAACCACCAAGAAAAGTCCTATGATCCGGAGGGGTTTTAGCTCGCCTCCAGACCTGTACGCCAGAAAAACGTAAACGGTGACTGACATCACGCCCGGCTTCTGACAAAATATAGGCATCCCCCCTTTCGAACTCGACAGACGGAATCTTCTCTCTGATGGCAGCAAAGATTATTGACGGTAAAACGATTGCGCAGCAGGTACGCTCTGAGGTCGCGGAAAAAGTGAAGGCGCGAATTGACGCCGGAAAACGCGCCCCTGGATTAGCGGTTGTGCTGGTCGGCAGCAATCCTGCGTCGCAAATTTATGTCGGCAGCAAACGCAAAGCGTGTGAAGAAGTGGGCTTCATCTCCCGCTCTTACGATCTGCCGGAAACCACGCTTGAAGCCGAGCTGCTGGAACTTATCGATACCCTTAACGCCGACGACACCATCGACGGCATTCTGGTTCAGCTTCCGCTGCCCGCTGGAATTGATAACGTTAAAGTGCTTGAGCGAATTGCCCCCGATAAAGACGTCGACGGTTTCCATCCGTACAACGTTGGCCGCCTGTGCCAGCGTGCGCCACGTCTGCGCCCTTGCACCCCACGCGGGATTGTGACGCTGCTTGAGCGTTACAATATCGATACTTATGGGCTGAATGCGGTCATTATCGGCGCATCCAATATCGTCGGTCGCCCGATGAGCATGGAACTGCTGCTCGCTGGCTGCACCACCACCGTGACCCATCGCTTCACCAAAAATCTGCGCCAGCACGTTGAGAATGCCGATCTGTTAGTCGTGGCGGTCGGTAAACCGGGCTTTATTCCAGGTGAGTGGATCAAAGAAGGCGCGATTGTGGTCGATGTCGGGATTAACCGTCTCGAAAGCGGGAAAGTGGTTGGCGATGTGATTTTTGACGATGCCGCTGCGCGCGCGTCGTATATTACGCCAGTACCCGGAGGCGTTGGCCCGATGACCGTGGCAACGCTAATCCAGAACACGCTGCAGGCGTGTGAAGAATATCATGATGTTAAGGACGTATAAGAATGGCCACTTTTTCTTTAGGCAAACACCCGCACGTTGAACTGTGCGATCTCCTGAAACTCGAAGGCTGGAGCGAAAGCGGTGCGCAGGCGAAAATCGTCATCGCTGACGGTTTGGTTCGCGTCGACGGTGAAATCGAAACCCGTAAACGCTGCAAAATCGTTGCCGGTCAGACCGTGAGCTTCGCCGGACAGAGTATTACCGTTATCGCCTGATAGCCGTTTTGTGCCCGGCGGCACTCTGTTTGCCGGGCCGACGCAACGCATTCCCCTCCTCTTAATTATCGATCGACTTCAAAGAATCATCATTTCCTCTGACGACATGTGAAATTTAAGTTGCATGCCGAGTACACTTCTTAGACGATAAGTAGAACGTTCTACTAAAACGTTCTACTTACAATAACAGCACGTCATAAGTGCATCTCAGGGTCTCAGGTCGGGGGAAAACAGCATGAGTCTGTTCTCAGGTTTTGTTAAATCTTTGTCAAAATTATCCATGATTGGTCGCGCGTTAATGCTGCCAATTTCATTGCTGCCTGCGGCCGGTCTGCTGCTGGCGTTCGGTGATAAATTCCATCTGCCGTTAATGATGAACGCCGGGGGCGTTATCTTCGATAACCTGCCGATGCTGTTCGCCATCGGTTCCGCCGTGGGGCTGGCATCTGAATCGGGGATTGCCGCGTTGTCTGCTGCGGTGTCGGTGTTTATTACCAACATCACCATCAGCACGGTGCTGAGCATTACGCCAGAGATGGCCTCTCAGGGCGGAAAATACGCGATGGTGGTCGGCATTCCGACCCTGCAAATGGGCGTTTTCGGCGGCCTGATTTGCGGCGTGCTCGCCGCATGGTGCTACAACCGCTTCCATCAGATGCAGCTCCCGGAATTCCTGGGCTTCTTCTCTGGGAAGCGCTTTGTGGCCATCGCCACCGCCTTCCTGTCATTCCTCATGGGTCTGCTGCTGCCGTACATCTGGTCGCATATTCAGTCGGGAATTGATGCCCTGTCCGTGGTGGTCAACGGCGATAACCAGGCGGCATCAACCTTTATCTTCGGCCTCGTTGAACGCGCACTGATCCCACTCGGCCTGCACCATATCTGGTATCCGTCGTTCTGGTACTCCTTCGGGGATTACACCACCCAGGCAGGCCAGGTGATTCATGGCGACCAAACCATTTGGTTCAAAATGCTGGAAGAAGGCGTGAAATCCTTTAGCAGCGATAGCTACCAGAATGCCGGTAAATTCATGCAGGGCGAGTTCCCGCTGATGCTGTTCGCGCTGCCCGCAGCCTGTCTGGCGATGTACCATGAAGCGCATACCGCCAACAAAAAAATCGCGGCTGGTATTCTGTTCTCCGCGGCACTGACCTGTTTCCTGACCGGGATAACCGAACCGGTCGAATTTACCTTCATCTTTGTGGCACCGATCCTGTATGTGTTCAACGCCATCATGGCGGGCCTGGCGTACATGACCATGTATCTGATGCACGCCCATATCGCGAAATCCTTCTCCGCCGGTTTCATCGACTATCTGTCGTTTGGCATCCTGCCGTCGTTCAACGGTTACCAGACTAACTTCCTCAGCGCGGTGATTATCGGCATCCCAATGGGGCTGATTTACTACTTCACCTTCCGCTTTGTTATCCGCCGCTTTGATGTGAAAACGCCGGGCCGTACCAGCGTCACCGCCAATGCGAATGATAAAACGGACACCGAGCTGGCGACGGAAATTATCAGCCTGCTGGGCGGCGCGCAGAATATCGACTCCGTCGGTTCCTGTATCACCCGTCTGCGTCTGGAAGTCGCGAAAAGCGATATCGTGGATAAAGATGGCCTGAATGCGGTCGGGGCGCGTGGCGTGGTCTTCGTCGGCGATACCGGTATTCAGGTAATTTTTGGTGCCCGGGCGCAATTTATCGCACAAACCATGTCGACGATGATTGGCAAATAAGCGGAAGATGGTACGCTGTCCAACGTCTCCTGCCCATGCGGGGGACGTTGTGTTATCTGGCTGATTGTGGCGGTTTTTTCAGGGAGCAGGTTTGAAAAAAGTCAGCATTATCGATGTGGCAAAACAAGCGGGCGTGTCGGTCTCCACCGTCTCGCTGGTTCTGCGCCAGAAGGGAAAAATATCCGACGCCACCATTGAGAAAGTTCAGGCGGCGATGAGCCAGCTCGGCTACGTGCATAACGTTGCCGCCGCCAACCTGCGTTCCAATACTTCCAATCTGATTGGCCTTATCCTGCGTGATTTCAGCGACAGCTTCTCCATCAAAGTGATGGCAAGCGTGGTTCAGGAGCTGGAAAAACAAGGATTTATGGTGTTTCTCGGTCAGCCACAGGACGACAGAGCAAGCCTCGAACGCTGCCTGTTATCGTTTAAACAACAGGGCGTGGCTGGCGTTATCTATCTGGCGTCCGACACCACGCGCCCCACGTTGCCTGAGTTAGTGCGCCAGTGCCCTTTGCCGCTGGTCGTTGTGTCCCAGTCGCTGATGGAAGAAAACTGTAATCTGGTGATGCGCGATAACCGCCAGGCCGCCAACCTCGCGACCCGTTATCTGATAGAACGCGGACACCGCAGCATCGGCTACATCGGTGGGCAGGTCGATTGCCTGATTCGCCAACAACGGTTGCAGGGTTTTCGCAGCGCGCTGGTGCAAAGCGGCATGGTGTATAAAGAGGATTCGGCCCCGGCGTGCAGTGATGATACCCATGCTGCCAGCATCGCCACCCGCCAGTTGCTGGAGAAAAACAACACCCTCACCGCCCTGCTCTGCCATTCACCGGATGCGATGATCGGCTGCATCAACGGCATTCATCAGGTGGGGCGTACTATCGGTAAAGACGTATTTCTCACCCAACAGGTCGCGCTGATAGGCTTTGAAGATATGTTGCACGTGAATCTCACCTCGCCGTCGTTTACCTACGTCTCCTCCGCCAGTGAAGAAACGGGCCGACAGGCTGCCGGATTGATTATCAGAAAGCTGAAAGAACCTGAATTGCAGACGCAAAAGATAACGCTTTCCGGGCAACTGGTGGCGCGGGAATCAGCATAAAAAAATGCCCGAGCAGCTCGGGCATTAAAACAGTGGATTATTTGGCCTGCGCAGGCTTCACATCCTGGACCGTTATCTCGTACACCATCGTCGCTTTCGGTGGGATCTGCGGTGGCTGTCCACGATCCCCGTAGGCCAGCTCTGGCGGCACAACGATCTGTACCTTACCGTGGCTGCCCACCAGACCGATCGACGAAGCGAACACCGGCGGGAACTGATCGAGAGGTAGCGTCACCACCTGCTTTGTCTTCGCCATATCTTTGATAACATTGCCATTGCTCAGACTCTCTTTCACCGAGACAGCAACAACTTCACCATGTTTAATTTTACCGCGGCCAGCATCTAACACGCGGTAGTAGTAACCCATCTCAGCTTTCTTCACGCCGGTCTGTTTACTGAAATCAGTGATGAATTTATCACCTTCACTTTCTGCTGTTTCAGAGCTCTGTTTCTGGCGAGCGAGAACTTGTTTATTCATGGTATCTAGCTGCGCCATGATCTTCTCTTTCGGGATTTTAAACTCGCCGCTAAGCGAATCTGAAACGCCGCTGACAACCTGCGCCAGGTCAGGTGTAAAGCCATCTGCCTGCACGTTGGCCAGCGCGCCCCTGATTTCCTGCCCCCACAATGTTCCCAGGGAATAGGCACGGAGTTTATCGTCTGAATCCGGCGCTGCGGTAGCAATCGGTGCCGCTTTACTGGCCGCCTGTAAAGTGTCGACCTGTTTATTTAACGCCGTTGTCTGAGCCTGACTTTCACTCAGGGAGGTTTTTAGCTGCGCAATCACCTTGTCGGCATCGGCTTTCGCTGCCGTCTGTGCTTTGGCATTCGCCGTTTGCGCCGCGGTTAATTCCGTTACCTGCTTGTTCAACGCCGTAGCCTGATTCTGACTTTCCGTTAGGGATATTTTCAGCTGGGCAATCACCTTATCGGCATCCGCTTTTGCGGCGGTCTGGGCTTGAGTCTGTGCCGTTTGCGCGGCGGTCAGTTCGGCAATACGTTTGCTTAACACCGTAGCCTCGCTTTGCGCGCTGGCCAGCGATTTTTTCAGCTCGGCAGACTCAGACTGGCTTTTATTCAGCGATTGCTTCAGGGCCCCCACGGCTTCAGAACCACCCGCCTTCGCCGCAGCAAGAGCTTTGGCATTCTCTACCTGTGAAGCGGTAAGCGTAGCAATTTGCGCACTCATAGATGCTTTCTGATCCTGGGTATCAGCCAGCAATTTTTTCAGTTGCACGATATCCTGGCTTTCGCGCGTTTTAGCTGCCGCCAGTTCAAGCTGATTCGTCACCTGCGCTGCCGTCAGGGTGGAGATCTCTTCTTTGAGAGCAGCAATTTGCTTCTGACTCTCAGCCAGGCTCTTTTTCAGGTCGGTCGCATCGGTGGTGTCATTTTTTTGCGTAGTACGCAGTTGCTCCAGCTGTTGCGCTTTTTCGTCGAGCTGCTGGTTCGCGACTTGCCACTGCTGCTGAAGGCTATCTAATTGCTTCTGGGTGTCGGTGAGTTTTTTCTGTAATGCGGTATTTTCTTGCACACTAATAGAAATTGGGCTTTTGGAAGCATTCGCTATTTCGGAGTGGGTCGTTTTTTTCACATGCTTAGTTTTAGCTGTTTTTTCAACAACCGCAGGCGGTAGGTCAATGGTCTTACCCGTCAGTAATGCGGGGATCTCGCTCGATTGGGCTGTAATGTCATTCAGCGACTGGACGGTAGTCATCTCATCGCTGGCACGCGCATTATTTGTCGCAACCCCACCAATCAGGGTCGAGAATGTGAAAAAAAAAATATCGTTCTTGAGTCAATCATTTAAAGTTTTCTCCACGATTAATCAGAGCCTGGCGAACAGATTGCTCGATATCGCTGCAAAGTTTTTGCGTTTTGTATTTGTAGAGCGCATCCATAGTGGTACGAGTGTCTTCTCCAATATCACCCCGGACATTTGTATATACGGAGGCGCTAGCGAGTAAATCATCGAAAGAAGCTTTCCGCTGCGCATAGGCAGTCTGATTTACTTTTGAAAGCGCCAACAGTTCCTGCTGGCAGGTGGAAGCCATACCTTCTGAATTCCCGCCCACCGGTTCCGGGCTTTTCGTTTCAGTCATCAGTTGCGGCGATGGGACAGAACTGACATCCGCAGACGATGATTGACTGACGACTGGTTTAGGCTGCACGTGTTGTTGGCAACCGCTAATCATTCCGGTTAAAACCAATAATAAGCATGACGTTTGTTTTATAAAGCCACTGCAAGCATGATTTAAAATCATAATTAGAAAGCCTCGAAACATTTAAAAAATGTAGCAATAGGAATGCATAATGTTAGTAAATAGATAAGCGATGGAAAGCGTATTCGCGCATTATCGCACATCAGACTGCATAGGAAAGAGGCTTTATTTTTTAAATCAGCACCAATAATCAAGACGCTCAATATTTACATGGTAAACCATCAATAAAACAAATGAATATAAAAACAAAAACAAGAAAAAACCCAAACAAATCAAGGCGAAAAAGGAATATTCCGTGAAAAACGAAGAGGTAAATAAAGATATCTGAATAATATTTTCAGTTAAATTAATATCGGAAACTCACGCATTCCTGGCGAGAAAAAATAAATGACGAGAGATAGAAGTGCGGTAACAAAAACATAAAGAAGGCAGCGAGGGAAGCATATGCCCCCCTCACACAGCAGAGGAGGGCATTAACATCAAGTGGATTACTTACGACGCCAGGTTGTCCCCTGGGCACCGTCTTCCAGCACGATACCCATTTCATTCAGACGATCACGCGCCGCATCGGCTGCCGCCCAGTCTTTCGACTGACGTGCTTCCAGACGCTGTTTGATCAACGCTTCGATTTCCGCGACTTCGCCGTCGTCAGCTTGTGCCCCGCCCTGTAAGAACACTTCCGGATCCTGAGCCAGCAAGCCCAGCACACCGGAGAGTTTGCGCAAATGTGATGCCATCGCGTTCGCCGCCGACACATCTTCACCCTTCAGTCGGTTCACTTCACGCGCCATGTCGAACAGCACGGAATAGGCTTCCGGGGTGTTGAAATCGTCGTCCATCGCGTCACGGAAACGGGCTTCGAACGCCTCACCGCCTGCGGCTTCAACGGACGCATCGGTGCCGCGCAGCGCGGTGTACAGACGCTCCAGCGCAGAGCGCGCCTGCTTGAGGTTCTCTTCGCTGTAGTTCAGTTGGCTACGGTAGTGGCCTGACATCAGGAAGTAACGCACGGTTTCCGCGTCGTAATACTTCAGCACGTCACGCACGGTGAAGAAGTTGCCCAGCGATTTAGACATTTTTTCACGATCGACCATCACCATCCCGGAGTGCATCCAGGTGTTAACGTATTCACCATCGTGCGCACAGGTGGACTGCGCGATTTCATTTTCGTGGTGCGGGAACATCAGATCCGAGCCACCACCGTGAATGTCGAAATGGGAACCGAGCTGTTTGCAGTTCATGGCCGAACATTCGATATGCCAGCCCGGACGACCCGCGCCCCACGGAGACGGCCAGCTTGGCTCGTCCGCTTTGGACATTTTCCACAGCACGAAGTCCATCGGGTTACGTTTGACGTCAACTACGTCAACGCGTGCGCCCGCCTGCAAATTCTCCAGATCCTGACGCGATAGCAGACCGTAGTTCGGATCGCTAGGCACTGAGAACATCACGTCGCCGTTTTCTGCGACATACGCGTGACCACGGGCGATCAGGCGCTCGGTGATTTCAATAATTTCATGAATGTGGTGCGTCGCGCGCGGTTCGTTATCCGGGCGCAGAATGTTCAGTGCATCAAAATCTTTGTGCATTTCAGCAATCATGCGGTCAACCAGCGCCACAAAATCTTCGCCGTTTTCATTAGCACGCTTGATGATTTTGTCGTCGATATCGGTGATGTTGCGCACATACTTGAGTTTGTAGCCGAGGAAACGCAGATAGCGGGACACCACGTCGAACGCCACAAACGTACGGCCATGGCCGATGTGACAGAGATCGTAGACGGTAATACCACACACGTACATGCCGACTTCCCCGGCATGGATAGGTTTGAATTCCTCTTTTTGGCGCGTCAGTGTATTAAAGATTTTTAACATTGAAGATTCCATGTAAACGTGTGTGGTCGTAAACGGCATATTCTACACGTAAATTCATTGCGGAAGCAGCACGCATTGCAAGATGATCGAACCCGTCGGTTATGCTATAACACCCCTCTATATGTGACCCTAACGTGGGTCGACGCACCACAATATCGAAACAGGATGCAAAAATGGTTACTTTCCACACCAATCACGGCGATATCGTAATCAAAACTTTTGATGATAAAGCGCCTGAAACCGTTAAAAACTTCCTCGACTACTGCCGCGAAGGTTTTTACGACAACACCATTTTCCACCGTGTTATCAACGGTTTTATGATCCAGGGCGGCGGCTTTGAGCCAGGCATGAATCAGAAAGCCACCAAAGACCAGATCAAAAACGAAGCCAATAACGGCCTGAAAAACACCCGTGGTACGCTGGCAATGGCCCGTACTCAGGCACCACACTCCGCTACCGCACAGTTCTTCATCAACGTGGTCGACAACGACTTCCTGAACTTCTCTGGCGAAAACCTGCAGGGTTGGGGCTACTGCGTGTTTGCAGAAGTGGCTGAAGGCATGGACGTGGTCGATAAGATCAAAGCCGTGGCAACTGGCCGCAGCGGTATGCATCAGGACGTGCCAAAAGAAGATGTGATCATCACAAGCGTAACCGTCAGCGAGTAATCGGTGGCGACACTCTTTATTGCAGATTTGCATCTGCACCCAGAAGAACCGGCGATCACCGCCGGTTTTCTGCGTTTTTTACGCGGTGAAGCCCGCCGCGCCGACGCACTGTACATTCTCGGCGATCTGTTCGAGGCCTGGATTGGCGACGATGATCCGCAGCCGTTACATCAGCAGATAGCGAGAGAAATCAACGCGCTGGTTGCATCTGGTGTGCCTTGCTATTTCATTCACGGTAATCGCGACTTTCTGCTCGGGAAGCGTTTTGCCCGCGAAAGCGGCATGACGTTACTTCCGGAAGAACAACGCCTCGAGTTGTACGGGCGTCCGGTGCTGATTCTGCACGGCGACACGCTGTGTACTGACGATGCGGGCTACCAGGCGTTTCGCGCCAAAGTTCACCAGCCGTGGCTGCAATCGCTTTTCCTCGCTTTACCGCTGTTTATTCGCCGCCGCATCGCCGCCAAAATGCGCGACGGCAGCAAAAGTGCCAATAGCCATAAATCGATAGAGATAATGGACGTGAATCCGCTGGCCGTCGTCGCCGCGATGGAACAACATCACGTTCAATGGCTGATTCACGGACACACGCATCGCCCCGCCGTCCACGAACTGACCGCCAATGGTCAGCCTGCGTTTCGCGTGGTGCTGGGTGCCTGGCATGCGGAGGGATCGATGGTCAAAGTGACCACCGATAATGTCGAACTGATAGCCTTTCCTTTCTGACCGCCGCAATCAGCCGCGATCGTCTTTTGGGCCGAGGAAGTAGAAGCCAAACGGCAGCGAACCAATGATAGTGAACATCACGCTGTAGATGGCGGCCCATGCTCCCTGAATGAAGTACATTGACACGCTCCACTGCTCCATTGGCAGGTTGTACTGATCTTCTACGCCCTGAAACGTGACTTTAGAAACGACGGTCACGGCGATAATGAAAACGATCGCCACAGCAGTCAGAAATTTTTTCCCCTCCGGGGTGTGAAGTATCTTCAGCATACATGCTCCTTACGATGGTGCTGCGAGTGTCGCAGTCAGTTTTATCAAACAGGCAAATCCTGCGGTGACTTTACCGTATTTTGCGCCGCGATGGGCCAGATTTACAGGAACAGATAAAACCGTCTCTCATTCGCCCATCAACTGGCCGCGCAACCGTTTTCCTTGACGTTTTTCCGTGCTATTCTCTGTGGCCTTCAAAGCAGTGTGTTCCACACCCACAGGAGTTTTAAGACGCATGTCTTCCCGCAACAATCCGGCGCGTGTCGCCATCGTGATGGGGTCCAAAAGCGACTGGGCTACCATGCAGTTTGCCGCTGAAATCCTCGATACCCTGAACGTTCCGCACCACGTGGAAGTGGTCTCCGCACACCGCACGCCGGACAAACTCTTCAGCTTTGCCGAAACCGCCGAAGACAACGGTTATCAGGTGATTATCGCCGGAGCGGGCGGCGCGGCACATCTGCCGGGCATGATTGCAGCGAAGACTCTGGTGCCGGTTCTGGGCGTCCCTGTTCAAAGCGCGGCCCTGAGCGGCGTTGACAGCCTCTATTCTATCGTACAGATGCCGCGTGGCATTCCGGTCGGCACCCTGGCAATTGGTAAAGCGGGTGCGGCCAACGCTGCACTGCTGGCCGCACAAATTCTGGCGACGCACGATGGCGAGCTCCGCCAGCGTCTGGCCGAGTGGCGTAAAGCGCAGACTGACGAGGTTCTGGAGCATCCGGACCCGCGGGGTGACGCATGAAGCAGGTTTGCGTCCTCGGCAATGGTCAGTTAGGCCGTATGCTGCGTCAGGCCGGTGAACCGCTGGGCATTGATGTCTGGCCGGTTGGCCTGGAAGCCGATCCGGAAGCGGTCCCGTTCCAGCAGAGCGTGATTACTGCCGAAATTGAACGCTGGCCGGAAACCGCCCTAACCCGCGAGCTGGCCCGCCATCCTGCCTTCGTTAACCGTGACGTGTTCCCGGTTATCGCCGACCGTCTGACGCAAAAACAGCTGTTCGATAAACTGAATTTGGCCACCGCGCCGTGGCAGCTGCTGGCCGATAAAGCGGAATGGCCGAGCGTGTTCACCCGTCTCGGTGAGCTGGCCATCGTCAAGCGCCGCACCGGCGGCTACGATGGTCGCGGCCAGTGGCGTCTGCGTGAGGGCGATACCGCCCAATTGCCGGATGACTGCTATGGCGAATGTATCGTTGAGCAAGGCATCAACTTCAGCGGGGAAGTGTCGCTGGTCGGTGCGCGGGCACATGACGGGCGCACGGTGTTCTATCCGCTGACCCATAACCTGCATCAGGACGGTATTCTGCGCGTCAGCGTCGCCTTCCCGCAGGCCAATGTCCAGCAACAGGCGCAGGCCGAAAGTATGCTGACGGCTATCATGAACGAGCTAAACTACGTCGGGGTGATGGCGATGGAGTGCTTCATCACTCCAGCGGGTCTGCTGATTAACGAGCTGGCCCCGCGCGTCCACAATAGCGGGCACTGGACGCAAAACGGCGCGTCCATCAGCCAGTTCGAGCTGCATCTGCGTGCGGTCACCGACCTGCCGCTGCCGTCGCCGGTGGTCAACAGCCCGTCGGTGATGGTGAATCTGATTGGCACCGACCTGAACTACGACTGGCTGAAGCTGCCGCTGGTGCATCTGCACTGGTATCACAAAGAGGTGCGCGAAGGCCGCAAAGTGGGCCATCTCAACCTCACCGACAGCGACACCGGGCGCTTAAGCGCCACGCTGGAAGCGCTGATCCCTCTGCTTCCGGCGGAATACACCAGCGGTATCGCCTGGGCTCAGTCCAAATTGAATTAACCTATCTGGCCGGGGATTGATCTTCACCTTCCCCGGCCCCCACCTGCACGCGTAGAATCCCCTGATGCTTTTTCAATAAGGAATGCTCCATGACTAATGGGACGGATTTCCGCGCCATTCTACGCACTGGCACGCCCATCATCGACGTACGCGCCCCGGTAGAGTTCCAGCAGGGTTGCGTCCCTGCCGCAGTAAATCTGCCGCTGATGAATGACGAAGAGCGCGCCGCCGTGGGGACCTGCTACAAGCGCCACGGAGCCGATGCCGCGCTGAAACTCGGCCACACGCTGGTCGCGGGCGATAAGCGCCAGCAGCGCATTGATGCCTGGCGCGAAGCCATTCGTCGTCAGCCTGAGTCTTTTTTGTGCTGCGCCCGTGGCGGGCAGCGCTCACACATCACCCAACAGTGGCTGCGCGAGGCGGGCATCGATGTGCCGCTGATCGTCGGCGGCTATAAATCCCTGCGGCAAACTGCGCTGGCGGTAACGACAGAATTCGTCGAGCGCCCGATGGTGCTGGTAGGCGGCTGTACCGGCAACGGCAAAACGCTGCTGGTTCAGGCCCATCCTTCGGGTATCGATCTGGAGGGTCTGGCCCATCATCGCGGCTCCTCGTTTGGCCGCACGCTGCAACCGCAGCTCTCACAGGCGAGTTTTGAAAATGCGCTGGCAACCGAGCTGTTGCAAAAAGATGCGTCACGCTGGGTACTGGAAGATGAAGGCCATATGATCGGGGCGAATCATCTGCCGGAATGCCTGCGCAACCGCATGGCACAATCGCCGATTGCGGTGGTGGAAGATCCGTTTGAGGTGCGCCTTGAACGCCTGCGGGAAGAGTACTTCACCCGTATGCATCACGATTTTCTTCAGGCGTTTGGCGAGGATAAAGGCTGGCAGGAATACAGCGACTATCTGCATGAGGGGTTGTTTGCCATTCGTCGCCGTTTGGGGTTGCAGCGTTTCGCAGAGCTGACCACCAGGCTGGATGAATCCCTGGTAGAGCAGCAGCGCAGCGGTTCTACCGAAGCGCATTTTAGCTGGCTTTCGCCGCTGTTGGCGGAATATTACGACCCGATGTATCGCTATCAGCTCGGCAAAAAGGCGGGGATGATCGTGTTTCGCGGAAACTTCGAGGACGTTGCCGCCTGGCTGGCGGCATAAGTCTTTTGCCCGGCGGCGCTGGCACGGGCCTATAGGTTGTGTAGGCCTGGAAAGCGCAGCGCCACGGGGCGGATTTACATACTGAACTGTCGGAAGAGCGCTTTGCCTTTCAGCAGACGCAGCCCCAGCCAACCACCGCACAGTGAGAGTAAAATCCCGCCGCTCAACGGGAGTGTGACCCACAGTCGCCAGTCGGGCTCCCACGGGAAATCGAACACCTTAGTTTGCAACACCGCCAGCGCGGTTTCGGCCCCGATCGCCGCCACTAGACCAGACACCAGCCCCAGCAGGGCAAATTCAGCCCACAGCGTAGTGCGCAGCAACGATTTCCCCGCGCCCAATGTCCGCCAGACCACCAGCTCCTGATGACGCTGACGCATCCCCACCTGGACCTGCGCCAACAGCAGCAGCACGCCGCACAGCGTCACCAGCACCACCATTACTTCCAGCGCCCGGCTGACCTGCTCCAGAACCTGGCCGACCTGCTTGAGGATCGCGCCGATGTCCAGCAGGCTGACGGTCGGGAATTCGCGGTTAAGCTGGGTCAACAGCGCGTTACCATTATCCCAGCGGAAGCTGGTGAGCCAGCTTTGCGGCTGGCCGTCCAACGCCCCATCCGGGAAGATGAAGTAGAAATTAGGTCGCAGACTTTCCCAGTCCACTTTGCGCAGGCTGGTGATTTTGGCGCTGAATGCCTGGGTGTCACCGGTAAAGGTTACGCTATCGCCCACCCCGATATTGAGCCGTTTTGCCAGGCCCTCTTCTATCGACACTTCCCCCGCTTTCGGCGGCCATGTCCCGGCGGTCACCGAATTATGCTCCAGGGCCTGGCTCTGCCAGGTCAGGTTTAGCTCGCGGTTGAGGGCTTCATCTTTGTTGCCATCAGTCGATTGACCGTTTATGTCACTCAGTCGCGCACGCACGATCGGATAGAAGGTAGATGGGATCACCTGACGATCGGCGAGAAATTCCTTCACTGGCCCGACCTGGTCCGGTGCGATGTTGATCAGGAAATAGTTCGGGCTTTGCGGCGGAAGCTGCTGTTGCCAACGATCCAGCAGATCGCCGCGCAGCACCAGTAACAGCGCCAGCAGCATAAACGACAGTGAAAACGCGGCCAGTTGGCTGAGCGTAGACCACGGCTGGCGCAGCAGACGGCTGACCGCCAGGCGCAATGCTAGCGATTTCAGGGTCACCCGCTTGAGCACGTTCAGCAGCAGCCAGCCCACAAGCCCGCACAGCACCGCCAACACCACGGCCCCTGCCAGCACCGACCACAACAGCATCGAGCCGCCCATAAGCCAGGCCAGCAACCCAACGACAATCACCGCGATAACCGGGATGTAAAATTTCAGCGGCCAGACGTTGGCCACCGCATCACGACGCAACACGCGTAACGGCTGGGTCGCCAGCAACAGACGCCACGGACGCATCCCCACCAGCAGCGAAATCACCACCATAGCGCCAATGGCCCACAGCCACGGCCAGAGGCTGGCAGGCGGTAACGCCGCAGGCAGTACCGGTTTGAGCAGAATCATCAGGATCGATTCAAACAGCAGCCCCATCGCCCCGCCGCTGACCAGCGACAACAGCAGCAGCATCGCCCATTGCCCGAGGATCAGCTTACGCAGCTGCGCCCGCCCGGCCCCGAGCGTTTTGAGCACCGCCACCAGGTCATATCGACTGCGGCAGTAATGGCCCATCGCCACCGCCACCGCAGCCACCGCCAGCAGCAGCGTCAACAGGGCCGAAAGCAGCAGGAACTGCTGCGAGCGCTCGAGAGATTTCCCCAGCGCACCTTCGTCCTGCTCAAGACCAATCCATCGCTGATCGGGTTTCAACTGCGGCAACAGCCATTTCTCGTAGGACGCCAGCTGCTGTGGCGTGCCGCCAAACTTGTAGCGCCAGCTGACGCGACTGCCCGGCTGGACCGCCCCGGTTTTCTCGACATCAGCGACGTTCATCATCAGACGCGGTGCCATCTGGAACGGGTTGAAGCCGGAATCCGGCTCCTGAATGACTTCCCCGGCGATGCGCAGCGTGGCATCGCCGACGTCGATAGTGTCGCCGGTTTTCAGATTGAGCAGGGCCATCAGGCGCGAGGCCAGCAGGACGCTGCCCGCTTGCGGTTTAAGGCCCGGTGGAGAGGTCTCCAGCTTGCCGTACATCGGGTAGATATCATCCACCGCCTTTACGCTCGCCAGCTGTGGCGTATCCCCGGCGAAGGTCATGGTGGCAAAACTGAGCTGCTCTCCCACCTTCAACCCCATTTCGCGGGCTTGGTTCAGCCATTCCTCCGGGGCAGCGCGGGCGGTGCGCAGCGTTCTGTCACCCGCCATAAATTCACGGCTTTGCTGGCTGAGGCCTTTGTCCATCCGATCGCTGATATTGCCGAGTGCCAGCACACAGGCAACCGCCAGACTGAGCGCCAGCCAGACTATCAGCAGCGACGGCGAGCGCCATTCGCGCCAAAACCAACGGGCAATCATGACTCCTCCTGCAACTGACCGTTGACCAGCCGCAGCCGTCGGTCACAGCGGGCGGCCAACGCCGGGTCGTGCGTCACCAGCACCAGGGTTGTGCCGTGCTCACGATTGAGCGAAAACAGCAGGTCGGCGATGCGATCGCCGGTCTGGCGGTCGAGGTTGCCGGTCGGCTCATCGGCAAATAGCAGGTCGGGACGGCCGTTAAACGCCCGGGCCAGCGCCACGCGCTGCTGTTCGCCCCCGGATAGTTGGGCCGGTAAATGGTGTAGACGTTTGCCGAGACCGAGCTGTTCCAGCAGCGCTTTGGCGTGGCTGCGTCCCTGGCTGTCGGTTTCACCCCGCAACAGCGCCGGTAGCTCGACGTTTTCCAGCGCGTTGAGGGTGGGGATCAGCATAAAAGACTGGAAGACAAAACCGACATGGCGGGCGCGTAACGCCGCTCGTGCCTCTTCATCCATCGCATGCAGCGGTTGCCCTATCAGTTTCACCTCCCCGCTGCTGCCATCGTCCAGCCCGGCGAGGATCGCCAGCAGCGTCGACTTGCCTGAACCGGACTCGCCCACCAGCGCAATGCTCTGCCCCCGTTTGACAAGCAGCTCAACTCCGGTAAGGATGGAAAGCTCCTGCTCACCCTGACCGACGGATTTCTTAAGATGATGAACTTCAAGTATGTTTTCCGCTGGCATCTGCCGTTCCTGTTTATGTTGCTGTTAACCTGTCGCGCGGCGTTTGCCGACACGCTGTTAATTCTGGGTGACAGTCTGAGCGCCGGATATCGCATGGCGGCGACCGCCGCGTGGCCTGCGCTCCTGAATGAAAAGTGGCAGCCTAAGACCGAGGTTGTCAACGCCAGTATTAGCGGAGATACCTCGCAGCAGGGGCTGGCGCGTCTGCCCGCGTTGCTTAAGCAACACCAGCCGCGCTGGGTGCTGGTCGAGCTGGGCGGCAATGATGGCCTGCGCGGGTTTCAGCCTCAGCAAACCGAGCAGACCCTGCGCACGATCCTGAAGGATGTGAAAGCCGCTAACGCCCAGCCGCTGTTAATGCAAATTCGTCTGCCTGCAAACTATGGCCGTCGGTATAATGAAGCCTTTAGCGCGATATATCCGCAGCTTGCCCGCGAGTTTGATGTTCCTCTGCTGCCCTTTTTCATGGAAGAGGTCTATCTGAAACCGCAATGGATGCAGGATGATGGCATTCACCCCAATCGTGACGCCCAGCCGTTTATCGCGGACTGGATGGCGACACGGCTGGCCCCCTTAGTTAAACACGACTCGTAAAAATACGGAGTTGTCATCAGGTAAAGTTATGCAAAAAACGGTCTTAATTACAGGATGTTCCAGCGGAATTGGGCTGGAAAGCGCGCTGGAACTTAAACGCGACGGTTTTCGCGTGCTGGCCGCGTGTCGTAAGCCGGAAGACGTGGCGCGCATGACGGAATTGGGACTGACCGGGGTGCAGCTCGATCTGGACGATGAAACCAGCGTAGAACGCGCCGCCGACGAGATTATTGCCCTGAGTGAAAACCGCCTGTATGGCATTTTCAACAATGCCGGTTACGGCGTCTACGGCCCGCTCAACACCCTGAGCCGTGCCCAGCTTGAACAGCAGTTTTCGACTAACTTTTTCGGTACCCACCAACTGACCATGCGCCTGCTGCCCGCCATGGTGCCGCACGGTGAAGGCCGCATCGTGATGACATCCTCGGTGATGGGCCTGATTTCAACGCCGGGACGTGGGGCCTATGCCGCCAGTAAATACGCGCTGGAGGCCTGGTCCGACGCGCTGCGCATGGAATTACGCCACAGCGGCATTAAGGTCAGCCTGATTGAACCTGGCCCGATCCGTACCCGTTTTACCGACAACGTCAATCAGACCCAGGCCGATAAACCGGTCGAAAACCCGGGCATTGCCGCGCGTTTTACCCTCGGCCCGGAGGCGGTAGTGGCAAAAGTACGCCATGCTTTCAGCAGTGATAAACCGAAAATGCGCTATCCGGTGACGCTGGTCACGCATGCCGTGATGCTACTTAAGCGCCTGTTACCGGGGCGAATGATGGACAAAATTTTGCAGGGCTGAGTTGAAGCCCCGTCCTCCGCCCCCATCTCAATGAGATAATGACTCATATCGAATAAAGAGAATGACTTATGTCTGCACAGTATATCGTTAACATCACCGAAGCTAATCTGCATCAGACCCTGGAGCAGTCCGCCACCGTTCCGGTGCTGTTTTACTTCTGGTCACCGCGCAGCCAACATTGCGAACAGCTCACGCCGGTACTGGAAAACCTCGCTAATCAGTACCAGGGTCAGTTCATTCTGGCCAAGCTCGACTGCGACGCCGAGCAGATGATTGCCTCCCAGTTCGGCCTGCGCGCCATACCGACCGTGTACCTGTTCCAGAACGGTCAGCCGGTTGACGGCTTCCAGGGCCCACAGCCAGAAGACGTTATCCGCGCGCTGCTCGATAAAGTGCTGCCGCGTGAAGAAGAACTTAAAGCCCAGCAGGCCATGCAACTGATGCAGGAAGGCAACTACGCCGAGGCGCTGCCGTTGCTGAAAGATGCCTGGCAGATGTCGAACCAGGACAGCCAGATTGGCCTGCTGCTGGCAGAAACACAAATTGCCCTGAACCGCTCCGAAGACGCCGAAACCACGCTGAAAACCGTCCCGTTACAGGATCAGGACACCCGCTATCAGGGTCTGGTGGCGCAAATTGAGCTGCTGAAACAGGCGGCGGACACCCCGGAAATCCAGCAGCTGCAACAGCAGGTCGCGGAACGTCCGGACGATGCGGCCCTCGCCTCACAGCTGGCACTGCAACTCCATCAGGTTGGGCGCAACGAAGAAGCGCTGGAGCTGCTGTTCAGCCACCTGCGTAAAGACCTGGGTGCCGCTGACGGTCAGGCGCGTAAAATGCTGCAAGAGATCCTTGCGGCGTTAGGCACTGGCGATGCGCTGGCCTCGAAATACCGTCGCCTGCTGTACTCCCTGCTGTATTGATTACCTCGCCTGCTGGCGCTTCGCTGAGCAGGCCTACGCGAGCTTCGCAGGCCTGGATGGTGGCCGGGTGATTTAGCCCGGCTTTTTCAACTGCTTCACCACCAGCTGATGGCGAGCATTAAAGAACTTACGATAGGTCAGATAGCAGGCGATGATCGTCGACAGGCTGGCGGTCGACAGCAGCATAAACGTGACCATTATCTGATACTTAATCGCTTTCACCGGATCGACGCCGGCGAAAATCAGCCCCGACATCATCCCCGGTAAACTGACCAGTCCCACCGTTTTTGCGGAATCTACCGTCGGGATCAGCGACGCCCGAATGCTTTCCCGAATCAGACGCGCCGACGCCACTTTCGGCGTGGCTCCAAGGCTCAACTTCTCCTGAATCTGCTGCTGCTCGCTGCTAAAACGCTGGCCGAGATTGTTGTAGCACAGCCCTACGGCAATCATTGCATTCCCGGCGATCATCCCGGAGATAGGGATAACCTGCATCGGAGTAAAGGTAATCGCACCGGAAAAAATCAGCACCGCCAGCGTTAGCCCTGCCCCGGTGGTAATGGCGATAAACGATGAGGTGAAGGCGTGGCTGATGTATTTGCTACGCTTTTGCGCGTTATAGGCGGCGTTGAAGCAGATAAACAGCACCATCAGCAAGGTCAGCAGCGCGTTGTTGACGTTAAAAATAGACTTCAGCACGTAGCCGACGATCACCAGCTGCACCACTGCCCGGCAAATACTCCAGATAATGTCTTTTTCCAGCGCCAGCTTTTCCCGGTAGCTGACAATAATCGCCACCAGCACTAACACCATCGACAGCGCCAGCGACTCGTTAGAAATATTATGCCCGGTCATGCGCCCGCTCCTCTATTCCACCCGCGTTCGGTTTCAGGGTGATGATGTCATCGGCATGAGTAATTTCGTCTTTATCGTGCGTCACCCACAGCACACCGACCTGCTGTTCTTTGACGTAACGATGAATAATTTCATTCACGTTATGCTTATTACGCTCATCCAGCGCGCTGGTAATTTCATCCAGTAATAATACTTTGGGTAAAAATTGCAGATTACGGATCAGTGAAATTCGCTGTTTTTCACCGCCGGAAAGTTCATTTATGGATTTTTGCAGCGTCACTTCTGCCAGATTGAATTGCGCCAAATCCGCCAGCAGCTTTTCCGGCTCAGGGCGCATGTCGCGAATTTGCCACGGGAAAATCAAGTTGTCATATACCGTCTCGCCAAACAAGGCCGGAGTTTGCGCGCAGTAGGATACCTGCTGTCGATAGGCTTCCGGGGACAGGTGGACGATATCTTCCCCACGATAAAGAATGTTTCCGCTCGTCGGGCTCAGGAGCGAAGCAATAATTTTCAGTAGCGTGCTTTTCCCCGATCCTGATGGCCCGGTAATCAGGGTAAATTGCCCTTCGTTTAACGTCAGATTGATATTATCCAACAGCGGCGTATCGCCAGGTTTAAATCCCAGCTGGTTCACCTGTATTAATGGCGTCATTTGTTTCCCATATTTCGTGCTGATACAGCGTTATTGTATGCCTTTGGCCTTCGCGCTGAGAAGGATAAAAGTTATACTTTCCGTTATCAGGCCAACGAAGGTAGTCGGCTATTTGGCAAAAACAGGAGGTTTTTAATGCTTATTTTTATTCCGGTCTTAATTTTCGTGGCGCTGGTGATTGTCGGCGCAGGCGTGAAGATCGTGCCGCAGGGTTACCAATGGACGGTCGAGCGTTTCGGTCGTTATACCAACACGCTGCAGCCGGGTCTGAGCCTGGTGGTGCCGTTTATGGATCGCATCGGCCGCAAAATTAATATGATGGAGCAGGTGCTGGATATCCCGTCGCAGGAAGTTATCTCCAAAGATAACGCCAACGTCGCCATCGACGCAGTGTGTTTTATTCAGGTCATTGATGCCCCGAAAGCGGCGTATGAAGTCAGCAACCTGGAACTGGCGATCATCAACCTGACGATGACCAATATCCGTACCGTGCTGGGATCGATGGAGCTGGATGAAATGCTCTCCCAGCGTGACAACATCAACACCCGCCTGCTGCACATCGTCGATGAAGCCACCAATCCGTGGGGCATCAAAATCACCCGTATTGAAATTCGCGACGTACGGCCACCGGCTGAACTTATCGACGCGATGAATGCGCAGATGAAAGCCGAACGTACCAAGCGTGCCTATATTCTGGAAGCCGAAGGGATCCGCCAGGCGCAGATCGTGAAAGCCGAAGGGGAAAAACAGTCGAAGATCCTGCGAGCTGAGGGTGAGCGTCAGTCCACTTTCCTGCAAGCGGAAGCGCGTGAGCGTTCGGCGGAAGCGGAAGCCCGCGCGACCCAGATGGTGTCCGAAGCCATTGCTGCCGGGGATATTCAGGCGGTGAACTACTTCGTGGCGCAGAAATACACCGACGCACTGCAGCAGATTGGCTCATCCAGTAACAGCAAAGTGGTGATGATGCCGCTGGATGCCAGCAGCCTGATGGGCTCAATTGCCGGGATCGCCGAGCTGATTAAAGGCAGCGCTGACGAGCGGAAAAAACCATGATTGACGCCCTCCTCGCCCATCCGCACATTTTCTGGCTGAGTCTTGGCGGCGTGCTGCTGGCGGCGGAAATGCTCGGTGGCAATGGCTATCTGCTGTGGAGCGGCGTGGCGGCCATTGTCACCGGTCTGCTGGTGTGGCTGTTGCCGTTTGGCTGGGAGTGGCAAGGGGCGGTGTTCGCCGGGCTGACGTTGTTGGCAGCCTGGCTGTGGTGGCGCTGGCTGTCTCACCGCGTGAGGCAACAGCCCCGAGCCGACAGCCAGCTCAATCAGCGTGGTCAGCAGCTGGTTGGGAAGGTGTTTCTTCTGGAAGCCCCGCTCAGCAACGGACACGGACATGTGCGCGTCGGCGACAGCTCCTGGCCGGTGATTGCCGAAGAGGATCTCCCGGCGGGCAGCCGCGTGGAAGTCATCTCCGTTGACGGCATTACGCTAAAAGTACGTCCGCACTAATCACGCTTTACGATGACAGCAGCCGGAGAGATTATCCATAATCGGGCATTCGGCGCTGTCATCCCCCGGACACGCCTCCGCCAGCGCAAGCAGTTGCTTACGCATCCCCTGCAGTTCCTTGATATGACGTTCGATATCCGCCACTTTCTGCAAAGTGCGCGCTTTTACGTCCGCGCTGTGACGGCCCGGATCGTTAAACAGATTCACCAACTCGCCGCACTCTTCCAGATTAAATCCCACCTGACGGGCCTGGCGTAGCAGCGTCAACTCATCCAGATGCTTTTGCGTGTAGCTGCGATAGCCGTTGTCGCTTCGCAGCGGGGGCGTTACCAGCCCTTTCTCTTCGTAAAAACGAATCGCTTTGCTGGTTAACCCGGTTTTCTTCGCAACATCGCTGATATTCATCACATTGACCTCCATGGATCCCATGCGGGTTTACGTTTAGCTGCGCCAGAAGGTTCTCGAGAGCAGAATGAGGACCGGATAAATCTCCAGACGGCCTAGCAGCATAGCCCCGCAGAGCAAATATTTGGCGGCGTCGTTGAGGGGGCCAAACCCCGCAGCGGTTGCGCCAAATCCTAAGCCCATATTATTAATGCAGGCGGCGACGGAGGCAAATGACGTGAGCAAATCGTAGCCCAACAGGTTTAGCGCCCAGATAAAACCGCAGGTGCAAAGGATGTACAGAAAGAAGAAGCTCCAGACCGAGCGCATCACCCTGTCGCTAATCACTGTGTTGCCGACGCGTACGCTCATGATAGCGCGCGGATGGGCTAACTGATGCACTTCATGGCGGCTTTGGCGAAAGAGGATCAGAAAACGCAGGGCTTTGATACCGCCGCAGGTTGAGCCGACGCAGCCCCCGAAGAAACTGGCGGACAGTAACAGGACCACTACGTGCGTCGGCCACGAGGCGTAGTCCGCCGTCGCCAGGCCATTATCGGTGATCATCGAACTGACCAGGAAAAAGGAGTGAACGAACGAGGCGGGCAAGGCGTACATTCCTGCGCGCCAGACTTCGAAGGTGATTATCGCCACGACTACCGCCACCACGCAGAGGAAAAAGCGCAGCTCGCTGTTACGGCGAAACGGCTTGAGGCTGCGACGCGAGAGCGCCACGAAATAGAGGGTAAAGTTGACTGCAGACAGCAGCGAGAAGCCGCCCGCCACCAGCTCGATGGCGTAGCTGTCATAATAACCAATGCTATCCGTTTGCGTCGAAAATCCACCCAGCGATACCGTCGACAGGCCATGACATAGCGCGTCAAAGAACGGCATCCCGGCGAGGAAAAATGCCAGCGTACAGGCCAGCCCCAGCAGCAAATAGGTGAACCACAGGCTTTTGGCGGTATCAGCCAGCCGGGGCGTGAGGCGTTCCTCTTTGAACGGGCCGGGCATTTCCGATTGATACAGCTTCATGCCCCCGATGCCCAGTAACGGCAGCACCGCCACCGCCAGCACGATAACCCCCAGCCCGCCGATGAAGTTCAGCTGCGAGCGGTAATAGAGCACCGAGCGCGGCAGGTTGCTTACGTCGCTGAAAATCGATGCACCGGTGGTAGTTATCCCCGATACGCCTTCAAACATCGCATCCGCAAGGGAAATATTCAGCGAATCATCCAGCCACAGCGGCATGGCGCTGATCAGCGAGAACAGCAGCCAGAACAGGACGATGATGATAAATCCGTCGCGCGTTTCAAGCTGTATTTTCGACTGACGGGTTAATCCCCAGCCGATCAGCCCGGCAGGGAAAAAAAGGGCAAACGTAGAAAGGAACGCAAACAGGCTGCGTTCCTTGTCGACCAACGCGAGCAGCATCGGCGGGATCATCGTCAGGCTATACAGCACGACCAGGAAAGCGCAGAGATGGATGACAACCTTAAAACGTGTCGAAATATACATGCTGATGATGTGACAACGATTAATCAGAATGTCCGCAGTATAAGTGATTTAGACGACAGCATTTTGTTTTACTAAGGCAAATCAGACACACCCTGCGTTTTCCCAGCGGATTATTGCTCTTTCTGCGCGCTATCCAGCTGCGCATAGCGAGTGATCAGCTGTTTCAGCCGTTGCTCGGTTTGCAGTTTTTGCGCCGCCGAAATGCTCTGCGGATTGTCCTGTGCGGCCATTTGTCGCAACAGTTCTTCAGTTGGCACCGCACGATTAAACGCCTGGGTCGCAGCAAACACCTGCGATTTCAGCTCGCTGACGGTAAGGTATTTTCCCTTTTGCCCATCAAGCGCGTTCAGCCTGTCGGTCAGGGTCTGCAAGGTGGTCATGCCGTTATGCCAGCCGTTGAGCGTTTCATCCGTCATCCGGTTTAACGTGATTTTTTGCTGCCACTGATTACGCATCGCAACGAGCTGTGCGTTACTCGGCCACAGGGCTTGCGCCTGATCCAGCAGCGCATTGCCCTGCTGTTGCGGCCATTGTGGCGGCAACGATGCCAGCGTATCCAGCCGGGAGGCGGTCTGTTTCAGCCAGACATCGGCATTCATTTTGCCCGTGCCGCCCTCGCGTAGCCGTTGGATTTCAGCGTGGCTGAGCGCCTGCGGCAACGGTGCCACCGACGCACTCAGCGCCTGCGAGGTGCCGTCAACCTGGCGCAGGGCATTCCAGCCCCACAGCGCCACGGCACCCAGCAGCAAGGCCGAACACGCCCCGGCGGCAAACGCAGGCCAGCGCGGCGGCGCAGGCTGTGATGGCGATGGTTCATGCACCACTTCCACCGTCACCTCTGGCTCCTGACGAATCACGTAGACCAGCCGACTCTCAGGGGCACGCTCGCGTCCGACAACCGGCTCCTGCAACGCCTGCACCGGCAGCACAATGGCTGGGGCTGGCGTTTCCTGGGTTGCGCTGTTTTCCAGCCGGGTTACCGCGCTGCTTATCTGCCCCAGCAGCGGCGAGAGCTGGCAGACCTGCTTCAGCCCCTGACGCGTCAAAATATCGTCCAGCGCCCGCAGCTGCTTTTCCGCTTCATACAGCGGCGACAGGTCTTCGTGGGTCAGCGTAAAAGTGCGGAACACTTTCTGTAAACGCTGACTCAGGCCGCTCAGGATCTCCGCCCGGGAGGCGGTTTGCAGCGGCCAGACCTGCGCCCACTGATGCGCCAGCAGGGCGTTGAGGATAGCCATCCCTTCGTTCAGCCCATTAATCCGCGCCAGATGGCTGCGGGCCAGGGTGTACCAGGCGGCGGTTTGCAGCTCAACGCCGTTTTGCTCGAATAGCGAAAGGGACAGGCTTTCGACCCGCGTCCAGTTCACGTCCGGACGCGCCGGGTGTGTCAGTTTACTCATCTCTTCACGCAGAGTGGTGAAGTCCGCGAGGGTGCGCGGATCGCCGCCGGTTCTTACCGGGCGAGGTTTTGCGTCGTACATAGTGATTTCATCCCTAAAAGGCGTGTTATCAGGGCAGCAGCCCGGCAATCATTTCGAAGAAGGCGTCCTCGCTGAACGCACTTCTGTGCGCGCCGGGCACACCAACCGGGTTACAGGTCCAGTCGACGCTTTCACTGCAACGCATAAAGAGTCGAAACTGCGGCGTGGCGCGCCCCTGCATACACAGGCAGACCTCCACACAGCCGGTAACGCCCTGGCCGTACAAAAACACCGGAGTGAATTTTATTTCGCGGTCGTCGTAGCGCAGGCTCAGCGCCGGAACGGTGAAGGTTTTGCCCCCCACCAACAAATCGCTGAGCGCGACGTCATGGGACGCGATGCTAATCCCGGTGTCCGTGAGCCACGCGGCCATATTTTCCTGAAGCTCGCCCATCCGCAGACGCAGGTCGGCGATATCGGCTTCACTCTTGCTGTCAAAATCGCGACGGCGAGGCTGTTGGTCCTGCAGTTTTTTAAGAAATTGTGCTTTGGCTGACATGCTTTCCCTGCCATTGGTCGCCCGACCTAAATCCGGGCCTTATTATCAAAGTAATTCTGCTGTTTGAGATGACGAATCAACACCCGACCTTCGGGCATAAACTCGGTGCCGTAGCGCACCAGGCCAATGCCTTTCAGTTCGGCGTCGATGGCATAACGCAGTTCGCCGGGGATGGTCTGGTCCTGCATCACCACGTTGATGCTGCTCAACCGCGGCTCGTATTTGAGCAGCACCGCAGAGAGGGTGTTCATCAGCTGATGTGCGGTGCCAGGCAGGCCTTGCAGAATAGTGGTCATATCCGGCAGACCGTAATCCGGGATATGCGCCAGGGTGCCAGCACGACAGTTAAGGATTCGTTGCATGTTGTCGAGTACCGACATAATCACCTGGTTCTGTTCGCTGACCTGATGAAGATCGAGGCCGCCGGTAAAATTGCCATACAGGAGTTCGTAGAGCGAGGGGCTGAAATGGCTGTCTGGCATCAGTCATCCTTAACGGGTAGCAGGGTTAACGTCTGCTGGTTGAGTTCGAGGTGACGCGCATCATCCGGATCTAAATCCTGACGGCTCAGCACTATGCGCCAGCTGTTTTTTTCCTGATCCGGCGTGAGGAACATGGCCGCAACCGCCACAAACTGAGCGCCCTCTTCCATTGGCATATCGACGCTAACCGTTTCGCCTGGACGCAAGCGCAGGTCTTTCTCCGCCATCAAATCGGCTTTTAGCGCCTCGCTGTCGGAGGCAAATAAAGAGGGATAATCGGTGCTGTCAAAAGCCTTGCGGTCTTTGAGCTGATAGATACGCACCACGGTCGCCAGCGCGTTTCCCTGGGCATTATTGTTAACGGCATCACGCGCGCGAATATCAAGATGCAGCGTTTTTATCTGCTTATAAAAAATAGATTTCGTCATCGCTGCGGTGCCGTCGCTGACTTTCTGGGTTAACCCGCAGCCGCTCAGTAATAAGCACATCAGCATCCCCGCTGACATCCCTTTATTCACGATAATTGCCTTCATCATCTGCTTCTCTTCTGTGAGGCTGTTCCAACAAGCGCTGGTAACGCCCCAGATTAATGGTAATGGTATTCTGCCCGGCCTTCGGGCGCGTTTGCGTCTGACGGCGCATTACTGCCGTTCTTCCCAGCTGCACGCCATTTCCCCCGGATTTACAGGAGAGCGAGGCATCCGGGAGCAGCTCGCGATCCAGCGTCAGCGTGATGCGTAAATCGAGCCGTGCACCCAGATAGACCTGCAACAGCGCCAGAAAATCACGATGCAGTGCGCTCCCCGGCAGCCAGGACATCGCCTCATCAGGGTTATCCGTGCGCAGCCGCAGGTGAGCCTGATGATTCACATCGATGGCATGACTGCCCATCACAGGACGATTGTCCAACGATACCGGGCGGCTGGCGCTCATACGCAGCGTGGATTTCAGCGCCACGCGGGCAGGATCGTGCGGCACGATATCTGCCTGGGTATCGGGTGCCAGCAACTGCACGATAGCCATGATCCCTTCGCTGGTTCGCGTGGGCAGCCGCATCAGGCCCGGCAGCGCAAGAAAGCGTGAAATCGGCGTGGCGATATTCTCTGCGCACCCTTTTAATCCAAGCCCCGCCAGGCTCAGCAAATACTGCGACGTTTTGTCTTTCCCGCCGGGCTGGAACGAGGCGGGCCAGGAGTATTTGCGCCAAATGCGGTAATACTGGGTGATCAACCTGTGGTTAAAAATATCCAGAAAATCGCTGACCGCTTCATGACCTTCCCGACGCTGGGTTATGTCATCAATACAGGCCGTCGGCAGCGGAGATTCCACGCCATACAGCCCCATAAAGGTGACCATGGCACTGGCGGGTTTATTGGGTTCATCCGGAATATCCAGACGTTTAAACTCTCCGGCTGGGAAACCCATTCCGGGATGCGGACGAAATCGAATCGGATCGTTACTGATTTTCCAGGTACTGCCGAGCGCTGGGGCATCTGGCTGGCTTTGCTCCAGCAACTGGCAAAAACGGTAAAAGTTGGTCCGGCTGATATCGTCCTGTAACTGCGCCGTTAGCCGGGCAGTCGCTGATTGTGATTCTCTTTCCATCGGATGCATTTATTTTCCGGCTGAACGATAAGAGTGAGCTGATTGAACAGGTGGATATCGCTGTAGAGCGCGAGAAAACGATTGAGCATTTCCCCAAACAGGTAAATATCGCCTTCACCGCTAAAGCCATTGCTGTCGAGGGTAACTTCAATATCCACTCCCCTGAGCAAATGCCCTTTTTCGAAGCGCTGAACCAGATGGTGCTGTACATCGAGAATGGCATCCAGCCGACGCAGGTTCATCTCGTCGTGCTGCCAGTTGTAGAGTTCCAGGGTGCTGCGCAACACCTCTGCGCTGCTCATTATATTGAGGAAGCTGGAACCCAAATGGCTCAGTACGCGCCAGTGAAAACTGTCTTCAGCCGGTGGATAGGCTGGCAGCGTCGGCTTACACAGGTTTCTGACCTTAAGGCGGGTTTGCGTCACCTGCTCGCAGCGGTCAAGCAACGTGCTCGTCAGCGCCTTACGCGGTAGCTGGCCGTTGGTGCCCGTCACTTTCAGTGACAGCGTTTCACCGTTGATGACCCGATCGGTTTCCCAGAGGTCCCCCCCCAGAATCAGCCAGGTGTCATACAACCCACTCGGCCCACGACGCACGCGGGTGTGGTAATAGCGCGACGGTGCTTCACGGCGCATCATGCCGCCGCGGTGGCGGAAACTGGTGAACGGCACATACTGCGCGTCGTGGGTGCGCTTCGACCCGAGAACTGAGTCAACCGAGTAGATTTCCGTATGCCCATCCTGTAACCGCCGTGGGCGCAGCAAATACTCACTTTCGAGCCCATTGATGCGCAGCGGATCGGCCTGCAGCGTGAACAGGTTAATCACCGGCACACAGTGCAGACACAGCGCATCGTCCATCACTGGCAGCTCGCTGTTCCACTGGGTACTGAGCACCACTTCAATATCGAAGTTGGCCAGACCCGCAGGAAAGGTGATGCCCTCCAGACCATTCAGGTGCACGAAACGGAACTTGTCGCGGAAGGTAAAGTATTCCAGCAGCAGCTGGTAGCCACTAAACGCACTGTCACCTTTCGGCCAGAGGCGATCTTCTTCGCGAAAACCACCGGGAGAAAAACCGCCGTCAATCGTCATTCTGTCGGTCTGACCGGGCAGGCGCAAATACAGCCCGGCCTGACGACGGGTTAACGCCAGATGCAGGGCGTTACTGACCGGAGCCTCAGCCGTCAGGTAAAACGCCAGGCGGCGTAAGTCACACTGCTTCCAGTCAGTCTGCGGATTGCAGGCCATTCGCAGTCGCAGCAGAGAGCGTCCATCCGGCTCGGTTTCCATCGACACACGCGTCAGCTTCAGCGGGTTCAGCGGCATGTCGCGCGTGGTCCGGTACTGACAAACGGTCTGTTTCACGCCGACAGGACGGGAGTAAACCTCCAGCCCGGCGTTCACCGTCTCACCCATTTTCATCCCGGTGATATCGGGTTCCAGTGACACCACGGACATCGACGGGATCGTTTTCAGATAGTGCGGCCAGAGCTGGCTCACCAGCCCTTCCGTTAATTCCGGCAGATCGTCATCAATTTTTTCACGCAGACGCCCCATCGAAAAAGCGAAGCCTTCAAACAGGCGCTCCACGTAGGGATCGGGGGTTCCCGCCTTATCCAGATCGAGCAACGCCGCCCGATCCGGGTGCGCGCGGGAAAACTCTTTTGCTGCATCACGTAAATAACGCATTTCTGCGTCAAAATAGCGCAGGGTTAAATCATCCATCGAATAGCCCTATGAAGATAATTAAATGAAATGGCACCAGGATTAACCACACAGCACCGCCGCGCGCACCGGATCGAGCAAAATCAGCCCGGACAGTAGCGCGTCCATGGCCGGGGTGAGGCGTTGCTTGTCGCTGTCGCTGCGGTTGGCTTTCATGCGCAGCAGGCGTAGAGAACGGGCTTTGACTTCAAACAGCAGCTCCGGCTCCCAGTCCGCCAACATCAAGGAGGTGGCGCGAGTGTCGAGTTCACTGAGCAGATGCGTCGCCAGCTCATTTTTGCCGTATTGTTCAGCGAGGCGGGCCATCAACAGGCGCAACAGCCAGCGGTTGCGAGACGTGTCGCCGCCGGGGCGGGTATTCAGCCAGCCCAGTGCTGCATCGATGCCGTCTTTATCCGCGATGGCGACCGCTTCTGGTTCCAGCAGCAGAATGTCATCCTGTGCAGATGCCGATGCGCTTTCTGTTTCATGGCCCCAGCCTTCAACGTTGTCGAGCACGTGCTGATTGATCCAGTTCAGCGTCACCTCATCCGCGAACGACGTGCCGTCGCTGTAGGCCAGCCCTTCCAGACCGGGCATTCGGTTGAGGAAACAGCGCAGATCGTTGCGCACGATATCCGTCCAGTTCTCCCAGGGAGCGCCCGCCTTCTGCAACGCCTGATGCAGATACCACTGCAAATCCAGCCACAGGTGATTCACGCTTTCGGCAAACATCCGGTCGGCCTGCTCAATCAGCTCTACCCAGCTTTGTTGCAAATAGAGGCGTTTAAGCTGCGCCCGGTACTCCGCTTTAGGCGGCATCAAACGCGTACGGCTTTCTGCATCGAGGGCGGGAAGTTCGTGCAGCGTGTCCCAGCGAATGCTTTTCATCAAACGATGCCCTGCCAGCCAGCCGTCGGGCTGCTCACGCAGATAGTTTGCCAGCAGCTTTGCCTGTTCCATCAGTTCGCGCCCGGAATGGATCCCGGAGGTGTTGGCGGTGAATGTCGAGGTGCCTTGCCTGACTGGCTCGTCTGAACTGCTGGTTTGCGGCACGACGGCATCCATCCCCCCCGATTGGGTCATGCGGTTTTCCAGTGCGCCATACAGCGCACCAAGCTCAGGCTGAGCAGAGAGATCCCAGCCGTCTGTCACCTGCGCGATAATCGCCAGCGCACCGACCGCCTGTTTAAAATCGTCTTTATTCACTTCCGGATAGAGCGTCAGCGTGTCCAGCACTTTACTGCCTGCCAGCCACTCGAGGGCTGCTTTGCGCGGACGCTCACGGCGAGGGTGAACCTCATCGCTGTAGCGCTCCAGCAGGGCAGCAAGCAGCGTCAGTCCCTGCGCCAGGCCGGATTCGCCTTCCTGTTGTAGACGCGCCCAGACGTAGAACGTCGCCACGCGGATATCTTTGCTACCGTGGATCAACAGCTTTTCCGCCAGAGTCGCGATAAGCTCGGTGTTGAAGCCTGAGAGTTTATTTACCTCTTCACGGATCAGCTGAAAATCGTCGTCGTAACTGATGTCCTCTCCCGCTGGCTGACTGCTGGCGATCGGTGCCAGCCAGTTATCCCAAAGGCTCAGCGAGGCTTGGGTGTGTTCCATCAGCGCCTGGGGTTCTTGCGAACAGGCGCTAAAAAGCGTACTCAGAGTTGCCATGCAAATTCCTGTGGCGTGAAAATGTTAGTTGAGGTCAGCCGCGGCTGTGACATCGGGCACCATCGCGGCGCTGCCGGAGGTAACGAAGATAGTGGTTGGCAGAACAAAGTTACGCAGCTTCAGCAGCGCCAGCGGCCCTTCACCCACTTCGGTGCGCAGGACATAGTTAAGCGAATGCCCGTCCTTCGCTTTCCACGTCAATTGCCAGCTGCTGTTCAGCCCCTGATAAGGTGCAATCGCTGCCGTATCCAGCAGGCGTATCCATCCCCATGCCCCTGGAATATCTGCCAGCTGACGGGTTCCGGCCTGAGTGCTAATCCAGCTTAACGATGCCCCCGGTGCTTCCGTGTCGGCAGGCCAGGTAAAGCGTTTCCAGACCGGCATCTGATTCACATACACCAGTTTCTGATTGTCGATTATCAGGTTGGTTTGCATCACGCCCTCAGCCGTACCCGGTCGGATCTCAAAGCTCAACCCGGCCGGGCCGGTGGTGAAGACCACATCGGAGATATGGCTCAGGGTATCGACTGCCCGGATAAATGCCGGATTGAACTCAAGCCCCTGTGCGTTGATGGCGTCCGGCACCCAATGACTGCCCTCTTTATGCAGCACCCCGTTCAGCCGGGTTTGCAGAAAGCGGCTAATACGCCCGCTATCACCGTTCAGGTACTGCGCCAGTAAAGGCAGCGAGATTTCACTGCTGCTGGATTTCAGCGGATAACGCCCGCCGAAGGCGCTGTTCCAGTCATTCACAATGGCTGACTGCCATTGGGTGTTGAGGCTTTCCGCCGCCGGGGTGAGGACCTGCTGCCACGCCTGCTCCATCGGGCGGACAAACAGCGTACTGCCAAACCCGCTCCACTCCTGCCCAAGGCTGGCGGCAACCAGGCTACCGTAATCACGGGTTTCGGTCAGATCAATAGCTTTGCCCTGGAACACGGTCTGGGCCAGCGTCTGCGTCATCGCCTGCGGGTCTGAGGCGTTGATCACCTGCTGGAGCTTCAGCCGCACCTGGGTTACACGGGTTAAAAAGGTTTGCAGGCTGAGGCTGGTATCGCCCTGCCCGCCAGCCGTGCCGTCGAGAAGTGCCAGCAGCGGGCCAAAACTCGGATCAAGCGGGCCATGCATACCTTTGCCCTGATCGATAGCGGGCTGATTACTGCTGTTAAACAGATTCTGTGCCGATTTTACCAGCGAATCCGACAGCCTTTCCCCCGTCTGCCCGGTGCGACCTTGTACGCTGAGCGTATTCATCAGGGCCACCAGTGGCGACTGGCGTACGTCCGCCATTAACGAGAGTTGATCCACCGCATCCGACAGCGTGGCCGCATCTTGCCAGCGCAGGCTGTTGAGAAACTCAAGCCAGCTACCGGAGAAATCAGAGAAGTAGCGGGCGGTCAGGCGGTCTTTAAGGGCTTCCGGCGACAGTGCCGCGGTGACGGTGGCTTTGTTATCCGACAGCACCCAGTCCACTTCTTCCCGGCGCTCATTCGCGACTTTTTCAATGGCAGATTTCACCGCCCCTTCCCAGGCCTGACGCGTAAACATACCCGGTACGACTTCCCCGGTGCTGAACAACCTCGAGGCATCGGTATCACCGACCATATCCTGCAGGCGGAGATCGGCATATTGATGAGAGACCTGAGACAACATTTTCTGATACAGCGACGCCTCGCCGTTGCGCACACCTATCTGGCGTACCAGGATCGAACGCACATCGTTGACCAAATCGTTATCTGCCAGCAGCGCCCATTGCGGGTGATGTGGCAACGCCGTCGCATAGTATTTGATGAGATCCGCCCCACTGCCCTGCCAGAACCCATTTTTCACCCCCTCGTGCCGGGACCAGGTTTTCAACAGTTGCGGCGTGAACCAGGCGGCATCCATTTTGTCCGGACGGGCCAGCATCAGATACAGCCGGAGCTGATTGTAGGTCGGCTTGATAAGCGCGCTGCGCTGCGGGCTATCCGGCGGTAATGCGGTCAGCGCATGCAGTTTTTCCTGTAGCTCCCGGGCGGCAGCATCGCGGATCAGCGGCAGCGCACTGTTGGCATACTGTGGCCATAGCGCACTCAATAATGAATCATTCTGATTCATGCCAAAGCGGGTATACCACGGGGTCCCATGCTGCTGACGGTACTGCAGCGTTTCAGTCAGCTGCTGGAGATCTAACAACGCCTGTAAACGAGACTGAGTCGATTTGTGCGTATTCGCTGCGAGTTCGGACAGCGACGCCCCTTCGCTCACCAACGCGCGGTTGGCGATAAACGACACTATCAGCCCTGCGCCCCACAGCATCATCACTGCGGTCAGCAATAGGGCGGTGGCGCGTTGCCAGGAGAAACCCATTTTCTTCGCCGCCAGCCCCGCAGGTAATGACGAAAGAGAACTCAGCAGAAAGTCCCAGCGGCTATCTTTGCCCCAGCGGTGCTTTATCGTCCGTTTAGCCTCTACTGACGCGGGGCTGAATATAACGCCAGCAAGCGGCGTCGGACGATAGGGATTAAGTAACGTATCGAGTGGCGCGGCAACTGTGTCAAGTCTCTGTGAAAGTCGGTCAGCCAGCTGCAGTAAAAACTGCTGGGTCGTATTTTGGCTTACCCTCCAGGTTCCCTTTTCTATAAGGTCAGGGATCAAGGTTGAAAGCTGCGATCGTAATTCATCCGATTTACACCCGACCGGTAAAATACACCCCACCGACTGGTAAGAGCGTTCAACCGTCTCAGCCTCGCTTTTGCACAGCGCCCAAACAAACAACGGCAAGCGCCAGCGCAGTATCTCATTACGTGAGGAAAACGCCTGAGCTACTCTGTCCATCATGTCTGAAGTCAACGCCGTTTTACCGTCCCTTTGCCCCAACACAGAGGCGTGACAAAGGGCTGAAGTCACCCAGACTACGCCGTCGAAGGGACGACGGCGAAAATTACGCAACTCACTCATCCAGTGACTGTCAAGCACCGCACCAAGTTCACCTCCCCACACCAGAACTGTTCCGGCATCTTCCTGCCAATGCTGTACGGTAAGACCGGGAGTAAGTAACTCAACATCAGAAGCACTCCCGATAACAAGTAAAATGTGGACTTTACGTGACCCAAAACGCCCATACTGGTGTTTCATTGCTGAAGGTAATTCACCCAATAAAGGTATCATTGAATCTGATTCATTACTGGTGGAAGCGTCTTTATGTGTAAATAATGAGCTTAGTACCTTCCCTTTATTTCTTAATATTTCGGAAAGAAATTGATGCGTTGGCAATTTTTTTAAAGTGGAATATTGGGACCCAACACGGAATATTTTAAAAAGCACCATCAAGGACAACATACAAACCGACCACGCAACAACCTGTTCCATAAAGCTATTGAGATGCAAATATTCTTTCCCAAAGTAGATACCTGCAGCAACAATTAGCCCTACAAAAAAAAGAAGTATTATCTGACCTAAAAGTCTCAAAAACCGACTATTGCTCACAACTGCTCCTTATTATATGGCAGGCTTCTTATTTGAACTAATGTCAAACTAACATCTTCTTGAGAAGCGACTACGTTAACCGCGCTACTTCCTGCACTTTTCAAGTACGCTAAAGTTACTGCCATCCAGATATTACCAACACCTTGCTGACCGATAACCAAGTGAGAAAAACTCTGCTGTATCTCACCATCATTAGTTTTCGTCCTAAGCGCTAAATTACACTGATGGGTTATTTCATTTACAACAGACCTGCTCTTAACATTACTAAATAAAACAACTTCCGGGTGGTTCATACCATCTTGATATTTTATTAAATTATTCAAATCTGATTTGAGTATTTTCTCTTCCGTATGCAACGCACGATACATCCTAAATTTCCCAGGAGAGGAATCAGGCCCTACTGTAGGAGCCAATAACCAGGCACAAGCCCCATCGGTAATTGTGGCTTGAGGATCATCAACCAATAGAGGATTACAAAAAACGACAAGTCGATATTTTTCGCTCCTGCTCTCAAGCCACTCTTCAACTTTCTCGGAAAACTGATTAACAATAAAAACTGTATTTTCAGTTTCAGGCGCTGATATATTAATATTTTTGCAGGCAAACAAAAATGAACTCCACAATGGATTTATTAATTCCCCTTGCGCTGCAAAATTTATCTCGAGCTTACCTCTCGATAATAGATCAATTAATTTATACCGAAACGGACAAAGTAACTCTTGAAACAACGCAGTGTAATTAACATTCTCTGGGAACTTAATCGCTTTCTCGCCTATGACTTGAAATTGTTCTCCACGTCTGAACCTGTCAATTTCAATACTAGCAGGAAACACATAGGAAAAATCAGCAACCGTGATGTATTCAGACATCCAGGCACGGCAGACACTTTCAACTCTTTGATTGCTTAGCAATATAAGCTCATTGCGTTCGGAAAACGAACTAATTCTTAAAACATGCCAACCAACGGCGACACCAAACAGAATGAATAGCACAATACCGGATATCAATCCATATTGAAAAATTAACTTACTTACACCGATATAATACAAGGCCAGACAGACAAAAAAAATAATAACCAGAAGAAACACAAACCCCAGAAACCACTTGGCCAGTGCCAGCGGAGGGACTTCCTCCGTCGACTTTAAAACAGGAATGTCCCATGACATATTTTTATCCTATCCCGGTACCGGGAAGACTGGATATCACAAAGCATCCACACTGACATTTACACAGGTGGAATGCCACAAGCTTTCCGTCAGAAACCCACTCGATTGAACCTTCGGATATTTTATTTTTACCATGCCCCAAAATTGGACAAAGAATATCATCACCGACAAGGGCCGCAGCAATACCGTCAATAATCATAGTTGACGTTGCTGAGGTGACGATACCTCCACTACTTAGTTTATCATTTAACCTTATAATTCCGGCATGCATATCATACTCCTTATAAAAAGCATACTTCCCTGCTCAGTAGTAATAAAACTCCCGCCCCCACCCTGTATAAAGAAATGGAGTCTGCTCTTTAAAGGGATTATCAGGCTTGCCAGTGCGTTTCCACTGCCGTTTACGACGCCGATTCAGTTTGACAAGATTAATATCCGTAACGTTTTTCCAGCCCATCACAGTAAATATCTCTTCGGCTAAATCTTCCTGAGGGAAGGGATGGCGTCGCCAGACGCTGTAAAGTGCAGGGCCCACGATAATGCCCCCCGCCCCCCCCGCCCCCCAGAGTATTGCTCTGTAAAGTTCGGGATTGAGGAACCCCTTGAGCCCAGCATTGATAAAAACAATAAAAAACAAAACCAGTACACAAAAAGTTAACATCCCCAGCCAGAACCAAGTTCCCCCCCAGCGAGCCTGCCGTTTCCCCCGATAGCAACCCGGTGTCATGGTAATAGAGCGCTCCTGCGGTTTAGATAAGGCATACACCAGATATTCATTGCCCACAGGAGCTACTATCAATTTCACCTCTTCTCCGGGCTGACAGAAGGTATAGCCCAGCCAGCCAGAAAAATGTTTACCGTTGATTTTCCCGGTGACGTACCAGGCTAACCGGCTTAACCGGTTTCCCTCGAGCAGCATTCCCTGTGCAGCAGCACCCTGTCCTGCGGCGGCAACCACCACCGCCGCCTTCGCGACGCGCTCCTGCTGCCGGATAAAATACCCGTGGGTCTGCGGATAGGCTTCCGGGTCAAAATAGTGAGGAATTAAACGGGCACTGAACGCTTCCAGTTTCCCGCTCACTTTTATTAATGCTGCCGGAGGGGGTAAAACCGGGTCGGGTGGGGCATCCGCAAGCTTCTGCTCCAGTGCCTGCGCCTGTTTACGCAGGTCAGGCAGCAGATTTCTTTCCCCGTGCATGGAAGCAATAAAGGAAATACGCTTTTGTAAGGCCACCAGCTCCTTTTTAAGTTTCAAATAATCCACGCAAGGATATTTATCTGTATCGTTAAACTCTTTCCATGTCGGCCGTGGGGTTCCGGAGAATGTAACAGCTTCCTTGGTCATAACGTCTCCCTGATATTTTCAGTCATGCATCTATTCCCTTCTGCTCAGACCAGATAATCCTGTGAGCCGGTCGCAGGATGAACCATAAACGGCCAGTAGGTTACGGGGTCACCAGGCTCCTTTTGAACTTTTGGGGCACTCAGCGTGTATAAACTGTTCATTAATGCGGTTCGTTGTTCTGCCACCAGGATAAACACAGATAATTTTATTATATTATTTGCATTACAAATAATGCTTACATATTGAATTAAATATCACATGCCGCGCCCCGCGACCATCTGAACCCCATTCAAATATATAAAAAACGCATCATCTGTAAAGAAAGCCTCCCCCTTGCCATTTATTTTCCGTTATGGTTTATGTCGGAAATTCAGGGTGCGGCTCATTTATCGTTTTCTGCGCCGGACGGGGTGCATTGGAGAATTTTATTATCTGACTACTCACAACTCATCCCTGCTAGTAATAATAAAACTCCCGCCCCCACCCTGTATAAAGAAATGGAGTCTGCTCTTTAAAGGGATTATCGGGCTTGCCGGTACGTTTCCACTGCCGTTTACGACGCCGATTCAGTTTGACAAGATTAATATCCGTAACGTTTTTCCAGCCCATCACAGTAAATATCTCTTCGGCTAAATCTTCCTGAGGGAAGGGATGGCGTCGCCAGACGCTGTAAAGTGCAGGGCCCATAATTACGCTTCCTGCACATCCAAATCCGAATATCAATGTCTTGTAAAGACTAATATTTAAAAACATTCTGAAACCATCATTAAATACAGCGACAACCAAAACTGAGAAAATCGCAAACGCGAGTATTCCCAGCCAGAACCATGTCCCCCCCCAGCGGGCCTGCCGTTTCCCCCGATAGCAACCCGGTGTCATGGTAATAGAGCGCTCCTGCGGTTTAGACAAGGCATACACCAGATATTCATCGCCCACAGGTGCCACTATCAATTCCACCTCTTCTCCGGGCTGACAAAAGGTATAGCCCAGCCAGCCAGAAAAATGTTTACCGTTGATTTTCCCTGTGACGTACCAGGCTAACCGGCTTAACCGGTTTCCCTCGAGCAGCATTCCCTGTGCAGCAGTGCCCTGTCCTGCGGCGGCAACCACCACCGCCGCCTTCGCGACGCGCTCCTGCTGCCGGGTAAAATACCCGTGGGTCTGCGGATAGGCTTCCGGGTCAAAATAGTGAGGAATTAAACGGGCACTGAACGCTTCAAGTTTCCCGCTCACTTTTATTAATGCTGCCGGAGGGGGTAAAACCGGGTCGGGTGGGGCATCCGCAAGCTTCTGCTCCAGTGCCTGCGCCTGTTTACGCAGGTCAGGCAGCAGATTTCTTTCCCCGTGCATGGAAGCAATAAAGGAAATACGCTTTTGTAAGGCCACCAGCTCCTTTTTAAGTTTCAAATAATCCACGCAAGGATATTTATCTGTATCGTTAAACTCTTTCCATGTCGGGCGTGGGGTTCCGGAGAATGTAACAGCTTCCTTGGTCATAACGTCTCCCTGATATTTTCAGTCATGCATCTATTCCCTTCTGCTCAGACCAGATAATCCTGTGAGCCGGTCGCAGGATGAACCATAAATGGCCAGTAGGTTACGGGGTCACCGGGCTCCTTTTGAACTTTTGGGGCACTCAGCGTGTATAAACTGTTCATTAATGCGGCTCGCTGTTCTGCCACCAGGGCAGCAATTTTATCTGGTGCCATGTTGTCAGTATTCTGCGAGTTATCATTGCCAAACACACTATTTTCAAACCATGTCTGCAGCGCATCCCGGCTGAAATACTCGGTGATAATATACTCTGCCACCATCAGGCCTAACGCGACCCACCACGAAGAGAGCATCCCTACCCATTCAACGCCCAAAAAGACCAGCCGTGGGTTCGCCAGCCTGCCGAGCCATAATCCTTTAGTACCTCTGACGGTGTTCCAGCCAAAACGGTCAATCAACGCACTCATCAATTTCCCATTTGCACTAACTAATGTAGCGACATCATTCAATATTTTTACAGAATAAAGACTGATGTACGTTAATCGCCCTTTGCCCTTCCATTCTATGTATAAACCCGAAGCATCCGTCCCTAATGATATCCCCCCCGCAACCAAAGAACTCCCGGCTCCCGTCATTTTTAAAAAGAACACCCGGTTTCCGCTACTCACTCCCTGTTCGGCGATTCTAATAAGTGAGGACGCCGCTATATCAGCAAAACCGGCCGTTGTGGCCAGCATTGCACTGGCCACTTTGGCGTAACTGCCCGGTTCATTTTTAAAGTGTTCTAACTGATTGCCCAGTTCCACCACGTTAAAGAGAATGACCAAGATCTTTATGCTGGAGGCCCGATATTCGAACCCACCTCTTTCCTGACGAAAGGCTGTCAGACCAGAATCGAGCCGGGTGAATTTTTCACTCGCCACCCGCAGATTATCCCGAGCTTTTAATCTTTCCGGACTAAAAAAACCCAGACCATCAAGATAGGCACTTCGCTCACTGACCCAACCAAAATACGCTGACAAAAATGCCTTTATCTGTGCCTGTGTTTTCCCTGCCGCAAGGGAGAACAGCGTCCGGTTTACCGCATCGTTGACCGTATCCAGCGTGGCCCCCAGTCGTGTTGACGCAAACACCCTGGCTCCCACCGTCGCCATGTACTGGTCGACCCGGTACAGTACCTGCGCTGAAAATAACGCATCAGCCCCGGGGGGTTTCGCAATCGCCGATGTCGCGCCCTCAAACCCTTCAAACAGCTTATTAATGTTCGACGCGTTGGTAACGAAAAACTCGCCCAGCCCGGCTTCTGTCATCGGTTTCGCGGTGCTCTGCATCGCCTGACTCAGCAATGCCTCCCCTTCCGCCATCATCTCCGGGTTATTGTAAAAATGGGCACGCCAGACCAGGTTCTTTTCACTGGCGGTAGTGTAAGCGTTAATCCATTCATCCAGCAGTGCCCTGCCCGACGCCACAATGTTAAGCCCCGAGATCGCAAAAGCCACTATTTCACGGTAGGCCTTGTTATCCACCGGCAATATTGAGTAGAAATCCTGGCTGGTAGCAATGAAGTGATCGTTCTCCAGCCACTTAACGCGAAACGCCATCAGGCTGTTCACCTGGCTGTCCACTTTCGTGGTCAGTTGATCGCTGCAGGCCGTAAATGAATCCATCTTCGCCCTGTTCAGCATCCGCCGGTATTTCGCCAGGTCATCCGCAACTTGCGTCTGGTTCATTACGTTTTGCTGGTTGTGCCTGTTACGTGCCTCGAACTCTTCCCGGCTCATGATGGCGTCGCTGCGGCTACGGGCATTGTTCACGTACAACTGCCATGCCAGCTCCGCCCCGCCTGCGCTATCTTGCCAAAGTGCGGCCTGACGTTCGGCCACCTTTTGTTCCGCGCTTTTGGTGATGATTTGCTCCACGCCGTTAATCAGACTCTGGGTCGAAAATTCCAACGCACGCTCATCTCCAAATATTTTCGGCAGGGCCAACACGTCATTCGTCCAGCTCGTCAGTTCATGTGCAACACCTACTGCATCATGCAGCGCCATCATCACCGGCGTAACTGGGCTGCCGTCCGCTTTTCGTCCCCGGCTTCGCATCTGCTGTGCAGTGCTGGCAGCCAGTCCTGCCCGCATCGGCTTCCACGGATAAAGCGTTTCACGGGGTTGCACTTTCCCCATCAGACTGTAAACGCCGTCATTACTCATGTGGCTGAGCTGGAAGTTACCCCGGGTACCCCACGGGAGCAACACTGACGGGGCTCCCCCTCCGCTCGCCGGCAGATAATCCAGGACCGCCGAAATACTGCTCTCATCTGCCGTGCCCGCATATGGGGCTGCAGTGGGCGTCAGCCATTGCGACGCATGCAGGCACTGCATTCTTTTGCTGCGCGCACTTTCGCTCTGATAACGCTCCAGGGTCGATGCCGACCAGGCCGCCTGCGAATACGCAATCCAGATATCATTTTCCAGAACATCGGGTTTCAGAGTGATGAAATCCTTTCCGCCCTGTGAGTACGAACCCTGTTTACAATCCGGTACTGACTTTTCAGTCACATTATCGGCGGAGTACTGCTTCCATAAACTGCCATCATCACTGATTGACCAGGCCTCCCAGGCTGAAAGCCAGGGATAATAGATATAGATAAAGCCCCGACGCATGGCCCGCAAGGCATAATGATAATCGTCATGAGGAGGATAATCCTGTGCACCACTGACAGCCCAGCCCGGCAGCGAGCCCGGTAAAAAATCCGGGGCCACTGCATACCTGACCGGCAGCAAAGCTGGTCCCTGCGCCAGACAATCACATTTATGGTCCGCCATAATTAATCCTTTATGTTGTTTTAATTTACAGTGGTTGCGAGTCATCACCCGCCCGGATAGACGCCCACTGCTTTGGACTCACGGAAGATATTGCATCCCGAAAACTTCTGCCAGGCTGCGAACATTGCGTCTCCAGTAGGCGTATAATTTCAGGATGGCAATCAAAAGCAGGCGAAAAATTAAGAGCATGGAGGCCATAATCCACAAGATCCATTTTGTTTTTGAACATGTATTTCCACGCTCTCTTGAGTGCTGGCGACACCGTTTTAAACACCTGCCCCTCACTAAGCCGCGTCTTACTTATATTATCCCTGCGATATTCTCGAAGTATTAAATTGACAATGGCGATCATGTCAATGTCCTGCCAGGTTTCAGGGCTAAATGATAATGAGAAAGTCAACTGTGCATACTGTTGTACAAGTCCGGACCGGTGAGTTAATTGCCCATCACCATCAATAGAGTACCAATCAGTAATCGTCCCTAATAATCGCTGCCGCTGCCAGTAATCCAGTATTTTCCAACATAGAGTTACGACGGCAGGATCATAATAGCGCAGCAAGATATCTTTATCTTTTCTTCGCTGCAGCGCTGTTTTTCCCAAATGAATAGAAGCATCCTCTAATCCACCATAAATTGAAAGCCAACCGCAAATTAATCGACCAAATCCGCTTTTTATTTTCTGAGGCTCAATTTCATTCAACGCTATTTGGATACTTTTTTCAAAAATAACCATGTCTTCGCCAGAGGATAAATCAAGTTCAATTAACCAAGGGAAAAACTCTTCCGTAAGGTATTGAGGCGCTACCGGAACTCTTACAACCTGACGAAGACTTAGGATAGATATGAACTCCTGTTCATCAGTTCTTTGTCTTAATAAAGCAGCATCAATCATTAAAACACATTTGTTATTTTTATTTACAAACCGTTGCAGAAGTTCTTCTCTTATATCCTCACATTGACTTTGAGAGGCCAGATATGAATAATCATAATCTATCGATAATTCCATTTTATATACCTCAATTCATCGACACACCAGGCCCTTGGTCTGCTGCAGCTGAATCCATTGCCGTTGCACAAGGGTCGGCTAACTTTATAGTCTTATCTAAAGATGCCGAGGTCATTTTTTGAAGACTTCCACATTTCAAACGGATATTACCTGGAGCACCAATTTCCACATCACCGTCTTTCAGCCGAATATATGCTCCACCACAGTTAAGCGTTAACTCCGTTTTTGCTGAAATGAAAAGCTCTTTATCCTGGCTGGCTATCGTGAGCGTTTTTCTTGCAAGAAGATCCAGAGTATCATCCTGCGCCTGAATATCTATTTTCCCTTGGGCGGCATACATTTTTATCCCCAATTTCTGCGCAAACAGGCTGATGGTCTCTTTGACGCCAAGGCGGAATTTTTTCGCAATACTGAAATCGGCATTTTCCCCTGTCGTCACAATAAGATTTTCGCCAGAAGAAAGTTGCATGCTTGCAGGCGTTATTTGTGCAATTCCTGCTGGTGCGGAAAGCAATATCGCCTGTTGCTGAAGCGCAGTGAGTGTGTCCTTCATGAGATTTTTTTGTCGTTCAATATCTGCTAATTCGGCTTTTGCTTTTTCTGCTGCAAATCGGATACCTTCTGCATCCTGAAGTGCCGCCTTTAAACTTTCTAGAGTCGCTTGCATTTCAAGTTGCATGCCCGAGGCCTGCTCTTGTCTATCCGCCGTGATAAACACCCCCGCGCCCCCGCGCACCGCCACCCACTTATCCGTGCGCAGCTCCGCCCCTTCTCCCCGCAGCGCCCGGGCCGTGTCCACGTTGTGCCCCAGATTCAGCTGCGTCTTGCCCCCGTACTCGGTGCTCAGCTTGATGTGCTCTTCGCCCCGTTTGTCTTCCATCCGCAGCTTATTCAGCCCCGCCGTGCGGATGACGTTCCGGGTGTGGTTGTCCGCCGTCACGTGGTCCGGATGGCGCGAGTCGTGCAGCGCGTGGGCGATGTAGGGCCGGTCCGGGTCACCCTCGTGGAACGCCACTGCCACTTCCGTCCCCTGTATCAGCGGGAAGTGCATCCCGTAGGTATCCCCCCCGTACGGCTTCGCCAGCCGCACCGGCATGCTCTCGTAACCCTGCGGCTTTTCGTCCCGGTCCGCGTCGAACTTCACCCAGTACAGCCCGTTCGGGTTCAGGTGCGCGTACTCATCGTTTGCTTTCGCGCTGGTTACGCGTGCCATCAGGGTGCCGCTGATAACCGGCCGCGCTATCGCCGCCGGGCGCCAGCAGCGCGTTTCGCTGTATGGCACCGCAATCCAGGCTATGGTGAGCGACTCACTGCGGCTTGCAGCCAATGCCACGCTCAGAATGACCACCCCATTTTCCGTAGCCGACGGTAAGGTAGGAATAAGAGATGTTTCGGTAATGGTCAGCACCTGACCCGGGCTCAGCGTCGCGTCGGTACTCACCCCGGACACCTGCGTCTGCCCTGACAGGAAGCGCTCATGCTCAATCCGCGCCCGGAAATTCCCGGTCTCCGTCGCCGGGGAAAATTTGTCCCCGCTCTCCAGATGCCCCGCCCGGTAGTGATACACCTCCCCGTAAGTGGTGCCTGCCCCCTCTCCGTTGGTGGCGTCAGCCGGGGCTGTCAGCAGTATCTTCTGCGCGTCGCGATGGTTGTAATCCCCAGCGATCACAGATGCCTGCGTTACTCTCTGCCCAACATGAATATCCCAGACAGACACCGTCTTATTGTCATTGGTGCCCGACGGGCTATTCAGCGGCAGGGTTTTGCCAAACTGCCACGCGCTCTGGTCGTCGGCGAAATGCACCACTTCCGTCTGCGCGTCAGGCTGCAGGGTGAAGAAGTAAAAAATCCCCACTTCTGACAACAGGCGCTGAATAAATGTCAGGTCACTTTCCTGATACTGGTTAATCTGTTCCCGCTTTGGATAGTTATTCTTCAGAACAAATTCATATTCCCAGTCCTTCAGGCCGTGCTCCTGCAGCACCTGCTGCACCACTTCAGTCACGGACTTGTTGATAAAGAAGCGATGGGTGCGGAATTGCTTACCCAATAATGACAAAAATGGCTCAATAGTAAGCTGATACAAGGCCTGATCATTCGAGCCACGAATACGCTGAAATTTTGTAATTACGCCGTGCACCACTTTTTGGTCAATCAATTCAGCCAGTACGCCAGTCCCCATCGTTAACGTTGCGGGCTTACTGAGCATCTGAGTTGCACTAATTCCTTGATCTAAACTCGTGAAGTGTACGACATATCGATACAATGAACTCACACCTTCATTGCCACTAAAGTCTTCAACATCCAGAGCTGAATCACACGTTGGAATACTTAACCTGTAACGATTAAGAGTCTTCACCAACATTTCTCCAACGGCCGTTCCCAGATTATCTGTTAAGCTCATAGCCTTATTCCTTTTTAACTTTAATTCAGCAGCATTCGTCAAGTGGTGCGAAGTTCAGGATTTATATATTCAGTTCAAGATGAAACCTTCGTCAATATTACTGTGCTATCATCGCTACTATACCAAAGAGTAAACATATCTCCCCCGCCAGTGTGAAACCAATACTCTTCACGCTCATTATTATCAACAACCCCAAGATCAGACACATAATAACCTAAGTTTTTGAGATAGATTTTTATAAAATTAACATCACCACCCAAGAATATTATTGAACTCCTTTCCTTTAGTCCATCTTTAGGCGCGTCATAGGAAAAATAATAAGAATCGGAAATTCTAGGTGCGTTTTTATATTTTTATCCGTATAAAAATAATAACTATATCTGTCATTTTCATGATAATCAATATAATCTGTCCATGGCAGCAGGGCTAAAATGATGAACTGAACAACAATAATTCCAAATAGAATGAAAATGATCTTCCTAAGGCTAACGCTTAACTTCACTGGAAAATGAAAATCAGTTTAAAAAGAAACTTTGGTTAGGATTATTTTAGTACTGTAACTGCTATAAAAAACATAAAACATCCCATTACCACCAGATGCAGAAAGCCACGATTCTTCGGTACCTCCATTTTCAACAGGTACAGCCTGAAATAAGTGATACCCTAACTTCATAAGATAATCTTTTATTATCATGACATTTCCATTAGTATACTGTATTGAACTCATGCCTTTTTGCTCATCATGTGGTGAATCAAATGAAAAAAAATAACCATCAGAAATCCTTGGGGCATTTTTTATATCAATATCAGTATAAAAATAATAACTGTACCTGTCACTTTCTTGATAATCAGCATGATCTGGCCATGGCATCAGTGCTAATATAACGAACTGAAAAATAATAACTCCAAACAGAATAAAAATTATCTTTCTAAGGCTCACGCTTACCTCCACTCAAAAATGAAAAGTAAGTCCCGTCATCAGAAATAACGCTGACTTTACCTGAATCAAAATCTTTGAATGGTTGAACCAGTTTCATAAAATTCGGTAACTCACCTTGTACAGGTTTGTTTATAGCTGGATTTTTATCGGGATCTGGAAACAGCAATGGTAAAAAACCTTTGTTCTTATAGTTTCCTATTGCGCCATAATGATCCCATCGTTTTAAAGCATCTTTCTTACTAATTAACTTCAACCGTTTTTGATAATTACCTGGATATACCACTCTGTAGAAACCCAAAAGATCTGAAGTCAAATCCTCGCCACTAAAACCACTATCAGTATACCAACTAAAAAACCATTGGGATTGATAGCTTTCGAATTTAGCCGCACAGGCAAACATCATTGAGAGCGCAATACTATGGATCTCATTCAGTGAGAGACCTTTCTTTATTTTCCAACGAATAAATTTTCCTGTGCCAGCACTGTGATCTAGAACGTACATTTTTTGACTATATTCAACCTGATAATACGCACCTAAACCAGACTCTCCTTGGTTAATATTTCCCAGCAACTTCGTTATATCTCCCCCCTGAGCGTGTCCGAGGTCTATCCAACCCAGAACCTCGCTGTATACAAGGCCAGTTCGCTTGGTTGATATCCATTCGCTTGGTTCAAGTATATCGCTGCGTTTGCTCATTCATACACCTATTTATATGCAATATAAAATCAAACCGAAAGATAACAAGAGCAACTTACTTATTTGCCGATTATCTGACGGATCGTCAATCACTCCCGATGAAATTCCAGGTTGCATCTCCGACATCCAGTCGTATTTGCTACCAACCCAAACAAGCATCATTAACACACAGTTAGTGCCGATTAAATATAATATAATGAATATGAACTTATTCATATATTACCTGAAATGAAAATCAGGGTGCAATCTGGTAAAACTGACAGTGAAATGATAAAGAATGCTTACTTTTCCCAGCCCGTCATCAAGTGGGTAAGGACAGAGATATATGTCCAGACTGTAGCGATTAAGAGTGTTTCCCGTCACTTCAGAAATTATGTCCATTTTATTTCTCGCTGAATCAGATGGTGTTATGTTTATTAAGAACACAGACATCAGTGCTTTGCCAACTTAGCAGGGATCGTCCATTTCCATAAACAACATGAAAGGGCTATTGATAAAAAACAACTTAACGCAACCAGCAAAATCCCGGTAACTCTAATATAAAAATCAGTATTTATGAACGCACAGAAAAACCACATCCTAACGATAATAACCTAACTCATCATAAATATACTTAAAGGCGAATTCATATAATCCATAGCCAATAAAATACCAATCACCCAAAAACCAATTGCAAGAATATATAATTTAGCTTTTGTGAAAGAAAGAAACACCAAATCGAATAAACTGCACTCACTAAGGCAAGGGTCATTCCAATCCCGCAAACAAGTCGAGACATGACAAAAAGAAACAAATCCTTTATATCCACAAAGTATCTCACGGATATAGAACTCTAGTTTTCTTTACTCTCAAGAACACTCAGTGCTTGTCAAACTCATTCATCATTTTTTTCATGCCATATCGAAATATTAAAAACCCAACATACGTCTGAAGCAAGAAGTATAAACCCCACGCAAATCTATAATTGTCGTAAGAAAAGAACAGAAACCAACCTCCCCACACCATACCTGTCCCCCCGAGAGCTAAACCGAGCCAACGTACAGCCATAGATAAAATAATTAGCGCTGATTTTTTTATTTTCATAAGGCACCAAAAAAATAATCACAAATCTCGTTGAACTCATCAGGACGTTGATCATGAATAACACAAGTTTTTTCAAATGGTTTTACTACATCTTCCACTAAATAATATAGAAGTTCTAAATCCCCCATATCTCTCAACTTTCTATACAGTTCAAAATTTCGTTCTTATAAATACCGGGATATATATATCGCTCTAGAAACCTCGGCCCCCACAAAAAGTATCCCTGTGACTGCAGTTCCAGAAAAAAAAGCACCAACTGCACTATTGGTAATTGCCTGACCAAGACTAACACCTGTTACATGAGCAAATGCGATTTTTCCAGCAGTGTTTCCTGTGATTTTTTTAACCCATTGACTGTTCTATCCATATCAACTCGGGACATAAACTGGGAAATAAATTCAGAAATTACTTTCGTAATTACTTCTCTATTGATCGTTCCTGATTTGATAAGTTTTGCCATTCTTATCTTATCGTCAAAATTATCATATCCATGCTCAGTATCCATATAATCACGCCCCAGATTATAGAGGCTCACGGATAAAGAGATGAATCCTTTCCCTACAGCCCCCCAGAAACCGGATCCATCGACATTAATGGAATTCAGCATATCCTTGGCGATTTCTTTAGCGCTATCCATGATTATATTCCTTTAGTAAGCATGTTAATAAAACACCAACTCAATCCCGTCCTCATCACTTCAGCCTTACGTTAGCGATTTCTGTCTCTGTTTCGCAGCCGCATGAGTGAGCAGAGATTGAATATACGTAATACCATACTGAATAGCGACATTAGCGCCCGGAGAAATCTTCTAAATCCAGTTCTGAATAATACTTAACCTGTAATGATTGAGAGTCTGTTCCATCGTCTCTACAACTGCCATTCCAAGACTATCTGTTAAGCTCATAGTCTTATTCCTTTTTAACTTTAATTCAGCAGCATTCGTCAAGTGGCGCGAAGTTCAGGACTTATATATTCAGTTCAAGATGAAACCTTCGTCAATATTACTGTGCTATCATCGCTACTATACCAAAGAGTAAACATATCTCCCCCGCCAGTGCGAAACCAATACTCTTCACGCTCATTATTATCAACAACTCTAAGATCAGACACATAATAACCTAAGTTTTTGAGATGGATTTTTATAAAATTAACATCACCACCCAAGAATATTATTGAACTCCTTTCCTTTAGTCCATCTTTAGGCGCGTCATAGGAAAAATAATAAGAATCGGAGATTCTAGGTGCGTTTTTATATCAATATCAGTATAAAAATAATAACTGTACCTGTCACTTTCCTGATAATCAGCATGATCTGGCCATGGCATCATGGCTAATATCATGAACTGAACAACAACAATCCCAAATAGAATGAAAATGATCTTCCTAAGGCTCACACTCACCTCCAGATATTGTTGAGGTTCCGTCACAAAAAATTAAATCATCATTTTAATTATATGAACACACATTTTTTTGCATCTAGTAATGAGTCATAAAAAATGACTTCTAAAATTTCAGTAGAATTTAGAATCAGTGTCTAACGCTAATTATTCAACTCATCATAGACATACTTCAACGCAAATTTATAAAATCCGCACCCTATAAAAAAACCAATTACACCTAATAAACCAAACAATAGATGGTATGGTTTCTGTGAAAAAAAGAATCACCAGATTGAATAGGCTGTGCTAACTAAGGCGAGAGTCATTCCAATTCCGCATATAAGTCGAGAAGTGATAAGAAGAAAAAAATCCTTTATATTCATAACACCGTAATAAATAAAGTGCCGTGGTGTCATACTAATAGTGATCACCCCATTTTTTATTAACCTTTGAAAATGCATGCTTATAAATCAAATAACCAATATAAGACACTAAAAGAGCAAAGCCACCAAAATAAATTCTACCAGAATACTCTGAGACAAAAAATAACCAACAAGATAAGATTATACCCATAAGTGCGATAGTCGCACCAGCCGCACAAATGAAGTTAAAGAAAAGAACCTCACCGATCTTTTTTATGTTCATAAGCCACCAATAAAATACTTGCAAATATCATTAAACTCTTCTTTGTTATATTCACTAATCCTACAGGCCTGCTCAAAAGGCTTTACAGTATCTTCTACCAAAAAATAGAGAAGATCTAAATCCCCCATACCTCTCAACTTATAATAAGCTTTAGGGTTTTTCTCACAAAAATACCTCGATGTATAAATCGCTCGTGACGACTCAGCACCAATTGTAAGAAGCGATCCAATAACTGTCCCTGCAAAAAGTGCAGTCATTGCACGCTCCGAAATCACATAGCCTAATTTAATACCGGTCCATTGTGAAAAAAACATCCCACCAATACTATGCCCACCCAGTTTTACTCCCAGTGAAGGAAGGTCAATCTTAGATATAAAATCATCAATAAAAACATTAAGAACTTTTTCTATTGTTTTTTTATTTAAATGTGTGTTTTTGATAAGTTGAGCTATTCTGAACTTATCATCCAAATTTTCCTTTCTATGCTCTGTGTCTATAAAATCATATCCAAGATAGACAAGATTAACAGGAATGGAAATAAAACCCTTGGCGACAGCCCCCAAAAAACCGGAATCATCAACATTTATCACATTTAGCATTTCTCGTGCTAAGTCTTTCGCCCCATCCATTTCATGGCTCCTAAAACCCATTACTCATTGCAATATAGAAAAATCACTCCCCAACAAAAAATGCTCAATGAATTTACAACACCCAGAGTAACCAACAATCAGATCAATGATATTTTTATATTCACCATGTGCTCTAGGATTATATACATTGGCATTAATAGCCATCATTCCATTCATCATATATGTAAGTGTAAGCAAACCGATACATAACATAACCAACAAAAAAAATCACCAATTGAAAATACACCCCATAGATATTTACTTTCATTAGATGAAAAGAAAAAAACCAAACTGAAAATAAAATACCAGATACCCCCATTCCCATTCCGGCACCGCGTATGGCTCGAGAAAGAATAATTAACAAAAATCGTTTTATTTTCATAGGCCTCCTAAAAAAATACGCACAGACCTCATCAATTTTTATCCATGATTGTATTCCTTTAGTAAACCGATTAATCAAACCCCAGTTCAATCCCTTCCTGTTCGCTCCACCCCAGCGTCAGTGACTTCGGTTTTTGCTTCGCCGCCATGTGAGTAAGCAGTTGCTGACTCAACACCGCTTTCTCTGGCTGGCAGACGCAGAGAAATGCGTTCAGGTTGCTCATCAGTATTCCTCGTTGTCGTCACTTCTTACGCGCGATACCGTGTCTGTCGGTGCCGCCCCGGCTGTGCTGAAAATGGATTCCGGCAAACGGAAGTGACGCAGTTTCAGCAGCGCCAGCGGCCCCTCTCCAGCTTCGGTGCGCAGGGTGTAATTCAGAGGGTAACCGTCCTGTGCTTTCCAGCTCAGGCTGTAGCTGCTGCCCGTCCCCGGGTACGCGCTGACTGTCGCCGTGTCGAGCAGGCGTATCCAGCCCCAGGAACCGGGAATATCCGCATACTGACGGGTACCCGCCTGCGTGCTTATCCAGCTCAGGTTCGCACCAGGGGCCTCGGTATCCGCAGGCCACGTGAAGCGTTTCCACGTCGGCAGCTGGTTAACGTAGGTCAGTTTCTGGCTGTCGATAATCATATCAGTCTGCATCACCCCGGCGGCGGTGCCCGGACGCAGCTCAAAGTTCATGCCGGCGTTGCCTTCGGTGAAGGCCACATCCGAGATATGACTCAGGGTGTTGATGGCATTGAGGAAGGCCGGGTTAAAGGTCAGTCCTTGCGAATTGATGCTGTCCGGCACCCAGTGATTACCTTCCCGGTGTAGTACACCTTTGAGACGAGTCTGCAGGAACTGCGCGATACGCCCGGAATCGGCATTCAGGTACTTAGCCAGCAGCGGCAGGGAAACGTCGCTGCTGCTGTTGCTAAACGGATAGCGACCACCAAAGGCACTGTTCCACTCAGCCACCACCGCCTGCTGCCACTGCGTATTGAGGCTGTCTGCCGCCGGGGTCAGCACCTGCTGCCAGGCCTGCTCCATCGGATTCACAAACACCGTCCGCCCAAAACCGCTCCACTCCTGACCGAGACCGGCGGCAATCAGGCTTCCATAGTCACGGGTTTCGGTGAGGTCAACCGCTTTGCCCTGGAATACCGTCTGGGCAATGGTCTGGGTCATGGCCTGCGGATCGGCAGCATTAGTCACCTGCTGCAAGCGCAAACGCACCTGCGTCACGCGGGTCAGGAACGAATGCAGACTCTGCTCCTGTGCTCCCGTGCGGTTCTTGTCCATCAGCGCCAGCACCGGACCAAAGGTCGCATCTAGCGGCCCATGGGCACCGGCACTCTGGTCAATGGCATCTTTGCTATCACCGCCGAGCAGATTTTTGGCCGATTTCACCAGTGAGTCAGAAATCGCTTCACCCGTCTGCCCGGTACGCCCCTGCACATTCAGGGTATTCATCAATGCCACCAAAGGTGACTGACGTACGTCAGCCATCAGGGTCAGCTGGTCAATCGAGTCCGACAGCGTGGTTGCCTGCTCCCAGCGCAGGCTGTTGAGGAATTCCAGCCAGGCACCGCCAAAGTCGGCAAAGTAGCGCTCCGTCAGACGTTTTTTCAGGGCTTCCGGCGAGGTCTCGTCCTGTTTATTCACCTGACGCTTGCTGTCAGTCAGCACCCAGTCGAGCTCGTCCCGGCGCGCCTTCACCACTTTCTCAATAGCGGGCTGCACCGCCTGTTCCCAGGCCTGCCGGGTAAACATCCCCGGCACTACCTCAGGGGTACTGAAAAGACGGGCCGCGTCCGTGTCGCCGGCCATGTCCTCCAGGCGCATATCGACATACAGGTGTGCGACCTGCGAGAGCATCTTCTGGTACAGGGTGGACTCGCTGTTGCGCACGCCCATCAGGCGAACCAGCAGCGAACGTGCCTGGGTGACCATGCTCTCATCTGCGGGCAGTCGCCACTGAGGGTGGGCAGGCAACTGCGCCCCGTAAAACGACAGCAGTGACGGGGCCATGCCTTGCCAGACACCGTCTTTCACGCCATCACGTTTCGGCCAGTCATGCAGCAATGCAGTACTGAACCAGGCCGCATCCATACGTTCCGGACGGGACAGCATCAGATAGAGTTTGAGCTGGTCATAGGCGTTTTTTGCCATCTGCTCACGCAGCGGGCTACCCGGCGGTAGCGCGTTAAAGGCACTAACCTGCTTCTGCAGATGGCTGGCTGCCGCATCACGCAACAGCGGCAGCGCGCTGGCCTGATAACGTGGCCAGAGGGCTGCCAGCAGCGCGTTATTCTGACTTAGCCCGGCCTGTTCATACCACGGCACGCCGTGCTCTGAGCGGTATTGCAGACGGGCCAGGGTTTTCTGGAGTTCTGACAGAGCATACAGACGCTGTTCCAACGGCTGATTTGACTGTGCGGCCAGAGAGGCCTGCACATTCGCCCCTGCAATCTGGCTGCGGTTAGTGACATACGCGATGCTCATCCACACAGCCCAGCCCATCATTGCCAGGGCGACAACTGACGCAAACACTTTGCGCCAGGGAATACCCGGCCTGCGCGGACGGAGTCCGGCTGGGAGTGTCCGGACAGACTCAGGCAGAATATCCCAGCGTTTATCCATGCCCCAGTGGTGCGTCACGGCACGTTCGGCACCGGCAGAGGGCTGACTGAATACCACGCCGGCCAGCGGCAGCGGGCGGTACGGGTTAAGCATTACCGACAGGGGCGCAGTCACGCTCTGTGGCTCGCGAACCAGCTGGTCGGCCAGAGCCAGCAAGAAATTATGCTTCACGTTTCCACAGGTTTGCTGCAGGCCCTGAGTGGTCAGCTCTGACGTCAGGGCGGCGAGCTGCTCTGCGAGCCCCTCCGCACGACATCCGGCGGGTAGCAGGCAGCCGGTCGCCTGCACAATGCGCCCTTCCGGCTGACCGGCGCGCGGATGCAGGGACCAGACATACAGCGGAAGCTTCCAGCCCAGCACGTCCATGCGGTCGCTGATGGCATGGGAAAGCAAATCCATAGTACTTTCAGACGGGACCGGCAGCGGCTGTTCCAGACCGGGCGCTGAGAGCTGGTCAAAGGCCGAGGTGACCCACACCAGGCCGTCCACGGGACGACGACGCAGTTTGCGCAGTGCGGTCAGCCAGGCACTGTCTGCCGGGGTATTGAGGTCCCCGCCCCACAGCAACAATGTGCCACGGTCTTCCTGCCAGAGTTGTCCCGTCAGGCCTGGGGTCAGCTGTTCCACTTCCGCTACGGTGCCGGTTATCAGCAGGATGCGCGTTTTACGTCCCCAGCGTCGGCCGTAGAGGGTGCGCATGGCTTCACGGATGGTGTCAACGGTGACATTGCGAGGCGGAGTCCGGGCAACTCTTGATTCATCAGAAGGCAACGCATTGTTTTTCTGCTCCTGCCAGCGGTGATATTTTTCCCGCATAAACCGGAACATGAATGGGATGTAATGGCAAATCAGTAATACAAACCAGGCGGCTGCAAAGACAAGCGCCTGCTTAGCAGGTGCATCAACACCGTACTGAGGACCAAAATGCAAGATCAGGCCCAGAATAAGCAATGAAATGAAGGCAACTACACCTGCAAGCCCCCCTCTGCTCCATGAGCTACCCGGCATCATTATTTTCACTCCCTGGGGTAACAGTACTGACGAAATGGTCAGTTCCTGAGGTAAACAGCCCGAGAACCGGTGCTTTACTGATCGTCACGATTTCAGAGACCAGTGTCGCCAGTAGCCAGGCGCTGCCAGCACCGGGGATACCGTTATATTTTTCCAGTGTATCAATTTCTTCAGGCATCCATGGCGTCTGATGCATCTGAGCCGCCGTCATGACGTCAGCAAAACGTTCACTCCAGGAGGCCTTGTCACAAAAGACGTTTGATGTCTGGCAGGCGATCGTTTGTGTTTCCAGAAACAACCCCATGTCAGCTTTGAAATTTGGCATGTCCAGCAACATCGGTCGCAATATGCGGGCAGAGTGAGCAAGTTGATATTTTTCAGCAACATCATCGCTGGTAACTATTATGGTCGCGAGTGCATCTGAATAATGTTCAGTTGCCTTATTGTGCAATATCATGATCAGTTCAATATCGAATACGGGATTCTTAAGGCGCTCTTCGATCCAGGCAAAAGAAAGAGCTTCACAGCATGTAACCGAACCTGATAGCACATGCCCAGGGTAAATTCTTCCCCATGATTCGCGAAACTGGGTCTCGAAGTCTGATGAAATCATGTCGCTCACAATGGTCACATTGAACGGCACTGTCGCAGGCAACATCGCGATCGCGTTTTGTACACCGGTCAGACCCAATTCGAGCAAGGAGGTGGAAGTCGTCGATTGCGCATCAAAATGGCTGGTCAGTGAAAGAAATTGCGGCGCATCTGCAGCATCCGATTTAGCAATCGCGTCAGAGGTCACTCCAGAAGGTAGCAGGATGCTACTTCCAAGCACAGCCAGATAGCGTTCAGCCCAAGCTTCCCACTGTTGCTGTCCATATTCAGCTTCCTTCTGCAAAAATTGATGTTCATTGACTGTTCTGCCCCACAGCCACCCCCGTAAACAAAACAGGAAGAACCAGCCAAGAACCGGACTGGATGCCAGCCACCAGATATTGAATGCAGCCAGTACCTTAACCATGCCTGACGCATGCAGGATAAACAGCAAAATACCCACAACCGCGGCAACACCTCCTGCCAACAACCATCCCGTAAAAGATGGCTCAGGAGGCAACTCCATCGTTGTTGCTTTCGTCCTTTCCCAGCCCATTGATTATCCTACCGTGCTGTTCTGAGTACTTGAAATGACAGTACAACCACACTGGCTTTTGCAGCCATCGACAACAACAGCGCGGCCGTTAAATGTCCGGTGAGGTGATCCTTCCACGATGGGATTTGTGCCATGTCCCGGAACCGGACAACTCACCATATCGCCTACTAAAGCTGCTTTTTTCCCGTCGACAGTAATATTGGAAGAAGCGGAGATCACTTTTCCGCCGTGAGAAGTTTTATCTCCGAACAATACGATGCCATTGGACATAATAAACACCTATGTTATTAGCAGTTACTTTGCATTGATTTTATTAAAATCAGGAATTATTGTACCTTCTGGCGCTACGCTTCCATCGGGATATATTATCTTCGCGTATGTTCCAGGCTCCTTCTTTGCCACTCCAATATAACGGGTGACTTTTGATTCATCCAGCTTAGGAATAAATCTAATTTTATTCGCCCCATCCCCTCTCAAAGAGATAAAGTTTTTCTCACTTAATAGTGACAAGCTGGATTCTGTGGAATTCATCTTCCTTTCCCTTATATACGGACAATACATAGGAGACAAATTAACATCACCATGAACTGTCGTAAATTGGCCATTTTTAGTTGCATTATCGTCAAATGCAATAGTAGCAACTAGGGCGGTTCCCGGAACCAATCCTTTACCAAGGTGGGTAGCTTCAATATATTCGATTTCCATATTGAACTCACTTAACTTCCAGTTACACTTGCCACCACCATCTTTTGCTACTTTTGCAATCCATAAATCAGAACCGCTTTGTTTCTGAAGTGCAATTTCAATAGGGTTATACCCAATCTTTTCATAATGCTGCCCATCACGCATGCTCATCAACTCACGCTTACAAGAAGTCGAAACATACAAAACCTCAAGAGGAAATGGTTGTGTATATGATGAGGGATTTTTAATCTCTACATTAACCCATTCTGTATTAGATGGCGGAGAAAGTGTACGATCATCAGCATTGACACAACTAACAATAAAGAACGTTAGCATGCTGAAGAATACCTTGCTAATACACTTCCGCATAAATTAATTCTTTAACCTGTTTACATCAGGATGAGTCGTTCCATCAGATACGACAGTTCCATCCGGATAGATAATTTTATAAAACGCTCCGACTTTATGCCCTTTTGGAGCAATCATCTTAACAAGCTTAGTTTCATCAAGAGTTGGTTTAAATATCACCTGAATAGTTTTGGCTGGAGAAATCATCTTTATTTTCATGAAATCCTTCGCACCAAATAAATTCAACATATCATTTGCACTGATGCGTTTATTGGTTTGTACTAAGGGATAGTATGCTGGAGATAAAACAAGCTCAGGATTTTCAAATACTTTAAATAGACCATTTTTGGTTGCATTATCATCAAACGCAATTGTTGCGCCAACAGCAGTTCCCGGCACTAAACCCTTCCCGAGATGAGTAGCATCAATATATTCAATACCCAAATTTAACTCACTCAGTTTCCAGTTACACTTACCACCGCCATCTTTTGCTATTTTTGCAATCCATACACCGGATGAGTTCTTTTCTTGAAGAGGTATTTTTATTGGATTGAGCCCCACCTTCTCATAATGCTGACCATCTCGCATACTCATCAACTCACGCTTGCACGTCGTAGATACGTACAACACTTCAAGAGGAAAAGGCTTTGTATATTGAGATGGATTTTTTATCTCAATATTAACCCAATCAGAATTCGATGGTGGTGATAATGTTCTGTCAGTTGCCTGAGCGCATCCATTTAGCAATAAAGCAAACTGGAGCAAGACGAATGAATTTAATCTCTTATACATTTTCCATGTCCTCTTCTCCATAATGGCCAAATCTTTTAAGAGCATCAGAACCGGATGCTGCAGAGATGGTTGAGCTAAGCGAATTTTTTAGCAAATCCTCGAGCGAAAGAAACTTTTTATTCCTGTCAAACTCTTTCTTAGGGATTTCACCTGAATAGTAGTCCATCTGTAAATTAAAGGATGCTACTTTCTCGGCATGTTCAGTGAAGGACTTTCCATCGCTAACCCCTTTTTCATAAGCTAAGCCTAACAATTTATTATTTATATAGGGCATATATGATGTCAGAAGGTGATTTCCAACATTCGCAGGCATCCCTCTATTTGGATTCATGCCTTCGGGGAAAAATTCTTGAAGATCTTCCTTAGTAAGTGAAGCTTTAAAAGCCTTTTGATCTTGCCCGGATTGCTTAGCTTCCTGAAGTGCCAGCGACGGTACAAGATAGAGCTTAACTTTTTCAGGAAGTCTTGTCTGAATGGTCATACAATTTCTTGGGTAAGGAAGCTCAATACTACACTGCTGCCATTTTCTGCTTTGGGTTATTGTTAAAAATGCGACCGTATTACCATGGTGCCAAAAACAGTCACCCCACTCTCCGATTTGCCAGGCAGTTAGCTCAACGACAGACCATAAAAAACCAAGAGTTGTTCCCAAAGGCCCCCATAATTTATACAACTGATTATCCAGATCGGCCTCTGGTGGAACTGATGGTACTGGATCTTGATCATTTACATGCCGATAGTGAGTAATACTTGATAATACATCTACAGCATTTTTAGTGAACGTTCTTGGCATACCATAAGTATAAAGAAGCGGTTTGCTTTCCTTTAATCTTGCCGAGTGGATTAATGCCAGCGATCCTCCTAAGCTATGACCACAAATGAACAAATCCCTACCTTCGATTTTATTGCTAAGTTCATTAAGCTGATTTTTAAACATTCGTTCAATTAAGGTGTAGCCTGCCCAAAATCCCGTATGTACTTTCCCAGTAGGAACTAATGAAGTACATTCAGATTTGATATTGCAACTATCGGACTCTACCGGTCTAAACGATGCATCCGTTATCCCATCGGTCAGGCTTGCAGTGCCGCGCCACGCTATGACTATTTTACTATTATTGTAGACATAATAAAGCTGTGTATCTCCTTCAGGATCATCAGTTTTGGTTGAATCGATATCTATTGGAATTAAATATCTTTCAGAATACGGCACATCTACAACTAAAGCATTAATAGTCGATTGACCAATTTTTCTGGATGGTATCGTCGAAAGGTCCTGACATTTATTAATAAAATACTTCTTTATAATATCTATCTCATCATAAGCTAAATCAGAGGCCAATCCTAAATTAATGGCATTTGCCATAGAGTAATCATTCTGGTGATGGAGAACTAACTCCCAGGTTCTAAATGGGCAAATTTCAATCACATGGCGTTTTTCGAGTTCATTTGTTCTGATCTTAACACCCTGAAATGAACTACTAATGGGGAAATGGAATAAGGGCAACTCCTCTCCATCGCTTAGTTGTAAATCAGGTTGTTCATGACATAATTCACCCACTACGGCGTAGTGCCACACATGGCCATTTTTCTCCGCTTTTGGACGAACGGTCGAATCTTTTATAGGATCCCTGCCGACTCGAAGAGAACGCTTCTCCATTTCTTCCGTCAACAGATTGCTATTTAATGTTAGTTTCAGCTCCAGACCATGCGGCATATCTATACGGATAAACCCGTCCGCGTCACTTTGACCTGTATAGGTAAAGTTATCGACAGGTCCAGAAACGGGATGAGAGCTTTCAGCCTTCCATGGCATATTCGCCACAGGATCGCCCTGCTCATCAACCAATTGAAATTCGACCCAATAAGGTTTTTGCTTTCCCGTCGTAGCTTTTGCCTCTGTATGTGTCACAGATGTCACTAATGAATTGCCTGCCATCAACATCCCTCTTTATTCAGATTTAGCAAAAAATCATGAACTCCTTTCTCTTGTCAGATAAAATGTCCCAACCTTAATTATCTCTGATAAGAATACAACGACAAGAAATATCGCTCCAAGTTTGATTGACATGGTTTTGAATATCCATGGCATTATCGAAACAGAAGGGATCATGAAGAACAGTCTGAATGGTGTTTGAAAATAAACCATCCAGCTCACATACTTCCACTTTTTTAAGAACATTACAGCAGAAAAAACAATTGATATATTAAGCAGTAATGAAAATGAAAAAAGGACTAGCGAATATGCCCCTTGCTGTGGATAAATATTGCTAAAAGACAATATATCATCAATTAAAGGAATTCGTCCCTGAGATATATTCAGCCAGATAAATCTGGCAATGTAAAAGAGATCAAATACCGCCCAAAAATACAAGATATGGTTCTGTTTTAATCTAAACTTCATTTAATTCCCTCATAGACATCATCAGCGGTCGTTGGTTGCCAGTGCCACGACTGACCTGTAACAGCCCAGGCATCGTCACCTTCCAGAAAAGTTTGTGTTACCTTTCTCTGTTCTCCGTAACGACGTACTGCTGATTGCTGCTCTATCTCGTCTGTAGCATCAGATGGCAAAGGCTGCCATTCCTGGATTTTATCTCTTTTCGTATTCATATAGTCCTTCCCTTCAGAACCAAAAACACGCCCCTCATCTCCCATAGAAGTTAAGCGGTTGATTGCCATAATTGCAGTATTCTTCAACCCGTGATAATCATGACCAACAGTAACCCAATGCCCAGGTCCTTCATCATTTTGCTCACGTGGAAACTCAATTTTTACATTACCAGGTGTCGATGAGTAAAACGGTGCAGTCTTCCCTGACGAGTCAGATATTCCTTCAAGCACCTCGCCATCTGGAGAGGTTACTCTATAACTGGTGAATGGTTTGATATCCCCTGATGCAGGATCGGTAACAGTAAACGTTCCGCCATACCCCTTAGGGAAAGTAAGAGGTGGAGTATCAAGTGTTGCAGGTCCCGTCTGATTAACATTGGCCGCTTTCAGCAAAATATTCCCCGGACATCCCAGTTCAATATTCCCACCGCTAAGCTTTATATAAGCACTACCGCAACTTAAAATCAGTTCCTTGCTGGCATTCACCTTCACGCTTCCCTGACCACTGGCGACAGTGATGTCCTGTAATGCTGAGACATTCATGGCATCAGCTTGTGCCTGGATATCAACCTTCCCTGCCCCGGCATACATTTTCATTCCTGCAGCCTGAGCAAACAAGCTTACAGCCTCGCTTGCCGCCACAGTAAACGATTGCCCGGTGCTGATATCCGTGTTTTTACCTGACATGAGGCCAATACTTGCCCCGCCTGAAGCAAGCCGGACAGCCTCAGGACTTAGAATGCCAATGCCTGCAGGTGCACTGGCCAGCATTCCTGGCATTTTCAGATATTTCAGTGAGCTGTTTAGCGTCTTTTGGCTGTCGATGTCAGATATTGTTGCCTGTGCCCCTTTCGCAGCAGCCTGGAGGCTTCTTGCCAGCGTGAGAGCCTGTTCCAGTTGTTCTACAGCCCTGTCCATTTCAAGCATTTTACTGCCGACGTCAGGCTGAGCATCTGCAGTAAGCAGAACTCCCTTGCCACCACGGACGCTGACCCAGTCGTTAGTGCGCAGCTCCGCCCCTTCACCCCGCAGGGTACGAGAAGCATCAACATTATGCCCTAAATTAAGCTGCGTCTTACCGCCGTACTCGGTGCTCAGCTTGACGTGCTCTTCCCCGCGCTTGTCCTCCATCCGCAGCTTGTTCAGCCCGGCGGTACGGATAACGTTGCGCGTGCTGTTGGCTTCAGTGACGTGGTCGACATGACGGGAATCATGCATCGCGTGGGCAATATACGGGCGGTCCGGGTCACCTTCATGGAAAGCGATGGCCACTTCAGTGCCCTGTATCAGCGGGAAGTGGAAGCCGTACTTATCACCGCCGTAAGGCTTGGCAAAACGTACCGGCATACTTTCCATGCCCTGACTTTTGTCATCACGGTCTGCATCAAACTTCACCCGGTACATGCCGGATGCATCCTGCCAGGCGTAGATATCGTTGTCTTTGGCGCTGGTCACGCGCGCCGTCAGCGTGCCGCTGACCACCGGGCGCTTTTTAGGCGCAGGCCGCCAGCAACGGTTCTCGTAATACGGCATCGCCGCCCACTCCACCCTCAGGGCATTCTGACGGCTGGCGGTGTAACCCGCGCTGACGATGACGACGCCATTCTCGGTTTCCCGCGGCAGGGTCGGGGGGACGGCCTTTTCAGTGATGGTCAGCACCTGGGCCGGACCCAGGGTGTGGTCGGTACTGCTGCCGGTCACCGTCGTCTGGTTTGACAGGAAGCGTTCATGCTCCAGACACGCCCAGAAGTTGGCGGTTTCCGCTGTCGGACTAATTTTGTCGCCACGTTCAAGGTGGCGCGGACGGTGAAGATACACATCCCCGTAGGTAACACCGTCGCCTTCGCCCTGGGTCATGTCCGCAGGAACGGACATCAGGATGTTCTGGGCTTCCCGGTGGTTGTAATCATTCGCTGTAACGGAACGTTCCACCACGTTCTGCCGGACATGCACGCCCCACACCGAATCCACTGCGTTATCGTTCGTCCCTGACGGGCTGTTCAGCGGTAGTTTTTTCCCGAACGTCCAGGCGCTCTGTTTGTCTGCAAAATGCACCACTTCGGTCTGGGTGTCCGGCTGCAGGGTAAAGAAATAAAATATCCCCACTTCGGCCAGCAGACGTTCGATAAATGCGAGGTCATTTTCCTGATACTGGTTAATCTGCTCACGCTTCGGGTAGTCGGCCTTAAGGGTGAATTCATATTCCCAGCCTTTCAGCCCATGCTCCTGGAGGACTTCGGTGACCACCTCGGGTACCGATTTATTGACGAAGAAGCGATGGGTACGGAACTGGTTACGCAACAACGCCAGAAACGGTTCAAGCGTTATCATGTATTCGGCCTGGTCGGCAGAACTTTTTATACGCTCAAATTGCGTCACCACACCATGCACTACTTTCTGACCAGTCAGCATATTGAGCATCCCGGTTCCCATAGTCAGGGTCGCCGATTTGCTCAATATCTGGTTGGCATCAATATTTTTATCTGTGCTGGTAAAACTGATGTCATAGCGATAGAGCTGGCTCAGCGATTCAGTCCCACAGAAATCTTCGACATCCAATGACGAATGACAGGAGGGAATATTAAGCTGATAGCGATTGAGCGTAGTATTAACCACACCCGAAAAGGTATTCTGTAACATGTCTGTCAGACTCATTATCATAACTCCGTGGTGGTAATCTGTTTGATGTCACCACCAGTTAAAGTGGGGTAATAAAAAACAAATCATTTATATAACCAGCGCCCAGCCCTAGCTGACTCAATAAACATTCGAATCGTTAGTGGCGATTTACTCTGCGTTGTTTTTTTGCATAGAAATGGAGATTTACCCTGCCAGGGATAGTAATTATCAATGGAAAAACCATCTGCCCGGATATGAAAGTGATGGAAGAATGCGTCGACCATTTCTGCAACATCTTCAACTTCAAAGAGCTCCTGCAATACGGCATCATCAGCTACATCTACCCTTTTCAGAAAAAGAGTTGTGACCAAAGGGAGGTCATCAAGAATAAAGTCTCTTACTTTGTCATCAGTTACCCTGTTCACCAGATTTTATCCTCTTCACGAGCAATGATGTTGTAGCGAGTGACCGTACGATAACTGATAACGGAAATGTCATGCGCCAGAATCACCCATCCCAAAACAGGAACCGCCCTCCCCACGAAAGCACCAAGATTATTAACCCAAAAAAGCAGCTCCCAGGCGGTCAGATTATTCATGCCATCAAAAAATAGGTTCCGTTAAGTTCTTCAACAGTATCCATATTATCTGTCCTGATTAGTCCCTAAATTCCAGCCCGATCCCCTCTTCTTCATTCCATCCCAGCGTCAGTGACTTCGGTTTTTGCTTCGCCGCCATGTGAGTAAGCAGTTGCTGGCTCAGCACCGGCAGAATTTGCTGGTTGAGCAGGCTGTCAACATTGCGTGCGCCGGTGTCCGGCAGCAGGCAGGCGGACGTCAGCGCATCGAACAGGCTCTCGTCGATGTGGGTGGTCAGGCCGTAATGGCGATGTAAGCGCTTGCTGACCTGGTCCAGTTTCATCTGCACGATGGTGCGCATCGCGGTTTCCGCCAGCGGGCGGTAGATGACCGTCTGGAAGCGGGCCAGCAGCGCCGGCTGGAAGTGGTCACGCAGGACAGGCCGTAGCAGTTCGTGCAGGTCCCCTTCGCTGGCGTCCGGCTGTTCGTCCAGCAGTTGCATCAGGTGATCGCTGCCGAGGTTGGAGGTCATCAAAATCACGGTGTTGCGGAAGTCGATTTCGCGGCCTTCACCGTCGCGCATGAAGCCGCGGTCGAACACCTGGTAGAACAGGTTCATCACGTCCCGATGGGCTTTTTCGACTTCATCGAGCAGCACCACGCTGTACGGGCGCTTGCGCACCGCTTCGGTCAGAATACCACCCTGACCGTAACCGACGTAGCCCGGCGGCGAGCCCTTCAGCTGGGAGACGGTATGTGGTTCCTGATACTCCGACAGGTTGATGGTGATGAGCGACTTTTCACCGCCGTACAGTACATCGGCGAGGGTCAGCGCAGTCTCGGTTTTCCCGGTGCCGCTCGGGCCGACCAGCAGGAACACGCCCTGTGGGCCGTTCTCGGAGGTGAGTCCGGTTTTAGCGGCACGCAGACGCTGGGCGATGGCGTTGAGCGCCACGTCCTGTCCGACCACGCGCTTGCCAATTTCCCCTTCCAGGTTCAGCAGTTCGGTTTGCTCATCCTTCATCAGCGAGGAAAGCGGCACCCCGGTCCAGTCGGCAATCACGTTGGCGATGGTGCGGGTATCGACGTCGACAGATAACAGAGGGCTATTCTGCTGCATGCCATCCAGCTGCTGTTGCAGCTCACGGGTCTCTCCCTGACGAGAGATATCCTTGCGGGTCTCCAGCAGTTGCTCTGTGAGCGACAGCTCCTGGCCGTACTGGGTCTCGCGCTCGTCCAGTTCGATAAACAGGTTGATTTCTTCCTGTTCAATCGCCGCCAGACGTTCGCCCTGGCTACTGCTCCCAACGGCAATATCTTCCAGCAGCGCCTGCTTCTCGATGTCCAGGGCGGTGATTTGGACGCGCATCCGCGTTAACGGCTCCGGCACGGTATCGAGGCTCATACGCACGCGGGCGGCGGCGGTGTCGAGCAGGTCGACGGCTTTATCCGGCAGCTGACGCCCGGTCAGATAACGGCGCGACAAGGTCACGGCAGCGCGGACCGCCGCATCGGTAATGTGGACGTTATGGTGTTCGGCGTAACGGGATTTGAGGCCGCGCAGCATCAGGCAGGCGGTCTCGTCGTCCGGCTCATCGACTTTCACCATCTGGAAACGGCGCTCAAGCGCGGCGTCGCGTTCAAAATACTGTTTGTATTCGCTCCAGGTAGTAGCGGCGATAGTGCGCAGTTCGCCACGCGCCAGTGCGGGTTTTAACAGGTTGGCCGCATCCGCGCCGCCCGCCTGATTGCCCGCGCCGATAATGGTGTGGGCTTCGTCGATGAACAGCAGCACCGGATTCGGCGACTGCTGTACCGCGTCGATGACGTTTTTCAGGCGTTGTTCAAATTCACCTTTCACGCCCGCTCCCGCCTGCAGCAGGCCGAGGTCGAGGGTGCGCAGGCTGACGGTTTTCAGTGACTCAGGCACGTTGCCCTCGGCAATACGCAGCGCCAGACCTTCGACCAGCGCGGTTTTTCCCACGCCCGGTTCACCGACCAAAATAGGGTTGTTCTTGCGACGACGGGACAGAATATCCACCATCTGACGGATTTCGGTATCGCGGCCAAACACCGGGTCGATTTTGCCCTCTTTCGCTTTGGCGGTGACGTCGAGAGTGAATTTATCCAGCGCGTTTTGCAGCGCCGGGTTGAGTTCGCCGTCGCGGACTTCAGCCCCAACCGGACGACCAACCATTTCGACATCGCCGCCCTGCTGGGCCAGCTCTGCTGCCTGCTGCATCTCCGGGCGCTCGTCGGACTGCGCATCGAGCAGCGGACGCAGGCGTTCCAGCTGGCTCTGACCCAGAGTCAGCAGCGGCCACAGGCCATCGCAGCGCACCAATTTTGGTTTACCGACCAGCGCCATCAGCAGGTGAATGCTGCGGATCTGATCCTCGCCGGAAAGTGACGCCAGCAGCCAGGCTTCCTGCATTAGCGCCTGAATATTGTCTGACAGACTCGGTCGCGCGCGCACCGAGCGCGGCAGCGTATCCAGCCAGCCGAGTAAATCCTGCCACAGCGCGTCCATATCCCATTCGTAACGACGCGCCAGCACCGTCAGGTCGCCTTCGCCCTGCTCAAGCAGTTTCAGCAGCCAGTGTTCTGGGAGGATAGACGAATGGGCGCGGGTTTGGCACAAGCTCGCAGCGCCTTCAAGTGCGCGAGCACAGTAAGGGTTAAGGCGACGTAATAAGGTTGATGAGTGATGCTCCATAAAGACCTTCTCCATTCTGACACGCACTATTGGGCTATTTAGCACACGGGGGTTATCCGTTTCAGATAACCCCTCGGGTGGACATGTAAAAATACTGGTAATGTATTTATTGATTAGGACCGAGGCTAATAATGACCGCCAATTTCCAGAACCTTGATTGACATCCCGACAACCGAGAATAAAACTCGGTGCTGCTGTGTAAGCCTGACGGAGCAGAGATTACTGTTGCCTTGCAGCAGTTCATAATTCATATCCCCGGCAAGTCTTGCCGCATCTGATGGCGATCGTCCGGCCAGAATATATCGACGCCAGTCGTGATATTTTCGCATTCCGGCTGGCGGTACGCTGATTGATTTTCCTTTTCCCCAGTTCTGCCTGGCAGCAGAATCGTCAAAACTAAATGGCATAGTTGTTCCCTTTTATGTCCTCAGAAATAAGCCTGATTTCATTCAGGCACGCTACCGCCCATCGCTTACCCTTCTAACAAGGAACCCTAAGCGCATTAGGTCAGATTGTCGGATGATCATTTTTGCACTGTCCCCTCCGCATAAAGGGACATTGCAAAAATTGCGGACAGGTCTCCCCGCCCGCATTAGGCATTACCCTAAATTCAGGCAGTCGTACGTTCGTTCCAGGAATCGGAATGAATGATGTTGCCGTCTTTGTAAGTCCAGGTGATTTTTTCGTAACGCAGTTCAAGCTGCTCGAGGTGATTGTGTTTTTCGAAAGAAGGATCCTTGACGTCGTGCATCAACGGATTCACTTTCACAACCTTCACGTTTTCCAGCTTGGTATTGAAATATTCCACTTCCTGGCCCGCGTCATTGATGCGATACCATTTGAACTCAGCAGATTTCAGGGTCTGACCGGTGGTCACTGCCTTGTACAGATACGGGCTGGAGGAGTCGATTTCCTTGGTGAACATGAACGGGGTGTGAATACGCGTCCCGGTCAATTTGCCCGTGTTGTTGTCGGTCGGAATGTAGATATTGTGATCCTGAGCGACAACTTCGATGCTGCCTTCACGGTCTTTAACGTCTACGGAACCTTTAATGTCCGCACCGCCGTCGTCTTTCAGCCACAGATAAACAGGAATAGCCATGGAATTACTCTCCATTGTGTTGTGAAGCGTCATCATCCTGCGATGACGCTGGGGATTTGCCCGGCACCTGACAGGCATTTGCCTGCGGGACCAGACTGATTTCGACACGACGGTTCAGCGCGCGGCCTTCCGGCGTGTCATTCGTTGCGACAGGGCGGCTTTCGCCATAGCCCTGCACGGCAAAACAGCTTTCCGGCACATCACCGGTGTCACGCATCCAGTCGCGTACCGCTTCGGCACGTTTCAGGGACAGCGTTTGATTCAGTTTCGGCGTGCCGGTGTTGTCGGTATGGCCGCTGACCACAATTAACCAGCCCGGCTTGGCCTTGATGCCCACCAGTGAATTCACCAGCACTTTGGTCGAGCCGGATTTGAGATCGGATTGACCGGAATCGAACAGCGACATGCTGTCGAGCCGGACCGTTTTCGGGCCCTGGATAATCTTTTTGATAACCGGAGGAGGTGGCAGAGGGGGTGCCCAGTTATTGATTGCCGCACGCAGCGGGGCAATCAGGCGCATTCCCTGATACAGCCCAAGCGTGTAACGCATCGGTGCGCCCTGGCGTTGCCATGAATCCAGCAGTCCGTTATCTCTGCGCAACTGTTCCTGAGCCTGAACTTTCGGAGCTGGCGGGTTACCGCTTAAACGCTGGTAGAGCGCGAGATGATCGCTGACGTTCTGGATCAAACGTTGGTTATTGATCCATGAGGCGAGCATCGCCAGCAGCAAAAAGATCCCCACAATCCCGCCCACGACGCGCCAGGAAAGCATCACGCGGCTGATACCGTGGCGGCGTGATAAATGCGGCAGCAGCATATCCGGTAGCGGCGGCATTTCTTCCGTGGAAGCGGAACGACTCTGCAAGGTTGTCACCGAAGCGGTATGCTGTTGCCATAGGTTGTCGGGCAGTGTCGCTAAGGGTCCGCTGCACACCGCCAACATGCAGGCAGGCAGCGCAGGTGTATCGTGGTGACGTGTCTGCATGAGGTCGGTCACACGGGGTTTAAGCCAGCGAAAAAGCGACTCCAGCCACAGCGAACTGTCCAGACGATGCGGATGTAAAGCCTCAGGCGCGTAGGTACACCACGGCAGATAGGATTGCGCGACTCCGTTGTTTTCCTGAACCTGAATGCCTTCACGGTTGTTAGTAAGGAAATACCAGCGGTATCGGCCTTCATCACTTTTTGCGGGTGCATTCAGCCACAGACAGGTCCAAACGGGCGGCAGTCCAGCAAACGACCGGCGTGATTGTGCGATGGCTCGCTGCCACTGATGAAGCTGGCTGGTGAAGGCCACTTCCTCCTGCCAGCGCTCCGGAGCGAAAGCCATTAAGACTGAAACCTGGGCTACCAGTGCCGGACGCCCGGATGCGACAGACTCAGCAATTTGTGCCAGTTGTTCCGGTTGACGTACAGGCAGATACCAGCCCTGACGCGTCTCGCGAAAGGACTCATCGGCAGTAAACAGCACGTCGCTGTCACCGCAGACCAGAACCAGTGCGCCTTCGAAATCCTCCGGTGGCAATGCGATATCCACCACGGTTACAGCGCTGTTTTGCATCTGATGCCAGTAACGCCAGCCGAGACCGCCCGCCAAAACGAGGACAACCACGCTCAAAAACAGGCGACTACCGAGGCCCAACGGCCAGAATCCCCACACCAGCCAGAGGGCAAGCGTGAAAGCCAGCGCGACCAGCAAGGGCTTGCTCAGATTGCGCATGGTTTACTCCGCGCCCGCAATGGCCGAAACCATCTGCTGCAGGGAGGTCGAAAGCAGAAACCATACCGCGCCCAGCAGCACAATGCCTGCTATCCAGGACAGCCAGTAAAACCGGCGGCCGCTACGCAGTGTGCCAGCCCGAGCAACAATAGGGGCTTCTTCCGACAGGGTGAACGGCGGCACGCGCTGACTGAGATTACGTACCACGTCTTCGCGGCGCTCATCCGCCTGCTGACGATAGCGACCAACAAACCCCAGCGTTAATGCACGCGAGAAACAGGTCAGTACCGCGATATCGGGAGAGGGCTCCTGAAGCACGGTCCGGATCCGTTCCCACAGCTCTTCGCCCGCATTCAGGGTGTTGAAATACTTCGCCTGAAGTGGGTTCGCAAGCCAGGTGTTGTAACCGTCATCCTGCTTGCCCCGGTTCAACACGCTTTCATCAAACAACGCGCAGAGCGTATACAACAGATGATCAATGCTGGTCTGCGGCACACCCTGTTCTTCCAGCTGCGCACGCCAACCATCGAGCCATTCACAGGTGCGACGATAGAGTACTTTACCGTCGGTAATCTCCTGCCCGTTTCGCAACTGGCTGACCATCAGCCAGCCGGGATAGAACATCTGATCGATAAAGGAGGTTGGATTGTTTTTCATGAGCGAAGCACCGCGTAGAGTTCGAGTTTGACGTCACCCAGCGCTTCCGGGATGTAGAACGCGCAGTTCCCGGCATCAAGCATCGCCTCTGCGGCCGGGCCGCTAAGATCGAGCGCGAAATACTGATTCTCAAGGCGCAACGGAATCGCCGCGGGTACGTGCGACAGTGGCTTCAGACCGACGCCGTTCAGCGCGACGTTCACCACATCGGCCACATCCTCAACGCTCCCGGCTTTACACAGCAGTGGGAACTGGGTTTGCAGCAGATGGTTTGGAATGGTTGAACGAACGGAGAGATAGAGATCTGCCCCTTCACGCAGGCGTGCATCGTGCATTGCACCTTTCCAGAATTGACCTGAATGGACCAGATCGATGCTGATCACGCGTGACGGCAGACTCGCTTCCAGCAGCGTATCCAGCAGCGTAAACAGCGGCGGAAATACCTGCTCTGGCGCATCATGCTGATACACAGGAATATCATCCGGACTGTGCGTCAGTGAAAAGGTCAACAAACTTCCTGCCAGCCGAGACAACTCGCGGTAGTAAAGTTCCGGATGACGCGTGGGGGTCTGGAACAATTCTGCCAGCACCGGTTCGGCACTGTTCAGGGCATTGAGCAACCAGAACAGCGAAACGTCGGCCACCGCAAAGTCAGCCAGACGTTCGTTGCTCTCCCGACGCATTTGCATCAAACGACGTCGCCGCGCCTGCAAGCGGTGCAGCAGATCGCTGAATTCCTGCGACAAACGCGGGCTGGCAGAAAACGACAACGCGGGAGGGATGAAACTCTCGTCCAGTGCCCATTGACCCTGGGCATTACGCACCAGACGGGCGACCGGACAGGTCAGCCAGGCTGCATTTTCCTGATGGGCAAAACGCAACGAAATGGCGTGGCGTAAAATCGCCAGCTCCGTTTGCTCATGTCCTGACAACTCCTGGACGGTCACCCATTCCTGACGCCAGCGTTGTGGACGTTCGCTATTTTGCCCGTCATCCAGATTCCCACCGTTAGCGGAAAGCAGCGGCAGCGCGAGTACCACCTCGACGCTTTCTCGCCCCTGCGCGTCGGTCAAGTCACAGACCGCTGGTAGGGTATCGGCAATGCTCGTATCCACGAGCGTGCCGTCCGGGAAGCGCACGACCAGACGGGTGGCATTCAGCCGGGAAAGTGCTAAGGCCGAGGTATCAAACTCGGCATGCAGCACGCCCCAGGTATGTGCCAGCGACATCGCTGCCACATTCTCGGTGTTATAAGCATCCCAACGAGATTGCTGCTGGAACTGCTGAGGGGCCAGCGTGGCCCCGTCAGTCCATAATGGACGATAAATTTTCATCCCTGGGATCCCACCTTACGCTTTCGCTTTCGGCATCTGGGAAACCAGCGACAGATTCACGTCCATGCCTTCAACCTGGAAGTGCGGGATAGCGAACAGCTTCACGCGGAAGAAGCCCGGGTTATCTTCGATGTCTTCCACCAGCACCTTCGCATCGCGCAGCGGGTGAGAAGCCTGCAGTTCGTCGCCCGGATCGGTCATTTCAGTCACCAGACCGCGCACCCAGGTGTTGAGCTCCAGCTCCAGCAAACGACGGTCTTTGGTGGTACCGATGTTTTCGCGCTGAATCAGCTTCAGGTAATGCGCGATACGCGACAGCAGGAATATGTATGGCAGGCGGGAGTTGATACGACTGTTAGCCGTCGCATCTGCGGTGTCATACAGCGCCGGTTTCTGGGTGGAGTTCGCCGAGAAGAAGCAGGCGTAATCGCGGTTTTTGTAGTACGACAGCGGGATGAAGCCGAGATTGGCAAATTCAAATTCGCGGGTTTCCGGGATCATCACTTCTGACGGGATCTTCACCTGATTACCGGTGCCGAGGTCATACAGGTGAATTGGCAGGTCTTTCACTGCGCCACCCGCCTGCGGGCCACGAATTTGCACGCACCAGCCGTTATTGATGAAGCTTTTCACCATGTTTGCAGCGAAGGCGAACGAGGCGTTGGTCCACAGGTATTTGTCGTGATCCGGGCCTTTCACTTCTTCAACGTAGTTGAAGCTGCGCACTGGCACGGTGTCCGGACCATATGGCAGACGGCCAAGCACGCGCGGCATCACCAGACCGAGATAGCGGGAGTCGTCAGTATCACGGAACGATTTCCATTTGATGTATTCGGCGCGGTCAAAGTAGTTGCCGATATCCTTGATGGCCGCCACTTCTTCCATTTTCTCTTTCAGGAAGAATTTCGGACCTGCGGAACCGATGAACGGCATGTGTGCCGCCGCGGACACTTTGGAGATGTTGCGCATCAGCGCCACGTCCTGCGCCGAGGCGTCGAACTCGTAGGCTGAAATCACGGCAGCAATTGGCTCACCGCCCGGGGTGTCGTATTCCGCGATGTAGGTCTGCTTGTACAGGCCGCTCTGGATGATTTCCGGAGCGTCCTCGAAATCCTGACGCAGTTCGTCTTTAGACAGATCCAGGATTTCCAGCTTCACGTTCTGGCGGAAGTCGGTTTTATCCACCAGCGATTTCAGACCCCGCCAGATGGATTCCACTTTCTGGAACTCATCGTTGTGCATCACTTCGTCGAGCTGGCGGCTGATCTGGAAGTCCAGCTCCGCGATGTGGTGATCCAACAGGGTTTTGTCCAGCTTATCCACCCGCTGACCGGACTTTTGCAGGCACTGCATGAACACTTTGACCGCGGCGGTAACACGCGCATCGGCAGAGGTTTCGGCCATCACGACGTTATCATCGAAACCGTTCAAATCGTCGATGGAGGAAACCGGTTTTAAATTGATTTTGGAAAACAGAGAGGCATAAACACCGTCGTTCGGCAGCGTTTTTTCAATAGTCGCCCCGCCCGCTGATACCTGGGATTCATTATTGACTGACATAAGCATTTTTCTCTAAATTAGTCCGTTAACAGTTCCAGTAATTATTCCTGGCCCGGTGCGAGCGCATTAAGCTCGTTACGCAGTTCATCACTTAAAGCGGGATCTTTCAGGATGGCTTCCAGTTCTTTCCGGAAAGTCACGTTATCCAGAAGATTGGATTTCAAATCACGCAGCAGGTTACGCATGGCCAGCATCGCTTTGAGCTGAGGTATTTGACGGGCAATCTGTTCTGGCTCGAAGTCTTTCATATCGTTAAATGCCAGTTTCACATTTTCTTCTGAATTGTCTCCAGCGAGCGTATTTTTCACGGTGAGACTGACTTCGGGATTGATATCAGCGAGGACGCTGTTGAAATTGTTTTTATTGACGTTGATTTTTTCACGCTCAGACAGCGGCCCTTCTGCCTTACCGTTGCTGAAATCCCCTACTGTCAGCAACTTAAGAGGAAGCTCAACTTTCTTCTGTGCGCCGCCGGTATGTAGTGAAAGCTGAATATTAACGCGGGCCTTAGGTATTTCCGCCTGAAATGAGTCTGCCATTTTAATTCATCTCCTGAATATATTATTCCCTGTAGTGGGTAAGATGCTCATATATCAATGAGCGTTGTACTTTTACCAGCATTATCCGGAAACGTAAAGTGGGTATTATTGTAACACCCTTGCTATTAAGCGGGGGTTAAATACAGATACATTATGTCTTAACAACCCCGTCACCACTGGCTTTCAGACCATTTTAATACATTAATTAATATTGACACGGTCCATATATGGACTTTGAATTTTCAAATTAATGCATTTTAAGAAGTTTCATACACGTTTTATCGAACCATATTTAGATTTACCCGAAAATTCCTACAAATAATAACCTAAAAATCCTAATCAATTTCTGAGACAAATATCACTTTTGCGCGGGTGTTTTATCCTCGCGTAAGAAAAATTCGCATTGCAGGAACGCGTAAAACCTACTTGACCTTCCCCTTGATGGAAGGTTTAAGCTTTAACACGGTAAGAAAAAACATTTATGCCGATGCTTTATTCGGTTCATCCATCAGGAGAATGAATATGTCTCATACCATTACTCTCGCGCTCGACGGTCTCACCTGCGGCCACTGCGTGAAGCGTGTGAAAGAGAGCCTCGAGCAGCGTTCCGACGTTGAGCAGGCAGAGGTTAGCCTTAATGAAGCGCAAATCACCGGCAGCGCCAGTGCCGAAGCGCTGATCGACACCGTAAAACAAGCCGGATACGGGGCGGAGCTCAGCCACCCAAAGGCTAACCCGCTGGCAGAGTCATCAACCCCGTCGGAAGCACTGACAGCGGCCCCTTCTGCGCTTCCGGCAGCTGACGACCTTGATGACAGCCAACAGCTGCTGATCAACGGTATGAGCTGCGCCAGCTGTGTCTCCCGGGTTCAGAACGCGCTGGCTGCCGTTCCGGGCGTTACGCAGGCACGGGTCAATCTCGCGGAACGCACCGCCCTGGTCATGGGCAGTGCGGCCGCGACCGATTTAGTGCAGGCAGTGGAAAAAGCGGGCTACGGCGCGGAGGCGATAGAAGATGATCTTGAGCGCCGTGAACGCCAGCAGGAAACCGCCGTTGCCACTATGAAACGCTTCCGCTGGCAGGCTATCGTCGCGCTGCTGGTCGGCGTGCCGGTAATGGTATGGGGGATGCTCGGTGACAACATGATGGTTACCGACGCGAACCGTTCCCTGTGGCTGGTGATTGGCCTGATCACGCTCGGGGTAATGGTCTTCGCCGGGGGTCACTTCTATACCAGCGCGTGGAAGAGCCTGAAGAACCGTACTGCCACCATGGACACCCTGGTAGCACTGGGCACCGGTGTTGCCTGGCTCTATTCGATGAGCGTCAACCTGTGGCCACAGTGGTTCCCGATGGAAGCCCGGCATCTTTACTATGAAGCCAGTGCGATGATCATTGGTCTGATTAACCTCGGTCATATGCTCGAAGCCCGCGCCCGTCAGCGTTCATCGAAAGCGCTGGAAAAATTGCTCGACCTGACGCCGCCAACCGCGCGGGTGGTAACAGATGAAGGTGAAAAATCGTTGCCGCTGGCTGACGTGCAGCCCGGTATGATCCTGCGCCTTGCTACCGGCGATCGCGTCCCGGTCGATGGCGACATTACCCAGGGTGAAGCGTGGTTTGACGAAGCGATGCTGACTGGTGAACCCGTGCCGCAACAGAAAGGTGACGGCGAAAGCATTCACGCCGGAACGGTGGTGCAGGACGGCAGCGTGCTGTTCCGCGCCAGCGCCGTCGGTAGCCACACCACGCTGTCGCGTATTATTCGCATGGTCCGCCAGGCGCAAAGCAGCAAACCGGAGATTGGCCAACTGGCCGACCGCATCTCGGCGGTATTTGTCCCGACGGTGGTGGCGATTGCCCTGTTCAGCGCGGCTATCTGGTATTTCTTTGGTCCGGCTCCGCAAATTGTCTACACCCTGGTGATCGCCACCACGGTGCTGATCATCGCCTGCCCGTGTGCTCTGGGTCTGGCTACGCCGATGTCAATCATCGCCGGGGTGGGACGGGCTGCAGAATACGGCGTGCTGGTGCGCGATGCCGACGCGCTGCAACGCGCCAGCGAACTCGATACGCTGGTATTTGATAAAACCGGCACCCTGACCGAAGGGAAGCCGCAGGTCGTGGCGGTGAAAATCTACGGCGAATACGCCGAGGCTCAGGCATTACGCCTCGCCGCCGCACTGGAACAGGGTTCAAGTCATCCACTGGCCCGCGCCATTATTGAAAAAGCGGGTACCGACCCGCTGCCGCAAATTAATGCGTTCCGTACCTTGCGCGGTCTGGGCGTTAGCGGTGAAGCCGAGGGGCATACGCTGCTGCTCGGTAATCAGGCTTTGCTGAACGAACAGCAGATTGCCACCACCGACATGGACGCGGACGTTCAGGCGCAGGCTGCGCTGGGTGCTACGCCAGTATTACTGGCCGTTGATGGCAAAGCGGCAGCGCTATTTGCCATCCGCGATCCGCTGCGGGAAGACAGCTTAACGGCGCTCGCCCGACTGCATCGCGAAGGCTATCGTCTGGTGATGTTGACCGGCGATAACCCCGTTACCGCCAATGCGATTGCCAAAGAAGCCGGTATTGATGAAGTGATCGCCGGGGTGCTCCCGGAGGGTAAAGCCGACGCGATTAAAAAATTGCAGGCGGAAGGTCGGAAAGTGGCGATGGTCGGAGACGGCATTAACGACGCTCCGGCGCTGGCTCAAGCGGAAGTCGGGATTGCGATGGGCGGCGGGAGTGATGTCGCCATCGAAACCGCGGCGATAACCCTGATGCGTCATAGCCTGGAAGGCGTGGCGGATGCGCTGGCTATCTCCAAAGCGACGCTGCGTAATATGAAGCAGAACCTGCTGGGGGCGTTCATTTATAACTCATTGGGCATTCCGATTGCCGCCGGGATCCTGTGGCCGCTGACCGGCACGTTACTCAACCCCGTCGTAGCAGGCGCGGCGATGGCGCTGTCGTCCATCACCGTGGTCAGTAATGCCAACCGCCTGCTGCGGTTTAAACCTAAACGTTAAGCCATCGTCTGGCCCTTAACAGAAAATGTTCAGGGCCAGATATTGCAGTAGCATGATGGTTTTTCCATCCTGAATCTCTCCACTGCGAATGGCCGTCAGTGCTTTGTCCAGCGGCCATTCCAGTACCTCAATATCCTCGCCCTCATCGGCCAGACCACCGCCCTGCCCATTTCTGTCCTGTTCGCGATATTCAGCAATAAAGAAGTACAACTTTTCTGTGACCGAGCCCGGGCTCATAAAGGCTTCAAAGACCTTCTCAGGATGAGAAATCATAAAGCCGGTCTCTTCTTGCGCCTCGGCAATAATGCGCTGTTCTGGCGAAGCGTCATCGAGCAGACCGGCAGCAGACTCAATCAGAAAACCGTTCCCATCGTGCAGATATACTGGCAAACGGAACTGGCGCGTCAGCACCACCGTTTTTTTATCGCGGTTATACAACAGAATGGTTGCACCGTGGCCGCGATCGTAAGCTTCTCGGCTTTGCTGCTGCCATGAGCCATCCTGGCGGCGCAGTTCAAAGGTGTATTTATTCAGGGTGTACCAGTTATCCGACAAGAGATGGGCTTCCAGGTGTCGAACATGATCGTTTTCTTTTTGCATGTTTTGCTCTCCGACAGATGACAGTGAAAACGCTACCATGCATAATCGTGCAATATCAAGATAATTCATGAACGGGATGCGCAATGCTTGCCAGTCAACGAAAACAACAGATTTTGCAGATCCTGGCCCGTGACAAGCAGGTCCATTCGGGAGAACTAAGCCAACGTTTTGGTCTCTCTGAAGACTCTATTCGCCGGGATTTACGTGAGTTGGCAGCGGAAGGATTGCTCCAACGAGTCCACGGCGGTGCGTTGCCGATATCAGATGCCATCGCTCCGCTGGAAACCCGCAAATACGTGCAATCTGAGAGTAAACAGGTGGTCGCCAAAAAAGCCGTGGCGCTAATCCAACCGGGCCTGGTGGTTTTCTTAGACGGAGGCACCACCACGCTTGAGCTGGTCAAGCAGCTGCCCGCGAATCTGTCTTTTACCGCCGTCACCCACAGCCCGACGATCGCCGTGGCCCTGGTGGATTTCCCTCAGGTGGAGGTCATCCTGGTGGGAGGGGTGCTGTTCCGTCATTCTGTGGTCACGATGGGAGCGGCGATGCTGGAATCCATTAATCGAATCAATGCTGATCTCTATTTTATGGGCGTGACCGGCATTCATCCACGCGCGGGTTTTACCACCGGTCATTACGAAGAAGCCTGCGTGAAACGCGCCCTGGCGGGGCGGGCAGCCGAAACGGTGGTGATGGCGTCGGCGGATAAACTCAACAGTGCATCGGCATTTGCCATTGGCGAATTAAATATGGCGAGTACGCTGGTGGTTGAACATGACCTTACAGGGGATTTACGGGCGGCCTGTCAGAAACACGGAATGACCCTCATTTAAGCGTTGAGCCCCTGCTCCTGGCGCGTTAGCATGGTTTCTTTACCTTGACGGAGCGCGTATGGGACTGTTTCAACGCATAAAATCTGCGCTGCGCGCGCTGTTTCGTGGCCGCTATCCGTGGCCCGGGCTGGATATTACGCTTTCAGGCGGGCAGAAACTGCATCTGGTCGGCAGTATTCATATGGGCACCCGCGATATGGCCCCCCTGCCGCCGCGTCTGGTCAGTATGATCCAGCAGGCTGACGCGCTGATCGTTGAAGCCGATATCTCCGGAAACGAAACGCCTTTCCGCGACTTGCCTGCTTATCCACCGCTGCGCGAGCGTTTGAGCGAGGCCCATTTTCAACAGCTGGAAAAACTGAGCGATGAACTCGGGCTTTCTCTGGCGCTGTTCGATAGCCAGCCGTTATGGCAAATCGCGATGATTTTACAGGCCACACAGGCGCAGAAGCTGGGTTTACGTCCCGATTACGGGATTGATTACCAGCTGCTGAATGCGGCCCGGGAAGTGGATAAACCGGTGATGGAACTGGAGGGCGCGGAAAGCCAGATAACGCTGCTACGTGAACTGCCGGATAACGGTCTGTCACTGTTGGAAGATACTCTCACCCACTGGCACACCAATGCCCGTTTATTGCAGGTGATGATTGGCTGGTGGATGGAGCAGCCGCCGGGCGATACGCCCTCGCTTCCCAATACCTTCAGCCAGTCGCTGTACGATGTGTTAATGCATCAGCGTAACCTGGCCTGGCAGAAAAAGCTGCACGCGTTGCCGCCTGGGCACTATGTGGTCGCCGTCGGAGCGCTGCATTTATACGGGGAAGGCAATCTGCCCTCGATGCTGAAAGCAGAGCGCAGATAAAAAAGTGGCCAATATTTCTATTGGCCCGTCAAAGAGGAATTTCATCGTTATTATTATCCCGAAGTTTGCACTTCGGATCTTCCGATTGTCGCTCAAAGTAACCATCACTGCCAACATTATTGCGCAAGATAGTACTATTTTTTCGCCGTTCTTCGGGCGTATCCTTACCCTCATTCACTCCGGTTGTAAGAAGGATGGTTATGACTCCGGCCATTAAGTTACTCGAAAAAAACAAGATCCCCTTTACGCTCCACAGCTACGATCACGATCCGCATGAGACCAATTTTGGTGATGAAGTGGTGCGCAAACTCGGCCTCAATGCGGACCAGGTTTACAAAACGCTGCTGGTCGCGATCAACGGCGATATGAAACATCTGGCAGTGGCCGTCACCCCGGTCGCCACGCAGCTCGATCTGAAAAAGGTTGCCAGGGCGTTAGGCGCGAAAAAGGTTGATATGGCCGATCCGATGATTGCCCAGCGCACCACCGGTTATCTGGTCGGCGGTATCAGCCCGTTGGGGCAGAAAAAACGACTGCCCACGCTGATTGACGCCCCGGCGCAAACCTTTGAAACGATCTATGTTTCCGGTGGCAAACGCGGGCTGGATATTGAACTGACGGCGGTGAGTCTGGCAAAAATGTTGGATGCAAAATTCGCGGACATTGCACGGCGAGATTAAGGTTCTCAGGGCGGGTAGCCGGTCAGCGCAGCGCCGCCGGGCAGTATACGTCATCGCCCGGCAGCGCATGCTGCCGGGCCGCATAAAGTGAACTTACTGCCAGCTCACTTCCCCTTTCGGTTCGTAAGCGCTCACGTCCAACGGTGAGCTCTGCTCGATATACTGTTTCAGCACTTCGGCATCGATAAATCCGGTATTCACATAGCCCGGTTTGGTGTCGATGTGCGGATAACCGTCACCGCCGGTTGCGTTAAAACTCAGGGTCGCCATACGGTAGTTTTTGTTCGGATCGATTGGCTCACCTTTGATTTTCAGATCAGTTAGCTGGCCGCCTTTCGCCACAAAACTGACGTTGGCAAACTGCGGATAGGCCCCGGAGTCGGGCTTCATCTGCGCGACCGCAGTCAGGTATTCCGTCACCTCTTTCCCGGTCATATCGACGTAGACCACCACGTTACCGAATGGCTGCACCTTAAGCACGTCTTTGTAGGTGATGTTGCCTGCTTCAATCGAATCACGGATCCCGCCGCCGCTCATGACCCCAAAGTCTGCACTGGTTCGCGCCATTTGTGCGGCGAGGATCAGGTGGCCCATGTTGGTCTGTACGAAACGCACCTTGCTGCGATCGCCCTCGAGATGACCGTTCACTTCACCGACTTTTACGCCGAGCTGCGCTTTGCCTTTATTCTGGAACGGCGTCAGCAGCGACAACATCTGCGGGTTCTCAGGGATTTGCGGGGTGTACAGTACGCGCTCGCTCTGGCCATTGTCATAGGTGACCTTTTTCTTCAGGTTCACCGGGATCAGCTGATAATGCACCAGCTTCATCTCGCCGTTGCGGAACTCAAAGTCCGCCCGTCCGACGTATTTGCCCCACTCATGAGCCTGCACAATCCAGATACCGTTCTGTTTATCTGGCGCGCAAGGCGTACCCGGCACGTAATCAACCTGCTTTTTGTTCTCGGAGGCCATACACACCGGATCCTGCGAGTGACCGCCCACAATCATCGCCAACGAACCGGCTGGCAGACTGCGCGCCATTTCGACGTCGCCTGCGGCGTTAGAGCCATGGTTGCCGTTGTCGTAGTGGCCCATGTGCGTGGCAGCCAGAATGACATCCGGTTTTTGCGTTTGCTGGAGTTCCTGAATCACCAGCTTCGCTTCCTGCGCTGGATTACGGAATTCAATATCGGTGAAGTTTTCCGGGTTACCGATTTTCGCAGTGTCATCGGTGGTTAAACCCATCACCGCAATTTTCAGCCCCTGGCGATTAAACAGCGCCCAGGGTTTGAACAGGCGTTCGCCGGTGCTTTTCTGATAGATATTGGCGGAGATGAACGGGAATTTGGACCATTTCTCCTGCTGGCGTAACACCGTCAGCGGATTGTCGAACTCATGGTTACCCACCGCCATTGCGTCATAGCCAATCAGGTTCATGCCGCGGAAATCGGGCTCCGCATCCTGCAAATCCGATTCCGGCACGCCGGTGTTAATGTCGCCGCCGGAGAGCAGCAGCACGCTGCCGCCTTCCGCCGCCACATCCTTACGAATGCCATCCACCAGCGACTTTTGCGCCGCCAGACCGTACTCGCCGTATTCGCTGCGCCAGAAATGGCCGTGGTGATCGTTGGTATGCAGGATAGTAATTTTGTAGGTTTTATCCTGCTCATACGCCTGCGCCTGTAGGCTGGTCAGCGACCATGCTGCCAGCATCGCCAGCGCCACACCGCGTTTCAAACATTTCATGACTCTCTCCCTGACTGAATGACAAGTGCAGAAATTACAATGAGTAACAAGGATAGACAAATATGTTTTCAGTATTGAGACTTTCTTCAAACGTCTGAGCCAGTTATCTTAGTCTGATAATTATTACACAGTCGATTTTCCCCAACGTCGCAAACCAACTATTAAAGTGAAATCTATGGCAATCAGTGAAACCAGTTCGACGCTGTCAGGCACCTCTGCGCCGCCACAAAAGGCCAAAACCTCGTTTGGTATTTTGGGCGCTATTAGCCTTTCGCACCTGCTCAATGACATGATCCAGTCGCTTATCCTGGCGATCTACCCGCTGTTACAGGCTGAGTTTTCGCTCACCTTTGTACAAATCGGGATGATTACCCTCACCTTCCAGCTTACCTCGTCGCTACTCCAGCCGGTAGTGGGTTACTGGACCGATAAATATCCGATGCCGTGGTCGCTGCCGATTGGCATGTGCTTTACCCTTAGCGGGTTGGTATTGCTGGCGATGGCGGGCAGTTTTGAGGCCGTGGTGCTGGCCGCCGCCCTGGTCGGGACCGGATCATCGGTGTTCCATCCGGAGTCTTCCCGCGTGGCTCGCATGGCGTCCGGGGGCCGTCATGGCCTGGCACAATCGATCTTCCAGGTGGGAGGGAATTTCGGCAGTTCGCTCGGCCCATTGCTGGCCGCGTTGATTATCGCCCCGTATGGCAAAGGTAACGTGGCCTGGTTCGTGCTGGCGGCCCTGCTGGCTATCGTGGTATTGGCGCAAATCAGCCGCTGGTACGCCGCACAGCACCGGATGAACAAAGGCAAACCCAAAGCGCCAATTATCAATCCATTGCCGCGTAACAAGGTTATCCTCGCGGTAAGCGTGCTGTTACTGCTGATTTTCTCGAAATACTTCTATATGGCAAGCATCAGCAGCTATTACACCTTTTATCTGATGCATAAATTCGGTTTATCGGTACAAAATGCGCAGTTCCATCTGTTCGCCTTCCTTTTCGCGGTCGCCGCCGGAACGGTGATTGGCGGGCCTCTGGGCGATAAGATTGGGCGTAAATATGTTATTTGGGGCTCTATCCTCGGCGTTGCACCGTTCACGCTTGTTTTACCCTACGCCACGCTGGAATGGACCGGAATTTTAACGGTGATCATTGGATTTATCCTTGCTTCGGCGTTTTCGGCCATTCTGGTGTATGCCCAGGAGCTGTTACCGGGCCGAATTGGTATGGTTTCAGGCCTGTTCTTTGGCTTCGCCTTTGGCATGGGTGGCCTGGGAGCTGCCGTACTGGGGGTGGTTGCCGACCACACCAGTATTGAAGAGGTCTATAAAATATGCGCTTTCCTTCCATTATTGGGGATGTTGACCATATTCCTGCCTGACAACCGACATAAAGCCTAACTTTCTGGCCGCCAGAGTAAATATCTGGCGGCTCACCCCCTAGGATTTGTCTGCCTTCCTGACATTTAATGGTCTCTCTTTGCCAATTCGTGCATTTTTCGCCGCTAATTCCCTTTTTCTTCTAAATTCAACAATTATTCATAAACGGAATGGCTAATTTTGTCATAAACTGTTACTCGGTTTTTTGGCTTTTTAGCCAGAAATGGATCCACCAGCCACGAAAGGAGACGGAATGCATCACGCGACACCGCTTATCACCACCATTGTAGGGGGGCTCGTCCTCGCCTTCATCTTCGGCATGATTGCCAACAAACTGCGTATTTCTCCACTGGTAGGCTATTTGTTAGCAGGCGTATTGTCCGGCCCCTTTACCCCAGGCTTCGTGGCCGATACCAAACTGGCCCCTGAACTGGCTGAACTCGGCGTGATTTTGCTGATGTTTGGCGTCGGTCTGCACTTCTCTCTCAAGGATTTGATGGCGGTAAAGGCCATCGCCATTCCCGGCGCGATTGCCCAAATAGCCGTGGCAACGTTGCTGGGTGTGGCGCTTTCAGCGGGATTAGGCTGGTCGCTGATGACCGGCATCGTTTTTGGTTTATGTCTCTCCACCGCCAGTACCGTGGTACTGCTGCGTGCGCTTGAGGAAAGACAGCTGATAGACAGTCAGCGCGGGCAAATCGCCATCGGCTGGCTGATTGTTGAAGATCTGGTGATGGTGCTGACGCTGGTCATGCTGCCCGCCATTGCCAGCATGATGGAACAAGGCGATGTGGGCTTTGCGACGCTGGCCCTTGATTTAAGCCTGACCATCGGCAAAGTGATTGCCTTTATTGCCGTGATGCTGCTGGTGGGCCGCCGCCTGGTGCCGTGGATCCTCGCCCGCAGCGCCGCCACTGGCTCCCGTGAACTCTTTACCCTCTCGGTGCTGGCGCTGGCGCTGGGCATCGCTTTTGGGGCGGTTGAGCTATTCGACGTCTCCTTCGCCCTTGGCGCATTCTTTGCCGGGATGGTGCTTAACGAATCCGAACTGAGCCATCGCGCCGCGCACGATACCCTGCCGCTGCGCGATGCGTTTGCGGTGCTGTTCTTCGTTTCTGTCGGGATGTTGTTCGACCCGATGGTGCTTATCGAGCAGCCGCTGGCGGTGCTGGGCACTCTGGCGATTATTATCTTCGGTAAATCGGTGGCTGCCTTTGGCCTGGTGCGCCTGTTCGGTCACTCACAGCGTACCGCCCTGACGATCGCCACCAGCCTCGCACAGATCGGTGAATTCGCCTTTATCCTTGCCGGCCTTGGCATGGCGCTGGATCTGCTGCCGCAGGCCGGACAGAATCTGGTGCTGGCAGGGGCGATTCTGTCGATCATGCTCAACCCGGTGCTGTTTGCGGTACTGGAAAAATACCTCGCGAAGACCGAAACCCTTGAAGAGCAGACCCTGGAAGAAGCGATTGAGGACGAAAAACAGATCCCGGTGGATATTTGCAATCATGCGCTGCTGGTCGGGTTTGGTCGCGTTGGCAGCCTGCTAGGCGAAAAGCTACTGGCGCAGGGTATTCCGTTGGTGGTGATTGAAACCTCGCGCACCCGCGTGGATGAGCTCCGCGAGCGCGGCATTCGTGCGGTGCTGGGCAATGCGGCGAGCGAAGAGATCATGAATCTGGCGCATCTGGACTGCGCCCGCTGGCTGCTGCTGACCATTCCAAACGGCTACGAGGCCGGAGAGATCGTCGCGTCGGCCAAAGAGAAATGCCCCAACATTGAAATTATCGCCCGCGCGCATTATGACGACGAGGTGGATTACATCTCCGAGCGCGGGGCCAATAAAGTGGTAATGGGCGAACGCGAGATTGCCAATACCATGATGACGCTACTGGAAAATTCGACTGTGGCGGATTAAAAATCGCGTAACCCCGGTCAGCGTCGCGCCACCGGGCTTTTGGCATTAATGCCCGACGGCGCGTTGCTGATCGGGCCTACAAAATCAGGTGCTCTTAGCGATCCCAGTAGGACTCTTCCAGGCTGTCTTCGCGTTCCGGCAAGCCGCGCGTCAGGCGCGGCGAGTGCTGGTTCAGCACCTGATAGCTCACGCGGTTGGCGTATTTACACACCTGCGCTAACGAAGAGTAGGTCAGCCAGGTAAAGGCATGTTTGCTGGAGTTCGGTACATTGCTCCGGTGGTAGTTATTGGCGGTGATATCGTGCAGCAGCGCCGCCAGGGCACCGTCGCCCGCGCCGTTGGTGTTCATGATTTTCTCAGGGCCGCCCATATATGGCGCAATGTGCGAGTAAATGCGCAGCGGCTGTTTACAGTCTTTGTGACGCATCGCGCGACTGAACTCGTACTGGTTGAATTCGGCAATTGCCCCCGGCAGCAGCGGATGCTGCGTCAGCCGTTTCTTTTCGTCTTCGGTAAAGCCTGCCATGTACAGACCCACTGGCCCGGCGGTACACAGCACTAAGTCAACCCAATCCAATGCTTTATCCGATGCCAGCAGCGGATCGGCAATGCCGGTCAGCGCTTCGGCTTCTTCTTCATTCATCGCCAGAATCGACACGTTTTCTTTAAGGAAATCCTGCCACCAGGCCGGGTTATCCGCGATCACGTATTTGGTACCCAGGGTCAGAACCACCGGCACGTTATGTTTTTTGGCGTACTCCACGGCTTTCATGGTCGCATCGCGCATCGGTTCGCCCGGCTTACAACGTACCAGATAAGAGGTCAGCACCAGCGCGGAGGCACCGGCAATCACCTCTTCCGGAATATTCTCGGCACGCAGCTGGTTCATGTGCCCTGGGCTGATGGCAAAGGTGCGCTCGCCGCTGTCGCTGATCAGCGTAAAACAGCGACCTATCGGGCCATTAACGCCTTGCAGATAATTGAGATCGGTTCGGCTGGAGGTGTTGCACAGATAGCGGTAGGCATAGCCGCCGATTTCGATGTTGCTGCACATTACGCCGAGCAGGACCGAACGGTCATCGGCCAGCACCGAGTAGTTGTGCATGGTGTTGCCGATGGTGCCCCCGGCAAACTGGTGGGTAATCAGGTTGTCACGCACCAGTTCCTGATAAAGCGCATCCGCCACGTCATCTTCAATGACCAGCGAGTGCCCGCTGCTCAGACCGTAGCGGGCGACAAACGCGTCATCCACTTTGGCTTCGATATCCACCAGCGTCTGATCGATACCGACTACCCACGAGGCATTATTGTTTTCAGTTTCGGGCTGGATTTGCTGCAATAGCGGATCACGGGCGTTAACGGGAAAGTAGTGTTTGGACTTGCGTTTACCGGGAAATTTCATGGGTGCGGTCTGGTGGCTGTGAACAAGCGGAGAATAGTAGCATATTCCCCGCCCTTTCGCTGCCCCGTGCTGCGTGTTCAGCGGTACGGTGCGGTCAGGTTGACCATCATCTCAATGTGCTCCGCCGAGGCATTCAGCGCAGGGATGTATTCATACTTCACGCCCCCCGCTTCGAGGAAGAACTCTTTGTTCTGCACCGCGATTTCCTCCAGCGTTTCCAGACAGTCAGCCGAGAATCCGGGGCACATCACCTGCACGTGCTTCACGCCTTTCTCGCCGAGCATTTTCAGCGTTTCGTCGGTGTACGGCATCAACCAGGGCTCACGACCAAAGCGCGACTGGAAGGTCATCATCACTTTATCCGGCGAAATATCGAGCGCAGATACCAGCTCACGGGTGGTATCACGACAGCGCTGCGGATAGTCGTCGCCCTCATCGGCGTAGCGCTGCGGAATGCCGTGGAAAGAGAGCAGTAGCACGTCCGGTTCACCGTGTTGAGCAAACGAGGCCCGTACGCTACTGACCAACGCCTGAATGTAGTCGCCGTCGTCGGCGTAATCGCGAATAAACGAGATACCTGGAATATGGCGTTTGGTCGCCAGAATTCGCGCCAGTTCATCCCACACCGCAGCAACGGTTGAGCAGGAATATTGCGGATATAGCGGCAGCACCACGATATGGTCGACGTCATGGGCCAACAGTTCTTCAACGGCGCTTGCCAGAGACGGTGAGCCATAGCTCATCCCGAGCGCAACCGGCGTGTCGGGTAAACGCTGCGCCAGAGCCTTTTGCTGTTGACGACTGTAGACCATCAGCGGCGAGCCTTCTTCCATCCATACCGACTGATAGAGTTTTGCCACACGTGGTGAACGCAACGGCAGGATCACGCCGCGAAGAATCGGCCACCACAGGGCTCGTGGGGTATCAACCACGCGGCCATCGCTCAGAAACTGACGCAGATAGCGTTTCACCGCGTCAGGCGTGGGTGCATCGGGCGTGCCGAGGTTAGCTAACAGAATACCGGTTTTCGTCTGACGCATTACCGCCTCTTATTCGTTTAAATGGCTGATAATTGTAGCTGAAAAGGGCGTCGGAGAAACCCATTGTTACGATAGGTGAGAATAATTCTCACCCGGAGAACCCGGGTGAGAGGTCCTGCGGATTAACCGAGGATTTTTGCCAGTTCAGCGCGAACGTCAGCCACGGCCTGAGTACCGTCAACTTTGACATACTGGGTATTGCCAGCCTGCGCTTCTTTGGAGTAGTAGCCGATCAGTGGCGCGGTCATCTGATGGTATTCCACCAGGCGCTTACGCACGGTTTCTTCCTGATCGTCTTTACGGGTGGTCAGCTCTTCGCCGGTCACGTCGTCTTTACCTTCCACCTTCGGCGGATTGAATTTAACGTGATATACACGGCCAGAGGCAGCGTGTACGCGACGACCGACGATACGGTCAACGATCAGCTCGTCCGGTACCGCGAACTCCAGGACGTAATCCACGTTGATGCCCGCTTCTTTCATGGCATCAGCCTGTGGAATGGTGCGCGGGAAGCCGTCGAGCAGGAAACCGTTACGGCAGTCTTCCTGAGCAATGCGCTCTTTCACCAGGGCGATAACCAGCTCATCGGTCACCAGCTTGCCAGCGTCCATGATGTCTTTCGCCTGTTTGCCCAGCTCAGAGCCTGACTTCACTGCGGCGCGCAGCATGTCACCGGTGGAGATCTGCGGAATACCGTACTTCTCCATGATGAACTGCGCCTGAGTTCCTTTACCCGCGCCCGGAGCGCCAAGCAGAATAATACGCATTGCGAAAATCCCCTCAAATGTCGATTCAATTTTTCAAAAGCGCTAAACGATACCACCAGACGGCGGCTCGCTCAAGGAAGGCGGGCGGGCTGAAACGGTTAACGGCGGGATTTATTCGGCTGTTGCACGCAGGCCCGGTAAGCTTTGCGTCACCGGGCACCACGAAATCGCCCGGCGACGCGTTGCCTGCCGGGCCGGTCAAACAATGGTTAAGACACCAGCAGCTGGTTCATGCGTTTGATGAACAGGTTCGGATCTTCCAGCGTGCCGCGCTCGGCGAACAGTGCCTGATCCAGCAGCAGCTCAACCCATTCGCCGAACTGTGCGTCGTCCTGTGTATCGGCTGCGCGTTTCACCAGCGCGTGGTCCGGGTTCAGTTCGAAGATATACTTCACTTCCGGCACGCTCTGGCCCGCAGCGGCAAACAGTTTCGCCATCTGAGTGCTCATTTCGTCGGCTTCTGTGGTAACAATCGCCGGGGTGTCGGTCAGACGATGGGTCAGACGCACCTCTTTCACGCGCTCGCCCAACAGGGTTTTCACGCGATCAACGAACGGCTCCAGCGCTTTTTCAGCTTCTTTGGTGGTTTCATCCACTTCATCCGCCAGCTTGTCGAGCGACTCGTCGGCTTTCGCCACCGACTGGAACGCTTTGCCGTCGAATTCGGTCAGGTAGCTCATCATCCACTCATCGATGCGGTCAGACAGCAGCAGGACTTCGATGCCTTTCTTACGCAGCAGTTCCAGATGCGGGCTGCTTTTCGCCGCTGCATAGCTGTCAGCGGTGATGTAGTAGATTTTCTCCTGCCCTTCTTTCATCCGTGAGACGTAGTCTTCAAGAGACACGGTCTGCTCGGACGAGTCGGTATGGGTGGAGGCAAAGCGCAACAGCTTAGCGATGGTCTGCTGATTAACGGTGTCTTCCGCTGGGCCTTCTTTCAGCACCAGGCCGAACTGTTTCCAGAAGGTCTGATATTTCTCCGCGTCGTCTTTCGCCAGTTTTTCCAGCATTTGCAGGGCGCGTTTGCTCAGCGCGGTGCGCAGGTTACGGGTGACGCTGCTGTCCTGCAGAATTTCACGGGAGACGTTTAGCGGCAGATCGTTGGAATCAATCAGGCCACGGATAAAGCGCAGGTAGTTCGGCATGAACTGCTCGGCTTCGTCCATGATGAACACGCGCTGAACGTACAGTTTCAGGCCATGCTTGTGATCGCGGTTCCACATGTCCCACGGGGCCTGTGCCGGGATGTACAGCAGGCTGGTGTATTCCTGCTTCCCTTCCACGCGGTTATGGCTCCAGGCCAGCGGGTCGGTAAAGTCGTGGGCGATGTGCTTGTAGAATTCGTTGTATTCGTCGTCTTTGATTTCAGACTTATTGCGCGTCCACAGCGCCTGGGCTTTGTTGATTTTTTCCCAGGAGACCACGGTTTCACCGTCAACCTCTTCGGTCTTTTCAATCTCAACCGGCAGGGCGATGTGATCGGAGTATTTGCTGATGATAGAACGCACGCGCCAGTCGTTGAGGAAGTCATCTTCACCTTCGCGCAGATGCAGGGTGATTTCGGTCCCGCGATCGGCTTTGGTGATGTCCGCGACGGTGTATTCACCCTCGCCTTCTGATTCCCAGAACACACCGTTTTCAGCGCTGTCACCTGCCGCACGGGTGCGCACGGTGACTTTGTCGGCAACGATAAATGCCGAGTAGAAACCAACCCCGAACTGACCAATCAACTGGCTGTCTTTCGCCTGATCAGAACCCATTGACTGCAGGAAGGCTTTGGTGCCGGATTTAGCAATAGTACCGAGGTGATCAACCACCTCATCGCGGTTCATGCCGATGCCGTTATCGGCAATGGTCAGAGTGCGTTTTTCTTTATCGAAAGAGACGCGCACGCGCAGGTCGCCATCCCCTTCATACAGGGAGGCGTCGGACAGCGCGCGGAAACGCAGCTTATCCGCCGCATCGGAGGCGTTGGAGATAAGCTCACGCAGGAAAATTTCTTTATTGGAGTACAGCGAATGGATCATCAGGTGCAGAAGCTGTTTGACCTCTGACTGGAAACCGCGGGTTTCTTGTCCTTTCATCGGAAAATTCCTCAATGCCAAATTAAACAGAGTAATAAAAGCGTTGAGGGGGAGATGGGGCTGAGGGAGAGGCTTTTCAAGCGGGAGAACGCGATTGTCCTCCCGATTGGTTAAAAACGAATCTTATGACGTCCGGCGAGGGAGTGCGACAGCGTGGTGCCATCGACCATTTCCAGCTCGCCGCCGACCGGCACGCCGTGGGCGATACGGCTGGCTTCAACGCCATACTGTCCGCAAAGTTCGGCAATGTAGTTCGCGGTCGCTTCACCTTCCACCGTCGGATTCGTGGCGAGGATAACCTCTTTCATCTGCTCGCTGCTTAAACGCTGCTCAAGGCGGTCGAGGCCGATGTCGTCCGGGCCGATGCCGTCGAGCGGTGACAGGTGTCCCATCAGCACGAAATAGCGGCCAGAAAACTGTCCGGTTTGCTCAATGGCATAGATGTCTGCCGGGCTTTCTACCACGCATAATTGGCCATTTTCCTGACGACGCGGGTTCGAACAAATGTTGCAGATATCTTGTTCGGTAAAGGTGCGGCAATCGGTACAGTGACCAATTTCAGACATCGCCCGGGTGAGAGCCTGCGCCAGACGCATACCACCGCTGCGATCGCGCTGGAGCAAGGTAAACGCCATGCGTTGGGCGGACTTAGGGCCGACGCCCGGCAGGCAGCGAAGGGATTCCATCAGGGCGGTAAGTAAAGGACTGGTTTGCATCGCTCAGACTTCTAAAAAAAGAGTGGGCCATAGCCTAACATTAGCCCCGCCGACGGGTATAGAAAAAGATACGCCCTCTGCACGATGCCGCGCAGAGGGCGATGATCAGGCGCGCTGGGAATCCAGCTGCTCCTGATTTGTCACCACGTCCTGCGCTTTCTGATAGCTTTCCATCAGCAGCGGATATTCGGTGAAGACGCCGGACCACAGATTCGCCCATTCCTGCGCGTCATCGCGGTTCCAGGTGTGCTGAATTTCTGCGGTGACCGCGGCCATATCCACCGGTACAACGCCCGCTTGCATGACACGTGCCAGAGAAATTTCCTGCGCCATTTTAGAATAGGTGCCGGAAGCATCGATGACCGCGAAGACTTTAAAACCTTCCGCCGCCGCGCTGATCGCCGGGAACGCCATGCAGACGCTGGTCACGGTGCCAGCAATAATCAGGGTTTTACGCCCGGTGGCTTTGACCGCCGCCACGAACTCCGGGTTATCCCAGGCGTTGATTTCACCTTTGCGCGGCACGTACTGCGCGTGCGGCGCATATTTGTGGATTTCCGGGATCAGCGGCCCATTCGGCCCTTGCGGTACCGAGGCCGTCGTGATCACCGGCAGTTTTGCCAGGGTCGCCATTTTGGCGAGTACCGTGGCGTGGGTACGTAACGTGGTCATCGGCATGTCATGCACCAGCTGGAACAAGCCACTTTGGTGGTCGATCAATAACAGTACCGCGTCGCTTGGGTCAATCATCGGTTTTTGTCCGTTAAAATTTGCAGGGGTCATCTTTTTGTTCTCCATCTCGTTGAAAATGAACGGCTACCGCTTCGATAGCCGTTTGCTTTTACGCCACCGTCTGACCAAATCGACCCGCGTTGAAGTCGTCAATGGCCTGATTAATTTCTTCCCGGGTGTTCATCACGAACGGCCCGTAGCCTTCCACCGGCTCATTCAGCGGCTCACCGCTGAGAACCAGCACCACCGCGTCGTTATTGGCTTCGATCGTCACGTTTTCACCTTTAGCATCCAGCACCACCAGTTGCGCTTCACGCGCCACTTCCTGGTTGTTCACCTGCACCGTGCCTTTGAGTACCACCAGTGCGGTGTTCCAGCCATCAGGCAGGTTCAGCGTGGTGAGACCATGCGGGTTAAGGCGCAAATCGAGAATGCGCATCGGCGAAAAGGTTCGCGCCGGGCCTTTGTGACCGTCCAGTTCACCGGCAATCACTCGCGCCAGTCCGGCGTTATCCGCTAATGTGACCTGCGGAATGTCGCCATCAACTATCGACTGATACGCCGGCGGCGTTGATTTGTCTTTCGCCGGGAGATTCACCCACAGTTGCACCATTTCCAGGGTGCCGCCCCTCTCACTGAAGGCCGGAGAGTGAAACTCTTCGTGCAAAATGCCGCTGCCTGCGGTCATCCACTGCACGTCACCGGGGCCAATCACCCCGCCGCTGCCGGTGGAGTCGCGGTGTGCCACTTCGCCTTTGTAGACGATGGTCACCGTTTCAAAACCGCGATGTGGATGGACATCCACCCCGCGCTGGCCTTTGTTGCTCGGCTTAAATTCTGCCGGGCCTGCGTAATCCAGCAGCAGGAACGGGCTCAGCTGCTGAGCGAATTTGGCGTACGAAAACAGGGAACGTACCGGGAATCCGTCGCCCACCCAGTGGGATTTTGGGGCTGAATACACGCCAAGAATTGATTTCATGATTGTCTCCAGGACACGTTGTTGCGATGAGATAAAGCTTATACGTAAGACATTTCTTGCGGTAGACTGAAAAAATGAACTCAGTGTTCCATTTACAGGACAATAAAATGCAGGATCTCAACGATCTGTGGTATTTCGTGCAGGTGGTGGATAACGGAGGTTTTTCGCCAGCCAGTCGCGCAATCGGCATTCCGAAATCACGCCTCAGCCGCCGTATTGCGCTGCTGGAAGAACGGCTGGAAACGCGTCTGATCCAGCGATCCACCCGCAGTTTTACGGTGACCGAAGCCGGGCAGATTTTTTATCGGCATTGCAAAGCGATGATGATCGAAGCCGAGGCGGCGCAGGAGGCTATTAACACGCTGCGGGCCGAACCGCGCGGGGTTATCCGTCTCACCTGCCCGATTACGCTGCTGCACGTGCATATCGGTGAGATGCTGGCGCAGTTTATGGCTCGCTATCCGCAGGTCACCGTCCAGCTGGAAGAGACCAACCGCCGGGTGGATGTCCATAATGAAAACGTCGATATCGCCATTCGTGTGCGCCCATTACCCCTGGAAGACAGTGATTTGGTGATGCGCAGGCTGGCGGACAGAAGCATGTGTCTGGTGGCGAGCCCGGAATTAGTAGCGCAATTTGGTACCCCGCATTCCCCGGCTGACCTTCAACATTGGCCGAGCCTGGCGCTGAGTAAGCCGCAGCAGGTTTATCGCTGGTGTCTGCTGGGGCCGGATAAGCAGGACGTGACCTTGCATCACACGCCGCGATACATCACAACCGATATGATTGCCCTGCGCAGCGCAGCGCTGGCCGGGGTCGGCATTGTGCAGCTGCCATTATTGATGTTGAAAGAGCAGATTGCCGCCGGAACGCTGGTGCATTTGCTGCCTGAATGGCGTACCCGACGGGAAATTATTCACGCAGTATTTCCTTCCCGGCGCGGTCAGCTTCCGGCGGTGCGGGCGTTGATTGATTTTCTGGCAGAGCAGTATGCAGGGTTTGATGAGGAGTAACTGGCGGGGTGTTGAAAAGCAACACCCTCTGCGAAGAGAGGGTGTCTGATGTCATCAGAATGGCATCTTGAAGCCCGGTGGCAGCTGCATCCCTGAGGATACACCGGCCATTTTTTCTTTCTGGGTTTCTTCGATACGGCGTGCAGCGTCGTTGAACGCCGCGGCCACCAAATCTTCCAGCATATCTTTATCGTCTTCGAGCAGGCTCGGATCGATCTCAATGCGACGGCAGTTGTGCGCCCCGTTAATGGTCACTTTCACCAGGCCTGCACCAGACTCACCGGTCACTTCCAGTTGAGCGATTTCTTCCTGCGCTTTCTGCATTTTTTCTTGCATCTGCTGGGCCTGTTTCATCAGGTTACCCAGACCGCCTTTTCCACCAAACATAGGCTTATCTCTCAGTCAGTCATGTTAAAGGTTAAACCGCAAGCCGGGCTTGCAGTCAAATGGGTCGAATACTGTCTTCGTCCAGATCCGCATCGAAGAAACGACGCAGGGTCTGAATATTGTTATCGGCAACGATCGCCTCGCGCGCCTGCGCAAGCTTCTCTTCGTAAATGGCCTGACGCCACTCCAGCGGCGTACGCACCGCGGGATTATCATCTTCCACGATAGTGAGTTCAACCGGTTGGCCGGTTAATTCACTCATTGCTTCGGTCAGGACCTTTTGTGCCCCGCCATTATTCAGATGACGCTGGGAAGGTCGCAGGTGCAGACAAACGCGGCTGCCGTCCTGCTCTTTCCACGCATTCAGCGCGACCTGTTCTACCAGTTTAGGCAATTTTAGCTGACTCACCTCTGCCGCCCAGCTGTCGCGCTCTACGGCTTCGACCGCCAGCTTCGCCGCCAGTTCTGGCGTTTTCTCATGCTCAAGCGCCTTCTTCAGCGCTTTCGGAGTGGCGACTTCTTCCTTCACCTCTTCAACGAGGGTTGTCGCTTTCCAACGGTAAGCTTCTTTTTTCTGCGGACGCTGTTCTTCCAGCGCCGTTGGAGACGGGCGCGCCTGAACGCGTTCCGTGACCGAGGCCAGTCTCTCCAGCGCAGCACTGTTCACCGGCCGCGCGCGGGATGCGGCTGCCGGTTCACTCTTTTTTGCTTTGGGTGCTCCCTGAGCGCGTTGCAATTGGCTGCGGGCGGCCAGCACCTGGCTGGTCGATTCCGGTAGCGCTTCGCTTTGATACCCGGGAGCCGCAGGCGTGGGTTGCTGCGCCACCTGCGTCGGATGCATTACCGCCGTCGGGGCGACGGGGGCAAAGGATTGCGGCTGCACTTCCGGTTCCGGCAACGGCTGACGCGGATGAAACGCCAGCGCGCGCAGCAGGGTCATTTCGATTCCCATCCGGCGGTCGGGCGCATACGGCAGCTCTTTGCGGCCAATCAACAGCGTCTGGTAATAAAGCTGGATATCGGCTGGCGGCACGGTTCGCGCCAGTTCACGCATCCGGTGTTCGACCACCGCCATGTCACTGCCAAGCGCCGACGGTGACAGCTGGACCATCGCGATGCGATGCAGCAGGCTTTGCATTTCGACCAGCAGCGCTTCCCATTCGATTCCACGGGCAGCGGCTTCGTGAATCAGCGTCATCACCTGTTCGCCATTGGCCGCTACCAGGGCTTCAATCAGCGACAGTGCCTGATCGTCGTCGAGCGTGCCGAGCATGGTGCTGACAGTCGCCGCGCTCAGCTGGCCATCCCCACTCGCAATCGCCTGATCGGTCAGGCTCAGCGCATCGCGCAGGCTGCCGTCGGCGGCGCGGGCAATCAATTGCAGGGCGCGTTGCTCAGAGGAAATATGCTCTTCGCCGAGAATATGTTCCAACTGCTGGCGAATCTGATCGACATCAAGCGCCTTGAGATGGAACTGTAAACAACGGGAAAGTATGGTCACCGGCAGCTTTTGCGGATCGGTGGTCGCCAGCAGGAATTTCACATGCGACGGCGGCTCTTCCAGCGTTTTCAGTAGCGCGTTAAAGCTATGGCGCGAGAGCATGTGCACTTCATCGATCAGGTAGACCTTGAAGCGACCACGCGCCGGGGCGTACTGCACGTTGTCCAGCAGGTCGCGGGTATCTTCAACTTTGGTGCGCGAGGCGGCATCGATTTCAATCAAATCGACAAAGCGGCCCTGCTCGATTTCACGGCAGTTATCGCAGACGCCGCACGGCGTGGCGGTGATGCCGCTTTCGCAGTTCAGCCCCTTCGCCAGCAAACGTGCGATGGAGGTTTTACCGACGCCACGGGTGCCGGAAAACAGGTACGCATGATGGATACGACCGGATGTCAGGCCGTTCGCCAGTGCGGTCAGCACATGTTCCTGGCCGACAACGTCAGCAAAGGTTTGTGGTCGCCATTTTCGGGCTAAGACCTGATAACTCATTGGCAGGCTCTGCAACGCTGGAAGGTGGAATACAGGAGGGTAATGCTAACACAACCTCACCCGTTGGGCGAGGCTGTGGCGTCCGGGATCAATGACCCGGGAAAGGCACCAGGCTAAAGCAATTAATGCCCTGGCTTTCCAGGCGCTGTTGACCGCCCAGATCGAACAGATTAATGATGAACGCGGCGTCGGTCACTTCACCGCCGAGACGGCGAATCAGCTTCACGGTGGCTTCAATGGTGCCGCCGGTAGCCAGCAGGTCATCAACCACCAGCACTTTGTCACCCGGCTGGATGGCATCAATGTGGATTTCCAGCTGATCGGTGCCGTATTCCAGTTCGTAGCTTTCAGCGATGGTTTCACGCGGCAGTTTGCGCGGTTTACGTACGGGTACAAAACCTACGCCGAGCGCCAGCGCGACCGGAGCACCAAACAGGAAGCCACGCGCCTCGGTACCCACCACTTTGGTGATACCCATGTTCTTAAAACGCTCGGTCAGCAGTTCGATGCTGAGCGCGTAGGCTTTCGGATCTTCCATTAAACTGGTGACATCGCGGAAAAGAATGCCAGGTTTTGGATAGTCCTGGATGCTTTTGATGCTGTTTTTCAGAAATTCAAGCTGCTGTGCAGTTGCGGTCATAGGTGTATGCCTGATTAAAACGGTGTTACTCACAAGGCGCCTCTCTTAGGCTGAGTAAAGTTACACTTGCTTAACTTTTAACCCGCCGGGCCCGTGCTCGAAAACGCCAGAATGTACTGGCAGTCAACGATAAATGCAATAACCATTACCTGCATTATTATTTTTGTTGTTTTGCATCAACCACCGGGATACGCCAAAGGAAAATCAGCAGGCAGGCGAGGATGCCCAGCAGCAAAAAACGCACCCACATTATCTTGACCAGCCACAGGGAAATGGCAAAGGTCACCAGGGTGACAATAATCGCCCGCGATTTGGCCCCCGGCGGCATGGCTTTATGTTCCTGCCAGTGGCGCAGATAGCCGCCAAACCATGAGCGGTAGAGCAGCCAATGGTGGAATCGCGGGGACGATTGCGCAAAGCACCAGGCCGCCAGCAGGATAAATGGCGTGGTCGGTAAAAGAGGTAAAAACACGCCCAGCGTGCCTAACACTACCGCCAGCCAGCCAATGATGTTTAGAATGGTCCGTTTCATAGTCAGAATACTTATCAAACTGAACGGCAAATGTAGCACAGGCCACTGTCCTTTCGAGGGAGAAAAACATGAAAACTGACCTGTTACTGCAATCGCTGGATTCACAGCTTTCACGCCTGGAGGCAGACGTCGCGCCGATGGCGTTCCATGCCACCCTGGGGGCGCGTTTTGACCGCCAGCTTTTTCGCACCCGTAGCTCATTCCTGCAGGCGTGTGTGGAAGAAGCCCGAGGAAATCTGAAAGCCCTGCATCAGGCGGTAGAAAAGCAGCAGTTGGAGCAGGTGCAGTGGCTGGCGGAGCATTTGGTGGCCCAACTTGAGGCTATCGCCCGGGAAAGCGCCGCCTGGTCGCTGCGCGGCTGGGATAATGGCTCCCCTGCCCTGACCCGCTGGCAGCGCAAACGTCTACAGCATCAGGAGTACGAACGCCGACTGCTGGAGATGACCCGGGAAAGACGCCAGCAGTTAGCGCAGGCCACCACGCTTGCGGATCAGCAGCGCCTTTCGCGGGAAGTAGAGGCGTTTAGCGCCAGGCTGGCACGCTGTCGCGGGGCGCTGGAGAATATCGAAAACGTACTGGCGCGCATGACGCGCTAACAGGAGAGAGTATGTCGCTGGAGAACGCCCCGGATGATGTCAAACTGGCGGTGGATTTGATCATGCTGCTGGAAGAGCATCATATTGCGCCCGAAACGGTGTTACGCGCGCTGGAGATCGTCACGCGGGATTTTGAGCGTAAAGTTAAGCCCGCTTCGGGGACGACGGAATAACGGTCTCTCTCCCTGATCAGGGAGAGAGTAAATACCGACTCACACGCCCGCTGGCGTGGGGTCATCCCCTTTCACGTCGCGCTTCACTTCCGTCACTTCATCACCCTTTTCATTACGCAGATGCACTTCCAGCTGATTGAAGGCAATGTTGATGCCGTTTTCACGGCACAGCCGGTCAATAGTGCGGTTGAGCTCATCGACGGTATAACTGCGATCGCGCAACTCCCGCACGTACAGACGCAATTCGTGATCCAGCGTGCTCGGGCCAAAGGTGGTAAAGAACACCGCCGGTTCTGGCTCGTGCATCACTTTCGGATGCTCCATCGCCGCCTGCAATAGCACCTCTTTGACCTTATCCAGGTCCGAACCGTAGGCCACGCCGAGGCGTATCACCACGCGGGTAATGGTGTCACTCAGTGACCAGTTGATCAGGCGCTCGGTCACGAACGCTTTGTTTGGGATGATCACTTCTTTGCGGTCAAAGTCGGTGATCGTCGTGGCACGAATACGGATCTTGCTCACCGAACCCGAGAAGGTGCCGATGGTCACCGTATCGCCAATACGCACCGGGCGTTCGAAGAGGATGATCAGGCCGGAAACGAAATTCCCGAAAATTTCCTGTAAGCCGAAGCCGAGACCGACCGACAGCGCGGCAGCCAGCCATTGCAGTTTGTCCCACGACACGCCGAGCGATCCGAAGATGGTCATCGCCCCGACGGCGATAATCACGTAGTTCAGGATGGTGGTGATTGCGTACGACGCGCCCTGGCGCATGTTCAACCGCGAGAGCACCAGCACTTCCAGCAGGCCCGGTAAGTTGCGGATTAACGCCCAGGCCACCGCCAGCGCAATCAGCGCAAACAGCAGGCTGCCGAGCGTCACGTTCCGCAGCACCTCCGCCCCGGCTTCGGTCACGTTGTAGTGCCACAGTGTAATGCTGTCGAGATAGGCGAAAACGGTAATCAAATCAGACCAGATAGCCCAGAACATCACCCCAAACAGCGCCACCATTACCAGCATGGTGATACGCAGCGTCTGCTGGTTCACGTCTTCCAGCGCGATGGTCGGCTCTTCCTGCGGTTCAGCCCCTTCCGCGCCCTCTTTCACCATGTGCTGACGACGCGCCAGCGCACGGCGATAGGCAATACGGCGGGCGGCCACGCTCAGGCCACGCAACACGGTCTGGTAAATCAGGTTCCACAGAATGACCAGATACACAGTTTCAATCCAGCGTCCGGCCAGGCGCAGCGTGGTGTAGAAATAGCCCGTCGCGGTGAGCACCATCAGCGCCACCGGCACAATCGCCAGAATGGTGATGGTGAGCAGGCGCAGACCGTGCGATTCCTTATCCCGCCAACTGTCGCGGCACATCGGCCAGACCAGGATGGTGATCAACAGTAGGTTGAGGAAAATCGTAAACTGGCCGAGCACGTCGTCCATCAAATGCAAGGGTGAAAGCTCGGCTTCTACCGACCAGAAGTGCAGCGGCAACAGCGCGAGGCTGAGGCGGACAATCTGGCGACGCCAGTGGCTGGTCAGCTTCGGCGGCATGTTGAAATGGGTGATCGCCACCCCATTTTTCTCGAGCACTTTCCAGCACACGCCGAACACCAGCCAGAACAGCGCCAGCTTTTTACTGAACGCCCACAGCAGATCGCTGACGTTTAGCTGCATGGTCAGCAGGATCAATCCCACCGCCAGGATCAGCATCACCACCGGCAGGGCACGGATCAGATCGATCAGAATCGCTTTCGGGGTGTGGAGCTGGCTGTCGTTGCGTAACTGCCCCACTTCCGAGGCCAGTTTTTGCTGATAGCTGCGCAGCCACTTCAGACGCCAGCGAATAAGACCGGCGATCAGCAGCAACGGCAGTCCGGCAAGGAACGCGACAAATACCGCAGGCCAGGCTTTTTCCCAGTTCACGGTGAGTGTCATCTTGCTGAACTGCTCTTTCAGCGACGACGGGAAGGATTTAATCCACTCCCAATCCATCGGCTTGTTACTGTTCACCCAGAAAATCTGCTGGGTGAGAATGGAACGCAAGCTTTTCGACACGCTCATCAGTTGCTGCTGGTTCACCTGCAGATTGATGGCCATCATCAGCTGGTTACCCAGCTGCTTGTTCATCTGATCCAACAGTTCGCGGCGCATGTCGACCACCTGATTCAACGCATCGGTGACATCGTCATTAACGTCAGCACTGTGCCCTTCTTCGAGCTTCGCCACGTAGTCATCGCTCTGGAATAAGGCATCGCGCTGCTGGTTGATTTCAAACTGCTCCAGACGCAGGTCCGCGATGCGGTTGGTCATATCTTCCAGTTCATCCGCAGACGGTAGGGTCTGCTGTTCCTGGTAAAGAATACGCGACAGCAGCAGGCTGCCCTTAAGCATCGAGATTTGTTCTTTGATGTTGCGTTCGGATTGCAGCGCCCGGTCGAGCCAGTTTTTGACGCGGATGTTCTGCTGCACCAGCTGGTTGCCGCTTTCGGTGGCTTTGATCAAACGCTCGCTGAGCTGATGGTTCACATCGAGCTCCTGCTTCACCAGCGGGTTAGCCTGAATACGCGCCGCGTCGTCCGGAGAAACCGCTTCCTGCGCCGTTTTTTCGGTCAGCGTCAAGCGCTTGCTGTTTACCGCTTCCTGCAAAAGCTGAAGTTGATGCTGAAGGCGGTTGCTGTTGGCGGTCACAAAGTCACGCTGCTTCTGCAACGTGTCCTGCAACACGGTATTGCCTGCGAGGCTCTTGCGCTGCTGGTCGAGTTCCGCATTGAGTAACGCCTGCTGCACCAGCAACATGGTTTGCTGGGTCGGGCGCAGGGCGTCTTCCCCGACGGTAGTACCGTTCAGGCGATTACGAATTTGCTGAAGCTGCTGCGAGGCGTTATACATGGCGTTCTGCACGCGCTCGGGTTGCGTTTGCAGGGACACCAGCTGACTGTTATAGGTGGCGATATCGTTTTGCGCCGTCTGGAGCTGATCGAGAATGTCGCTTACCCGTGCCTCAAGCTGACGCATTGAGAGCTGATTCAGGGTCTTACGGGTTTCTTGGTCGCTGTCGGCATCGCCCAGCGCATTCAGGCTATCGGTGGCCTGACGCATCTTGGCGGGAGCCTGATCGATCTGCTGTTTCAGCAGCGCGGTTTCGTCCTTGACGCGATCGATTTTATCGAGCAGTTGCAGAGTGTCCGACAAGTCCTGCTCGATAAGCTTATCCTGCGGCGTGAGTTCTTTTTTCTTGGTCAGGGTCGTCAGTTGCTTTTGCACATCTGCTCTGTCAGGCAGATCGGTCGCGCCCGGCGCACGCGCCTGACTGACGCGGGTAGCGGCAAAGAAGAAGATCAAAACGACGATTAACGCGGAGAGTGATTTACGCCAGAAAGTGTTGTGCAGCATAGTGTCAGCATGAATGAGTTCAGGGCCGGAACGCCGGGGGTAATTGCCGGCGAAGCATAGCATTTCTGCCCTGAGTCGAATAGCGGTCTGTGCCAGGAAAATTCGACGTCCTCGCGCACAGGATGGTCAGCGCGACGGTACGGCCCTGAGCGTCGGACAAAGCAAATACATTTCAAGCAAGATGGCGACATACGCTCTGGCCTCACTTTTCAGGTCAAAGCTATTCGGGGAAAATAACCAATTCTCAACCAGGCCTGAAATATAACTGCGCATCAGAATCGTCGCACGCCGGGTCAATAAATTGGCCGGTAGCTGCCCGGCCACAATACAGTCTTTGAGAGCACCTTCGATTCGGTCATAACTTTCCAGACAGAGATCGCGCTGAGCCTGCTGCACCACGGCCATTTCGCCCACAAATTCACATTTGTGGAAAATAATTTCCATCATTAAACGGCGGCGTTCCTCTATCACCGTTGCTTCAAGAATATAGACTAGAATCTCCCTAAGAACTGAGAGTGGATCGTCAGGGAATTTTGCCCGATACTCTGACTCTAAACTGCTGATACTGGACTCGGAAATCTGCCAGATTTCACTAAATAAATCGGATTTGTTTTTGAAATGCCAGTAAATTGCTCCACGGGTGACACCAGCCGCTTTTGCAATCTCGGCCAACGAGGTGGATGATACCCCCTGTTGAGAAAACAAGCGCAAGGCAACATCGAGGATGTGTTGCCGTGTTTCCAGCGCTTGTTGTTTGGTTTTTCGTGCCATAGGTTGGTGAATTTACAGAGGTTAGATTTACATACATTTATGAATGTATGTACCATAGCACGACCATAATATAAAGCAGCAATGGGTTTGTGGACATGTGATCCATAGATCAATTTGAAATCGGACACTCGAGGTTTACATATGAACAAAAACAGAGGGTTAACGCCTCTGGCGGTCGTTCTGATGCTTTCAGGCAGCTTAGCGCTTACAGGATGTGACGATAAACAGGCTCAACAAGGAGCAGCGCATACGCCAGAAGTTGGTGTGGTAACGCTCAAAACCGAACCTCTCCAAATCACAACTGAATTACCTGGCCGCACCAGTGCTTTCCGTATCGCAGAAGTTCGTCCTCAGGTGAGTGGCATCATCCTGAAACGCAACTTTACGGAAGGTGGTGAAATCAAGGCTGGCGAGTCTCTGTATCAGATTGATCCGGCAACCTATCAGGCTTCTTACGACAGCGCGAAAGGCGATCTGGCGAAAGCACAAGCCGCAGCCAAAATTGCTCAGGTAACGGTTAACCGTTATCAGAAACTGGTCGGTACGCAATACATCAGTAAACAGGATTACGATACCGCACTGGCGGATGCTCAGCAGGCTAACGCCGCCGTTCTGGCTGCGAAAGCTGCCGTTGAAACGGCACGTATTAACCTGGCCTACACCAAAGTGACTTCCCCTATCGGCGGCCGTATTGGCAAATCTTCCGTTACCGAAGGTGCGCTGGTGCAAAACGGTCAGGCTGATGCGCTGGCGACCGTACAGCAGCTCGACCCTATCTACGTTGATGTGACCCAGTCCAGCAACGATTTCCTGCGTCTGAAGCAGGAACTGACCAGCGGCGCGCTGAAGCAGGTGGATGGCAAAGCAAAAGTCGATCTCGTGACGCAGGACGGTATCAAATATTCGCAGAGCGGTACCCTGGAATTCTCTGATGTCACCGTTGACCAAACCACCGGGTCTATCACCCTGCGTGCCGTCTTCCCGAACCCTGACCATACCCTGCTGCCGGGCATGTTCGTGCGGGCAAAACTGGAAGAAGGGATTAACCCGACGGCGCTGCTGGTACCTCAGCAGGGCGTGACACGTACCCCACGTGGTGATGCCAGCGTAATGCTGGTCGGCGAAGGCGACAAAGTTGAAGTTCGCCAGATTACTGCGACCCAGGCTATCGGCGACAAATGGCTGGTTACCGACGGTCTGAAGACAGGCGATCGCGTCATTGTTTCCGGTTTGCAGAAAGTGAAACCGGGCGCTCAGGTAAAAGCGCAGGAAGTCACTTCTGACGCACAGCAGCAAACTGCAGGTAATACCGCGTCAGAACAGCCTAAGTCTTAACTTAAACAGGAGACGTTAAGACATGCCTAATTTCTTTATCGATCGCCCCATATTTGCATGGGTGATCGCCATCATTATCATGCTGGCAGGGGGTCTTGCGATCCTCAAATTGCCGATAGCGCAATATCCTACGATTGCGCCGCCGGCCATTGCCATCACGGCTGTGTATCCGGGAGCGGATGCTGAAACCGTACAGAACACCGTGACGCAGGTTATCGAACAGAACATGAACGGTATCGATAACCTGATGTATATGTCCTCAAACGGTGACTCTACTGGTACAGCAACCATTACCCTGACTTTCCAGTCTGGTACCGATCCGGATATCGCCCAGGTTCAGGTTCAGAACAAACTGCAGCTGGCGATGCCGCTTCTGCCGCAGGAAGTTCAACAGCAGGGTGTGAGCGTGGAGAAAGCCTCCAGCAGCTTCCTGATGGTTGTCGGTGTGATTAACACCAACGGCACCATGACCCAGGACGATATCTCCGATTACGTTGCCGCGAACATGAAGGATCCGATCAGCCGTACTTCCGGCGTCGGTGACGTTCAGCTGTTCGGTTCACAGTACGCGATGCGTATCTGGATGGACCCGAACAAACTGAATAACTTCCAGTTGACTCCGGTTGACGTTATCACCGCCCTGAAAGCCCAGAACGCCCAGGTGGCAGCCGGTCAGTTAGGCGGTACGCCACCAGTGAAAGGCCAGCAGTTAAACGCCTCAATCATTGCGCAGACCCGTCTGACCAACGTCGATGAATTTGGCAAAATTCTGTTGAAAGTGAATCCGGACGGTTCGCAGGTGCGCCTGCGTGACGTGGCGAAAATTGAGCTTGGCGGCGAGAACTACGACGTCGTGGCGAAATTTAACGGTCAGCCAGCTTCCGGCCTGGGGATCAAACTGGCGACCGGCGCGAACGCGCTGAACACCGCCGATGCTATCCGGGCTGAACTGGCTCGTATGGAACCGTTCTTCCCGTCAGGGATGAAAATTGTTTACCCATACGACACCACCCCGTTCGTGAAGATTTCGATTCATGAAGTGGTGAAAACGCTGGTTGAAGCGATCATCCTCGTGTTCCTGGTCATGTATCTGTTCCTGCAGAACTTCCGCGCCACGCTGATCCCAACGATTGCGGTACCGGTGGTGCTGTTGGGGACGTTCGCCATCCTGTCCATCTTTGGCTATTCGATAAACACCCTGACGATGTTCGGGATGGTGCTCGCCATCGGCCTGTTGGTGGATGACGCCATCGTGGTGGTCGAGAACGTCGAACGTGTGATGGCCGAGGAAGGACTACCGCCTAAAGAAGCGACCCGTAAATCGATGGGTCAGATTCAGGGCGCGCTGGTCGGGATCGCAATGGTGTTGTCCGCCGTATTCATTCCGATGGCCTTCTTCGGCGGTTCAACCGGTGCTATCTATCGTCAGTTCTCCATCACTATTGTTTCAGCGATGGCGCTGTCGGTTCTGGTGGCGTTAATCCTGACCCCTGCGCTGTGTGCCACCATGCTGAAGCCGATTCAGAAAGGCGGTCACGGCGAGCACAAAGGGTTCTTCGGCTGGTTTAACCGGATGTTCGATAAGAGCACGCACCATTACACCGACAGCGTAGGCAACATTCTGCGCAGCACCGGTCGTTATCTGCTGCTGTATATCATCATCGTGGTCGGCATGGCTTACCTGTTCGTCCGTCTGCCAAGTTCGTTCTTGCCAGAAGAAGACCAGGGCGTGTTTTTGACCATGGCGCAGCTGCCTGCAGGTGCAACCCAGGAGCGTACGCAGAAAGTCCTTGATGAGGTGACGGATTATTACCTCAACAAAGAGAAAGCGAACGTTGAATCCGTGTTTGCCGTTAACGGCTTCGGCTTCGCCGGTCGTGGTCAGAACACCGGTATCGCATTCGTGTCTCTGAAAGACTGGAGTCAGCGTCCGGGTGAAGAAAACAAAGTTGAGGCCATCACTGGCCGGGCGATGGCGCGCTTCTCGCAGATTAAAGATGCGATGGTGTTTGCCTTTAACCTGCCAGCGATTGTGGAACTGGGTACGGCTACCGGCTTCGACTTCCAGCTGATTGACCAGGCTGGTCTGGGTCATGAAAAACTGACTCAGGCGCGTAACCAACTGTTTGGAGAGATAGCCAAACACCCTGACATGCTGGTCGGCGTTCGTCCGAACGGTCTGGAAGATACGCCGCAGTTCAAGATCGACATCGATCAGGAAAAAGCACAGGCGTTGGGTGTGTCTATCAGTGACATCAACACCACGCTGGGTGCCGCCTGGGGCGGTAGCTACGTCAACGACTTCGTTGACCGTGGACGCGTGAAGAAAGTGTATGTGATGTCAGAAGCGCCATACCGTATGCTGCCGAGTGATATTGGCAACTGGTACGTGCGTGGCAGCAGTGGCCAGATGGTGCCGTTCTCCGCCTTCTCTACCATGCGTTGGGAATACGGTTCGCCGCGTCTGGAACGTTACAACGGTCTGCCGTCGATGGAAATTCTTGGCCAGGCGGCTCCAGGTAAGAGTACCGGTGAAGCGATGCTGCTAATGGAAGAACTGGCCAGCAAACTGCCGACGGGCGTTGGCTATGACTGGACCGGTATGTCCTATCAGGAACGTCTGTCCGGTAACCAGGCCCCTGCCCTGTACGCGATTTCCCTGATTGTCGTGTTCCTGTGTCTGGCGGCATTGTATGAGAGCTGGTCCATTCCGTTCTCGGTCATGCTGGTCGTTCCGCTGGGGGTTGTGGGTGCGCTGTTAGCCGCCACCTTCCGTGGCCTGACAAACGACGTGTACTTCCAGGTAGGCCTGCTGACAACCATTGGCTTGTCGGCGAAGAACGCGATTCTTATCGTCGAATTCGCCAAGGACTTGATGGATAAAGAAGGCAAAGGCCTGATTGAATCCACCCTGGAAGCCGTGCGCATGCGTCTGCGTCCAATTCTGATGACCTCCCTGGCCTTTATCCTCGGGGTAATGCCGCTGGTTATCAGCAGTGGTGCAGGCTCCGGTGCTCAGAACGCCGTGGGTACGGGCGTAATGGGCGGTATGGTCACCGCGACCATTCTGGCTATCTTCTTTGTTCCGGTATTCTTCGTGGTGGTTCGCCGCCGTTTCGGTAAAAAGAACGAAGATATCGAACATAGCCATCCGGTTGAGCGTCATTAATTAACACTCTGCTGTAATGGAAAAAGGCCGCTATCGCGGCCTTTTTTTTTGCGACAAAAGATGACTCCTACGTATTGCGCAATTTTTTATTTAACGCCGACAATCACCAGGGATATAATCTTAATATTGTGGTTATTTTCTTAGGCTATTGCGAAAAATCTGGCGGAGGATCCTATCAGAACGTAGGAATTCTCTTAGTTTAGCGACCCTGAACTCAATTATCGAGCATCTCTAACACGCATCATTAAACTTAAGTTAATGATTATTAAGCGTGTCTATGGTTATTTCCGCGTAATCATCTTTAACCCTGCTATAAGAAAGGCCGGAGATTACGGCAACGCATCGGATCTAATTATGCTAATTGTAATTTTTCGTAATAGCGCGGTGAAATCTTTTTCAGAGTAGATTATAGTTAGCGTATCAGGTTCACAGCGTATGTTCCGGGTCAGACAGTAGTATCCATCCCACACAGTGTTGGTTGATTAATCATAAGGGGATGCGTTATGGACGAATACTCGCCAAAAAGACATGATCTCGCACAGCTTAAATTTCTCTGTGAAACGTTGTATCATGACTGTCTCGCTAACCTTGAAGAGAACCGCGCAGGCTGGGTTAATGACCCCACGTCAGCACTCAATCTTCAACTCAACGAACTGATAGAGCATATTGCTACGTTCGCACTTAATTACAAGATTAAGTATAACGAAGACAATAAGCTCATCGCGCAAATTGATGAATATCTGGACGATACCTTTATGTTGTTCAGTAACTACGGCATTAACGCAGACGATCTGCAGAAATGGCGGAAGTCGGGTAACAGACTCTTCCGTTGCTTCGTCAATCTTAGCCGGACAAACCCTGTAAGTCTTTCTTGTTAAAATTATTACAATCAAAAAGGTGAAGTTATGTCAGATAAACCTTTAACAAAAACTGATTATTTGATGCGACTGCGACGTTGTCAGACGCTTGATACATTAGAACGCGTTATAGAAAAAAATAAATATGAACTCTCAGATAATGAGCTGGCTGTTTTTTACTCAGCAGCCGATCATCGTCTTGCCGAACTGACGATGAATAAGCTTTACGATAAAATCCCATCTTCGGTATGGAAATTTATACGTTAATTACATCTGCATCAGGCTTGCCCCTCCTCATTTCTTTACTGACAACAGTACGGATTACAATGTGATAAGTATCACATGCAGAAGCAGGGAACGTTCCCAATTAAGGTTATAAATTATACTGTGGCTCTCTGCTTAAAAGGAGAATCACATGAGTGAAGAAAAACGCAAAATGATCGCCGGAGAGCTGTATCGTCCGGGTGATGACACCCTCCGGGCCGACCGTTTACGCGCCAGAACTATCCTGCACCGTTATAACCACTCCTCGCCCGAGGAGAAACCTCTGCGTACCGCATTGCTTGGCGAACTGCTGGGCCAGGCGGGAGATGCCTATATCGAGCCGACGTTTCGCTGCGATTATGGCTACAACATTTTCCTCGGTAAAAACTTCTATGCCAATTTCGACTGCGTGATGCTCGACGTTTGCCCGATTCATATTGGTGAGAACTGCATGCTTGCACCCGGAGTACATATTTATACCGCCACCCATCCGCTTGATGCCGAAGAACGCAACGCCGGAGCAGAATTCGGTAAACCTGTGACGATAGGCAACAGCGTGTGGATTGGCGGGCGAGCCATTATCAATCCGGGCGTGACCATTGGCGACAACGCGGTGATTGCCTCCGGAGCCGTGGTGGTGAAAGATGTCCCGGCCAACACGGTGGTTGGCGGCAATCCGGCGAAAATAATTAAAATGCTCGTCTGACTGTTATGGTTTTCTGCAACTGAACTGTTACTTTTCGCCTGAATTAACGCAACATAAAATAGCGTATCATCCGATTCAGGCATAACAGAAGGCGCAGATGACCGAAATCCAGCGACTGCTTACTCATACCATCAACGAGCTGAACAGCGCAGAGAAGCGCGACAACCGTCCGCGCTTCAGTATCAGCTTCATTCGCCGCTTCCCTGGGCTGTTTATCGCCATGTATCTCGGCTTCCTCGCCACATGGGTGGTGATGTACCGTTCCGAAACGCTGGCCGATTCCCAATGGCTGTTAATCGTGCTGTTCATCGTACTGAACGGTTTCTTCTTTTTCGATGTCGCCCCACGCTATCGCTATGAAGATATCGACGTGCTCGATTTTCGCGTCTGCTACAACGGGGAGTGGTACAACACCCGTTTCGTGCCGAATGAATTAATTGACACTATTCTGCAATCGCCGCGGGTGGCTGAGCCGCAAAAAAGCCAGCTGCAAAAGATGGTCGCCACCAAAGGTGAACTGTCTTTCTACGACATTTTCACCCTTGCACGCGCCGAGTCTGCTCAATAAGCCGATTCAAAATGCGTATAGCGGCCACGAAGCCAGATGCCGACGTATTGCCATACCCCAGAACCAGCCCGGTTTCGCCCTGAGCCGGGTTGAGATAAAAATGACTCAACGCCCCCGGTGCCAACTGGTACTGACGGGCTAATGCCGCCACCATGCCATCCTCTATTCCGGGGATTTTCACCGTCAGATGCATCCCGCCTTCCCCGGCCGACACGCTGTGCGGACAGGTCAGTTCTTGTGCTAATGCGGCCCGGAGCTGCGTCTGTCGCTTGCGATACAGTCGGCGCATCGATGCCAGATGTCTGGCGTAGTGTCCCTCCTCGATGAAATGTGCCAGCGCGCGCTGCTCGGCACGATGCCCGCCTCGCAACAGCGAATGAATGGCGGGCTGGACCGATTTTGCCAACGCTTTGGGCATCACCATAAAGCCTATCCGCAGGGACGGAAACAGTGTCTTGCTGAAGGTGCCGAGGTACACCACCGGCGCGTTGGGCACCATGCCGAGCATCGCCGGGATCGGCTCCCCGCTGTAACGGAACTCACTGTCGTAATCATCTTCGATTATCCATGCATCAGACGAGCGAGCGTAGTCCAGCAGCGCCAGGCGGCGCGGCGCGCTCATCAGGCTGCCGAGCGGAAACTGGTGAGACGGTGAGGTAAAAATAAGTCGCGGGGTGGCCGTCGGGGCCGCAGGGGAAATCATGCCTTCATCATCGACGGGCAAACCCTGGCAGGGCAACCCGGCAGAAATAAACGCACTCCGCGCCCCGAAATAGCCGGGATCTTCAATCCAGGCCAGCTGCCCTCTTTCGCTGAGTAATTGGGTACAGAGGTTGAGCCCTTCCCGCGCACCTTCGGTGATCACCACCTGACTGGCATCACAGTCAATCCCACGCGACAACGCCAGGTGGCGTGCGATGGCCACCCGCAAGGACGCTTCCCCCGCCGAATCCCCATAGCCCAACAACGTGGCCCCCTCTTCACGCAGCACGCGGTCGAGCAGGCGTCGCCACAACGGCAGCGGGAAATAGTTCACCGCTGGCGTGCCTGGCGTAAACGCCAGAGTCGGAGTATCACGCCGTGTGCCCGGGGGCAAATCCGCCAGATGTGCAGGCAAGCAGAATTCGGCAGGCGCGCTGCTTTCTATTGTGGCGGTCTGGGGCAGCGTCGCCACCTGCGATCCCTGCCGATCCCGTATGAGATAACCTTCGATCGCCAGCTGCTCCAGCGCGGCATTGATGGTGTTCCGTGACAAGCACAGCTGCTGCGCCATCGAGCGTGAACCAGGCAACCGACTTTGCGCTTGCAGTTGTCCGCTCAAAATCGCATTTCGCAGTGCATGATATAGCGCGCGTTGCAGCGTCTCGCCTGCCCGCTGCTCGATGGCCCGCGCCAGCAAGCCATAAAACGCATCATCTGGAATATTCATCATCTCTCCTCGTGGTACCACCAGAAGATACGGCAGTGGTTCTTTTTAGGGAACCATCAGTTCGCTATTCTGCGGATAAGCGTCCACTAAGGAGTCACTATGAGTCAGCATAATCAGTTTGGTCAGCCGGTTGGCGTTGCCCTTCCCGACTGGCAACCGCGTCAACATCCGCAGCGCGTCACGCTCGAAGGCCGTCTGTGCCGCCTTGAACCATTGGGCATGCAGCACGCCGACGCATTGTTTGCCGCCTACCAGTTAGCTGAAGATACCCGCGCCTGGACCTGGCTGTTACGCGAGCCGGACCGTGACGTGGAAGGATATCGTGCATGGGTGCAGAGCATTGTTGAACTTCAGGATCCTATCCATTTCGCGGTAGTCGATAAACAGACCGGACAGCCGGTCGGCACGCTGGCACTGATGCGTATCGACAGCAAAAACGGGGTGATCGAAGTGGGCCATGTGCATTTTTCCCCACTGCTCAGCCGCACCCCGATGTCGACCGAAGCACAGTGGCTGCTGATGCGCTACGCCTTCGACACGCTCGGTTATCGTCGATACGAGTGGAAATGTAACAGTCTGAATGCGCCGTCACGCCGTGCGGCTTTGCGCATGGGCTTTCAGTATGAAGGGCAGTTTCGTCAGGCACTGGTCATTAAAGGCCACAACCGTGACACCGACTGGTTTTCGATTATCGACTCAGAGTGGCCGGAGGTCGATCGGGCGATGCAGAAATGGCTTGCCGCCGAGAACTTCGGCCCCGACGGCAAGCAGCGGACTTCCCTGGAAAGTTGGCGACAGCCAAAAAATTAACGTTTTTTCTTACGCCCCTGCACGGCTTTAAAGCGGGGGTTTGTTTTGCAAATGACGTACAACCGCCCTTTTCGCTTCACTATCTGACAATCTGGGTGGCGTTGCCTGGCGCTTTTGAGCGAGTTCAGAACCTGCATCTTTAGCTCCGTTTCGCGTCAATGAAACCGCCAAAACGCTGACGGAATCGTGCCATACTGCCTTCGTTCGAGAAGTTCTTTTGCTTCCCGGTGTAGTAAGGATGCGATTTAGACGACACATCCAGCGTGACATACGGGAAAGTCTCGCCTTCCAGTTCAATTTCCCGGTCGGTTTTAATGGTCGATCCCACTTTGAAAAATTCGTCGGCGCTGGTGTCGTGGAATACCACGGTACGATAATGCGGATGGATATCGGCTTTCATGACTCACCTTTATTGTTACAGTATAACATAACAACAAAATACGCCATGCAACTGCGGATATCAACCCTTCTCAATACAGGGTTTAATCCTCCAACGCGTGTCTCATCCAACTAATCAACGCTGCACTATCTATCGGTTTTGCCTGATCGACGATATACACAGGCCCCAGAGACATTGGCTGAGCACTATCAGCCAGGCGCAGTAATTCGGGGAGATACTCTTCCCCTGGATGGCCATTACGCCTTACTTCTAACCTCTGTGCATAACGCGCCGCAGCCAGATTTCCAGGGATGCTATTCCAGACTTCCAGTACACGGTTTATGCCTGCATGTTCCAGATAACGGATAAGTGATTCCTTAGGCTGGAAGCCAAACCAGGCATCGATGAGAAAGACGCACTGCTTTGGGCTGGCGGCGACTATCGACCAGATAACCTCATAAGCGGCGCAGCCCAAACGGCGGTTGAACGCCCTGTCGATATCGTCAAATTGCGCCATAAACGGTTCTTTAATGCCGTCGATAGTCAGAACCGGCAGCGCAAATTGTTCTGACAACAAATGCGCAATAGTGCTTTTCCCTGAGGCGGGAACGCCGTTCACAAGTACCACCGTTTTGCCCTGTGTTCGCGTAGTCTGGCTCATAATAGTGCGATCACCTCTTCCTTCACTTTTGCCTGACGTAGTTTCGACATAACGGAGTCGTCGCCAAGCCAATTCACAATGGCGCGTATGCCCTCTTCGATATGTGCATTACTGTCTTTGGCGGCAAACATGATGACGATATCGGCCTCGTGACTGTCAGCAAATGAAACTGCCTTATCAAGTAACAGCAGACTGAAGCAATTCTTAAGTACTCCGCATTCTGGTCGGGCATGAGGCATGGCTACGCCTTCATCAAAAACGTAATAGGCACCATGCTCCAGTGTATTATCAATCACAGCCTGGTAATAAGAAGGCAGTATAAAGCCGTTAGTCACCAGCGGCCGGGCCGCTATTTCAATCACCTTTTGCCAGTCGGTTTCACGCACGCCAATCTGTATCGCCTGCGCTTCTATTAATAACTCCTTAATGGCCATAATGGCTCCTTAAATAGTTCTGCGGATGATATTTCTCAGCTCATCGATTTTAACGAATACCGCATCTATATCTTGCCGATGAGTCGTACTCTTAGCAAAGATTTGTAACGCCTGGTTATAGCGCAGCATTAATGCTTTTTGAGCGTTGCTATTCAGAGGGTTTTCCGCCAATGTGTGTTCAAGCTCTGTTAATTCAGCTGCTAACTTCCCGGCCTGAATATCATATTGCCCGGCATCAACATGATCTCGTTTAAACAAACTTTTAAGTGTTTCAAACATAGCGACCTCCTGCCCCGACGATTGCCAGGCAACCAGGGTTACATTGAAGAGTGAAATTTAGTCGATTTTTATTTAAATAATGCGATCTTTTCGATTAATACCGCCGCCACGGCATCATTCGCCGGAATTAAAAATTTGCGCACGCTGTCGTTGACTTTACCTTTACCAAACGTCTGCTGGCAGTGACCTACCCACTGCACATTCATTTCGGTGCCCACGTTCACTTTGTCAATCCCACCCTCGACGGCTCGGCGCATATCTTCATCGCTCACCCCTGTTCCACCATGCAATACGAGGGGGGTTTTAGTCACTTCGCTGATCTCTGCCAGACGCTGATGCTGAATTTTCGCCTTGCCGGTATAAAGACCGTGTACGGTCCCGACCGACACCGCCAGCATGTCGACTTTCGTCGCATCAACAAACTGTCTGGCATCTTCAGTAGTGGTAAAACAAATATCTTCTGCGGCCACCGCTTTGCCATCTTCCGAACCGCCAATTGCACCCAACTCTGCTTCTACAGAGACATTTCTCGGGCGGGCTATGTCAATTACCTTAAGGGTATTGGCTATATTATCTGCCATATCTAAATGCGAACCATCATACATGACTGAACTGAACCCGACATCGATTGCCGTTTTAATAGATTCAATGTCCGAGCAGTGATCCAGGTGTAGGCAGGTCGGTATATTTTGGCTTTCGGCTAAGGAACAAACCGAATCAACCAGCAAACGATAACCTAAATATTCGGCAGTGCCGGTGGAGATCTGAATCATTAACGGGCTATGGGTTATTTTAGCTGCTTTAAAATATGCTGGCAGCATCTCCAAACAATGTAAATTAAATGACCCTACAGCTTTAAATCCACGCTCTTTTGCCACCTGCAATAAATCAGGGAAGTTATACAGACTCATGTGCTTTTTCCTCTTGAGGTTTGGTTGATTTGCCATTCACGAACCAGGCGATAAGCGCCACAAACAGGATGAAGACGCCGACAAACGTCCAGTTATTCTGGAAAACATGCCCCAGAATCAGACCACTGCTGATCACATCAGAATCACTGAAGGTCACACCGGTAAAGCCATAGCTTTCTAACATCGGCACCAGAATTGCTGGCAGGAAAGTAATGAATAAGCCGTGTACTACTCCCCCTATAACCGCGCCACGCCTGCCGCCCATCGCGTTGCCAAAGATGCCTGCCGTGCCACCGGCAAAGAAGTTGGTTAACAGGCCGGGAAGAATCATAGCCAGGCCAAACATCGGGAAGACAATCATGCCAATGATCGAGCCTGCGGTAGTAGCCAGGAAGCCGACGATGACCGCATTCGGGGCATATGGGAACAGCACTGGGCAATCCAGCGCAGGTTTAGCATCGGGAACAATTCGCATCGCAATGCCACGAAAGGCAGGCACCAGTTCGTTTAACAACAAGCGTACGCCGCTATAAAGTACAAATACACCAGCCACAAATTGAATCGACTGCATAAACGCGAACATCAGATAGTTCACGCCGTTGGTGTACTGGGCAATATATTCCGGACCTGCCGCCAGCGCAGGGATGAGATACATCGGGATCATCACCACAGCCATCGAAAGATAGGTGTCCTGCAGGAATTTAAAGTTATCCGGCAGTATCAGATCTTCTGTCGATCTGGACCCCTTTCCGACCACCTTCGCGACAGCCGCCTGCACCAGGTAGCCAATGGTGCAAAAGTGTCCGAGTGCCACATCGTCAGAACCCGTAATGCGACGTACGACAGGCTGAGCAAGCGCTGGCATCAGCACCGCCATAATTCCGCCGAAAATGCCGCCGGTCAGAATGAGCGGAAGTCCAGTCAGTCCTGCTTTATAACCAATTACCGCACCAATGGTGGCCATCCACAGTAGGGCCTGTCCCGTCAGGAAGATATATTTAAACGGTGTAATCCGGGCAATAATGATATTGACGATGAAGATAACCATCAGTGTCATCGCCACCTCAGAACCTAGCTCACGGTTTGCCAGCCCTGCAATCGCTGCGACATCGGTGATATATCCTTTCATACCAAAGCCGTGAGTAAAGATATCGTTTAAAAACGTCAGGGTATCGACGATAATATTGATCCCGGCCATCATGATTAAAAATCCAAGCAGCGTTTTAAACGTGCCTTCCGCCACTTTACCTTTTGATTTTTTTTGCAGCAATAGACCCAGCATGGCGATAAAGGCAATCAAAATAGATGCCTGTCCCAGCAGGTCCTTAACAATAAAATTAAAGATGCTATTCATTTTCAAGTACCTTTAAATTGTGTTCTTTTAAAAAGGCGACGATCTTCCGCTCGATTTCGTCCTTATCTGTTAAGCGATGCAACACAATAACGCGTTTGATTTCTTCTTCACTCGCGTCAGCCGTTAAAATGTCAGCAAACGTTTTTTGTGTCAGAATAATATCTGACTTAAAGGCGCCTGCTTCAGAAACAGTGGTGTGTTCTATTTCTGCTGGAATTTCTAATTTATTAAGCACCGCTTTCGCTGTCATTTCAATGGCGAAACTGGAACCTAACCCACAGCCACATACGCAAAGAATTTTAAGCATTAATAGACTCCTCAAATAATATCGAGCTGTTTAGCTAATTTATAATGATGCCCTTCGGTATCGACGAGGCGTTTTTGCATACTGATTAAATCTATAGGGATCGGTTTGTTACTAGAATTAATAATAATCGCTTTATTTCTCATGCCTGACTGGATACAACGCACGACCTCTCCGGCCATTATGGTGCCCTGATAAATTTCCTCACAGGTAGGGTCACCGTTACGCAGACTGTAACCGATGATCGACTTACGGATACGTACCCCGATTTTCGGTTCAAGCAGCTTAATCATGGTATCAATCGCTCCCTGAAAACCTGGGGAGTACTCTTTGGTGTAGCCTTCTGAACAGAGGATCACCACACTATTCTGTTCTGCAAGGCGGACAGTGATTTTTTGTGCCAGTTCGTTCAGAGTATGCTGACATTCTGGGATTAAGGCCAAATCGGCGTTGCTTTTGATCGCCGACTGCAATGTCAGCTCACCGCAGTAGCCCCCGAGCAGCTCCACCATAAAGACTCGCCCCGGTAATGCTCGCCCAGTATTCCGCAGCTTGGTGACCTCTTTAATAATCTGTTCGCAGGCCGTAGAAAAACCAATGGTATAATCGCTGCCATAAACATCATTATCGATGGTCATCCCGACACCAAAGCAATTAATACCGTACTCGCTGAGATGATGAAGAAATTGCAGAGAACCATCGCCGCCCGCCATCACGAGGACATCGATATGCAGGGTCTTAAGCTGTTTCGCAATCACCTCATATTCCGAGGCCATCAATTTACGGTTGGTACGCCCCGAAGACATAATGGGAATGGCGGCAATGGAAAAATCCACTAAATCACGCAGAGAAATAGCCTGGTATTTGTTTTGCAAGAGGCCTGGAATCCCCCCATTGAATAAAATGATCTCTGCCCGTGCTAATCTTGATATCTGAAAGACAAAGTTATTTATCCCTGTCACATCACCGCCGCTAATTACCATGCCGATTCTCATAATCATGACCTCGCTTATTTCTTGAAAGTGATTTTTCCTTTAAACAAGCCATGAATTTGCAACGAGCATCACAAAATTGTTATTAAGATGTCCGCTCTTGCTATTGACATCAATTGGTTAGGGTCATTTTTTGTGAATGCCATCACATTCCATCACCTGTTGCTAATATTATTAATTCACTTTTATTTCAAGCAATTAACACGCATTCAGGCTTTAGATTCCTGTAAACCTTACGCATGAAGTTCATACATAGATGTGAGGTTTAAAAAATGTGATTTATCGCGCAGTTTTCTGTGTGTGAATGACCGCGAGCAAAAGAGGGACTTAGCGTGGAGGGATCAGTTTTAACATATAAAAAAGGCGACTTACGTCGCCCTTAAATGCTGAAATGTCATTACTTACGTTCGCTCCCGACCCACCAGCAGCGTGGTCAGGGTGAACGACAGCACCAGCGCGATTGCCACGCCCGACAGGGCATAGACAAAGTACGGGCCGATATAAGCGGGCAAACTGAAGATGCTCGATAAGATATAGCCATACAGGCGCACGCCGAAGAACGCGATGAAGGCAGAGGCCAGCGAACTGGCGATAGTCGCGGCGATAAACGCTTTCTTATGACGGGTGAGCACGCCAAACAACGCCGGTTCGGTTATGCCGAGTAGCGCAGAAACCGCCGCTGACAGCGTCACCGTACGATCCTGTCGGTCTTTGCTCAGGCGCCAGATAGCAAACGTCGCTCCGGCAATCGCCATGTTGGCCATAAACATCATTGGCATCAGCATGTCATAGCCCCGATCGCTAAAGTTTTGCAGCGCAATCGGGGTCATCGCATGGTGCATCCCGGTGAGGATCGCCACCGGACGTATCGCGCCCACCACCAGCCCGGCAAAGCTCGCCGATACGCTGAACAGCCCTTCGATAAACAGCGCCAGCCCTTTTCCGAGCCAAATGCCAATCGGGCCAATCACCACTAACGCCGCCAGCGCGCCGATAAACAGCGTCAGGGTCGGCGTAAACACGGTTTTCAGCACCTCCGGCATGATACTGTCGACCCATTTATGGATGTATTTCAGCGCCAGAACCGAGAAAATCACCGGAATGACGCTGGAGGCGTAGTTAAATACCGACACCGGCACGGCGTTCATTAACCATAGCGCGGAGGCGGCATCAGGCTGATGGGTCGCCAGCGCCTTGGCAGCGTCAATTAAGGTTGGATACATCAGGCAGGCCGCCACCGCCGCCGCGAGGTATTCATTGGTTTTGAAAATTTTTGCTGCCGACACCGCGAGGAAAAACGGCAGAAAATAGAACACGCCGCTGGCGATCAGATCGATGATCATCACCGTATCGCTTTTCGGCGACACCACTTTCAGCGCAATTAATCCGGCCAGCAAACCTTTGATCATCCCTGCCCCGGCAATCGCCGGGACAATCGGACCAAACACGCCGGAAACGGTATCCATAAACAGCGACACCAGGCTTTTACGGCCCTTGCCACTGGTGACCGTTGTCTCATCACGTTGACCGAGGGCAGCCTGCAGTTGCTCGTACCAGCCGTTGACCGTAGGGCCGATAATGATTTGGAACTGATCGCTTTGCAGCTGCGCGCCCAGTACGCCGGGCAGCTTTTTAATTTCGCCCTGTTCGATTTTGCTATCATCAATTAAATCAAAGCGTAAGCGGGTCATGCAATGCCAGACTTTATTGATATTGTCTTGCCCACCGACCAGTTGAATGATGCGTGCGATGGCGTCTCGCGTCCCCATAGTGACTCCTGCGACATGTTCTTGTTTTGGCTATCTGGATGGTAATGAAGCTGTGAATACAAAACAAACCAATAAAATTTGAACCCCCTCACACTTCTTCCCTTACAAGGCATGCAAAGGTTAAAATACGCAAAATTGGTCTGGTTTTTAATTCAATAAACACGCTATTTCAGACCAAAATATTTATTCCAGAAAAGGGTTTACCTGACGCGTAAAATAAGGCGAAGATAAATCATCAATCGTCTATTTTTTCCGTCATCAACAGGGAGCCTTTTTCCGTGGAACCGACGCTTATTACCGCTATTGACTGCTTCATCACTCGCCCGGATCGCCACAATTTAGTGGCGGTACGCGTGACCACCGACAAAGGCATTACCGGCCACGGTTGCGCCACCTTTCAGCAACGCCCGCTGGCAGTGAAAACCCTGGTCGATGAATATCTGCGTCCGCTGTTGATCGGTCGCGATGCCAATAACATTGAAGACCTGTGGCAGATGATGAACGTCAACGCCTACTGGCGAAACGGCCCGGCGATGAATAACGCCATAGCCGGGGTCGATATGGCGCTGTGGGATATTAAAGCGCAGCTGGCGAACATGCCGCTGTATCAGCTGTTTGGCGGTCAATCCCGGGACGCAATCGCCGCCTACACCCACGCCAGCGGTGATACGCTGGACGAGCTGTACACCGCCGTTGATGCGCTACTTGAAAAAGGCTATCGCCATATTCGCTGCCAGCTTGGCTTCTACGGCGGCACGCCAACCGAGCTCCATGCGCCGGATAACCCTTCGCCAGGTGCCTGGTTCTGCCAGGATCAATACATGCGTAACACGGTGGAAATGTTCCGCGCCCTGCGAGAGCGCTACGGGCATCGCTTCCACATCCTGCATGATGTACATGAACGTCTGTTCCCGCAGCAGGCGGTGCAGCTGGCAAAACAGCTCGAGCCGTATCAGCCGTACTTTATTGAAGATATTCTGCCGCCGCAGCAAACCCCGTGGCTGGCGCAGATCCGTCAGCAAAGCAGCGTTCCACTGGCGCTCGGCGAACTGTTTAATAACCCGGCGGAATGGCATGACCTGGTAGTCAATCGACAGATTGATTTCATTCGCTGTCATGTGTCACAGATTGGCGGCATCACCCCGGCGCTGAAGCTGGCGGTGCTGTGCCAGGCCTTTGGCGTGCGTCTGGCCTGGCACGGCCCGGGCGACATGACGCCGATTGGCGTGGCGGTGAATACTCATCTCAATATTCATCTGCACAACGCCGCAATTCAGGAATTCATTCCACGATCCGCGACCACCGATGCCGTCTTCCCCGGCGCGCCGGTGGCAAAAGAAGGCTACATTTATCCGCCACAAAAACCGGGCATTGGCGTCGGCTTCAACGAAGCACTGGCGGCTTCGCATCCGGTGGTGTACCGCCCGCATGAATGGACGCAAAGTCGCCTACCGGACGGCACGCTGCATACGCCGTAATCAGCCTGGCTGTTGGCGGAACGCGAGGTTGTCGCGGTTATGTGGAATGACGTAGGTGCAGGTGTAGTTGATATCGATAATGTCGCTAATGGCGTATACCTGACCGCCCGCCAGAATGCCGCGGTTGTTGATGTGCATCGCCGGGCTGCCTTTTTTGCAGCCCAGTAATTCGGCCTGTTCCCGGCTGACGTTCACCGCCCGATAGGTGGTGAGCATGTGGGAAATTTGATAGCCCTTTTGCAGGGCATATTGCTGTAACGAACGTTCGATAACCTGCTGATTAAGGTCTGCGAATGCCGCCGACGGCATGCGCGACACCTCGATTTGCACCGGACTGTCATCCACATAGCGCAAACGACAAAACTGCCAGATAAAGTCATCATCCGTTAGCCCGAATATCTGCTGTTCCTCGCGATTCGGGCGTTTTTTATGCAGGCTTATCATCCGATAACGCATCTGATCGAAACGCTTTTCGGTAATCGAGTTGTACACCAGCGGATTATTCCGCGCCCCGTCGTTAATCCAACAGCCCGATCCCTGAACAATTCTGATAACGCCAATGCTCGCCAGTTTCTCCAGCGCCTGGCGCACGGTAAATCGCGAAACGCCATACTCTTGCGCCAGTTGTCTCTCCGGCGGCAGCTTACGCGGGCCGCCGTCACCCTGCTGATAAATTTTACTCAGCAGATCCTGAGTGACGAACTCATTTTTCTTCATCGGGATTTTCCCTGATTATTCCTTAGAAAAAAGACAGTTAAGCTTATCATTGCATATAATTGGCGTAACATAACGATTTCAGCGCAGGAAGGAAAACAGGGCCATGACAAGTAAAAAAATGGTCGCCCTGGTCGTCGCCGTGCTCACCCTCTCCGTTTTATTGCCGGTCACGCTCAGCGTATGGGTTGCACATTATCAGGCCAAAAAAGAGTTTACCCGCGATCTCAGTAACTACGGCGAACGCGTGATTTTACGCGCCCAGCAGGTGGTGTCGCAGGCTAAATCCACCTTAAAAGAAATTGATACCTTTCAGGGCACGCCTTGCGGTCCGCTCCATCTACAGACCATGCGTCGGGCGGCCTATACCCATCGTGACGTACAGGAAGTGTTGTGGCTCAATGGTCTAAGACCGGAATGTTCCTCGCTGGAAAGCCACAGCCGCAACGTTGAATTCCCGCCCACTGACCGCCGAACCGATGACGGCTATCGCGTCTGGCTGACCGACATCAACGATCTGGGTATACATCACTACATGGTGGCGCTGGCGAGCACACATCATATGGTGATGGTCGATCCGGGTTCTTTCATCGATGTGGTGCCGTTTGCTCCCTGGACCATCAACACCGTGCTGATTGGCAGCCGCACCGGCAGCCTCATTTCCAATAGCGCGCCGTTCGATATGCGCATCTGGCAGCAGGAGCACCCGCTCGGCGACCACACATTTGCCCGCAACGGCATGATTTATAATCTGCGGGATTACCCGGATATCGGCATATCACAAATCATCTGGGCCCCCACAGACCCGCTGACCAGCAAATGGCATCAGCAGATGCTGATTTGGTTACCGATCGGGGTGCTGATAAGTCTGCTCGGTGCCGGGCTTATCCTGCAAATGGTGCGCAATCTACAGTCGCCGTACCATCGGATGCTGGACGCCATCAACAGTCGCGCGCTCGACGTTTACTACCAGCCAATTGTCTCCTTACGCAGTGGGAAAATAGTCGGGGCCGAGGCGCTGGCCCGCTGGCGACAACCGGATGGCACCTTTCTGTCTCCGGATATTTTCGTTCCCCTGGCCGAGCAAAGCGGGCTGATTACCCGGCTCACCGGACTGATTGTGGAAAAAGTGTTTGAGGATTTAGGCCCCTGGCTGAAGCTGCATCCCGACAAACACGTCTCGATTAACCTCGATCCGCAGGATCTGATTTCGGCAAAGCTGCCGTTACAGCTATCTCAGCAGCTGAACAAATGGGGTATTCCGCCGTCACAGGTGGCGCTGGAACTGACCGAACGTAGCTTTATCGATCTGAAAAACAGCGCCAGCACGCTGAGCCAACTCCGTCAGGCAGGTTATGCGCTGTATATCGATGACTTCGGGACCGGCTATTCCAGTCTGAGCTATCTGCAAAATCTCGACGTCGACATCATTAAAATCGACAAATCGTTTGTCGATACCCTGGAGTTTAAGAACGTCACGCCGCACATCATCGAAATGGCGAAAAGTTTGCAGCTGGCGATGGTCGCCGAAGGCGTTGAAACCGAGGTCCAGCGCCGCTGGTTGTCCGAGCACGGTGTGCAGTTTGGTCAGGGCTGGCTGTTCAGCAAAGCCCTGCCGAAAGCGGAGTTTATGGCGTGGGCAGAAGACAACCTGCACCAGCCTGACGCCACGTAAAACGGCTGGCGGCACGCCGCACAGCCGTATACGTTTACTCGTCGAGGATCGGCGCGAAGCCGCCGTAAATCATCCGTTTACCGTCGAACGGCATACTTTCACCCATCTCCTTCATCCGTGGATCGGCCATCATCTTCGCGTTGGCCGCATCCCGGACCTCTTTCGATGGATACTCAATCCAGCTGAAAACCACTTCTTCGTTGTCTTCAGCTTTGACCGCCATGCGAAAGTCGGTCAGCTTGCCGTCGGGCACATCGTCTGTCCAACACTCGACCACGCGGGTTGCACCAAACTCCTTAAACAGCGGTGCCGCCTTTGCCGCCAGCGCCAGATACGCCTCCTTTTTGTCCGCAGGCACGGCAACGACAAAACCATCAACATACTTCATGAGATAACCTCCGAAGTGAACGGCGCGGCCAGCGGTTCTGACCGCGTCCGGCGTTGATAAGTTTAGTCGCGACGCCAGCTGAACGCATAACGCACACGCCGGGTTGGCAACAGGAATTCCGGCGATACGCTCGGACTCCACGAATCATCCCCCCCAACGCCCATATGGAATGCATCCAGATTCAGCCAGCAGCCTGGCTCCTCGCGCAGCAAATGTTGATGACTCACCTCGTGTAGCTGCTGCTGGCCGTAACGGCTCAGACTAAAATGGAACTCGCCCTGCCAGCGGTGGGCCCCATAGCGCAGTTCACGCGTGTCGCAGCGCAGGCCGTTTTCACTGGGGAATATATACGGCGTATGCAGCGCCTCGAGCGGTAAACTCCAGCGCCCATGACGGGCTGAAAGTTGCCGATCCGGATAGTTTTCATGTGGCCCCAAACCCTGCCAGCTGACCTGCGAAGCAGATTCTGCCAACTGACAGCTCAGGCCGATGCGCGCAGGCTCAGGGATATCATTTGCGACGGTAACATCGATGTCAGCATGCAGCTCACCATGACCGTCGATACGCCAAAGTTTGTCGGAAATAAACAGCACCTTCTGCTGATGTTCCCAGACGTGACGGGTGATGATCACCACCTCATCGGCCTGCTCACGCGCTTCGCAGTGCAGCATTCTCGCGGTCATGGCGTACAGACCTGCCGCCTTCCAGCGCTCGACCCAGGCATTCGGATCGATACGGGTGGCTTCGCTGACGCCGATATCGTTATCCAACGGAGCGCGGGTGAAATTATCGAGAACAGAAGATAGCAATGTGGGCTGCTCGTCATGCCACCACTGGCTCAAGTGTCCGCTGTCACGGTTAAACTGCCAACGCTGCTGGCCGTGGCTAACGATAAATGCCTCCGGGTTACGGACTAACTGCGGGGCAACGCCCTCGGCGGATAGCGCAGGGACCGCCAGCGGCCCTGGCAGCGGCCACTGATCCCAGGCGCAAAGGTGGTTCGCCGCCGACCAGGCCGTCGCCTCTGGCTGCCACACTTCCACGTTGAGCCAGATGTCTCCGACGTTAATGTCCGGCGTGAAATCGGCCAGTTCAAGCACCGTTTTCCCCTGAGGGGCCAGATCCAGCGTGACTTCGCCTTCGGCCAGCGTTTCACCATCGTGCGCCAGCCACCAGCGTAGTTGCTCGTTGTCACTGCGCCGGAACAGGTATTCGCTGCTGATTTCCACCCGCAGCGGTTGCACCGAATCCAACCGGAACTGGAAAAATTGTTGCGCGCGCTTGGCTTCAAACAGCGCCGGATGTGGGGTGCGATCCGGGAACACCAGACCATTCATACAGAACTGGCGGTCGTTTGGGGTGTCACCAAAATCACCGCCGTAGGCCCAAAAGGTGTTACCGTCAGCGTCGGTTTTAGACAATGCCTGATCGACCCAGTCCCAGACAAAGCCGCCCTGCAAACGCGGAAATTCACGGAACGCCTGCCAGTATTTGGCAAATCCGCCAAAGCTGTTGCCCATCGCATGGGCATATTCACACAGGATCAATGGCCGCGACTCCTGCGGCAGACCGATCCACTTTTTCAGCGACCATTTCGGCACCGCCGGGAACGGCTGATCCTGGTCAACCCTGGCATACATCGGGCAAATAATGTCGGTGGCCGCAGTGTTGGCTCCGCCGCCTTCGTACTGCACTGGCCGCGTCGGATCGGTAGTTTTCAGCCAGCGATACAGCGCATCGTGATTGGCCCCATGCCCGGACTCATTGCCCAGCGACCAGATAATGATTGAAGGATGATTGCGATCGCGGGCGACCATCCGCGTGACGCGCTCGCTCATCGCCGGAAGCCAGCGCGCATCGTCGGCCAGACGACTCATCGGCACCATGCCGTGGGTTTCGATATTGGCTTCATCCACCACATATAAGCCGTAGCGGTCGCACAACCGATACCACAGCGGATGATTGGGATAATGCGAACAGCGCACGGCGTTAAAGTTATTCTGCTTCATCAGCAGAATGTCTTCGCGCATCGTGGCTTCGTCTACCGCCTGTCCGGTCTGCGGATGGTGTTCATGGCGGTTGACGCCCCGAACCAGCAATGGCTTACCATTGAGCGTCAGCAAACCATCAACAATCGCCACCCGGCGGAAGCCCACGTCGCAGGCTTCCGTTTCGAGCAGCGCGCCGTCGGCATTGAGCAGGGAGACAGTCAGACGATACAGGTGCGGACATTCGGCACTCCACAGCAACGGGCCATCAACCGGGATTTTCAGGCTCAGGCGCTCGGCCCACTGCCCGCGCTCATCGACAATCTCACTACCCGGTGTTTGCCGCTGACGGCCAATTTCCACGCCATCGCGCCACAGCACGGCCACCACCTGGGTGTCGGCAAAGGCGTCACCTTCCAGGGTCACGTTCAGGTTCAGCACGCCGCGACTGAAATCTTCATTCAGATCGGTGGTCAGGTAATAATCAGCGATTCGCGTCGGGGGCTTATGCAGCAGCGACACATCGCGGAAGATCCCGCTCATGCGCCACATATCCTGATCTTCAAGATAGCTGCCGTCGCACCAGCGCAGCACCAGCACCGCCAGCCGGTTGCGCCCGGGCACCAGCATCGGGCTGAGATCGAATTCCGCGGGCAAACGGCTGTCCTGGGAATAGCCGACCCACTGCCCGTTGCACCACAGATGAAACGCCGAGTTCACGCCGTCAAAGATGATGCGTGTCTGCCCCTGCGCCAGCCAACTCTCTGGCACCTCAAACTCGCGGGAATAGCAGCCGGTTGGGTTTTCTGCGGGCACCTGCGGGGGCGTGACCGGAATGGGATAGGTGACGTTGGTATAAATCGGGGTATCAAAGCCCTGCATCTGCCAGTTAGACGGCACCGGCATGGTGACGGCATCAACCAGATCGCCTGTCAGCCACGCGTCAGGCACCGCCTCGGGAGCGTTAAAGAAATTGAACTGCCATTCACCGTTGAGCAGCTGCCGGGCTGCCGAGGGCACATCACCCTGCGCCTCGGTTTCATTGCGCCAGCTAGACATTGGGGCATGGGCGGGCAAGCGATGCCACTGCGTCACGCCGGGGTTTTCCCAGTCGCGACGTGCCAGTTGCAGGGCCAAAGTGGAAGGGGCAGATACCATCGGGAAACCTCTTTGCGAAGCGTTCACTTTTTTCAAGAGAATGCACGGTTCAGTTTGCGCGGTAAAGCACTCCGCGGTCAGGAAGCGAAGCGGCTCTCTTTTCTCCGTGAACGCTCGCAAAACTAACTTATTGCTTTTGCTTTTTGCACCACCGCGCGTGAGGCAGGTTGTACCCGGAACCACGGCAGACAGAGCTGGATCAGCGGGCCAATCGCCAGGGCGTAGACCAGGGTGCCGATCCCCACGCTGCCGCCCAGCAGATAGCCGATAATCAGTACCGTCAGTTCAATGCTGGTGCGGATCAGCCGTAATGACCAGCCGGTGCGGGCGTGGATCCCTGTCATCAGGCCATCACGTGGCCCAGACCCAAAGCCCGCGCCGATATACATTCCGGTTGCCAGCGCGTTCAGCACTACCGCCGCAATCATCAGCCCGCTTTTCAGCCATACTGACTCCGGCGTCGTGAGCACCGCCATTGTGGCGTTGGCGGCCAGGCCAAGCACAATCACATTACTAATCGTGCCCAGACCCGGGCGTTGGCGGATGGGGATCCACAGCAGTAACACCAGCGCGCCGGTGATGATCATCACCGTGCCGATATCCAGAGAAAAGACCTTGCCGACACCGAGATGGAACACGTCCCACGGATCGGCCCCCAGATTGGCGCGGACAAACATCGCGGTAGAAACACCATACAAACAGAGTCCGACGTACAGTTGCAGTAAACGGCGCAGCATAAAAACCTCATCAGTGGTTGCTGAAAACCGTATCATCGTCAAAAATGGACCTATTATTAATGACCAGTTTTACAAAAGTGGACTGCTATGTCTCTGCGTCGTTCCGGTAGTCAATCGCTGGTGAGCCTGCTCGGCCACTGGCAGGAAAGCCCGTCCCGCACCCCACTTTGGCGTCAGCTCGCCGAAGCGCTGCGGCTGTTGATCCTTGATGGCCGTCTGGCGCTCGACAGTCGTCTGCCCGGCGAACGTGAACTGGCTACCGCGCTGAACGTCAGCCGGACCACGGTGGCCAGCGCCCTCGCCCAGTTGCGGGATGAAGGTTATGTGCAGAGCCGTCATGGCAGCGGCTCGCGGGTGATCTTACCGGTGCAGCATCAGCAGGTGCCGACACGGATGACCGCCGGGCAGGCGCTGGACCTTTCTACCGCAGCGCTAAACGCCGGGCCGGAAATCCATCAGGCCTACAGCCATGCGCTGGCTGCGATGCCGCAGCACTTCTCCAGTTCAGGCTACGATCAGCAAGGCCTCTCGGTACTGCGCGAAGCAATTGCCCAACGCTATTGCGCACGCGGTTTACCGACCCGCGCCGACGAAATCATGGTGGTCAATGGGGCGGTAAGCGGGCTGGCACTTATCCTGCGTCTGCTGACCGGCCCCGGCGACCGCGTGGTGGTGGAAAGCCCCACCTATCCGCTGGCGATCGCCGCGATTCAGGGTGCCTCTTGCCGTCCAGTAGGCGTGACGTTGCCTGTCGAAGGCTGGGATGTGGCGGGCCTGGCGGCGACCTTTGCACAGACCGCACCGCGTCTGGCCTATCTGATGCCTGATTTTCATAACCCGACCGGGCGCTGTATGGATGCCGCGACGCGTCAGCAGATTGCCGACCTCTCTGCCCGCACGCGTACCACGTTGGTGATTGACGAAACGATGGTCGACCTCTGGTATAACGCCCCGCCGCCGCCACCGTTAGCCGCATTCAATGCCGATGCGCCGGTGATAACGCTTGGTTCAACCGGAAAAAGTTTTTGGGGCGGTCTGCGTCTGGGATGGATCCGCGCGTCATCGCGTACGCTTGCTTCGCTGGTGCAGGCCCGCGACACGCTGGACCTTGGTTCGCCGTGTCTGGAGCAGCTCGCCACCGTCTGGTTGCTGGAAAATGGAGACAGTTTTCTGCCACAACGGCGTCAAATGCTCGCCGCACGAAGGGACATGTGCAGCGCATTGATGCACGAATATTTCCCACAATGGCGTTACGCTCAGCCGGAAGGCGGCCTGTCGTTTTGGGTGGAATTGCCGGACATGCTGGCGACGCTGTTTGCCGCACGCGCCGAAAGCGTGGGGATTCATTTGGGCACCGGGACGCGTTTTGGCCTTGCCGGGGCGTTCGATCGCTGGCTGCGGTTGCCGTTTACCCTGGATGATGAAGCCCTGCGGATAGCGTTCAAAACCCTGCAACCGCTCTGGAATTCTCTGAACGGTCAGCAGAATAATTTACGTACAAGGAAAATAATCTAATAAAATAGCGACGAACCGATAGGAAGTATCGGCTCGTTAAATATTTCGTCCCTGACCGTCTGAGATGATTGGGTCAGTATGAAGTATGACGAGTATATTAATGCTGGCGTGGGATTGGGAAGCCTTTCACCGATATAATAAAGCTGTCGCCATCTTTCTTAATTTTAGCGCCAGTGTCGCACCAGTCTGACGCGATGCGAAAGAACTCATCACTGCCAACATTCCAGTTCAGGCGGACATGCTTCACGTAGCCGGAGCGAAGCATTTCACAGGCTTCGCCATAGTTAGTTGCCGTTGAGAGTTGTTGTTTCATTTTCTCTTCTTAAGAAGTTTGCGTAATGCCTTGATTTCTTTAGGAGTCAGAGGGGATGATTCTTCTTCGGTATGCTGACTGTCTACCTCGCCTTCGGATACTCCCACCTCGGATGCGACTTCAAATGCCAGCTGCAGCAGTCGTTGCGTTGCTGCGCTTAGTGTCTCGTTATGCACTTCTGCATAATGCCGTAATTGTTCTTTTAGCGTTTCGTCAATTTTAACATTCAGAACTACCGTGCTCATCGTCACACTTCCCGTTCATTTAATTAACATAATTAATACACGAAGATGACAGGCCGATCCACAGATATATTTTTCTTATGCCTGTATTAACACATTATCCGGAGTGATTGTCGGCCTAATATATGACGGTTACGTGACAGAAATATTTCATTCAGATGACAGCCGTTTATTTTGCCGGCTGAGAGTCGCATAAGCACAAACAGTTCACAGGGACATTATTGCGCAACGCACTCCTGTTAGTTGCGCAATACATGACTGGCGTTAGTTCGGTAGATTATTTACTTTCAAGTGATACCCTCCCCGTTGGTAGTCGATATATTTATGTTTTTTTAACCACGCAACCACATTGAGAATGCTACTTCGTGACAACCCAGTACGCTCCTGAATATAGCTGAGAATATTGATGCGATGTTTTTGTTCATCCGGTAATTGATCCATCTCTTGCAGATACTGATAGACAACTGGCGGGGTACGCTGATTAACAATCTGTAAATCGCGATACACCATATAGGTAGTGTGATAAGTGGACAATTCAGCCACCGCACGCCATAAGTTTAACCGATCGATTTCTGAAATTACCCGAGATGCATCTATCCGTATCAGCGTACATTCTGTTTCCGCTCGTATTTGGTTGCTGCGGACAGGGAAAAACATTTCAGTAAAACCAAGCACATGTGGTTCACGGGTTGAGCCAAGCATTAGCCCGTCAGAAAGTCGTAAAACGGAGACTTCACCTTCAATCACCAGATAGATATAAGGCTTCTCGCGCGTCCCCCACCCTATTCTTTTTCGTGCAATGACATGTATTCGTTCGCCTAAAGGCTGTAGGGCGTTGATTAGAATGTTAATGGCTTCATCAGGACGTTTTGGTGGACCAATCACCATACATCACTCCTCTTTAACTTAAAAAAATAAAACTGCCAAATAAAAAAATAAGAAAGGCATTGTGCGAACAGGATGGTATAACATCTCAGACAAATTATTGTAACTAAAGAAATAAACATAAGTTTATTTTTGAATGGAAGCGATTTGTTTTTGCACAATATGCAAGAATCATCCGATGAGCGCGGACTGAGAATTAAATACTTGGGCGACATTAATGAAGCACATGTAATTTATGCGAAGCGCAAACCACCAGAGTTTAAGGAAGGGTCGGAGAAGAGATAGAAGAGCAAGCATCACTTAACTCAAATTTCACTACAGCTAACCTTCTCGTATTTTGTTACGAAACGCGGCTTAGGTTGAGTCTAATACTTGTTGTACATAGGGTTATTGTTTGTAAAATCGCCAATATGATTATTTCTATAACTAGTAGAGGGACTTATGAAACAGTACACCAATGAACTCACCGCCGAAATGCTGACAGCCTTTGACCAGTCACTATTCACAGCCGAACAGCTTGCGGAAATGAACGAAGAAGCGCGTAGCCTGATCAATGAAAGAAACGCATACAATCTCGCTCATCCAGTTACAGCAGCTTACCTGATCGCGACAGAGGGTAGCTTAACCCGCGACGGCGGAACTGTTTTCAGTGAATACAACGGGCAGCAGATCGAGCTTGAGAATGGTACGTTGGTTAATGTCTCTATCGTTGGTGATGAGGTTCGCTACCCTGATGGAACAACCGCGAAGATCACTACAGGTGTGGGTAATACTTCCGGCAAATCCGCCGCTCTTATCGGTAGCTTACTCGACAACGGCGACGAAATAATCAGTAGCCCGCAAGGGAGTGTCAGAAGAGCAGTCCGGGCCGGGGAAACGTTGCCGGCTAATTTTCTGAAATAAGGCGGCTACAATGGCATCAGTAAACAGAGGCTGCACCGTTCACGGTAAGAATGTTGGCCTTCATGGGGATAAAACCTCTACAGGCGCACAATGTATTGCCGCCCGTCCGGGTATGTCTGTCATGGGCAAGTGGAAACTTTACATTGGTGATAAGACTACCTCCTGCCCGAAATGCGGGAAGGTCGGAGTTATTGTCACCGGTGATCATCGGCACTCAAACGGCGTCGCTGTCGCTGTGGATGGCGCAGAGATCCGTTGTGGATGTCCACAAGGGACCAATTTTCTGATTGCTCCTGGCACTGTTGAGGTGAATACCCCTTCCTGGGCTACAGCACCTGTAGAGCCAGTGCAGCACGCGCAAGTAGCGAAGAAACATAACAGCTTTGCTGACACCTGCAAACCCGAAGATAACCCGTTATTGAACGGCGTTTACATCTGGACTGAAACCAAAAACGCAGGTCACGCTTTCGTTTCGGTGCACGAGAATAACAATGTCTATCTCTACACGTATGGTCGCTATGGCAGAACCAATCGTGGAGGCTTTACAGGAGATGGTGTTCTTAACTTCCTGCAAGATGAAGATGCAAGGGTTTACTATCGTTCTGAACTCTATGAGATGGGTGCTCGTGTTTTCCGCATAGACGATGCTGACCCGGTGAAGACAAGAGCGTTCTTCGAAGACCTATGGAACAGCAGTAAGCCAGCTATACAAACATCAAAAATGCCAGAGACAACAAGGAGGAGAGGCCATACCATTGATGAGTATGACGTTACTGGCAGCAACTGCACCACACATTCAGTTGCGGGGATTAAGTTTGCTGGCTCTACGGTATTTGAGCACGGTTACACTTCTACGACGACCCAACTACCTATTGAAGCCGAGGAAGATTTCACCGTTCCGGTATCGCTGCAAAGATTTCTCATTGCGAAGGGTGGAGACATGTCCTCAATGCTTGTCGTTGAGATGACCAGAGTATTCAAAGAGCAATACCCTAATTCAGGTAACTTACAACCATTCCAGGAAACTCCCGGCGGGGTAGTTCAGTATGTTGCAGCGGAAGGTGCAGCCACTGGTGATTCATTGTCTCCGTATTCCGGCGGCACTGTAGGTGGTGTATTAGGGGGATCTTATGGCGATGGCGAATAGAACTAAAACCGTTTTCCGATGGGGAGGGATTGTCATTGTATCGCTATGCTACTTTATCGCACTGGTGCTATCTACCTTCTCTTTTTCCGCATTCACCGAGAGTGAAAGTATGCGGTTTTCTGGCCCAATCCCATTAAAAGAGTACCAAGCTTCTATAGACTCGATCATGCAAGCCACTGATGGCGTTTTTACTGTCGCCCTTTTTGGCTTTGCGATCTGCGTGCCTCTCATCCTACTGATCTTTAAAAAGGTGAGATGATTTGGAGGACTGCTAATGATGACGAATAGAGCAAAGACTATCCTTCGATGGGGAGGCATTGCTTCAGTATTCGCCATCTACTCTATAGCCCTGACAATCCCAGTGCTTGATTTCGGGCTAACCTGGAAATACAACGTCCCCCCTTCAACAGGTCAGATGGAAGCCAATTTATGTGAAGCGATCATAGATGACTTATCGCGTTCAGTGGATAACCTCTTGATCACCGCATTTGTCGGTAGCGCCATTTGCCTTGTTTTGGTCCTGCTCATCTTCAAGAAAGTGAGATGACCGCCAAAGGCTGGGTAGCCCCAGCCTTTCCCCCTTCTTCCTGATTTTAAACATTAGAAGCCAATAAGCCTCGTTAGTGGTGACATGCTCCCCGTTGATTAATACACCGTTATGCCCTGCATTTCTTTAAAGGAATTCCACTAACTCAACTAACCTTTTAACGTCGACTCCTTTTCCGTATCGGTTATACGTGATCGTTGTGCTCGAGTGTCCGAGCACTTGAGAGGCAAACTGCTCACGTTGTAGCGGCGTAATGCCGCAACGAATGGTACTCAGGCAAACCATACTTACCCCTGAACCTCGTAAACCAGCGGCTGAAATAGTGACCATGACCATCGCTGCCAAAGTGCAAGGTTAATTCAGGGAACAAATGCCCTTTCCTGTCGTTGATGAAATCAAGTAGGCCAAGCGCTAACAGTTGAGAATGGATCGGTACAAATCGCCGTGAGCTGTCCGTTTTTATCGTCTGGTTAGGGTTTAAGTTATCGATACGGAAACACCAAATACCGTCAACTTTCATCACGTCATTTTGGTAAAGCTGGCAAATTTCATTCTGCCTCATACCGGTGAAGCGCTCGATTAAGATAACCCAGCGCTACCAATCCTTTACGCTATGTAAAGATATGTGCAACCGTTTCAAATCGTTGAGAGTATATGCTGGACGGCGATCCATCGCCGACGTGATTTCTTTTTACGCTCATCCCTTCAAACGGGTTGCGCATATCTTCATCTGTGCGTGTAGCAAGCCATTTGAAAAATGCTGAGTTCTTCTTGATGTAGCGATTTCTGGTGGAGGCTGAACCTTCTAAGCTATCGACAAACGCAGCAGCACTACGCTTACTAAACGGTTCTTTCGTGGCAGCAAGATACGCCTTCACGCACCTGTTGATCGTCAAAATCTCGCGTTCACCCACCGCTCCCTTTTTAGCAGTGATGTACTTCTCAAGTTCTCTCCTGAGATCCGGAAATAATTGCCTCTTCTTTTTCACCAGGTCAGAAGCAGCCGCAGCAGAAGATGAGTGTGCCGGGATGGCCTGTGGAACACAGGCGAAAGGCTGTGAGGTGATGTATTGCTCTGCACTCTTCATAGCTTCACGCTTTGAACGTATACGCAGAGAAATGCGAATCTCGCGCCGTCTCCGAGGTGTTGAATAAACTCTGCGGTAGTACCAGATCCCATGACGGGAAAGCATCAGATGTGACATTGATTAGCCTTCTAAGTGATACACAAAAGTTGTACCACCAGCGGATCAATGCAAAGAAATGAGATTTTTAGCTATAAAAATCAGAGGGAAAGCAGAAATGGGTGGGGGCCCTGCCAGCTACATCCCGGCACACACGTCGTCTGCCCTGGCTGCTTCCTTCCGGATCTGACCTGGTGAACAGAGTAGCGTTGCGGGAGAACCAACAGAGCCCCCATTGAGAGCGTTATTTCTAACGCGCAGGCGCATTATCCCTGCGCTGCCCGGCAATTGCAACCCAAGGCTGTCCGGATGCTGGTTTATTGTGCGACCAGACTTTTCCCATGCCTATCCACACCACCGATTTCTATTATTGCGAACTTGCTCGCAGCAAATTGTGCCGCAGCGTCCAGACTGTTTTGATACCCACGGACAACCGTCTTTCTTCACCTTCAGGGGTCAACAATGATCAAATCACTGCCTTTGACACATACTCTGCCAATGCCCGCTATTGCTGAAGTGACTCTGCCCCATCAGGGCCTGAACTACTTGCGCCCAAATGTTATCCTCGATTTTGTCAGTATCAATCCCAATGCATTGCTGTTTGTGACACCCGTGGCAGTGCTGTTCGCCTCACTAGGCGTGCTTGGACACGTTCCGCTACGCAGGATCCCGGTCGCGGCATCAGGCCGCGTGATCTATCCCATCAGTACGATGATCCTGCCAGAACTGCGCGGGAAGCTGATTATTAATACGGCATCAAGAAAACTGAAATTCCTCGAGAACCAGGTGGTAAAACCCGACGAATTTGCCCCAAGCACCTCGCAGGTGATTGGTCTGGCCCTGGAATTTACCTTCCAGCAGCCGGAGTAACGCCAGCCTTCACATCGCGCAAGGCGTCGCTTATCCTGTGCTTTTCCCCGTTGGAAAGCACTATGGAACCTGTTGATTCATTCCCGCACCGGGTATGGCAAATTGTGGCCGCTATCCCGGAAGGGACAGTGACGACCTATGGCGACGTCGCGAGGTTGGCCGGTTCACCACGAGCAGCCCGTCAGGTTGGGGGCGTACTGAAACGTTTACCCGAAGGCTCAGCGTTGCCGTGGCATCGGGTGGTGAATCGTCATGGGAATATCTCCCTCACCGGGCCTGATCTTCAGCGTCAGCGCCAGGCCTTGCTGTCAGAAGGTGTACAGGTGTCGGGGAGTGGGAAAATCGATATGCAGCGCTATCGCTGGAATTACTGATTCCCTCCTCCTAACGGAGGAGGGAACGTCGACGTTATGGGATTTGCGTCGGCGCAGAGTCCGCAGAAGACGGACTCACCTGAGTTGGAGACGTTGATGGCACCGTCGTCGCCGCACCACCCCCTGTCGCCATCGGCATCGCAGTTTGCTGCACCGGAACCAGCGTCAGGTCGGCTTTGGTTCCGCCGTTGTTGATAACAGGCTGAACCGTATCGGTAATAAACACCAGTTTATCGTTGATGGTTACTGCCGCACTCAGCAAGATCCTCGCATTAGGCTGGATATCTGCCGGGTTATACGGCAACACGAAGCTGAACGGGGCCTGTTTACCTTCGGTACGCGTCACTTTCTGCGAGATGACCTTAGACGGTGCGTCCGCCAAAGAGGCATCAGACAGCGTGACCGTCAGCACGGCATCCGGTGGCAGAGCCACTTTCTGGCGGATCCACGCCGTACCGGAAACGTTAGGTTGCTGAATTACCGGCTGTGTGGCCTCAGAGGGGTTCGGGCTGGGTGCCGGTGTCTTGATATCAGCACTTCTATCAGCGCAGGCAGACAGTGCAACCGCAACCGCTAAACCACTTAACATGTGCACGACTTTCATTATGTTCTCCTTATCATCCATGCACTCGCGGGATTTTATCCCGCAAGAGTGTGTAGTTGAAACATTTGCGACTTGGTAAGTGTGGCACAGATCTCAGATATTTGCCTGTAATCGGGCCGTTATTCAGATAATTGCACCCATCGGACCACTTCGTATTCTGCGTTATACTGTGGCTATTCCCGCGCCACGCCGCGGTCTTTTTATCTTTGAGGACATTTATGAGTCAGGCTCTCTCTAATCTGCTAACCCTGTTAAATCTGGAAAAAATTGAAGAGGGATTGTTCCGCGGCCAGAGTGAGGATCTGGGCTTACGTCAGGTATTTGGCGGTCAGGTGGTGGGTCAGGCGCTGTATGCTGCCAAAGAAACCGTCCCGGTCGACAGACTGGTTCACTCTTTCCACAGCTATTTCCTGCGCCCTGGCGACAGCCAGAAACCCATTGTCTACGACGTGGAAGTGCTGCGCGACGGCAACAGTTTTAGCGCTCGTCGGGTGGCGGCCATTCAGAACGGCAAGCCAATTTTTTATATGACCGCCTCGTTCCAGGCCCCCGAATCGGGTTATGAACATCAGAAACCGATGCCGGTCGCCCCTGCCCCGGACGGTCTGCGGTCGGAAACCGATATCGCCCGCCAGTTGGCGCATCTGCTGCCCCCGCAGGCAAAAGAAAAGTTTCTCTGTGACAAACCGCTGGAGATCCGTCCGGTAGAGTTCCATAACCCGCTGCAAGGCCATGTGGCTGAACCGAAACGCCAGGTCTGGATCCGCGCCAACGGCACGGTGGCCGATGATTTCCGTGTGCACCAGTATCTGCTGGGCTACGCCTCAGACTTTAACTTCCTCCCGGTGGCGCTTCAGCCGCACGGCGTTGGGTTCCTTGAGAAAGGGATGCAGGTGGCAACTATCGATCATTCGATGTGGTTCCACCGCCCGTTCAATATGAATGAGTGGCTGCTGTACAGCGTGGAGAGCACCTCGGCATCCAGCGCTCGCGGCTTTGTGCGCGGTGAGTTTTATACTCAGGATGGCGTGCTGGTGGCTTCAACGGTTCAGGAAGGCGTGATGCGTAATCGCAACTAAGATTGGTAAGGCCTGATGCCCTCACCCCAAGCCCTCTCCCACCGGGAGAGGGTGCAAACACTAAAACGGCAACCAGAGTTGCCGTTTGCTTACTATCACGCGTTATACGCATTCTCGCCGTGGCTGTTGACGTCCAGACCTTCGCGCTCCTGCTCTTCCGGAACACGCAGGCCTACGGTCAGGTCAGCCAGTTTGTAGCCGATGAAGGCCACCACGCCAGACCAGACAATCGTCAGACCGATACTTTCCAGTTGCACCAGAACCTGATGGCTCATGGTCACGCCTTCGGCATAACCGACGCCACCCAGTGACGTGGAGGCGAAGATCCCGGTCAGAATACAGCCGACAATTCCGCACACGCCGTGCACGCCGAACACATCGCAAGGATCATCCACGCGCAGCCAGCGTTTCAGGGCAGTGACGCCCCACAGCCCCGCCAGACCCGCCGCGATACCGACGATCAGGGAACCGCCCACGCCGATGTAACCACAGGCCGGAGTGACCGCGACCAACCCCGCAATCGCGCCGGAACAGGCACCCAGCAGAGACGGTTTACCTCGTACCGCCCACTCGCCGAAGACCCAGGCCAGGATGGCGGCTGCGGTAGCCACCACGGTATTAACGAACGCCAGCGCAGCAATTTCATTGGCAGCGCTTGCTGAACCGGCGTTAAAGCCAAACCAGCCGACATACAGAATAGCGGTGCCGGTGAAGACCATTGGCAAGTTATGCGGTTTGAACGCTTCTTTGCCAAAGCCCACGCGTTTGCCAATCAGGTATGCACCCACCAGGCCTGCGACGGCGGCGTTGATGTGAACCACCGTCCCGCCCGCGAAGTCCAGCGCGCCATGCGTGGCCAGCAAACCGCCACCCCATACCATGTGCGCGATCGGCACGTAGGAGAAGGTCATCCACACCACCACGAAAATCAGTACCGCGGAGAAGCGAATACGTTCCGCCAGCGAGCCGACAATCAGGCCTACGGTGATACAGGCGAACGAGCCCTGGAAGGCTACGTGAATGTACTGATAGAAGGTGCCCATCAGCGCTTTCAGTTCGATGCCTTTCAACAGCACCCAGTCGAAACTGCCGAAGAAGCTCCCGCCGGTGCCGAACGCCAGGGTGTAGCCGTAAACCACCCACAGCACGCACACCAGTGCGAAGGTGACGGTGACCTGCGTCAGCATCGACAGCACGTTTTTCCCCCGGATCAGACCGCCGTAAAACAGGGCGATGCCGGGGATACTCATAAACAGCACCAGCGCGGTGCTGATCATCATAAAGGCGTTGTCGGCTTTATCGGCCACCGCAGGTGCCGCCAGAGCCAGTCCCGGCAGCAGGGCCAGAACACCAGGGGCAATTTTCAGCAGTATTTTGTTCATTTTTTCGATCCCTATCACTGTGTGCCAGGAGTTACAGAGCCGCTTCGTCGGCTTCGCCGGTACGAATACGAATGACCCGTTGCAGCTCGGCGACAAAGATTTTGCCGTCGCCAATTTTGCCGGTGTACGCCGCTTTACTGATCACGTCGATCACTTCATCAAGTTGATCGTCGGCGATCGCCACATCGATTTTCACCTTCGGCAGAAAGTTGACGCTATATTCTGCCCCGCGGTATAGCTCGGCATGGCCTTTTTGACGCCCGAAGCCTTTCACTTCGGTAACGGTCAGCCCCTGAATACCAATGGAAGACAGCGCTTCACGAACGTCTTCGAGTTTGAATGGTTTAATCACCACGGTAACGAGCTTCATAGATCCCCTCCAGTCAGAATTCGGTAATGGCGGCAGCTAACACAGAGGAGATAAAGCAATCGGCATGCCAGAAGTAAAAAACTGGCGTCATTCAGAGCGTTCTGGCTTTTTGTGTGGGGCGCAGAGCCGGATCATATGAAGAAAGAAAAAATCAGAGAGGGGTCGCAAAATAAAAACGCACCAAGGCAGTGCAAGGTGCGTTTTATTTTTGCACCAGCTCGCGGCTGGCATCAGTAAATTGCTTAATGATGGTGCATCAGGCGATAAGCGATTCTTCTTCGATGCTCGCCGCCAACTCCTCCCCGGCCAGCTGGAGTTGATACATCTGCCAGTAACGGCCTTGCGCTTCAAGTAGTTGCTGATGGGTGCCGCGTTCCACCGCCTGACCCCGATGCAGCACCAGGATGGTATCCGCATCGACAATGGTCGACAGGCGGTGAGCAATGACCACCAACGTAGTGCGCTGGCGAACCAGCGCTAGCGCCTGCTGAATCGCCTGCTCGGTGCCGGAATCGATATTGGCGGTAGCTTCGTCGAGGATCAAAATTTGCGGCGTATCGACCAGCACACGTGCCAGCGCCAGGAGCTGTTTCTGCCCAACAGAAAGGTTATTGCCCTGCTCACCGAGCCGGGTATAAATCCCGTCAGCCATGCCGCGCGCCAGGTCCGCAAGCTGTACGGTTTCCAGCGCCTGCCAGACCTGTTCTTCGCTGATATCGCGCCCCAGCGTGACGTTGGCAAAGAACGATTCGGCCAACACCACCGGGTCCTGTTGCACCATCGCCACCCCCTGACGCAGCACGCTATGGCTGAGCGAGGAGAGCGGTCGGCCATCAAGGCGAATTTCACCCTGGCTCAGCGGGTAGTAGCCCATCAGCAGGCTGGCGAGGGTGCTTTTACCACTGCCGGTATGCCCGACCAGCGCCACAAAGTTACGCGACGGTACGCTGAGCTGTATATCTTCCAGCACCAGCCGATCGCCACGATAGGCGAATGAAACATTATCCACGTCAATGGCCCCGCTTTGCAGCGGTCGTGGGTCGTCACCGTAGGTCTGGCGCGGCTTGTCCATCAACTCGAACACACGCTCGCCCGCCACCACCGCCTGTTGCAGCATCGACTGCTGGGTGGTGAGTTCAATCAATGGTTCGTTCAAGCGCCCGAGATAACTGATAAAAGCATACAGCACCCCGACTTCAATCGTGCCGGTGGTGCTCAGGCCGAACAGCATCAGCAGGCCGCAGAGGATCAGGGAGGAAAACAGGCTCAGCAGTGGGCGCAGCAGAAAACCGTCCAGGCGCAGGGTCTGCATCCGCGCCATATAATGCGAGCGGCTTGCCTCCCCCATTCTTTCGCCGAAACGGGCCTGCTGGCGGAACTGCTGGATTACGCTCATCCCGTTGATCACTTCGTTGAAGCCGTCATTGATGTCTGCCAGGTAAGCTCGCACCCGGCGTACAATCGGCGTGCTGTAACGCTGATAGATAACCATCACCACGGTCACTGCGGGGAAGATGGCAATCGCCACCAGCGCCATCCGCCAGTCGAGACTGAACATCGCCACCAGCATGGCGCTAATCAACGCCGCGCTGCGCAGCACCGTGGAAACCACGGTCACGTACAGATCACGGATAACCTCGGTATCGTTGGTAACGCGGGAAATTAACTGCCCCACCGGCTGAACGTCAAACTCGCTGAGCGGCTGGCGCAGTGCGGCATCCATCACATCGGTGCGCAGCTGTTGCACCACGCCGACCGCGGCCCGATTGAACAACAGCGACTGCACATAATGCAGCGAAGCCGCCAGCAGCTGGAGCCCGATATAGGCTGCCGCCAGACCCACAACAATGCCCCAAGGGAGATAGCTTTTCGCCACCATGTTGTCGATGAAATAGCTGATCAGCAGTGGGCCGGTAACTTCCGCCGCCGCGGCCACCCACATGATCAACATGCCTATCGTCAGCGGTTTGCGCCATGGTGAACCATAAGCAAGCAGGCGTTTAAGCGTCGGCCACAGCTGTCCAAAATTACGCATCAGTGTCCTCCTCCCGCGGTTCTTCTGGTACATCATCGAGCGCCGCCTCCAGCTGCTGATAGCGATACATGTCGCGATACCAGCCCGGCTGCGTCGCCAGCTGTTCATGTTCCCCGCGCTGGGCGATGTGTCCGTGCTGCATGACGATAATTTCACTGGCTTCGGTCAGGGCCGACAGGCGGTGCGCGCTGATGATAACCGTGCGTCCTTCGCCCCACTGGCGCAGGTTATGCAGGATTTGGTGTTCGGTGCGTCCGTCCACCGCGGACAACGCATCGTCGAGGATCAGGATTTCAGCATCCAGCAGCAGTGCGCGGGCGATTGAAAGCCGCTGCTTCTGTCCACCGGAGAGCATCACCCCGCGTTCGCCCACTTCGGTATCATAGCCCTGCGGCAGACGCAGAATGTCCTCATGTACGCTGGCAAGCCTGGCGACATGTTCAATCTCTTCCTGCGTCGCCCCCGGTTTGCCGAGCGCAATGTTGCTCGCCACGGTATCGGAGAACAGGAAAGGCGTCTGGTTGACCACCGCCAGGCGGCTGCGCCAGCCGTCAAGCTGGAGCGCGGTCAGCGGAATATCCTGAAATCGAATATCGCCCTGCGTGACATCGAAGTGACGTTGAATGAGTGACAACACCGTAGTTTTCCCGGCCCCCGTTGGGCCACAAATGCCCAGCATCTGTCCCGGTGCGAGTCTGAACTGCACGTTGGTCAGCGTCGCCTTTTCAGTTTGCGGATAATTAAATTCACGGATATTCACCGCCAGACTGCCGCGCTCCGGGGCCAGTATCTGCGTACCGTCGTTAACCACCGGCGCTTCTGCCAGCATCGCGCGGATGCGGCTGTAGGCCGCACTGCCACGCTCGACGATATTGAACATCCACGCCAGCGCCAGCATTGGCCAAATCATCAGCCCAAGATACATCATGAAGCTGGTGAGCTGGCCGAGGGTCAAGCTACCGTGAACCACCATCCAGCTCCCGCCGCCAATCGCCAGCAGGTTAGCCATGCCGATGGCGATATAAATGGTAGGGTCGAAACGCGCGTCCACCCGTGCCACACGCATGTTTTTCGCACCGGTGTCCGCCGCTTCGGCGGCAAACTGCGCCGACTGCCGGTCTTCCAGGCCGAAGGCTTTGATCATCCGGATACTGGTCAGGCTTTCCTGAGTGCGATCGTTCAGGCCAGAGAATGCCGCCTGCGCCAGCTTGAAGCGCTCATGCAGCGTGTCGCCGTTACGTTTAATCACAATTGCCATAATCGGCATCGGCACCAGCGCCAGCAGCGTCAGCTCCCAGCTAATCTGAGTCGACATCACAATCAGCACCGCACACCCCATCACCAGCGAATCCACCAGCGTCAGTACGCCTTCCCCGGCGGCAAACACTACCCGATCGACGTCATTGGTGGCACGGGCAATCAAATCCCCGGTACGGTGACGCAAATAGAATTCAGGATGCTGACGGCTGAGCTGGCGATAATAATCTTCGCGGAGTTCAACCGCGAGTTGATAGGACGCGCCGAACAACAGCACGCGCCAGACGTAGCGCAGCAGATAGACCACCACCGCAATCAGCGCCAGCGTCGCCACCCACATCATAATTCGCGTAGTGGTGTAATGCTGTTGCGTCACGCCGTCCACCACGTAGCCCACCACTTTCGGCGGGATCAGCTGCAGAATGGCAATAATGATAAGCAGCAGGACCGCTCCGAAATAGCGACGCCATTCCCGGCGGAAGTACCAGCTGAGTTGAGCAAATAATCGCACGCAGAAATACCCAGAGAATTAAGCCTGGACGAGCAGGCGTTATTGTTGCAGCCCATTTGGGTCCGTACAGCGCGGAACAACCGGAGCGTACATGAAGTACGTGAGGGTTGTGAGCACTGCACGGGCCCAAAGGGGCAAATAAAATAGCCTGGCGGTCAGAGCTTACTCGACCGGCAGCGCGGTGGTGTACTTAATCTGTTCCATCGCAAAACTCGACGTCACGTCAGATAAACCCGGCACGCTGTTAACCAGTCGTTTGTAAAAGTCGTCGTAGCGTTTCATATCCGCTACCTGAACCCGCAACAGATAGTCGTACTCGCCTGCCATGCGCCAGAAGCCCAGCACTTCGGGCATTTGCGTCACCTGAGACACAAAGCGGCTGTACCATTCGCTGCTGTGATGCTGGGTTTTGATCAGCACAAATGCCGTCAGCCCGAGCCCGAGTTTTTCCGCATCCAGCAGCGCCACCCTCGCGCGTAAAATGCCGTCGTCTTCGAGGCGTTTCAGGCGCTTCCAGCAGGGTGTGGTGGTCAGATTAACGGCATCGGCCAGCGCCTGCAAAGAGAGGGTGCAATCCTCCTGCAGCAACGCCAGCAGCTTACGGTCAATTTTATCTATCATTCGCCACTCGCAGAGAAATTTTTTCTCCGGTAAGTGTATTGCAAAGGTCAAATAGCAACAATTTTTTCCGTGCTTTCCGCTAAGCTAGGCACAAAATGACAAACGGAAAGTAATGATGAATAGCGCATGGGTAAAACACGCGATCAGTGAAATTAACGCCGACTACCAGCGTTCGGCTGACACGCACCTGATTCGTCTGATGCTGCCAGCCTTCCCCGGCATTCAGCTGTATCTGAAAGATGAAAGTACACACCCGACCGGAAGCCTCAAGCACCGCCTGGCGCGCTCGCTTTTTTTGTACGGCTTATGCAACGGCTGGATCAAAGAAGGCACCACGATCATTGAATCCTCGTCGGGATCGACGGCGGTATCAGAGGCCTATTTTGCCCGCCTGCTCGGCCTGCCATTTATCGCGGTAATGCCTTCCTGCACCGCGAAACGCAAAATTGAGCAGATTGAATTTTACGGCGGTCGCTGTCACTTCGTGGAAAGCGCCTGCGAAATTTATGAGGCCTCTGAAATGCTGGCCCGCGAGCTGAACGGCCATTATATGGATCAGTTCACCTTCGCCGAACGCGCTACCGACTGGCGCGGCAATAACAATATCGCCGACAGCATTTTCCGTCAGATGCAGCACGAGCCAAACCCGGTTCCGGCGCATATCGTGATGAGCGCGGGCACTGGCGGCACCTCTGCCACCATCGGGCGCTACATTCGCTGTCAGGGGTTTGACACGCAGTTAACGGTGGTTGATCCGCAGAACTCGGTGTTTATGGACTTCTGGCAGCAGCGCGACAGTACGTTGCGCAGCCCGGTGGGCAGCAAAATTGAAGGGATCGGTCGCCCGCGCGTCGAGCCGTCGTTTATTCCTGACGTGGTCGACAACATGCTACGCGTTCCGGATGCCGCGAGCGTCGCCACTGCACACTGGCTGGAAACTCAGCTTGGCCGTAAGGTGGGCGCTTCAACGGGCACCAATATGTGGGGAGCGTTGCAGCTGGCCGCGCAGATGTGCAGCGCCGGCCAAACCGGCTCAATTGTGACACTGCTGTGCGACAGCGGCGAACGCTATCTGGAAACCTACTACAACCCGCAGTGGGTCGCGGCCAACATCGGTGAACTGGCACCGTGGCAGTCGGCGCTGGCCGACATGCTGAGCTAGTTTCGCTGCAGAAAAGAAAAAAGCCAGACATCACAGGATGCCTGGCTCGCTGGAAGGGTCTCATTCATTCGGGGGAATAAGGGAGATGTGGGGTATCCAGCCAATGCGTTAAAAAGTGGGATACTGCCTGATTCTGGCAGTGTCCGATAACCGGTAGGTGCGGTAACGCCGCTTTCAACTGCGGCATGGCGTTGCCCATGATCAGCCCTTTGCCAACCGATCCCAACATTTCGCTGTCGTTCATCGCATCACCAAATGCCATGCAGTCCGCCAAAGTCATACCCAGATGTTGGCTCAGGGTCGACAGCGCCGCGCCTTTATTACAGCCCACCGGCAGCACTTCCAGGCACTCCACCGCCGAGAAGGTGAGATGGGCGCGAGCGCCTAACGCATCATTGAGCTGAATGCGCAGACGGCTGAGATCGTGGTGATCGCCGCAGAAGCAGATCTTGGTGACCTCGTGCGCAGGCAAACGTTTGAAATCACACAGCTGATAGCGGAAACCGCTGTAGACGTGGGCATGCAGTATTTCGGGAATATCCCTGTCCGTCAGCCAGCCGCGGTCGTTAAAGACATGCATGCTGGCCCGGGTGTCCCAGCGGCTGTGGAGCACAAGGTCCGCTACTTCTGGATCTAAATCGCTGCGGTGCAGAACATCCCCTTCCAGAGAGTGAATGCGCGTCCCGTTTCCGGTTATCAGGAATGCATCCAGCGAGAGGTTGCCAATTAAATGACGCATCTCAAGGACATGACGACCGGTAGCAAACGTCAGGGTAATGTCCCGCTCATGCAGGCGCTTTAAGGTGCTCAGCGTTTGCTCACCCAGGCGATGGTCGGGCATTAATAATGTCCCGTCCATATCAAATGCAGCCAGTCTTGCCATGTTCTTCCCCGGAAGTGTGATGAGAGTCGCTTGTGCGAAAGTATCGCCTGAGATATACGGAAGGAATAGTGAATGAATGATATTTATTGTTCCGGGTTTATTTAAGGACAGGCGATGCGCCAACTCAACCGACTGAATCAGTTCCAGCGCCTGTGGCAGCCTTCCGCAGGTGCGCCGCAGCAGATAACCGTCGCCGAACTGGCGGAACGGTGCTTTTGCAGCGAGCGACACGTTCGCACGCTGCTGCGTCAGGCCCAGGATGCGGGCTGGCTAAACTGGCAGGCGCAGTCCGGGCGCGGAAAACGTGGCACATTGACCTTTTATGTCACCCCCGACAGCCTGCGAAATGAGATGATGGAGCAGGCGCTGACGCTCGGACAGCAGCAAAATGCGCTGGAGCTGGCCCAACTGGCGGCCCCCGAGTTGCGGGCGCTGCTACACCCCTTTCTCGGTGGTCAATGGCAGAACAACACCCCGACGTTGCGCATTCCTTACTATCGCCCACTCGAGCCCCTGCATCCTGGTTTTTTACCCGGGCGCGCCGAACAGCATTTGGCCGGGCAGGTTTTCTCTGGCCTGACCCGCTTCTCTCAAAACCACGATGAGCCTGTGGGGGATTTGGCCCATCACTGGGAGGTGTCGGCCGACGGTTTGCGTTGGTATTTTTACATTCGCTCCACGCTGCACTGGCACAATGGCGATCCGGTTGATACCGTGCAGCTTCATCAACGTCTCGACATGCTACTGCGCTTGCCCGCCCTGCGGACGCTGTTCGCCAGCGTGCAACGGATTGACGTCACGCACGCCCAGTGTCTGACCTTTACGCTGGTTAAACCGGACTACTGGCTCGCGCACCGTCTGGCCAGCTATTGCAGCGTGCTGGCGCATCCGGATAACCCGACGCTCGGCACCGGGCCTTTCCGATTGAAAATCTTTGAGCCGGAGCTGGTGCGCCTCGAAAGCCACAGCCGCTATCACCTGAGCCACCCGCTGTTGCAAACCATCGAATACTGGATAACGCCGCAGCTGTTTGAGCAGGATTTAGGCACCAGCTGCCGTCATCCGGTTCAGCTGGCGATTGGCGAAGCGGACGACCTGCGAAAATTGCGCCTGGTCAGCAACAGTATCAGCCTCGGCTTTTGCTATCTGACACTGCGTAAAAGCCCGCGTCTGACAACTGCCCAAGCACAAAAGCTGATTGCGCTGATTCACCGCAGTCCCCTAATGCAAACCCTGCCGCTGGATGAAAACCTGATCACCCCCAGCCATGAACTGCTGCCAGGCTGGCGCATTCCGTTGGCAGAAGATACGTCGACGGTCACCTTCCCCCCTGCCCTGACACTTATTTATCATCTGCCGGTGGAACTCCACACCATGGCTGAACAGCTCCGCCAGGCGCTGGCGGAAAAGGGCTGCGAACTGACGGTCATTTTCCACGATGCCAAAACCTGGGACAACTGCCCGGATCTGGCGAAGGCCGATGTGATAATGGGAGACAGGCTGATAGGCGATACGCCTGAATACACACTCGAGCAGTGGTTGCGCTGCGATCCTCTTTGGCCGCACACCCTCAGTGCCGCGCAGTACGCCCATCTTCAGGCCACGCTCGACGCGGTTCAGTCGCAGAAAAACACGGCTTCGCGCCATGCCGCCTTACAAAACGTCTTTCATCATCTAATGGAAAATGCCGTGCTGACGCCGTTGTTTAACTATCAGTACAAAATCAGTGCCCCACCGGGCGTGAACGGTATTCGCCTGAACGCCCGTGGCTGGTTTGATTTTACGGAGGCCTGGCTGCCCGCGTCGTCCCACGCATAAAGCATGTCTTGTAGCTGGTCGACGTCGTCCGCAGGCGCTACCATAGTGTTTTCTTAAACATTGACAGGATTTGCTATGAAACGCGCCGTTGTGGTCTTTAGCGGAGGCCAGGACTCTACGACTTGCCTGGTTCAGGCTTTACAGCAGTATGACGAAGTGCACTGCGTGACGTTTGATTATGGCCAGCGCCATCGCGCGGAGATTGATGTGGCGCGTGAACTGGCGCTGAAACTCGGCGCACGGGCGCATAAGGTGCTGGACGTGACGCTGTTGAATGAACTGGCGGTGAGCAGCCTGACCCGCGACAGCATTCCGGTTCCTGACTATGAACCTGAGGCCAACGGCATTCCAAATACCTTTGTGCCGGGCCGTAACATTCTGTTCTTAACCCTGACCGCGATTTACGCTTATCAGGTTAAAGCGGAAGCGGTGATCACCGGCGTGTGTGAGACCGACTTCTCCGGCTACCCGGACTGCCGCGATGAGTTTGTTAAAGCACTCAACCATGCGGTCAACCTGGGCATGGCGAAAGATATCCGCTTCGAAACGCCGCTGATGTGGCTTGATAAAGCACAAACGTGGGCGCTCGCCGATTACTGGGGTCATCTTGACAGGGTTCGCAGCGAAACCCTCACCTGCTACAACGGCATTAAAGGCGACGGCTGTGGGCATTGCGCGGCCTGTTCCCTGCGGGCCAACGGCCTGAACCATTACCTGGCGGATAAAGCTGGGGTGATGGCCGCCATGAAGGCGAAAACCGGTCTGAAATAAAGGCGCTACCCCGGCGGCGAATGGCTGGCCGGGGTTATCATGATGGTTACTCGACCATCGCTTCCAGGTGTTCCCGCAGTTCCCCTTCCAGCGCCAGTGCTTTTTGCGTTTTCAAATCAATACAGACAAAGGTGATCAGCGCGTCTGCCACCACCTGGCCTTCAGGCTCCAGCGTCACCACCTGACTCAGTACGCCGCTTTTCCCGTTAAGTTGCTGCACTTTGCTGGTCACCGTCAGCAGGTCACCCAGCACCGCCGGACGGCGATAGTTGATGTTGATATTCACCACCACAAACGCGATGTGATGACTGCTCATCCACTGAAAACCCTCACTGCTTTCCAGCCCATCCCAACGGGCTTCTTCGAGGAACTCGAGGTAGCGAGCGTTATTAACGTGTTGATAAACATCCAGGTGATATCCACGAACTTTAATTTGGGTCTGCATAGCGCCATAGCCTTTGTTATTTATAGAGTCAGAGGTCGCACACTGGTACGACCTCTTTAGTCTGGCATTTTTTTGCTACTGTGCAAACTTCCCGTGCGGTCAGAGCATCAGATGTGAAAGATTTCTTTCGACCAATGCGCCGCCCATGCCGGGCACCTGGCGGAGATCGTCAAGGGTTTTGAACGGGCCATACTCTTCGCGATAGCTGACGATAGCCTGCGCTTTTTTAAGGCCGACGCCATTCATTGCCTGAGCCAGTTCCTCAGCGCTGGCGCTGTTGATGCTGACCTTGTCGCCAGAGTTTTTGTCCTGAGGAAGGGAGGCGCTGCTTTTGTCAGTTGCAGCCGGTGGCGTTGCCGTGGTTTTCGATTCCGCCTGCGCTTTGCCTGAAGAGGTTGCCGCATATGCGTGTGAGCCGAGCCCGGTAAAGGCGACGGTAAGAACGAGTAGTAATGTTTTGATTCCTGATTTCATGCTGTTATCTCCTTGTTGGTTGACAGCGAAGCCACCTTATCCAGCCGGAGTTAACAGTACAAAAGGCAAAGATCAAAATTGGAAAAGGCCGCGAGAGCGGCCTTTAAATATTGCAGTGCGTTACGAAAATCTGCGAGCGTGCTCGACGTTATTGCTGTTGTTCCGCAATATTGCCCAGCTTGATTTTCGCTTCTTTGCGCAGGTTCGCCATCAGCGCTTCGAAAGCCACCTGAGCGTTATTTTGGGTAATACCCTGTACCATCGCTTTCTTCTGTGCTTCCGGCATGGTGCCTTCTTTCACTTCGTCCAGCGACAGCAGAACTACGTTGCCCTGCATATCCGCCCCGATGCCGTAGCTCGGTTTGTCTTTCTGCGGCAGTGGCAGCGTGAACGCGGTCTGGCTCAGCGGATCCTGACCCGTACGGCTCAGAGTTTTCGCCTCACCGAAGCTCAGGTTTGCGGCTTTCATCGCCTCATCACCTTTACCCGCTTTCAGGGAGGTCAGCAGCTTTTCTGCGGTCACGTTCGCTTCCTGCACCGCTTTGGTGTGCTTCACGATGTCAGTCACCTGCGCTTTGACTTCAGCCAGCGGTTTCACGGATTCCGCTTTGTGCTCGCTGACACGCAGAACAAACGCACGATCGCCATCAACGGTAATGATGTCGGAGTTGCTACCTGGCGTGCCGTTTTGCCCGACCAGACCACCGTTAAAGATGGCATCAGAAACCGGTTTGAAATTCAGCTCTTCCGGCAGATTGTCGTGACCAAACCAGCCGGTCTCAACCACTTTGATACCGGAAACCTGGGATGCACCTGCCAACGATTCGTTATCGTTGCTGGCGGCATCACTCACTTTCTGCTGCATCGCATAGTACGCGTCCAGCGCTTTTTCCTGCTTCACTTTCGCGGCGATTTGATCGTGAACTTCAGCCAGCGGTTTCACTTTAGCGGCTTCGTTGTCATCAAGACGCGCCACCAGGAAACCCACAGAAGATTTGATAACGCCCGACAGTTGGCCTTTCTCTTTCAGGCCCGCATTTTTCAGCTCATCCGGCGTGGTGGATGCTTCCAGCCAGCCCATGTCGCCGCCGTTTTTGGCAGAGATAATGTCAGTGGATTTCGCTTTTGCTACGTCAGCAAAGTTCGCGCCTTTGTTGATTTCATCCAGTGCCGCTTTCGCTTCAGCTTCGGTTTTGGTCTGAATCACACTGTAACGTACGCGCTGTGGCTGAGTGTACTGATCCTGATGCTGATCGTAGTAGGACTGGATCTCGCTATCAGAAGCTGTTTCCTGCAAGCTTGCAGCATCCATTTTGATGTAGCTGATGCGGAACTGCTCCGGCGCGACGAACTGGTTTTTATGCTGCTCGTAGTAGCTGGTGATTTCCTGATCGCTCACCTGCTGCTTGGCAGACAGCGCGTTCACATCTAGGGTCGCTTCACGCACGATGCGCTGCTGAGAAACCAGCGCGGCCAGCTCGTCGGTCTCGCCCGGTAGCATGAATTCAGACCCGACGATGGCGTTAATCAGCTGCTGGGTGACCAGCTGATTGCGCAGCGCCTGAGCGTACTGGTCCGTCGTCATACCCATTTGGCCAACGATACCGCTGAAACGCTGGTTATCGAATTTACCGTTCGCCTGGAACGCCTGAGTTTTGAAGATTGCGTCTTTCACCTGCGCATCGCTGATGCCCAGATTGAGGTGTTTCGCGTACTGGTCGAGCAGAGATTCGTCAATAAGACGGTTGAGAACCTGCTGACGCATGGTTTTCATGTAGTTTTCGTTGGAAGCCAGCTCAGAGAACTGATCGCCCAACTGCTGCTGCTGGCGATTTCGTTCGCTGGCAACGGCATTTTCATACTGTGCACGGCCAATTTCCTGACCATTCACTTTCGCGGCGTAATCTGCGTTACCGCCAATCAGGTAGCTGCTCACGCCGGTCAAAATGAACGACACGATAATGATACCGAAAATAATCTTGAGTACGACGCTATTCGCAGCCGTACGTAAGGAGTCCATCATGGTGTAACAACGCTCCGCTGTAAGTGACTATATACCTCGCACAGCATAGCATGAGAGCCGCCGCGCGTGAGGGCGTATTGTGACAGGAAACCAGTCTATTTGTCAGTCTACTACGCGCCTAAAGTCGCATAAAGTCAGGCTGGAGGAATAAAAAAAGGCACATCTTTTGATGCGCCCTTGTACTTTGTCACATTCCCGGGGAGGGAAAGCGATCAGTTTACCGCGTCTTTCAGTGCTTTACCTGCACGGAAACCCGGCACTTTGGCAGCGGCGATGGTGATCTCTTTACCTGTCTGCGGGTTGCGACCAGTACGGGCAGCACGCTCTTTAACAGCAAAAGTACCAAAACCAACCAGTGCAACGTCATCTCCAGCCTGCAGAGACTCGGTAACGGAAGCGATTAAAGCGTCTAACGCACGTCCAGCGGCAGCTTTAGAGATATCCGCACCTGCAGCAATTTTGTCAATCAGTTGAGATTTATTCACTATTCTCTTCCTCTCTTTATAATTTATATCGCACTGGAATCCTTCGCAATGCGACGGCGCAGCAGTTATATCAGGAGTGTCATGCCCTTACAACACCCGTTGTCTATGACATACCCAACCAGCAATCTAAATTAGCTATACAAAAAAAGGCTGGCAAGTGCGAAATCACCTGCCAGCCCTGTTTTTATTAACGCTCTTTGCGCGAAGTCACTATTTTGCGGTCACAACCTGCATGCCATAAGGCGCATTTTGCAGCGCGAGCGCCAGAACTTCCTCAATTCGCTTAACCGGATGGATATCCAGGTCGGCGATCACGTTATCCGGAATTTCTTCAAGATCGCGTTTATTTTCGTCAGGAATCAGAACTGTCTTAATCCCACCGCGGTGAGCCGCCAGCAGTTTTTCCTTCAGACCGCCGATCGGCAGAACCTGACCACGCAGCGTAATTTCGCCGGTCATGGCGACATCAGCGCGTACCGGGTTACCGGTCAGACAAGATACCAGCGCGGTACACATCGCAATACCCGCACTTGGGCCATCTTTCGGCGTTGCCCCTTCCGGTACGTGAACGTGGATGTCGCGTTTTTCATAGAAGTCGCCGTTGATGCCGAGCTTCTCTGCACGCGCACGTACCACGGTCAGCGCTGCCTGAATGGATTCCTGCATCACTTCACCCAGCGAGCCGGTATAGGTCAGTTTGCCTTTCCCCGGAACGCAGGCGGTTTCGATGGTCAACAGGTCGCCGCCCACCTCAGTCCACGCCAGACCGGTCACCTGACCCACGCGGTTTTCGCTGTCTGCACGACCGTAATCGAAGCGCTGTACACCGAGATAGTCATGGAGATTGTCACCATTGATCTCAATGTGTTTCAGCGTTTTGTCCAGCAGCAGCTGTTTAACCGCTTTGCGGCACAGTTTGGAGATTTCACGTTCCAGACTACGCACCCCGGCTTCACGCGTGTAGTAACGAATGATGCTGATAATCGCGCTATCGTCGACCGTAATTTCACTTGGTTTCAGCGCGTTACGCTCAATCTGTTTTGACAACAGATGACGTTTGGCAATGTTCAGCTTCTCATCTTCGGTGTAACCGGAGAGACGAATCACTTCCATACGATCCAGCAGCGGTGCCGGAATGTTCATGGAGTTAGACGTCGCGACAAACATCACGTCACTGAGGTCGTAATCGACTTCCAGATAGTGATCGTTGAACGCCACGTTCTGTTCTGGATCAAGCACTTCCAGCAGAGCCGATGCCGGGTCGCCGCGCATGTCGGACGACATTTTGTCGATTTCATCCAGCAGGAAAAGCGGGTTTTTAACGCCTACTTTCGCCATTTTTTGGATGAGTTTGCCCGGCATAGAACCGATGTAAGTCCGGCGGTGACCGCGAATTTCCGCTTCGTCACGCACGCCGCCCAACGCCATACGGATGTATTTACGTCCGGTAGCTTTGGCAATCGACTGACCCAGAGAGGTTTTACCCACCCCTGGAGGCCCAACCAGGCACAGAATCGGCCCTTTGAGCTTGTTCACGCGGCTCTGTACTGCGAGATACTCAAGAATGCGGTCTTTCACGCGCTCCAGACCGTAGTGGTCGGTATCGAGGATCTCTTGCGCCTGACGCAGGTCTTTTTTGACTTTGCTACGTGCGGTCCATGGAACCTGCACCATCCAGTCAATATAGCCACGCACGACGGTTGCTTCAGCAGACATCGGCGACATCATTTTCAGCTTCTGCAGCTCAGCTTCAGCCTTCTCTTTTGCCTCTTTCGGCATTTTAGAGGCGTCAATTTTACGCTTCAGCGCTTCGTTTTCGTCCGGCGCATCGTCCATCTCGCCGAGTTCTTTCTGAATAGCCTTCATTTGCTCATTCAGATAGTACTCACGCTGGGATTTCTCCATCTGCTTTTTAACGCGGTTGCGAATGCGTTTCTCAACCTGCAGCAGATCGATTTCCGATTCCATCATCGCCATCAGGTATTCCAGACGTTCGTTGATGTCGGACATTTCCAGCACAGACTGCTTATCAGACAGCTTGAGCGGCATGTGTGCGGCGATGGTGTCCGCCAGACGTGCAGGATCGTCGATGCTATTCAGCGACGTCAGCACTTCCGGTGGGATTTTCTTGTTGAGCTTGATATAGCCTTCAAACTGGCTAATGGCCGTGCGGACCAATACTTCCTGCTCACGCTCGTCGATAGCCGGAGACTCAAGGTATTCCGCTTTCGCCGAGAAATGTTCCCCGTCGTCAGACAGCGCGGAAATACGCGCACGCTGCAGGCCCTCGACCAACACTTTAACGGTGCCGTCAGGGAGTTTCAGCATCTGCAAAATAGAGGCCACGGTCCCGACGGTGAAAAGATCGTTTACACCCGGCTCATCCGTTGACGCGTCTTTCTGAGCAACCAGCATGATTTTTTTATCATGGTCCATGGCCGCTTCCAGACAACGGATAGATTTTTCCCGCCCTACAAATAAGGGAATGACCATATGCGGATAAACCACCACATCGCGCAACGGCAATACGGGGATTTCAATGCGTTCAGAACGCTCAGGATTCATAGAGCTCTCTCTTAGTTTAATGTCCGCCAGGTAGTCAATGGCGACACTGTGCTTCACGCCATCGTTAACATGTAATCCAGTATATGGGGATGTTTCCCACACATTCAACGGCAGGAATACAGGAAAAGTAAAAGGGGGATAAAATATCCCCCTTTTAGTTAAATGACTGAGTGAATTGGTTAATTATTCACCAGAAGCCTGCTGAGTTTCGGTCGCACCGTAAATCAGCAGCGGCTTGGTTTGCCCTTCGATGACGGACTCGTCGATAACCACTTTCTCAACATCTTCCATAGATGGAAGGTCGTACATGGTATCAAGCAGTGCCGCTTCGACAATGGAACGCAGACCACGGGCACCGGTTTTACGGGCCATCGCTTTGCGCGCAATCGCATCCAGCGCTTCGTCACGGAACTCTAAATCCACCCCTTCAAGGCTGAACAGCGCCTGGTACTGCTTGGTCAGCGCATTTTTCGGCTCTTTCAGGATCTGAATCAGCGCGTCTTCGCTCAGTTCATTGAGGGTAGCAACGACCGGCAGACGACCGATGAATTCAGGGATCAGACCAAATTTGATCAGGTCACCCGGTTCAACCTGCTCCAGCAGTTCGCCTTCGTTGGCTTTTTCGGATTTCGCTTTCACCGTCGCGCCAAAACCAATACCAGAACCGGTTTCTACGCGGTTGGCGATCACTTTATCGAGACCGGCAAACGCACCGCCACAGATAAAGAGGATCTTCGAGGTATCAACCTGCAGGAATTCCTGCTGCGGATGCTTACGGCCACCCTGCGGTGGAACCGCAGCAACGGTGCCTTCGATAAGCTTCAGCAGGGCCTGCTGTACACCTTCGCCTGACACGTCACGGGTAATCGATGGGTTATCCGATTTACGGGAAATTTTGTCGATTTCATCGATGTAAACAATCCCGCGCTGCGCTTTCTGTACGTCGTAATCACACTTCTGCAGCAGTTTCTGGATGATGTTTTCTACATCTTCACCGACATAACCGGCTTCGGTCAGCGTGGTGGCATCGGCCATCGTGAACGGGACGTCCAGCAAGCGTGCCAGCGTTTCCGCCAGCAGCGTTTTACCGGAACCGGTCGGGCCGATCAGCAGAATGTTACTTTTGCCGAGCTCAACGCCGTTGCTGGTATCGCCGTTACGCAGGCGTTTGTAGTGGTTGTATACCGCGACAGCCAGCACTTTTTTCGCCCGTTCCTGACCGATAACGTAATCGTCCAGGTGATGGCGGATTTCATGCGGCGTCGGCAGAGCACTACGTTCACGATGCGGGGCCACTTCTTTAATTTCTTCGCGAATGATGTCGTTACATAAGTCAACGCATTCGTCGCAGATATACACGGACGGCCCGGCGATCAGCTTACGCACTTCGTGCTGGCTTTTGCCGCAAAAAGAGCAATACAACAGTTTGCCTGAACCATCTTTGCGTTTATCTGTCATGAGTCCAAACCTCTTTCTAAGTTCTTTGTGCCGCACATGACGACGCAAATGCCAGTTTTAACGGAATGCCGCCACCTTCAGTATAGCGGCACTCGACGTAGTGGCATTATTTACGATGGGTCAAAATGGAGTCGACCAGACCGTACTCAACTGCTTCAGAAGCAGCAAGGAAGCGGTCACGCTCGGTGTCGCGCTCAATCTGCTCAAGAGATTGACCCGTGTGTTGCGCCATAAGTTCATTCATGCGCGCTTTAACTTTCAGGATTTCTCGGGCGTGGATTTCGATATCCGTCGCCTGACCCTGGTAGCCGCCTAACGGCTGGTGAATCATCACGCGGGAGTTCGGCAGGCAGAAACGCTTGCCCTTCGCCCCTGCGGTCAACAGGAATGCACCCATTGAACATGCCTGCCCCATACAAATGGTGCTGACATCTGGCTTGATGAATTGCATGGTGTCATAGATTGACATCCCAGCAGTGATAACGCCGCCCGGCGAGTTGATGTACAGATAAATGTCTTTTTCCGGGTTTTCCGCTTCCAGAAACAGCATCTGCGCCACAATCAGGTTCGCCATGTGGTCTTCCACCTGGCCGGTCAGAAAGATAACGCGCTCCTTGAGCAGACGGGAGTAGATATCAAAAGAACGTTCACCGCGTGAGGTCTGTTCGATGACCATTGGCACCAGGGCCATATGGGGTGCAAAGTTATCTCGTTCGCCACTGTATGACATGTCCGTCTCCTGGATATAAAGTGAAAAGACCTGCTGTACTGATTGTAACCTTGCGGACGGATCGTCAGCCAGTCAATGTAATGCTATCCCTTGTTATGGGGATCAAACTACCCTATTTCAAGCATAACAATATTTTGCTGTTACGCTAACACCGAAACGCCGTTTTGGCACGTATCGTCCTCTATTACAGCAATAAAAAAACCCGTTACCATAGGGCAACGGGTTTTTCGCTCAAACTTTAAACCGTGAGGGCGTTAATTACGCCTGCTGGTTCATCAGTTCGTTGAAAGAAGTCGCTTTTTCAGACACTTTCGCTTTGTTCAGAACGGCTTCAACAGCCTGCTCTTCCAGAGCTACGTTGCGCATGTTGTCCATCAGCTCTTTGTTTTTGCTGTAGAACTCGATAACTTCTTTCGGATCTTCGTACGCAGAAGCCATCTCTTCGATCAGGCCTTTAACGCGGTCTTCGTCAGCTTTCAGCTCGTTGGTGCGAATCACTTCGCCCAGCAGCAGACCAACGACAACGCGGCGTTTAGCCTGCTCTTCGAACAGCTCGCGTGGCAGTTCCATAGCCTGTTTGGCGTTGCCACCAAAACGCTGTGCAGCCTGCTGACGCAGTACGTCGATTTCGCCGTCGATCAGGGCCGCAGGAACGTCGATGTTGTTGGCGTTAACCAGACCTTCGATCGCCTGAGACTTGATGCGGTTTTTCACAGCGCCTTTCAGCTCGCGTTCCATGTTTTTACGCACTTCAGCGCGCAGACCGGCAACAGAACCATCTTCCACGCCGAAACGTTTGATGAATTCTTCAGTCAGTTCTGGCAGCTCACGCTCTTCCACTTTCTTCAAGTTGATGACGAATTTCGCCGCTTTACCTTTCAGGTTTTCAGCGTGGTACTCTTCAGGGAAGGTCACGTCGATGGTGAACTCTTCGCCTGCTTTGTGGCCTTTGATACCGTCTTCAAAGCCTGGGATCATACGACCCTGGCCCATTGCCAGTACGAAATCGGTCGCTTTGCCGCCTTCGAACTCTTCACCATCAACGGAACCGGAGAAGTCAACGGTCACGCGATCTTCATCAGCTACAGCGCCGTCTTTATCTTTCCAGGTCGCCTGCTGCTTGCGCAGAGTGTCCAGCATGCCGTCAACGTCAGTGTCGGTCACTTCAACAACCGGTTTTTCAACTTCGATAGCGTCCAGACCCTGCAGCTCAACTTCTGGGTACACTTCGAACTCCACAGAGTAAGTGAAGTCTTCACCCTGTTTGTACTCGCCCGGAACATAGGTCGGGGAGCCTGCTGGATTGATTTTCTCTTTGATGATCGCATCAACGAAGTTGCGGCTCATCAGGTCACCCAGCACGTCCTGGCGAACAGAAGCGCCATAACGCTGAGCAACAACATTCATCGGTACTTTCCCTTTACGGAAACCGTCGATGCGAACTTTTTTCGCTACGTTGACCAGCTCGCTTTTTACAGCGTTTTCGATGCTGTCAGCAGCGATAGTAATCGTTACACGGCGGCCAAGGCCCTGAGTGGTTTCAACTGAAACTTGCATCTTGTTACCTCAAAAAAATCACTAGTGCTCGGTCAACTCTGGAAGCACGTATCGATGGCTTCGCAGAACCGGGATGTTCGCTTCAATGCAGAAGTACATTCCCTGTTGCCAGAATCATCCCGAAGACATTCCGAAAATAAGACGCAGCATTATAGCGGCATCACAGTAGTGAGTCGAGAACGGGAATGACGCAGGGATGCGCCATTTTTCACAGTTTTGCGGTAATTTTGCCCCACAAAATGCGTGACTCGCTCAAAATCCGAACAAAACAAAACGGCCCGCAGGCCGTTTCTCATTTAATCTGTACGCAACATACTGGAAAAGTTCCGGCAGTTGCAAATGCGAATTTTACGCGATACTGCCTGCGCCGCGACATGGCGGGGAGGCAAAAACAGTATCCTGCAACCCTTCCCACTCCTTAACGGTGTAGGTGTGCAGCGCCAGCGCATGCACGGTAGTGGACAATTCAGCGGTTAAGGTGCCGTAAATCATTCGGTGACGGTTCAGAAAACGTTCTCCGGCAAAGCGATCGCTGACCAGCACCACTTTAAAATGACTTTCGGAGCCGGCCGGGACATTGTGGCGATAACTTTCGTCCACCACTTCGAGGAATAAGGGTTCAAAGGCTGCCCTTAATTTTTGTTCTATCTGTTCACGTATCATCATGAATTTACTCCTTCGACAACGCTGAGATGCCGCCCTTCCCTTTAAATGTTAGCCGCTTTTACCGTTTCCATTACATCAAGACAACAAAAATTTAGCTTTCGTCTTTTTTTCTCAGTCAAATGGATGAACTTTACGGACTCTTCTGTAGGATCCCTCTCAAAAAAGAGGTCGAAATCATACTTGCGTGCAGAAAACGCTCAACACGATGAATTTACATGCGTTGCCCACTTCCCCTCGCCGGTGGCAATGTTATGATGGCGGGAATTTTTCGCCCGTTGAACCACAGTGACGCTGAGAGTCTGAACATGTTAAAAAAAATCCTCTTCCCGTTGGTTGCGATGTTTATGTTGGCCGGTTGTGCCAAGCCGCAGACCACGATTGATGTTTCCCCCAAAATCACCCTGCCTTCACAGGATCCAAGTCTGATGGGTGTAACCGTCAGCATTAACGGCGCGGATCAGCGTCCGGACCAGGCGCTGGCGAAAGTGACCCGCGATAATCAGTTGGTGACCCTGACCGCTTCCCGTGACCTGCGCTTCCTGCTGCAGGAAGTGCTTGAGAAGCAGATGACCGCACGCGGCTACATGGTGGGACCTAACGGTGCCGTTGACCTGCAAATCATCGTTAACAATCTGTATGCCGACGTGACGCAGGGCAACGTGCGTTACAACATCGCGACCAAAGCCGACATCGCTATCATCGCTACCGCCAAAAACGGTAACAAGATGACCAAAAACTACCGCGCAAGCTATCAGGTTGAAGGGGCGTTCACCGCTAACAACCAGAACATTGCCAATGCGGTTAACAGCGTACTGACGGATACCATTTCCGATATGGCGCAGGACACCAGCGTCCACGACTTCATCAAACAGAACGCGCGTTAAGTTAATACTGACCCGGCCCTGCGCCGGGTCAGTTTTCAAAGCACATGCCTAATCACTACTTTCGTTTTTTCCAGCAACCCAAATCAGCCATTCTGCTGATACTCGGTTTCGCCTCCGGTTTACCGCTGGCACTGACCTCCGGCACGCTTCAGGCGTGGATGACGGTTGAGAATATCGATCTTAAAACCATTGGTTTCTTCTCCCTTGTCGGCCAGGCCTACGTCTTTAAATTCCTTTGGTCACCCATGATGGACCGCTATACGCCGCCATTTTTAGGGCGTCGTCGTGGTTGGTTGCTGACCACGCAGGTTCTGTTATTACTCTCCATCGCGGCGATGGGCTTCCTTGAACCCTCCTCGCAGCTGCGCTGGATGGCGGCACTCGCGGTCGTCATTGCCTTCTGCTCTGCTTCACAGGACATCGTCTTCGATGCCTGGAAAACCGACGTGCTTCCGCCGGAAGAGCGCGGCACTGGCGCGGCTATCAGCGTGCTCGGCTATCGTCTGGCTATGCTGGTGTCCGGTGGGCTGGCGCTGTGGCTGGCGGATCAGTGGCTGGGCTGGCAGGCCATGTACTGGCTGATGGCCGCCCTGATGATCCCGTGCATCATCGCCACCCTTTTCGCGCCTGAACCGAGCGACGTCATTCCCGCTCCCAAAACGCTGGAACAGGCGGTGGCCGAACCGCTGCGTGATTTCTTTGGCCGTAATAATGCGTGGCTGATTCTGCTGCTGATTGTCCTTTATAAGCTCGGCGATGCCTTTGCGATGAGCCTGACCACCACCTTCCTGATTAGAGGGGTCGGTTTTGACGCGGGTGAAGTCGGCGTGGTGAATAAAACGCTTGGGCTATTTGCCACCATCCTCGGGGCATTGTATGGCGGCGTGCTGATGCAACGTTTATCGTTGTTCCGGGCATTGCTGATATTCGGCATTTTGCAGGGCGCATCGAATGCCGGTTACTGGTTGCTGTCGATTACTGACAAAAGCATGCTGAGCATGGGCACCGCAGTCTTCTTCGAAAACCTGTGCGGTGGGATGGGGACATCGGCGTTTGTCGCCTTATTAATGACGCTGTGTAATAAGTCCTTCTCGGCGACGCAGTTTGCGTTGCTGTCGGCGCTCTCTGCAGTCGGTCGGGTGTACGTTGGGCCAATCGCAGGTTGGTTTGTTGAAGCCCATGGCTGGCCAACGTTCTATTTGTTCTCGGTGTTCGCCGCCATCCCAGGGCTGTTACTGCTGCTACTGTGTCGGCAAACGCTGGAATACACCTGGCAGAGTGAAAGCTTTATGCCACGCACCGAATTTAAAGCCGGGTATTCTGTGGCGTTGAAGATCCTCGGCATTGGCTGTTTGATTCTGGGTGTCTGGCTGCTGCTGCTAATTCTGAACGCGCTCGACCTGACCGCCTTCTCCTTCCTGACGGGCCTGCTCGAAATCGGTGCCCTGATAGCCATCTTCGGCATCGTTTTGGGTGGCGTTCTTGATGCGCTGGCATTACGGAAAACCCATCTGGCATGAACAAGAAATAATCGAACACGCCATTGTAGTTACTTCCAGTAATTATAACGGCGTTGTTTCATTCTTTTTTTCCGATTGTTATTTTGTGCGTTATATAAATTCGGAAATTACTGGCGCTTTTTGAATTTCGGCATATTTCCTTAACCGATTCAGCTACTGGCGGATTATTTTTTTGTTTTTGTCATGTCGTGAATTTGATAATTATTTGTTAATCATTTGTGCTTTTTTGGCATTGTTTATACTCATTCCCAGTGAAACCCTCTCATTCTTTCCCGTTTGGTTATAACCCCGGTGTAATGCGCTATCCGCCTGGATTTTGGACACAATCAGCAACATCTGTGACAGCCCCGGCAGAACCCGGTAACACCCCAAAGACACTTCCTCAATCATGTTTACAGTAATGTAACCTTCCCGTAAAATGCCCCCACACTTTAAACGCCACCAAATCCCGTGGAATTGAGGTCGTTACATGAGACTCAGGAAATACAATAAAAGTTTGGGATGGTTGTCATTAATCGCAGGCACTGTTTTACTCAGTGGCTGTGATTCTGCGCTACTTGACCCCAAAGGACAGATTGGACTGGAGCAACGCTCGCTGATACTGACGGCATTTGGCCTGATGTTAATCGTCGTGATTCCCGCCGTCTTAATGGCTGTTGGTTTCGCCTGGAAATACCGTGCGAGCAACAAAGATGCGAAGTATAGCCCTAACTGGTCACACTCCAATAAAGTGGAAGCTGTGGTCTGGACGGTGCCTATCCTTATCATCCTGTTCCTTGCTGTGCTGACCTGGAAAACCACTCACGCGCTTGAGCCTAGCAAACCGCTGGCCCATGACGAGAAGCCAATCACTATCGAAGTGGTTTCCATGGACTGGAAATGGTTCTTCATTTATCCGGAGCAGGGCATTGCGACCGTTAACGAAATCGCTTTCCCGGCGAACGTTCCGGTTCAGTTCAAAGTCACCTCCAATTCCGTGATGAACTCGTTCTTTATCCCGCGTCTGGGAAGCCAGATTTACGCGATGGCCGGTATGCAGACAAACCTGCATCTGATTGCCAACGAAGCGGGCACCTACGACGGTATCTCCGCCAGCTACAGTGGCAAGGGCTTCTCTGGTATGAAGTTCAAAGCAACTGCAACACCTGACCGCGCTACGTTCGACCAGTGGGTCGCGAAGGTGAAACAGTCTCAGAGCACCATGAACGATATGGACGCTTACGAGAAACTGGCTGCGCCGAGCGAGTACAACAAGGTGGAATATTTCTCCAGCGTGAAACCCGATTTGTTTAAAGACGTTATTAACAAATACATGGGTCACGGTCACATGGACATGAGCCAACCTGCCGGTGAGCACGCCTCACACGAAGGGATGGAAGGCATGGACATGAGCCACGCGGAAACCGCTCACTAAGGGGCCGAGGAAGAAAACGATGTTCGGAAAATTGACACTGGATGCAGTGCCCTACCATGAACCCATTATCGTGGTTACGGTGGCTGCAATTATCATCGGTGGTGCGGCCCTGCTGGGCCTGATCACTTACTTCGGTAAGTGGAGCTACCTTTGGAAAGAGTGGCTAACTTCGGTTGACCACAAAAAACTGGGCGTGATGTACTGCCTCGTCGGTATCGTGATGCTGATTCGTGGCTTCGCAGATGCCATCATGATGCGTAGCCAGCAGGTTCTTGCCTCGGCGGGTGAAGCCGGCTTCTTGCCACCTCACCACTACGATCAGATCTTTACCGCCCACGGCGTTATCATGATCTTCTTCGTAGCGATGCCATTGGTTATCGGCCTGATGAACGTGGTTGTTCCTCTGCAGATCGGCGCACGCGACGTTGCGTTCCCGTTCCTGAACAACCTCAGCTTCTGGTTCACCGTTGTCGGTGTGATTCTGGTTAACCTGTCTCTCGGTGTGGGCGAATTCGCACAGACCGGCTGGCTGGCCTATCCGCCGCTGTCAGGCATTGAGTACAGTCCCGGCGTCGGGGTAGATTACTGGATCTGGGCACTTCAGCTCTCCGGTATTGGTACTACGCTGACCGGTATCAACTTCTTCGTGACCATTATCAAGATGCGTGCGCCTGGCATGACCATGTTCAAGATGCCGGTATTTACCTGGGCCTCTCTGTGCGCAAACATCCTGATTATCGCTTCATTCCCGATCCTGACTGTCACCATCGCGCTGCTGACGCTTGACCGTTATCTCGGTACCCATTTCTTCACCAACGAAATGGGCGGCAACATGATGATGTACATCAACCTGATCTGGGCCTGGGGCCATCCGGAAGTGTACATTCTGGTTCTGCCCGTCTTCGGCGTGTTCTCTGAAGTTGCGGCAACCTTCTCGCGTAAGCGTCTGTTTGGTTACACCTCTCTGGTGTGGGCAACCGTGTGTATTACCGTTCTGTCGTTCATCGTTTGGCTGCACCACTTCTTCACTATGGGTGCGGGCGCGAACGTAAACGCCTTCTTCGGTATTGCCACCATGATTATCGCAATCCCTACCGGGGTTAAGATCTTCAACTGGCTGTTCACCATGTACCAGGGTCGTATCGTGTTCCACTCAGCGATGCTGTGGACCATCGGCTTTATCGTGACCTTCTCGGTCGGCGGTATGACCGGCGTTCTGCTGGCGGTGCCGGGTGCGGACTTCGTACTCCATAACAGTCTGTTCCTGATTGCCCACTTCCATAACGTAATCATTGGTGGTGTGGTGTTCGGTTGCTTCGCAGGGATCACCTACTGGTGGCCAAAAGCGTTCGGCTTCACGCTGAACGAAACCTGGGGCAAACGCGCATTCTGGTTCTGGATCATCGGCTTCTTCGTTGCATTTATGCCGCTGTACGTGCTTGGCTTCATGGGTATGACCCGTCGCCTGAGCCAGCAGATTGACCCGCAGTTCCACCCAATGCTGGTTGTGGCTGCGTGCGGTGCGGCGCTGATTGCCTGCGGTATCCTGTGTCAGCTGATTCAATACTACGTGTCTATTCGCGACCGCGAACAGAACCGTGACCTGACCGGTGACCCATGGGGTGGCCGTACGCTGGAGTGGGCAACCTCCTCTCCTCCGCCGTTCTACAACTTTGCCCACGTGCCGCACATTCATGAGCGTGACGCGTTCTGGGAAATGAAAGAGAAAGGCGAAGCGTACAAAAAACCGACTGGCTATGAAGAAATCCATATGCCGAAAAACAGCGGTGCAGGTATCGTCATTGCTGCCTTCGCAACAATATTCGGTTTTGCCATGATCTGGCATATCTGGTGGATGGCGATCGTTGGTTTCCTCGGCATCGTTATCAGCTGGATTGTGAAGAGCTTCGACGAGGACGTGGATTACTACGTACCTGTTGCAGAAATCGAGAAACTGGAAAACCAGCATTTCGATGAGATCTCCAAGGCAGGGCTGAAAAATGGCAACTGATACTTTAACTAACGCGCATGCCCACGCGCACGAACATGGGCATCACGATACAGGGCCGATGAAAGTCTTCGGCTTCTGGATCTACCTGATGAGCGACTGCGTTCTGTTCTCTATTCTGTTCGCGACCTATGCGGTGTTGGTTAACAACACCGCGGGTGGCCCGGCAGGTAAGGACATTTTTGAGCTGCCGTTTGTACTGGTCGAAACCGCCCTGCTCCTGTTCAGCTCCATTACTTATGGCATGGCGGCTATCGCCATGTATAAGAACAATAAAAGCCAGGTTATCTCCTGGCTGGCGCTGACCTGGCTGTTTGGTGCAGGCTTCATCGGGATGGAACTCTATGAATTCCATCACCTGATTGCCGAAGGCATGGGTCCGGATCGTAGTGGCTTCCTGTCCGCGTTCTTTGCGCTGGTCGGCACTCACGGTCTGCACGTGACCTCGGGTCTTATCTGGATGGCCGTTCTGATGTTCCAGATAAGCCGTCGCGGCCTGACCAGTACTAACCGTACCCGTATCCTGTGCCTGAGCTTGTTCTGGCACTTCCTGGACGTGGTGTGGATCTGTGTGTTCTCTGTAGTTTATCTGATGGGGGCGATGTAATGAGTCATTCAACCGATCACGGCGCATCCCACGGTAGCGTCAAAACCTACATGACAGGATTTATCCTGTCGATCATCCTGACGGCTATCCCGTTTGCGATGGTGATGAACGGATCTGCGTCCCACATGGCCATGATTGCCTGTGTCCTGGCGGCTGCGGTAGTTCAGATTGTGGTGCATCTGGTGTGCTTCCTGCACATGAACTCCAAGTCAGATGAGGGTTGGAATATGACGGCCTTCATCTTTACTGTGCTAATCATTGCGATTGTGGTGATAGGTTCAATCTGGATCATGTGGAACCTTAACTACAACATGATGGTTCGATAAGAGCGGCGAGTATGTTTAAGCAATACCTGCAAGTTACAAAACCTGGCATCATCTTCGGTAACCTGATCTCGGTGATCGGCGGTTTCCTGCTGGCTTCAAAAGGCAGCATCGACTATCCGCTGTTCGTTTATACCCTGGTCGGCGTGTCGCTGGTCGTTGCGTCCGGTTGTGTGTTTAACAACTACATCGACAGGGATATCGACAGGAAGATGGAACGGACCAAAAATCGGGTGCTGGTTAAAGGCCTGATTTCTCCGAACGTTTCGCTGGTGTATGCCACCTTGTTGGGTATTGCTGGCTTTATGCTCCTGTGGTTTGGTGCCAACCCGCTGGCGTGCTGGCTGGGCGTGATGGGCTTCGTGGTTTATGTTGGCGTTTACAGCCTGTACATGAAGCGCCATTCCGTTTACGGCACGCTGATTGGCTCACTCTCCGGCGCTGCGCCGCCGGTGATTGGCTACTGCGCGGTAACCGGTAACTTTGACAGCGGCGCGGCTATCCTGCTGGCTATTTTCAGCCTGTGGCAGATGCCGCACTCCTACGCCATCGCGATTTTCCGCTTTAAGGATTATCAGGCGGCTAACATCCCGGTACTGCCGGTTGTTAAGGGGATTTCCGTTGCCAAACACCACATCACGCTCTACATCATTGCATTTGCTGTTGCGACCCTGATGTTGTCCCTGGGCGGCTACGCCGGATATAAATATCTGGTAGTGGCTGCTGCGGTCAGCGTTTGGTGGCTCGGCATGGCGTTGCGTGGGTACAAAGTGGCTGACGACAGAGTCTGGGCGCGTAAGCTGTTCGTGTTCTCTATCGTGGCCATCACCTCACTGTCAGTAATGATGTCCGTCGACTTTATGGTGCCGGATTCACACCCTCTGCTGGCTTACGTCTGGTAAGTCATCACGGGGTTAAAAAGGGTGCTTCGGCACCCTTTTTTATTGCCAGATTCAATGCTTCTCGATGTAATATTTGTTAAACAACCGCTTGTTTACCCTGCCCTTCCCCGGCCTTACACTAAGCGCTGATTTTATCCTGAGGTGGAAATGAACGATTTTAAGATGACGCCAGGCGAATTGCGCGCGACCTGGGGTTTAGGGACCGTATTCTCTCTGCGCATGCTCGGCATGTTTATGGTTCTGCCCGTTCTGACTACTTACGGCATGGCGTTGCAAGGTGCCAGCGAAGCGCTGATTGGACTCGCTATCGGCATTTACGGGCTGGCCCAGGCGGTCTTCCAGATCCCATTCGGCCTGCTGTCTGACCGTATTGGCCGCAAGCCGCTGATTGTCGGCGGATTACTCATTTTTGTGCTCGGCAGCATGATCGCTGCCCTCTCAGATTCTATCTGGGGAATTATTCTAGGCCGTGCCTTACAAGGCTCCGGGGCGATTGCCGCCGCCGTTATGGCGCTGCTCTCTGACCTGACGCGTGAACAAAACCGTACCAAAGCGATGGCGTTTATCGGCGTCAGTTTCGGCGTCACCTTTGCTATCGCGATGGTACTCGGCCCGATAGTCACGCATAAGCTTGGCCTGCACGCGCTGTTCTGGATGATCTCCGGCCTGGCGACGCTCGGCATTCTGCTCACCATTTGGGTGGTGCCTGACAGCGAAAACCACGTTCTCAACCGCGAATCCGGGATGGTGAAAGGCTGTTTCAGTAAAGTGCTGATGGAGCCGCGTTTGCTGAAGCTAAACTTCGGCATTATGTGTCTGCACATTCTGCTGATGTCGACCTTTGTCGCCCTGCCCGGCCAGCTGGAAGCCGCTGGATTCCCGGCAGCAGAGCACTGGAAACTCTATCTGGTGACCATGCTTATTTCGTTTGTGTCGGTGGTGCCTTTCATCATCTACGCCGAAGTAAAGCGCCGCATGAAACGCGTGTTCCTGGTCTGCATCGCCATTATCCTGATAGCCGAAATCGTGCTCTGGGGAGCCGGGGCTTACTTCTGGGAACTAGTGGCGGGTGTGCAGCTGTTCTTCCTCGCCTTTAACCTGATGGAAGCCCTCCTGCCGTCGCTTATCAGCAAAGAATCTCCGGCGGGTTATAAGGGCACGGCGATGGGGATTTACTCCACCAGCCAGTTCCTCGGCGTGGCCATCGGAGGCTCACTGGGCGGCTGGCTCGACGGATTCTTTGATTCCCAGACGGTGTTCCTGATGGGCGCACTGCTCTCTACCCTCTGGCTACTGATTGCCATGACGATGCAGGAACCGCCTTACGTCAGCAGCCTGCGGGTAAGCATTCCGGATGATGTCGACGCCGATGAAAATCTGAAAGCGCGCCTGTTAGCAAAAGACGGGGTGAAAGAAGTGCTGGTTGTCGCCGCCGAACGCTCTGCCTACGTCAAAATTGACAGCAAAGTAACCAACCGCTTTGAAGTGGAACAGGCGGTCGCCGGGGCATAAAAAAGCGGGGTAATCCCCGCCAGGTGTCTCACGAAAAACCACCTTCATGCGAGGTGGTTTTTTTATTAATCGCGGAAGTTTTTGAACTGGAACGGCTGGCCTAAGTTGCCACCGCGTACCAGCGCCATCACGGCCTGCAGGTCATCGCGCGCTTTACCCGTGACACGAATTTCTTCGCCCTGGATCTGCGCCTGCACCTTCAGTTTGCTGTCTTTAATCAGCTTTACGATTTTCTTCTGAACGGCACTTTCAATGCCGGTTTTCAGCTTTCCTTCGACGAACCAGGTTTTGCCACTGTGGACAAACTCTTCCGGTACTTCGATGGAGTTACCTTCAATGCCGCGCTTGAGCAGCTTGGCGCGCAGGATATCCAGTAGCTGGTTAACCTGGAAATCAGACTCGCTCAGTACTTTGATGGTCTGGTTTTTTTCGTTCAGCTCAATGCTGGCCTCTACCCCGCGGAAGTCGAAACGCGACTCCACTTCACGGGCCGCATTATCGACCGCGTTTTTAGCTTCCTGAAGATCAACTTCAGAGACAATATCGAAAGATGGCATATTTTATTCTCCCTCTCTTTTTGTTGCGATGCATAATACCCGCAACGTTAAAGAACACAACCTGTTATCCCGGTGAGGTGACTGCGGACGTGCCGTCGGCGCTATAATAGTATCATAACGCCTGATCCCGCAGCAGGTGAGGAGGAACAATGAAGATAACCGTGCTCGGATGCGGTGCCCTGGGACAATTATGGCTGACCGCGCTGTACCGGCAAGGCCATGAAGTCCAGGGCTGGCTACGCGTGCCAGCCCCATGGTGCAGTGTGAATCTGCAAGAGACAGACGGGAGCGTCTTCAACGAACTGCTGACCGCCAACGATCCTGATTTTCTCGCCAGCAGCGATTTACTGTTGGTGACATTAAAAGCCTGGCAGGTTTCAACGGCGGTGAAAAATCTGGCGGCACGCCTGCCCGCTAGCAGCCCGATTCTGCTCATCCACAATGGAATGGGCACCCAGGAAGAGTTGCGCTCGCTTAAACAGCCGCTGCTGCTCGGAATGACCATTCAGGCCGCACGCCGCGATGGTAACCTGATTATTCATACCGCTAATGGCACCACGCACATTGGGCCCGCAAACACCCTCGCGCAGGAGTACAGCGCCCTGGCGGATACGCTGCACGCCGCGCTGCCAGAAGTCGCCTGGCATAACGATATCAACAACGCCAGTTGGCGTAAGCTGGCAGTGAACTGCGTCATCAACCCGCTGACCGCACTGTACGATTGCCCGAATGGCCAGCTGCGCGATCATCCTGAAGAAGTGACGCGCATCAGCACGGAAGTGGCGGCGGTGATGCAACGTGAAGGGCTGCACTCCAGCCCGGACGATTTAATTAAGTACGTCTGGCAGGTCATTGACAGCACCGCCAACAATATTTCATCGATGTTGCAGGACGTTCGTGCCCAGCGCCAGACGGAAATTGACTACATCAGTGGCTACCTGCTAAAGCGGGCCCGCGCCCACGGAATTGCCGTGCCGGAGAATGCCCGTCTGTTTGAACAGATTAAACGTAAGGAGAATACGTATGAGCGCATCAGCGCTGGTTTGTCTCGCCCCTGGGAGTGAAGAAATGGAAGCGGTGACCACCATCGATCTGCTGGTTCGCGGCGGTGTTAAGGTCACGACCGCCAGCGTCGCCAGCGATGGGGATTTGGTTATCACCTGTTCACGCGGCGTGAAACTGTTAGCCGATGCGCCGTTGGTACAGGTCGCTGATGGGGATTATGACGCGATTATTCTGCCGGGTGGTTTGAAAGGTGCCGAATGTTTCCGTGATAGTCCGCTACTGGTCGAAACGGTCAAACAGTTCCACCGCTCCGGCCGGATCGTGGCCACTATCTGTGCCGCCGCTGGAACCGTGCTTGTGCCACACGAGATCTTCCCTATCGGCAATATGACCGGTTATCCGGGGTTAAAAGAGACCATTCCGGACGATCAGTGGCAGGATAAGCGTGTGGTTTGGGATCCCCGCGTAAATCTGCTAACCAGCCAAGGGCCGGGCACCAGCATCGACTTCGGATTGAAGCTGATCGACCTACTGGTGAGCCGTGAAAAAGCCTGGGAAGTCTCTTCCCAATTGGTGATGGCCGCCGGAATTTACAACTACTACGAGTAACCCTTCGTCTTTTTTTCGTCGCCACGCCCGTGGCGGCGCTCACACTTCTGCGATTAATTTTTCCTCAACGCAATCACTCTCATCTATAACTCCTTTAATTTCATATGATTAGCTCTTCACACCTTAAATCCCTCACCTTGACAGCCAAAATATTCCATGGAAAACTCACTTGCAACTGGTCTAGTCCAGTTAACAAAAGGAGTCACCCGTGGTTACCTTCATTGAGAGCAAGATCATCCCAATCCTCATCCGGATTGGTGAAAACAAAATTTTGGTCGCGGTGCGTAACGGGATTGCCCTGACGCTACCGTTTACCATCACTGGCAGCTTGTTCCTGATCATCGCTAACTTACCGATCCCCGGCTGGAGTGAATGGTTAGGTTCATGGGCCGACAAAATCAGCGCCCCGGTGGCCGTCACCTTTGGCGCGATAGGCGTAATTTCCGCCGTGGGCATCAGCTACAACCTGGCTAAAGAGTACAAGCTGAATGCGATAACCTGCAGCGCGGTCACGTTGGTGGTGTTTCTGCTGGCGCAGCTGAACGACAAATATCAGCTGAACGTCGATAACCTTGGGGCCGCGGGCCTGTTCTCCGCGATCATTCTGGCGGTGCTGACGGTGTATATCATCCGCTGGTTTATCACTCATGAGATTGTGATTAAGCTGCCGGATGGCGTTCCCCCCGCGGTGGCGCAATCTTTTGCCAGCCTGATCCCGGCGGCGGTGACGATTACGCTGGTGTGGTTTGTCAGAGTAATGCTTGGCTTTGATATCAACCAATTCTTTACCCAGCTCCTCAGCCCGCTGGTCAGCGGACTCGGCTCGCTCCCGGGGATGTTGGTGCTTATCTTCCTGATCTCACTGCTGTGGTGCTGCGGGATACACGGCGATAACGTCCTCTCCGGCATCACCAGTCCGATTTTCCTTAAATACATCGCCGAAAACACTCAGGCGTATTTAAACCACCAGCCCATTCCCCACATTACCGCCGACGGCTTTTACATTGTCTTTATGTGCATCGGCGGCACCGGGGCCACGCTGGGTCTGGTACTGGCGATGCTGCGCTCTCGCAGCAAATTGTATAAATCGGTCGGGAAACTGTCCCTGCCCTCGGCGGTATTTTGCATCAACGAGCCGGTTATTTTTGGCTGCCCGATTGTCTTCAACCCGCTGCTGATGATCCCTTTCACCCTGACGCCGATGCTGCTGTGTATTTCCACCTACAGCCTGATGTACTTCGACATCATCGGTCGCCCGGTGCTGCAAATTCCCTGGACCATGCCCCCGATCCTCGCCGCCTGGTTTGTGACCGGAGGCAATATTCCGGCGGTGTTGTGGTCGCTTTGTACCGTCGTCATTTCCGTGGCTATCTACTTCCCGTTCTTCAAACTGCTTGAGCGCCAGCAGCTACAAAAAGAGCGGCAAGAACAACAGAGCGCCCCTGATTCCGTACTGAATACTGATTCCGCATTGTAAAAAGGATACCTGATGAAAAAGCTCAAAATTGTCACCATCGGCGGTGGCTCAAGCTATACCCCGGAACTGATCGACGGCTTTATCAAGCGTTATGATGAATTGCCGGTCACCGACTACTACCTGCTGGACATTGAGGAAGGCAAAGAGAAACTAGAGATTGTCGGCAAGCTGGCGCAGCGGATGGTAAAAGAAGCCGGGATCCCGATGAACATTCACCTGACGCTCGACCGCGCCGAAGCCTTAAAGGACGCCGATTTTGTCACCACTCAGCTGCGCGTAGGCTTCCTCGATGCACGCATTAACGATGAAAAAATCCCGCTGAAATATGGCGTGCTCGGTCAGGAAACCACGGGACCCGGCGGCTTTATGAAGGCCCAGCGCACCATTCCGGTGCTGATGGATATCTGCCGCGATATGGAAACCTACTGCCCGGACGCCTGGCTGATTAACTTCACCAATCCGGCAGGGATCGTCACCGAAGCCATTACCCGGCATTCGAACATCAAAAGCATCGGCATTTGCAGCGGCGCTAACAGCATGTTGATGGACATCGCTAAAGCTTATGAGGTTGAGAAGAAAGACGTTTACGCCCGTATCATGGGGCTGAACCACCTCATTTTTGCCGATCAGATTTTCATTAAAGGTGAAGATTACACCGAGGATTTCATGGAAAAACTGGCGTTGGGCAGCGCCAGCAACTCACTGAAAAACATCCCGGATATCGGCTTCTCCTCACGCTTTGCTAAAGCCCTACATATGTACCCAATTTCCTACCTGAAATATTTCTTCCTGACCCGCGAAATGGTCGAGGCCGCGCAGAATGATGCCCGCACTAAAGGCACGCGTGGGGAACAAACCCGCGAGATTGAACACCGCCTGTTTGAGCTTTATCAGGATGAGCATCTCGCCCATAAACCGAAAGAACTGGAAAAGCGCGGCGGGGCCTGGTACTCCGACACCGCCTGTTCCATCATCAGTTCGATTTATAACGACAAGAAAGAGATCCACGTGGTCAACACCCCAAACAATGGGGCGACGCCGGATCTGCCGGATCACGTCACACTGGAAACTAACGCCGTTATCGACCGTCAGGGCGCGCATCCTTTGGCCTACGGGCGGTTACCGGTCAAAATTCGCGGTCTGATCCAGAGCGTGAAAGCCTATGAAGAACTGGCGGTGGAAGCAGCAATCACTGGCGATTACAGCACTGCCCTGATGGCGCTGACCATTAACCCACTGATGCCGTCCGCTACGCTGGCGGAAAAAATTCTGGATGAATATCTGGAAGTGAATCAACGCTATTTACCGCAGTATTCCCCTAACGCTAAGGAACAGGCATGAAAACGCATATTTCCCCAGATTACCCGCAGCTGTGTCAGGCCGTGGCGCAAAAAGTCATTGACTGTGTGAAGGCCAAGCCGCAGGCGCTGATCTGCATCGCAGGCGGTGACACGCCGCTTGGGGTGTTTGCCGCGCTGGTCGAGGCGCAAAAACAGGGCAGCGTGGATTTCTCGCATACTCAGTTTCTCGGGCTGGATGAATGGTTAGGCCTCGGTAAAGCCGATAAGGGCAGCTGTCGCGAAATGGTCTGGCATCATTTCTTCGATAAGCTGACGCTGCGGGAGGAACAAATTTGCTTCTTCGATGGGCTTACCGTTGACCCACAAGCCGAATGCCAGCGCGTCGATGCGTATATTGCGCAGCATGGGCCGATTGACTGCATCGTGCTTGGTATCGGCATCAACGGTCATATCGGCTTTAACGAACCAGGCGCGTCGCTGGATAACAGTTGCCATGTGATTGACCTTGATCCGGTCACTCAGGCGGTGTCGGTGAAGTATTTCGATACCCCACGCGTAGTGAAACAGGGTATTTCGCTGGGGCTAAAAACCATTCTGGCCGCGAAGAATATCGTGGTCATGGCGAGCGGTGAGAAGAAGGCAGCAATTGTCGCGCAGACGGTGAATCATCCAGCGAGTCGCGATATTCCGTCAACCCTGGTGAAAACCGTGGCACAGGCGAGTTTATATGTGGATAACGCGGCGGCAAGCGCGCTGTAACACGCGTCGTCTGGCAGGTCGTGTTGCGCCTGTTAGCGTTCGATACGCAGGTTTTTGACCCGGAAAATATCGGCCCGGTTGTAGCTGATGGAATAGTTAAACGCCGTTTTATCGGCCAGGCGGGTCACTTCAGTAATTTTCAGCATCGGCTGACCGGGTGTGATATTCAGTAACGACGCCAGCTCATTATCAAACAGCGCCGCTTCAATAATCGAGTCGGCGTCTTTGATTTTCTTACCGGTATACTCTTCGATATAGCCGTACAGCGAGCCTTCTTTGAGCGTCGTTTCCGGGATAGTCGCAATCACGCGCTGTGGAATGTTGCTGTCTTCCACCAGCACCGGATTACCGTCCAGTAAACGAATACGACGAATAAACCAGACGTTGTCTCCAGCAGGGATTTCCAGGTGCTGCGCTAAGGTGGCATCAGCCTGAATGAGGCTGAAGGCCAAAAGCTGACTGCTGACGCTGACGCGTCCCTGAAATTCGCGGGAAAAACCAAGAATGCTGTCGCTGGTTTCATTATTCAAAAGGTACACATTGGTGGCGCTGTTTTTCAGCACGAACATCCCCTTGCCGTGAATGCGCTCGATAAACCCTTCCTGCACCAGGTTATCCATCGCTTTCTGCACCGTCACCCGGGTGACGCCATACAGGCTCGCCAGCTCGCGCTCGGAGGGAATGCTTTCACCTTTTTTGTAGACGTGATTGAGGATATCGCTCTTGATGCGTTCCTTAATCTCAATGTACTTGTGTACTTTTTGCATCATGACCTCGGACAAATACCGGGTGGCGCACGACGCTTCCCCGGCCTACATTTCCACGCAGGCCCGGTAAACAGAGTACCACCGGGCTTGCGTTCTACTGCTTATTCCGGGCGATAGACCTTCACATTGGCGAAGCCCTGCTCGCGCAGATACAGCGCCTGCAGGCGGCTCATCACGCCACGCTCACACCACAGCAGATAGGTTTTGCTCTGGTCGAGATCGCCAAACTGAGTGCTGAGTTTATAGAACGGCAGTGATGCCACTTCCACACCATCCAGCTTCAGCGGTTTGTCATCCTGCTCGTCAATCGAACGAATATCGAGCACCACGTCGGTGGCGGCAAACTCAGTGACGGTTTCGACTTCAACCACTTCCTGCTGGGTCTGCTGAGCAATTTCGCGGATATCGACGTTGTTGGCTTCCGCCACCACTTTGTCGAGGATCGCGAAATCAAAGTTCTGCTCTTCGGCTTCGATTTTTGCCTTCACCGCTTTAACGGTTGGACTCTTCGAAATCACGCCGCAGTATTCCGGCATGGTGCGGGCAAAATCTTCGGTACCGATTTCACGCGCCAGATCGATGATGTGCTCTTTATCATGGGAAATCAGCGGACGCAGAATCAGCGTATCGGAAACGTTGTCGATCAGACGCAGGTTGGTCAAGGTCTGGCTGGACACCTGGCCCAGCGCTTCGCCGGTCACCAGCGCCTGCACGCCGTAGCGTTCTGCCACCTGAGACGCCGCACGCATCATCATGCGTTTGAGCACCACGCCCATCTGTCCGTCGTCGACTTTCTCAAGAATTTCGCCGACAACAGGCTCGAAGTTGATCGCCACAAAACGCACCCGGTGCGAACTGCCGAAGCGGTTCCACAGATAATGCGCCACCTGACGAACGCCGATTTCATGCGCGGCACCGCCAAGATTGAAGAAGCAATAATGCACGCGACAGCCACGACGGATAAGCATGTAGCTGGAGACGCCGGAGTCAAAACCACCGGAGATCAGCGACAGCACATCTTCCTGAGTACCGATTGGGAAACCGCCGATACCTTCGTAGCGGCCTTTGACCAGCAGCAGACGATCGTTATCGATTTCCAGATTCACGGTGACGTCTGGCTTGGTCAGCTTCACGCGTGCCGTTTCGATGTGTTGATTCAGCCCACCGCCCACATAGCGCTCAACTTCAATGGAGGAAAAATCGTGCTTACCGCGACGCTTCACGCGCACGCAGAACGATTTTCCCTCCAGCGTCTCGCGCCACAGCGGCAACGTCTGCTCGAAAATGTCGTGCATCGAGGTGAACGGGACGTCTTCCACTTCCAGAATATGGTGAATACCGGGAATACGAGTCAGCGCATCGCGAATAATCGGACGCTGATCTTCGTCTTTAGCACGGACTTCAATGTGATCCCAGTGACGAACGACGGCAAGCGTCTCGTCGTACTGCTTAAGAACGTTACGAATATTCCCGGTCAGAATTTTTATAAAGCGCAAACGCACAGATTGGCTTTTGATGGTGATTTCCGGGAACAATTTAATGATAAACTTCATGGCGGCAATGGTTCGTTGGCAAACCCATTCGGGTCTGTAGACAAAAAATACAGCAGCCATGACTTCCCGGCTGCATCCAGGCGCGGAAGTATACCACCATCGCGGTGAACCTGCGCGTTACCATTATGCGTTATTTAAACCAGAGCAGGACTTCGCTACCATAGGCAAGTCGCGACATAACAAGAGTCAAACATTCACTATGCCAAAGAAAAATGAAGCGCCAGCCAGTTTCGAAAGCGCACTGACTGAACTTGAGCAGATTGTTTCCCGTCTCGAAAACGGTGACTTGCCGCTGGAAGACGCGCTGAACGAATTTGAGCGCGGCGTGCAGCTGGCGCGTCAGGGCCAGGTGAAGTTGCAACAGGCCGAACAGCGGGTACAGATCCTGCTGGCCGATAACGAAGATGCCCCGCTGACTCCCTTCACGCCGGACGCCGAGTAAAAAATGGATTTCTCGCAACAGTTACAGGCCTGCGTTGAGCGGGCCAATGAAGCACTGCGTCAGTTCATCGCCCCGCAGCCCTTTCAGAACACTCCGCTGGTTGAAGCCATGCATTATGGTGCACTCTTAGGCGGTAAGCGTCTGCGCCCATTCCTGGTGTACGCCACCGGTAGCATGTTCAACGTCAGTCTTTCTACGCTGGATGCGCCCGCCGCAGCGGTAGAATGCATTCACGCTTATTCATTGATCCACGACGATCTGCCCGCGATGGATGATGACGATCTGCGCCGTGGTCAGCCGACCTGCCATATTAAATACGGCGAAGCCAACGCGATTCTGGCCGGTGATGCGTTACAAACGCTGGCATTTTCTATACTCAGTGATGCACCGATGCCGGAAGTGGCCGATCGTTTCCGTCTGGCGATGGTGTCTGAACTGGCGCAAGCCAGCGGCGTGGCGGGGATGTGCGGCGGTCAGGCGTTAGATTTAGAGGCCGAAGGCAAGCAGGTTGATTTAGCCGCCCTTGAGCGCATTCATCGCCATAAAACCGGGGCGTTGATTCGTTCCGCCGTGCGCCTGGGTGCATTGAGCGCCGGAGAAAAAGGCATGGCCGCGCTGCCGGTGTTAGATAAATACGCCGAGAGCATCGGTCTCGCATTCCAGGTGCAGGATGACATTCTGGATGTGGTAGGGGATACTGCGACCCTCGGCAAGCGCCAGGGTGCCGATCAGCAACTTGGCAAAAGCACCTATCCTGCCCTACTGGGCCTTGAGCAAGCCCAACGTAAAGCCCGTGATCTGATTGATGACGCCCACCGGTCCTTAACCGTACTGGCCGCGCAGTCTCTGGACACCACGGCACTGGAAGCGCTAGCGAATTACATTATTCAGCGCGATAAATAAAACATCTTGTGAGCTTCTGATGAGTTTTGATATAGCCAAATACCCGACGCTGGCACTGGTGGAATCCACTCAGGAATTGCGTCTGCTGCCAAAAGAGAGCCTGCCGAAGCTCTGCGACGAACTGCGTCGCTACTTGCTCGACAGCGTGAGCCGCTCCAGCGGACACTTTGCCTCCGGGCTTGGTACGGTGGAACTCACCGTGGCGCTGCATTACGTCTATAACACCCCGTTCGATCAGCTGATCTGGGACGTGGGCCATCAGGCTTACCCACACAAAATTTTGACTGGCCGTCGCGACAGAATTGGCACCATTCGCCAAAAAGGCGGACTGCATCCGTTCCCATGGCGCGGTGAAAGCGAGTACGACGTGTTGAGCGTTGGGCACTCCTCTACCTCCATTTCCGCCGGGATTGGCATCGCCGTCGCCGCAGAAAAAGAAGCCAAACAGCGCCGTACCGTGTGCGTCATTGGCGACGGTGCGATCACCGCCGGGATGGCCTTTGAGGCGATGAACCACGCGGGTGATATCAAGCCCGACATGCTGGTTATCCTGAACGATAACGAAATGTCTATCTCCGAAAACGTCGGCGCACTGAATAACCATCTGGCGCAGTTGCTGTCCGGCAAGCTTTACTCTTCGCTGCGCGAAGGCGGCAAGAAAGTGTTCTCCGGCGTTCCCCCCATCAAAGAGCTGCTCAAACGCACTGAAGAACACATTAAAGGCATGGTGGTGCCCGGCACGCTGTTTGAAGAACTCGGCTTTAACTACATTGGCCCGGTTGACGGGCACGACGTATTGGGCCTGGTTACGACGCTGAAGAACATGCGCGACCTGAAAGGCCCGCAGTTCCTGCACATTATGACCAAAAAAGGTCGTGGCTATGAGCCAGCGGAAAAAGATCCGATCACCTTCCACGCGGTGCCGAAATTCGACCACACCAGCGGCGTGTTGCCAAAAAGCAGCGGCGGCCTGCCGGGCTATTCAAAAATCTTCGGCGACTGGCTGTGCGAAACCGCAGCCAAAGACAACAAGCTGATGGCGGTCACTCCGGCGATGCGTGAAGGCTCCGGCATGGTCGAGTTTTCGAAGAAATTCCCCGACCAGTATTTCGATGTCGCGATTGCCGAACAGCACGCGGTCACCTTCGCGGCGGGTCTGGCGATTGGCGGCTACAAGCCGGTAGTGGCGATTTATTCGACCTTCCTGCAACGTGCCTACGATCAGGTTATCCACGACGTTGCCATTCAGAAACTGCCGGTGCTGTTTGCCATTGACCGGGCGGGTATCGTCGGTGCCGATGGGCAAACGCACCAGGGCGCGTTCGATCTCTCTTATCTGCGCTGCGTCCCGGATATGGTCATCATGACCCCGAGTGATGAAAACGAGTGTCGCCAGATGCTGTTCACCGGTTATCACTATAACGACGGCCCAAGTGCGGTGCGCTATCCACGCGGCAGTGGCACCGGCGTTGCGCTGGCTCCGCTGGAAAAACTGCCGTTAGGCAAAGGTATCGTTAAACGCCAGGGTGAGAAAATTGCCATTCTGAACTTCGGCACCCTGCTGGCAGACGCCGCCATCGTGGCAGAGAAACTCAACGCCACGCTGGTCGATATGCGCTTTGTGAAACCGCTGGATGAATCGTTGATTCTGGAGATGGCCGCACGCCATGAGGTGTTGGTCACGCTGGAAGAAAACGCCATCATGGGCGGCGCGGGCAGCGGTGTGAATGAAGTGCTGATGGCGCACCGTAAACCTGTGCCAGTGCTGAATATTGGCCTGCCGGACTTCTTTATTCCGCAGGGTACGCAGGAAGAAGCGCGGGCTGACATCGGCCTCGACGCAGCCGGAATCGAAGCCAAAATTAGCGCCTGGCTGGCCTGATCCCTCCCCCTTTCCGCTCCTGCTATGCTTATTATTATGTTCATCGCAGGAGTGGAACCATGCAATACAATAAATTAGGAACGACCGACCTCAACGTCTCCCGGTTATGTCTCGGCTGCATGACCTTTGGCGAGCCCGATCGTGGCAACCATGCCTGGACGCTTCCGGAAGAGAGCAGTCGCCCTATTATCCAACGCGCGCTGGAAGGCGGGATTAACTTCTTTGATACCGCCAACAGCTATTCCGACGGCAGCAGCGAAGAAATTGTTGGCCGGGCATTGCGTGATTTCGCCCGCCGGGACGAGATTGTGGTCGCCACTAAGGTTTACTATCCCTCAGGTGATTTAACCCAGGGGCTATCGCGAGCGCAGATTCTGCGTTCCATCGATGACAGCCTGACACGGCTGGGCATGGAATATGTCGACCTGCTGCAAATCCACCGCTGGGATTACGACACGCCGATTGAAGAAACGCTGGAAGCGCTGAATGAGGTGGTGAAAGCCGGGAAAGCGCGTTACATCGGCGCATCCTCGATGCATGCCTCGCAGTTTGCCCAAGCGTTGGATTTACAGAAACAGCACGGCTGGGCACGCTTTGTCACCATGCAGGATCACTACAATCTGATTTATCGCGAAGAAGAGCGCGAGATGCTGCCGCTGTGTTATCAGGAAGGCGTGGCAGTCATCCCGTGGAGCCCACTGGCACGCGGTCGTCTGACCCGACCGTGGGGCGAAACCACCGCCCGCGTGGTGTCTGATGAAGTCGGTAAAACGCTCTACAGCACCACCGACGAAAATGATGCACAGATTGCCGAGCGGCTGGCGAATATCGCCGAGGAACTGGATGTGACGCGGGCACAGGTGGCGCTGGCGTGGCTATTAAGTAAACCCGGCGTGGCCGCGCCCATCATCGGCACATCGCGAGAAGAACAGTTGGATGAGTTGCTGAACGCGGTGGATATTACGCTCAAGCCCGAGCAGATTGCCGAGCTGGAAACCCCTTATCAACCGCATCCGGTGGTGGGGTTTAAATAGGCACGATTACCCTCACCTCAAAGGGGTGAGGGTTTTATCAAATAATTCCCATCGGCCAGTGATGGCCAATCACATACAGCAACCCGGCAGAAATAATCCCCGCGACGATATCATCGACCATAATGCCCATCCCGCCGTGCACGTTGCGGTCGAACCAGCGGATTGGCCACGGCTTCCACATATCGAAAATACGGAAAATTACAAATCCGGCGGCGACCCACTGCCAGTCGTTAGTAGGTAACGCCATCAGGGTAATCCACATCCCGACAAACTCATCCCAGACAATGCTGCCGTGATCGTGAGTGCCCATATCTTTCGCCGTACGGTGGCAGATATACACCCCGATACAGATGGCGAACATCACCATCAGCGAGTAGAGCTGCCATGGCAAGAGGGTCATCAGATACCAGAAGGGAATCGCCGCCAGCGAGCCCATTGTACCCGGCACAATCGGGCTGAGCCCGCTGCCAAATCCAGTCGCCAGCAGATGCCACGGGTTGAGCATACTCAGGCGGCTTTTTGCTACGTCTCTACTGCGCAAAATGGTCGTACCCCTTCCAGTCGAGCGTAACCGGCTTACCGTCACGCTGAAAATGCAAACCTTCCACATCGGCGCTGATTTGGCCGATGCAGGTGTAGCCCATGCCGAAATTCCCCAGCGCCACGTCCAGCGCGCCGCGATTCAGTTCCGGTACGGTGAAACAGAGTTCATAATCTTCACCGCCAGACAGTGCCCAGCGCAACGCCTGATCGGGGTCAACGTGACGTTTCATGGCATCTGAAAACGGGAGTGAATCGAGGTCAATCCTGGCCCCGCATTCGCTGGCGTTCAGAATGTGGCCCAGGTCGGAGATAAGACCGTCGGACAAGTCGATAGCCGAATGCGCCAGATTACGCAGCGCCTGTCCGGTGAGGATACGCGGGGTCGGATTCAGATGACGCTTGACCAAATAGTCTGCGTCCGGCTGATTGTCGACCTGCAAACGGTCCTGCAAAATCGCCAGCCCCGCCGCGCTGTCACCCGGCGTGCCAGTGACGTAAATCCAGTCGCCAGGTTTTGCACCCGAGCGTTTCAGCGCCCGGCCTTCCGGCACCAGGCCATGAATGCCCAGCGTCATCGACAGCGGCCCCTTGGTGGTATCACCGCCAATCAGCTGCATATCGTAATAATTAAGTTGTTCAAACAGGCTATCGCTAAAAGCGGCCAGCCAGCTTTCATCGACCGAAGGCAACGTTAACGCCAACGTCAACCACGCCGGGTCTGCGCCCATTGCGGCCAAATCACTTAAATTCACCGCCAGCGCCTTACGGGCTAAATCAGCGGGATCGATATCCGGGAGAAAATGAATGCCGGATACCAGCGTATCGGTGCTGATCGCCAGAGTCTGTTTTTCAGGGATATTAAGCAGTGCGCAGTCGTCACCAATACCGGTTTCAACATCAAGACGGGAGCGTCGAACCCGGTCAAAATAACGGGCTATCAGGGAAAATTCGCCGCATGCCATACGTCATGCCTCAGCAGAGAAAAGAGAAGGCCGAAGAACGCGGGAAAACCGCACTCTCCGGCCTGCAGATTACTTTTTGCGGGGACGGATCGCCGGAGCTGCTTTATCCAGCACGCCGTTAACAAACTTATGGCTGTCTTCGGCACCGAAGGTTTTCGCCAGTTCGATAGCTTCGTTGATGGCCACTTTGTACGGCACATCGTCACGCTTAGCCAGTTCGAACAGGGCAATACGCAGCACGGCTTTCTCTACCTGACCCAGTTCTTCCAGCAGACGGGACAAGTACGGTTTCATCAGGCCGTCGAGATACGCGCTGTTGGTCGCCACTCCGGTCAGCAGTTCACGGAAGTACACGACGTCGACGTCTTTCACGTCCTGTTCCGCCAGGAACTGATATTCAACATCAGAGATGTCGTTTTTGGATAACTGCCAGGAGTAAAGCGCCTGGACAGCACACTCACGGGCGCGGCGACGAGCAGCAGGTTTCACGGATTTCCCCTTACAAAAAATCAGGCCTTGATGGCTTTCAATACATTGATCATTTCAAGCGCGGTCAGTGCAGCTTCTGCACCTTTGTTACCGGCCTTGGTGCCAGCACGTTCGATGGCTTGTTCGATGCTTTCGGTGGTCAGAACGCCAAAAGCGACCGGGATTTCACTGTCGTGCGCAACCTGCGCCAGACCGTTGCTTGCTCCACCGGCCACGTATTCAAAGTGAGCTGTACCGCCACGGATAACGGTGCCGAGTGCCACAACCGCATCGTATTTACCGGTTTTCGCCAGAGCGGCAGCTGCCAGAGGCAGTTCATACGCACCTGGAACCCAAACCACGGTAATGTTTTCATCTTTCATCTGACCGATACGCTTCATAGCGTCAATCGCCCCTTCCAGCAGGCTGTCATTGATGAAGTTGTTGAAACGCGCGATGGTGATGGCGACGCGAGCGTCCGGGGCAGCAACGTTAGCTTCGATAATGTTCATACTTTTCCTTTTGGGATTCGACTTACCCCGAGGGGGGCGGATTTTATCATAATAATTCACGCGCGGCTTCCCTATTTCGGACTGCCTTACGCCGGGATTAAATGCAAACAGAGATCCGGCCCGACCGGACGTATCTCGCTGAAACTAAATTGGGGCGCATCGGCCAGTTTCTCAAGCCCTGGCAGGACACATAATCCCCGGGCATCGCTGCCTAACAGTTTAGGCGCAACGTAAACAATCAGCTCATCGACCAGTCCCGCCTGCAACAGCGCACCGGCCAAGGTTGGGCCGGCTTCCACCCACAGACTGTTAATCTGCTGTTTGCCCAGTTGCATCATCAGCAGGACTAAATCGAGATGACCGTTATGCTCCGGGATTTGTAGGCTGCGCACATTTTCCGGCCATTCGCGGGTGTCTGCTTCGCAGCGCGCAAACCAGGTTTCGCCCGGCTGATGCACGAGGCGGTGCTGAGGCGTGACGCGGTTTTGCCGGTCAATAACAACGCGGATCGGCTGGCGCAGATTTTCCTGCGGATAGCGCGCCTGCACCTCAGCATTGAGTTCGTTCCAACGCACGGTCAGGGCCGGATTATCAGCCAACACCGTCGCGTCGGTGGTCAAAATCGCGTGGCTTTCCGCGCGTAAACGCTGCACGTCGCGGCGTGCCTGCGGGGAAGTTATCCACTGGCTTTCACCGTTGGCCATTGCCGTGCGGCCATCCAGCGACGCACCCAGCTTAAGCTGAATATAAGGAAAACCCGTGCGCATCCGCTTGAGGAAGCCTTTATTCAGGGCTTCCGCTTCGCTCATCATCAGCCCGTGGCTGACCTCGATGCCTTCCTGTTGCAGACGATACAGCCCACGCCCCGCCACCTGCGGATTCGGGTCCTGCATGGCGGCGACCACTCGGCTGACGCCAGCAGTAATCAGCGCTTCGCAGCACGGCGGCGTGCGCCCATGATGGCTGCAGGGTTCGAGGGTGACATAGGCGGTCGCGCCTTTAGCTTTCTCGCCCGCCATGCGCAAGGCGTGGACTTCGGCGTGCGGTTCCCCGGCACGGTAATGGGCACCTTCCCCGACGATTTCACCGTCTTTCACAATCACACAGCCGACGCGCGGATTCGGATGGGTGGTAAACCGTCCCTGACTCGCCAGCTTTAGCGCGCGCGCCATGTACATTTCGTCGTGCATTATCAGTCCTGTAAGCGGGCGATTTCTTCGCCAAACTCTTTAATGTCTTCGAAGCTGCGATAGACGGAAGCAAAGCGGATATAGGCCACTTTATCGAGTTTTTTGAGCTGCTCCATCACCAGGTTGCCAATTTGTTTGCTCGGCACTTCGCGTTCGCCGGTAGCCCGCAGTTGCGATTTAATATGGTTCACCGCCATTTCGACATCATCAGAGCTGACAGGGCGCTTTTCCAGCGCTTTCTGTAAACCGCTGCGCAATTTGTCTTCATTGAACGGTTCGCGAACGTCGTTGCTTTTCACCACCCGCGGCATCACCAGTTCTGCCACTTCGAAAGTGGTAAAACGTTCATTACACACCAGGCACTGACGGCGGCGGCGTACAGAAGAGCCTTCCCCGACCAGACGGGAGTCGATCACTTTGGTATCTACGGCTAAACAAAATGGGCAATGCATGGCGCGTCCTGACGATGAATAATCACATTTTCCTATTTTACCACGAGCCACCCAGCTGCGTCATTTTGAGACAAAGCCCCGATGGCAACCCGAACGATACTGCTACCATTACTCTCGACAGAATACCGTAAGGAACCCTAACGATGACACGACGTTTACTTCGACTTCTGGCGCTGGGAAGCCTGTTTACCCTGAGCGCCTGCGCACAGCAACGTGAAGTCCACCAGATGCAGCAGAGCGTCAGCGCGCTGAATCAGGATATGACCAAGCTTAATCAGGAAACGGTAAAAATTACCCAGCAAAACGCACTGAATGCCAAATCGGCCAGCGGCGTTTACCTGTTACCGGGCTCCAATACTCCGGCGCGTCTGGAAAGCCAGATTGGCACCCTGCGGATGTCGCTGATGAATATCGCGCAAAATGCTGACGGCATGCGTGCTACGCTGCGTATTCAAGGCGAATCCAACGATCCGCTCCCGGCGTTCAGTGGCACCGTGGAATGGGGTCTGATTCAGGGCACCACCGACAGCTACCAGGAAGTGAACGTCAAAAATCAGCTGATCAATGCCCCGGCTAGCCTTCTGGCACCGAGCGATGTGGATATTCCGCTCCAGTTGAGCGGCAGCGATCCGAAACAACCGGTCTTTGTTCGCATACATGACATTCAGCCTGTGAATACGCAGTAACCCTTTGTCGCCGGATAGCGTCTGTTATCCGGCTATTTCTTCTTTTCGCTCCCCCTTCGACACCGACAGCAATCCTTTCTGTTTTTCAGAAAACCCTGGAAACATCCGCGATAATCCGTACAATCCCCGCCGTCAAAGTGCGCAAACGTGAACGCAATCGATTACGTACTTGAGAGAATTGTGAAACACCACATATTTTTGTGAGCAATGATTCTTATAATAGGCCTCGCAGAAAACAGTTACATTTAGAAACGCCCCAGCGTTTTTTTTCACTCCCCGAAAGGGATTTCAAAAAGTGGCATTATTATGAAAAAAACATTACTTGCAGCCGGTGCAGTGCTCGCGCTTTCCACGTCTTTCACGGCAGGTGCAGCTGAAGACAACAGCAAACCAGAGTATGTCTCTGACTGGTGGCACCAGAGCGTCAACGTGGTAGGCAGCTACCACACCCGTTTTGGGCCGAAAATCAATAATGACGTTTACCTGGAATATGAAGCGTTTGCCAAGAAAGATTGGTTCGACTTCTACGGCTATATCGATATCCCAAAAACCTTCGGTGCGGGTAATGGTAACGACACCGGTATCTGGGATGACGGTTCACGCATGTTTATGGAAATTGAGCCACGTTTTTCCATTGATAAGCTGACCGGCACCAGCCTGGCCTTCGGTCCGTTCAAAGAGTGGTACTTCGCGAACAACTACATCTATGACATGGGTGCGCATGGCAACGATGCCAGCAAGCAAAGCACCTGGTACATGGGTCTGGGTACCGATATTGATACCGGTCTGCCAATGAGTCTGTCTCTGAACGTATATGCAAAATACCAGTGGCAGAACTACGGTGCAGCGAACGAAAACGAGTGGGACGGTTACCGCTTCAAGGTGAAATACTTTGTGCCGATCACCCAACTGTGGGGCGGCCAGCTGAGCTATATCGGCTTCACTAACTTTGACTGGGGTTCAGATCTCGGTAACGAAGATTTCCGCGACCTGAATGGTAAGAAAGCGCGTACCAATAATTCCATCGCATCCAGCCACATCCTGGCGCTGAACTACGATCACTGGCACTACTCGGTAGTCGCACGTTACTGGCACAACGGTGGTCAGTGGAATGACGACGCAAGCCTGAACTTCGGCGACGGTGATTTCAGCGTCCGCTCTACCGGTTGGGGTGGCTACCTGGTTGTCGGTTATAACTTCTGATAATCAGCGTTAAGCGATAAAGCCCGGCGGCGCAGGCTTGCCGGGCCTACGTGATGGTTTTCGTAGGCCTGGTAAGCGTGAGCGCCACCGGGCATTTACGATTTACGGCTTACACGACAACGCACTCGTAGGGTCCAGCAACCACGGCCTCAAATATCCCACGGTATTGGAAAACGGCAGCACGCATTCCGGCAATCGAATGCCCACTTCATGTTCAATAAACGCCCTTCTCGCCTGAACTCGTGCCCACAGTTGCGGATAATCCGCAGCAAGTTGTGCGCGCAACACCTCATCCGCCAGCGCTACCGTATCTTCGATGCTCGCTCCGCCGTAGCCGGGTCGGGAAGGAATGATATCAATTTGCAGCAGCATCCCGCTGGCAAGTGGGATCGCGGAATCGGCTGACACCGGGGAGCACAGCCACTCTTCATCCGCCACCAGATGCCCTGGATTCAGATGCCAGTGATAGTCCACCTTCGGTAACACGCCTTCGATCAGCTGATACAGTTCGCCGCCGGTCATTCCTGGGCGAATGTTTTCCAGCCACGCCACCACCGCACGGAAATAGGGGATAGCCACCACTTCAAGATAATCGCTGACCGCGTCGGGTAACTGTGCCGCAGATTCAACCACGTAAGCGCCCCGGCTGCTCAACCCGCCTTTATAACTGGTGGTCAGAGAAAACTTATCCCCCAGCTGCACCGTTTTATCGCCGGGATAGAGATTCGCATCGGCGAAGCGCTCCCCGGTGGCGGCAATCATCACCACGTTATTCGGCTGACCGTCCGCCGCCAGCAGGCTGGCAATCTGCTTTTCCGTTTTGCCCGGCGCAACGGCATTCAGTGCGCGGAGAATAGCCGTCGATGCCAGATTGGCCCCGTATTCATAATGCGCCAGTTCATTAGCATTATTGATAACGCGCGCGCCAGAAGCGGGAGAAATAAACACTCCCGTCGCATTGCGCAATTCAGCCCCCGGGGCGGCATCTCGGATAGCGTCGACGATAAACGACGGGATGTCGAACATCTGTCGGGTGTTGTCGTTCGCACCGGTAAATAGCTTCCAGCCCGCCAGGCCGAGAGTTTTTCCGCCCGTGATGCCTGCCGTCTGCAAAATTTCGGGCAGTGACTGGGGGTTATCCATCGGCTGATTGGGTAACGAGAACCACGGCGCGTGCAGCACCCGGTTTTTCAGTCGCGCGTGCGGGGCCAGTTTGAGGTTTTCATTGCCAAGCACCAGCCCCGCTTCACCGTCAAGATGCAGCACCAGCAGCGCTTCTTCAAAGCGGGGAATAAACCCGGTCAGATACTCGAAATTCCCGCCATGCTCTTTATCGGCATACACAATCAGGGTGTCGATACCCTGCTGGTGCATCCGGTCCAGCAGCCGCGCTTTGCGCTCGGCAAGCGTGGCATCAGTCAGCGTGACCGAAGGAATGTCCGTCCAGCACGGCGGCTGGGGCATCGTCTTGAGTGAGACGGGTTGCGGGGTTGTCATTTCTGTAGTGTCCTTTAAACAGAGTGTCCGTTCACCCTACCGGAATCGCCGGAATTTGGCATAAAAAAAATCCCGGCCACATGACCGGGATTTGATTTTGCAGAACTGACCTTACGGCAGAATCGAAGGCTGGTCAGCGCCCTCTTTCTCAACTTTCTGCTGGATCAGGTGTTCGCGTTTCATCCCAAGCTTCAGCGCCAGCGCGGAAGCTACGTAGATGGACGACGCGGTACCGATGGAAACACCGATCAGCATCGTCAGCGAGAAGCCTTTCAGCATCGCGCCACCGAACAGGAACAGCATCAGGATAACCATCAACGTGGTGCCCGAGGTGATCAACGTACGGTGCAGCGTCTGGGTCAGGGAGACGTTAAAGATTTCGTAAGGCGTACCGCGACGAATTTTGCGGAAGTTTTCACGAATACGGTCCGAGACCACGATGCTGTCGTTCAGCGAGTAACCAATTACCGACATCAGCGACGCGACGATAGTCAGGTCAACCTCAATCTGGAACAGCGACAGAATGCCCATGGTAATCACCACGTCGTGCGCCAGCGAGATAACGACACCCGCCGCCAGTCGCCACTCGAAGCGGAAACCGACGTACACGAGGATCGAAATCAGCGCCACCAGCAGCGCCATTGCGCCGTTGGTCGCCAGGTCTGCACCCACGCTCGGCCCAACAAACTCAATACGCTTAACCGCAGCGTGCTGGTTGGTGGTCTCGTTGATGACGCTCAGCACCTTGCTGCCCAGTTCCTGACCGCCGGTTTCCCCTTTGGCCGGTGGCATACGCACCATGATGTCGCGGCTGCTACCGAAGTTCTGCAACAGCGGATCGGCGAAGCCTGCTTTTTCCAGTGCGTCACGCATCTGGTCCATGTCGGCCGGTTTTTCGAGGCTGATTTCAATGACGGTACCGCCGGTGAAATCCAGGCCCCAGTTAAAACCACGGACGCCGATGATGATGATGGATGCCACCAGCAGCAGGCCTGAAATGCCAAAGGCCCAGTAGTCCCAGCGCATAAAGTCATGGACTTTACGGCCGTAGTTTAATTGTTCAACAGTATATTCCTGTGCCACAACGCACTCCTCAGATAGACAGCTTGTTGATGCGTTTGCCGCCGTACAACAGGTTTACGATGGCACGGGTGCCGACGATCGCGGTAAACATGGAAGTCGCCACACCGATACCGGTAGTGATGGCGAAGCCTTTGATAGCGCCAGTACCGACCGCGTACAGGATGATAACTTTAATCAGCGTGGTGACGTTCGCATCGAAAATTGAGCTGAACGCGCCGCGATAACCTTCGTCAATCGCCTGCTGAATGGTACGTCCGTTACTGATTTCTTCCTTAATACGCTCGTTAATCAGTACGTTGGCGTCAACCGCAACCGCAAGGGTTAACACGATCCCCGCAATCCCCGGCATGGTCAGCGTGGCCCCCGGCAACAGCGACATGATACCGACGATCAGTACCAGGTTCGCCACCAGCGCAGAGGTCGCGATCAGACCGAACTTCTTATAGAAGAAGATCATGAAGATGATGGAGATAGCCAGACCGGCCAGACACGCTTCCAGACCCTGCTGAATATTCTGCATACCCAGGGTTGGGCCGATAGTACGTTCTTCAACAATCTGAATCGGGGCGATCAGCGCACCGGCACGCAGCAGCAGCGACAGCTGGCGCGCTTCGTTCGGGTTACTGATCCCGGTGATACGGAAGCTGTTACCGAGGCGAGACTGGATGTTGGCGATGTTAATCACCTCTTCCTCTTTCACCAGGATGGAACGGCCTTTCGCATCTTTCTTACCGCTGTCTTTGTACTCCACGAACAGGGTCGCCATCGGTTTACCGATGTTGTCCTTGGTGAAGTTAGACATAATGTTGCCACCCGCGCTATCAAGCGAGATGTTAACCTGCGGCTGGTTGTATTCGTCCTGGCTCGAAGTGGAGTCGGTGATATGGTCCCCGGTCAGGATAACGCGCTTGTACAGCACAACCGGCTGGCCTTCACGGGTATCTTTCACTTCGGAATCGCCCGGAACGCGACCAGAGGCGGCAGCGGACTGATCGACGGTGGTGTTCACCAGACGGAATTCCAGGGTCGCGGTCGCGCCCAGAATCTCTTTCGCACGTGCGGTGTCCTGAATACCCGGCAGCTCAACCACGATGCGGTCGGCACCCTGACGCTGAACCAGAGGTTCTGCCACGCCAAGCTGGTTTACACGGTTACGCAGGATGTTGATGTTCTGCTGTACGGCATACTCACGCGCTTCGTTCAGACGCGCATCGGTCATCACCGCACGCAGCTGGTTGCTGCCCTGCTTAGAGATAACCAAATCGCGATGACGCGGAGTCAGATAATCAATCGCCTGGTTACGGGCCGCATCGTCGCGGAACGTAATGCTCAGACCATAGTTATCTTCTTTACGAACGGTAGTGTAGGCGATGCCTTTCTCACGCAGATCGCTGCGCAGGCCATCAATATTCTGTTCCTGCAATTTACCGAGCGCGGTGTCCATATCCACTTCCATCAGGAAGTGTACGCCGCCACGCAGGTCAAGACCGAGTTTCATCGGCTCTGCGGAAATAGCGGATAACCAGCGCGGGGTTGCCGGAGCAAGGTTTAACGCCACGACAAACTTGTCACCCAGCACGCTCATTAGCGCTTCGCGCGCGCGCAGCTGGATGTCAGTGGAGTCGAAGCGAGCAAGAATTGCGCCCTCTTCCAGCGCCACAGACTTAGCGGTAATTTTTTCTTCTTTTAAGGTGTTCTGGACCTGGATCAGCGTTTGCTCACTGGCGGCGACGCCGCGCGCGCCAGTGATTTGAACAGCCGGATCCTCACCATACAGGTTGGGAAGTGCGTAAAGCAGGCCGACGATAATCACGACGACCAGCATAATGTACTTCCACAAAGGATAACGGTTTAACACGGCAGTTCCCTTTGGGAAAACAGTAGATTACAGCGCCTTCATCGTGCCTTTCGGCAGAACGGCAGCTACGAAGTCACGTTTAATGACCACTTCGGTGGTGTCGTTCAGGGCGATAGCAATGTAGCCAGCTTCAGCTACTTTGGTTACGCGACCCACCAGGCCACCGTTAGTCAGCACTTCATCACCTTTAGCGATGGAGTCCATCAGCTTTTTATGCTCTTTGGTGCGCTTCTGCTGTGGACGCAGGATCATGAAATAGAAAATCAGACCGAACACCACCAGCATCAGGATCAGAGACATCGGGCTGCTTTGTCCCGGTGCACCCGTAGCGGCTACCGCATCAGAAATAAAAAAGCTCATTGAATTTCCCTCATTATTAAAATTAATCAACGTTCAACGGTGGAACAGATCGACCCTGACGTTGGTAAAACTCCGTCACAAAGCTCTCTAATTTACCCTCTTCGATAGCCTTGCGTAAACCCGCCATTAAGCGCTGATAGTAGCGAAGATTATGGATGGTATTGAGACGCGCGCCCAATATTTCATTGCAACGATCGAGATGATGCAAATAAGCACGTGAATAGTGACGACAGGTATAGCAATCACACTCGGCGTCGAGTGTGCTGGTGTCGCTTTTATGCTTCGCGTTACGGATTTTTACCACGCCGTCGGTCACGAACAGGTGACCGTTACGGGCGTTACGCGTTGGCATCACACAGTCGAACATGTCGATACCGCGACGTACGCCTTCCACCAGGTCTTCTGGTTTACCCACGCCCATCAGGTATCGCGGTTTGTCTGCAGGGATCTGCGGACACACATGCTCCAGAATTCGGTGCATGTCTTCCTTCGGTTCCCCTACAGCCAGGCCGCCGACAGCGTAGCCATCAAAGCCAATCTCTACCAGACCTTTGACCGAGATATCACGTAAATCTTCGTAAACGCTACCCTGAATAATGCCGAACAGCGCGTTCTTATTATTCAGAGAATCAAAACGATCGCGGCTGCGTTTCGCCCAGCGCAGCGACATTTCCATCGAGCGCTTAGCGTAATCCCAGTCCGCCGGGTACGGCGTACACTCATCGAAGATCATCACGATATCGGAGCCGAGATCGTACTGAATTTCCATCGATTTTTCTGGATCGAGGAAAATCGGATCGCCGTTGATCGGGTTGCGGAAGTGAACGCCTGCTTCGGTGATTTTACGAATGTCACCGAGACTGAACACCTGGAAACCGCCGGAATCGGTGAGAATCGGCCCTTTCCACTGCATAAAATCGTGGAGATCGCCGTGCAGCTTCATGATTTCCTGACCCGGGCGCAGCCACAGGTGGAAGGTGTTGCCGAGGATAATCTGTGCGCCGGTCGCTTCAACTTCTTCCGGCGTCATGCCTTTCACGGTGCCGTAGGTACCGACAGGCATAAAAGCAGGCGTTTCTACAACGCCACGATCAAACACCAGGCGGCCACGGCGTGCGCGTCCGTCGGTTGTATCCAGTTCAAATTTCATTATTACTCCTGCGTCAGAAAGACAGTCTGACGTGTAAACCCTGCGCCGCGGAGCTTATTCCCCAACGCGTTCTTGAATCGCCGACGGATTGTACGTGATGAACATGGCATCGCCGTAGCTAAAAAAGCGATATTTTTGTTCTACCGCAGACTTATAAGCGTTCATGGTGTTCCGATAACCGGCAAAAGCGGACACCAGCATGATCAGCGTCGACTCCGGCAGATGGAAGTTGGTCACCAGCGCATCAATCACTTTGTATTGATAACCTGGGTAAATGAAGATTTGCGTATCCCCGAAGAACGGCTCAATCAGGTCGGTTTTCGCCGCCTGGGCCGCGCTTTCCAGCGAGCGGACGGAGGTGGTGCCCACCGCAACCACTTTGCTTCCACGGGCTTTTGCCGCCAACACCGCATCAACCACATCCTGCGGCACTTCAGCATATTCGGAGTGCATGATGTGATCTTCGATAGTATCAACACGCACCGGCTGGAAAGTGCCCGCGCCCACGTGCAGCGTCACGAACGCCATTTCAATGCCCTTTTCACGCAACTTCGCCAGCAGCGGTTCGTCAAAATGCAGACCTGCCGTCGGGGCGGCGACCGCTCCCGGCTTCTGGCTGTAAACGGTCTGATACAACTCGCGGTCGGCGTCTTCATCCGGACGGTCAATGTAGGGCGGCAGGGGCATGTGTCCGATGGCGTTCAGAATATCCAGCACCGGACGCGCGTCGTTAAACTGCACTTCAAACAGCGCATCGTGGCGCGCCACCATCGTGGCATTGATGCTTTCATCGTCGCCGAGCAACAGCTCCGCGCCCGGCTTCGGCGCTTTAGACGCGCGAATATGTGCCAGAATACGTTTATCATCGAGCATACGCTCAACCAGCACTTCAATCTTGCCGCCGCTGGCTTTGCGACCAAACAGGCGCGCCGGGATCACGCGGGTATTGTTAAAGACCAGCAGATCGCCAGGGTTGAGCTTGTCGAGCAGATCGGTGAAAGTACCGTGCGTCAGCGCACCCGTTGGCCCATCCAGTGACAGTAAGCGGCAACCACTGCGCTCCGGCTGTGGATAGTGGGCAATCAGGGATTCAGGCAGTTCAAAAGAAAAATCGGCGACGCGCATGACGGTAACTCGAGACATAATAAAGAGGCGGGTAGTCTAGTGGCAGGCCGCTTTGGCTGCAACCGGTAAGCCTTAATTACGGATAAAGCAAATCATGAATTTTCTCGCTCACCTGCACCTCGCACACCTCGCCAACAGCTCGCTGTCCGGCAATTTGCTGGCCGATTTTGTGCGCGGTAACCCGGAAGACGATTATGCCCCAGAGGTTGTCAGCGGGATCCACATGCATCGCCGGGTCGATGTGCTGACCGATAACCTGCCGGAAGTTAAGCTGGCAAAGGGGTGGTTTCGCCCGGAAACGCGCCGCGTCGCGCCGATCACTCTCGACGTGATGTGGGATCATTTTCTCTCCCGGCATTGGGAAAAGCTGTCTCCCGAGATGTCCCTGCCGGAATTCGTGCGTTACGCGCAGGCTCAGGTGACGGTGATTTTGCCCGACTCGCCGCCGCGCTTCGTCAATCTCAATGACTATTTGTGGTCTGAGCGCTGGCTCGAACGCTACCGCGAGATGGATTTCATTCAGAACGTATTAAACGGCATGGCCAACCGCCGCCCGCGCCTCGACGCGCTGCGAGACTCCTGGCAGGATCTCGATACACATTATGAAAAACTGGAAAACTCGTTCTGGGCCTTCTACCCGCGTATGATGGCTCAGGCGAAGGCCCGGGAGCTGTAAAACTTGCGCTTTATCACAAATTGATTATGCTGAAACCGTTGGAACATAATAATTGATAGGTAAAACCTGTCTCAGCGATTGTCAGCTTCTCATTGAGTCACCTGCTTCCTCTCCCTATACTGGCCCGCGTTGCGTTCCATTAACCTTATATAATTAGAGGAGAACCTCATGGTTCTGGTAACTCGTCCTGCTCCTGATTTTACCGCTGCTGCTGTCCTGGGTAACGGCGAAATCGTTGATAACTTCAACTTCAAACAGCACACCAACGGCAAACCAACCGTTCTTTTCTTCTGGCCGATGGACTTCACCTTCGTATGCCCGTCTGAACTGATCGCATTCGACAAGCGTTACGAAGAATTCCAGAAACGTGGCGTTGAAGTGGTTGGCGTTTCTTTCGACTCTGAGTTTGTTCATAACGCATGGCGTAACACCCCTGTCGACAAAGGCGGCATCGGTGAAGTGAAATACGCGATGGTTGCGGACATCAAACGTGAGATCCAACAGGCTTACGGCATCGAACATCCAGACGCTGGTGTGGCTCTGCGTGGTTCGTTCCTGATCGACGCTAACGGCATCGTTCGTCACCAGGTCGTTAACGATCTGCCGCTGGGTCGTAACATCGACGAAATGCTGCGCATGGTTGACGCGCTGCAGTTCCACGAAGAGCACGGCGAAGTGTGCCCAGCTCAGTGGGAAAAAGGGAAAGAAGGCATGAACGCATCTCCTGCGGGCGTGGCTAAATACCTGACCGAAAACGTCACCAAGCTGTAATCAGCAGACGTTAGTTTGAGAAAAGGCTCGCATCGCGAGCCTTTTTTGTTTTTCTCTCGCGCTTAAAACGCAAAACACGAACAGCCCAGCACGCCCCAAAACGCCTGGTCGTCTGAAACCGGAATGGTCGATTTGCGCGCAACATCATGCTGATGACCGTGTACCCCGCAGCTGCCACCGCACTGATGCATCTGCACCACAGCGCCAACTTTTGCCGCCACCGGTGGAGCAGAACGGTAATGCCCCGGCACGTTAACCACTGGCGACCAGTCCGGTACAATCGGGATCGTCGGCGGTGCCAGCGGACTGAAATGCCCGGCGGCGTACACTACTTTGCCGTCAACGATCGTCAGCACCGATTCAATGCCTTTGATCTCCTCTTCCGGTACGCGGAAATAATCTTTTGATAGCACCGCAATATCCGCCAATTGTCCCGCCTCGATGCGCCCTTTTTTACCCTGTTCACTGGAGAACCACGCGCTGCCCGCCGTCCACAACTCCAGCGCCACGTCGCGCGGCAGACGATTATCGTCGTCATACATTGCCATGCCGCCCACGGTGCGCCCGGATACCAGCCAGTACAGCGCGGTCCATGGGTTATAACTTGCCACGCGTGTGGCATCGGTTCCCAAGCCTACCGGCACTTCCATCTCGAGCATTTTTGCCACCGGCGGGGTGTGTTTCACCGCATCTTTGCCATAGCGATCAACAAAATATTCCCCCTGAAACGCCATTCGGTGCTGCACTGCGATCCCGCCGCCCAGCGCTTTCACTCTTTCGATATTACGCTCAGTGATGGTTTCCGCATGATCGAAGAACCAGTGCAGGCCATTGAACGGGATCTCGCGGTTCACCTTCTCGAACACGTCGAGCATCCGACTGATGGACTCGTCATAGGTGGCATGCAGGCGGAACGGCCAGCGGTGTTCCGCCAGATGGCGTACCACCCGCTCAAGCTCATCCTCCATTCCCTGCGGCAAGTCCGGACGTGGCTGGAGGAAATCTTCGAAATCCGCCGCCGAAAACACCAGCATTTCCCCGGCACCGTTGGCGCGATAAAAATCGGTACCCTGCCCCGGCTTGAGCATGTCGGTCCAGCGTTCGAAGTCGTCGAGTTCCTGTTTCGGTCGCTGGGTAAACAGGTTATAAGCAATGCGTACCGTCATTTGGCCTTTGGCGTGCAGCTCATCAATCACCTGATAATCTTCCGGGTAGTTCTGGAAACCGCCCCCGGCATCAATGGCGCTGGTCAGGCCAAGTCGGTTCAACTCTCGCATAAACTGACGGGTCGAATTGATCTGCATCTCCAGCGGCAGCTTTGGCCCCTTCGCCAGCGTCGAATAGAGGATCATCGCGTTCGGTTTGGCCACCAGCATCCCGGTCGGATTGCCGTTTTTATCACGCACAATTTCGCCTCCGGCCGGATCGGGTGTCTCTTTGGTGTACCCCACCGCCTTTAGCGCCGCGCGGTTTAACAGGGCGCGATCGTACAGATGCAGCACAAATACCGGCGTGTCCGGCGCGGCATCGTTCAGCTCTTCAAGGGTCGGCATTCGCCGTTCGGCAAACTGAAACTCACTCCAGCCGCCAACGACGCGAACCCACTGCGGGGACGGTGTCCTGTCGGCCTGATCCTTCAGCATTCGCAGCGCATCAGCAACCGAAGGTACACCTTCCCAGCGCAGTTCCAGGTTGTAGTTCAGACCGCCACGAATCAAGTGCAGGTGCGAATCGTTTAGGCCCGGGATCGCCGTATGCCCTTTGAGATCGACGATCTGCGTTCCGTCAGTGGCATAACGCATGATCTGCTCATGGCTGCCGGTGGCGAGGATCTTACCCTCGGCGATCGCCACCGCTTCCGCCAGGGGAGTGTGTCGGTCAAGGGTATGAATATCTCCGTGGGTCAGGATCAGTGTGGCATGTTGAGACATAGAGAACTCCTCAAACTGGCTCAGGCTTTTTTAAGCCAGCCAGCGAAAATTCGGGTAACGATGGGCATCCAGAACCAGACGACCAACGCCACTACGCAGGCATCGTTGATCAGATGCAGTATCAAAGAACCTTTCAGAGTCGGCAGCAGCGCTCCCGTGATGTGAGGCACCAGGTTAGTACTCGGGAATATCACCAGCAGGGTTATCAGAAACTGCTTCCAGCGCTTGGGTTGACGTAGATGGGGTGCAGGCGGCGTAAACCAAAACGCGGCCTCGGTACGCACTTCAGTACGATCGCCCTCAGCCAGCAGCGGCGTAATCTCATCCACTAACCGCTGGCGGGTTTCCGACTGGGTCCAACCGTAAAGATGTTCGAGGGTGTCAAAGCGGATGACGATATTCCACATTCCTTGCCCGTCGACGGGGCGAATCACATTCGCCCCGAGATGGCCCGGATACTCCGCGGCCACTGGCATTATTTTGCCGAGCCACGCTTCATAGGCCGCGCCGTTTTCAGGCCGCAGTGCATGGGTGATAACCAACGTCACATGTTTTTGTTGGGTCATGGTGAAAAGGTTCCTGCTAGTGCAAACAGGCGGGCGAACGCCCGCCGCCAGCGTTACGCTTTACGTTCAGGCGCACCGTGTACCAAGGTGTAGGCGTAATCGACCCCCATGCCATACGCGCCGCTGTGTTCGCGTACCAGGTCCATCACCGCGTCGTAGGTGCCTTTGCGCGACCAGTCGCGCTGGTACTCAAGCAATACCTGCTGCCAGGTGACCGGCACTGCGCCTGCCTGCACCATTCGGTCGATCGCACGTTCGTGGGCATCGACTGAGGTCCCGCCTGATGTGTCGGTCACCACATAGACCTCAAAGCCTTCATCCAGCGCCATTAACGCGGGGAACGTCAGACAGACTTCAGTCCACAGTGCAGAAATGATGAGTTTTTTACGCCCGGTAGCTTTCACCGCCTTCACGAAGGCTTCATCTTCCCAGGAGTTCATTGAGGTGCGTTCAATCGGTTTGACATCCGGATGCACCGCCAGCAGTTCGGGCCAGATATATCCGCTAAAACTTTTAGTTTCTACCGAGGTATAAATCACCGGTACATTAAATATTTTCCCGGCTTTGGCGAGTGCCACGGTATTATTTTTCAGCGTCTGGCGGTCAATATTCGCCACGCCGAAAGACATTTGCGGCTGATGATCGATAAAAATAAGCGTAGAATTTTGAGGGTCAATCAGTTCACGAATAGACATGAATACACCTTACAATCAATGTGTTAAAGGGATATTTCTTTGCGTGCTATATGCGATCGGGCCCGAATTGATAAAGCAAATTGAGTATAGCGAGGATTGACGACAGGGATATTAAAGATATTTGTTCGCTCTATTGAAATTAACCGAACGACACGGTTTTTATTTTGCGGCAGGCGTTAACGGCCCGCCGCAAACCAGAATTAATTGCCGAACCACACGCTGGCAGAAATGGCAGGCAGCGTCAGCACATCATCCTGCAACGTGCCTTTACCTTCTTTGAGCTGCCACTCTTTGACCGCCAACAGCGGAGACGCATCGAGCACCACTTCGCACGCGTCGCCCCGATTTATAGCCACCAGCACCCGCTGCTGTTTCAGCACCCGGACAAACACTACCACGTTATCTTCGGCATAAATCACCTGACAGCCGCCGTGGCGCAAGGCCTGCGTCCGGTGGCGCAGTTTGGTCATCCGCTGATACAGCGCCAGCAAATCCAGATCCTGCTGCGCTTTGTTCCACGGGAACGGTTTCCGGCAGAACGGATCGTTATTGCCGTCCAGCCCCACTTCATCACCGTAATAAATGCACGGCACGCCGGGCCAGGTAAACAGCCAGACGACCGCCAGCGGCAACCGTGCCACGTCTTTGCCCAGCAGCGATTTAAAGCGAGCGGTATCGTGACTGTCGAGCTGATTGAACATCCGCAGCTGCTGCTGATGTGACAGGCTGGCGCGGTAGTTATCCATCCACGCCATACAGGTCCGGGCGTCGATCATCTGTGGATCGTAAGAAATATCGGTGTTGGCGAGGAAGCCCCACAGTGGGAAGGTGAAACCACGATAGTTCATCGCCGCGTCTTCCGCATCGGCCTGTAGCCACTGGCGCGCATCCCCGAAATGCTCACCAAGAATATAAGCTTCCGGCTGCGTCTCTTTTGCCGCTTTGGTTATGCCGGTAATGTGCTGCAGATTATTGCGTGCCCCGCCGGCTTCCCCCAGCATATGCACCACGTCGAGCCGCCAGCCATCCATGTCCCATGGCGCTTTCAGCCAGTGGCGCACAATGCTGTCTTCGCCGCGATATACTTCATTCATCAACGTTTCCGAGCTGAAATCCAGCTTCGGCAGGCTGGCATAGCCGAGCCAGTCCAGCGCCTGCCCTTCTTCGGAGAAACTGTACCAGTCCCGCCAGTGTGAGGACGGATTGTGACACGCGCCATCGGTGCCGCGATTGTGTCGATCGAACCAGGCGTGCGAATCACCGCTGTGGTTGAACACCCCGTCGAGCACCAGCCGCATGCCCTCCCGACGCGTATTGTGGCGTAGGCGCAGCAAGGCCTGATCGCCGCCAAACTGCGGATCGACGTGACGATAATCTTCTGTGTCGTATTTATGCACGCTCGGGGCGACAAACACCGGGTTGAGATACAGCGCGGTCACGCCGAGCGTTTTCAGGTACGGCAGCTTTTCACTGATCCCATCGAGGTCACCGCCGTAGAATGTCGATCCGCCCGCTTCGGCGGTAAGTGGTTCATCCCAGTCACGCAGCACAATGTCGCGCCCGGCGGCGTGGTGATAATAGACATTATCCTGCTCGGCGCTACGCGGTTCGGTACGGGCAAAGCGGTCGGGGAAAATCTGGTAAAACACCTGATCGGCAACCCACTGCGGGCCGTCATCGGGCACGTCAACCGCAAACTGCTCCAGACGCGCGGGGGGAAAACGGCTAAATCCCTGCGGCGTAAACCAGCTCTGGCGGTTTTCCCATAGCAGTTTGAAGCTATAACGGCGGCGTGACTGACCGCTGCTTAAATCGATTTCCGCTCGCCAGGCGGTGATGCCCGGGGACGGTTCGCTGCGCAGACGATGCATCGGCAGCGTAATTTCCTCATTATCTTCTTCCGCCCGCAGCGTTACCCGCAGCGGCGGCGTTTCACCGCTCAGCCACAGCGTAATCGCCAGTTGGTCCTGCTGCTGTTTCAGGAACGGTGCAACAGGAAGATGCCATGCCTTCAACATCGTCATTCCCCTTTGTTCAAAATGCGGTCACCATGCCACAGTCAGGCTGCGTTCGACTCATCATTATGACGTTAATTCGGGGAGGATGTCGGGGGATGAGCACTCCAGATTGACACAAATTTACGATACACTGTTGTTACTCAGTTGTTATATCCGTTGCGACAGAAGAGACGCGCAGTGCCTAATTTCGATTTACAGGATCTCTACGCCTTTACCGCGTTATGCGAACACGGCAGCTTTCGCTTCGCGGCGGAGGCGATTTGCATTTCGCAGTCGGCGCTCAGTCGCCGAATTGAAAAACTGGAGTCGGCGCTGGGCGTGCGCCTGTTCGACCGCACCACCCGCAGCGTGACGCTGACCCAGGTAGGCCGGACGTTTGCCCCTAGAGCCCAGCAGCTACTGAACGATTTTGACGATGCGCTAAGCGGGATCAGTGACCAGATGTTTTATGGCAGCGGCATTGTGACCGTGGCCTGCATCCCTTCTGCCGCCTATTACTTTATGCCCAAAGTGATCGCCCAGTTCCGCCGTCGGTTTGCCAAAGCACGCATCAAACTGGTGGATACCAGCGCCGGGAACGTCTATTCCGCTGTGCATAACCGACAAGCCGATTTTGGCCTCAGCTTTCTCTCCAGCGCCGAATCTGACCTGACGTTTATGCCGCTAGTGGACGAGACCTATCAACTGGTCTGTCACCAGGACCACCCTTTCGCGCAGCTTCCCTCGCTGAGCTGGCAGGACTTTTTTAACGCCGATTATATCTGGCTCAATAAATCTTCTGGCAACCGGCATTTGCTCGATCAGGCCCTGGTCGATATCCCCGTACGACGCCCGGCGGTGTGTGAAACGCGTCACGTGACCACTATGATTGGAATGGTTGAAGCTGGGCTGGGGGTTGCCGCCGTGCCATCCATGGCGTTCCCTGAAGGCGGGCATGCTTCGCTGGTGCTCAAGCCGTTGACCGACCCGGTTATTAAACGTCAGGTCGGATTGATCAAAAAAGCGGGTGTTAGCCTCTCGCCGCTGGCAAGCGAGCTGGAGACGATCATTACCGGGCTGTTTCTGCCGTAGCGGTTAAGGTATCCAGACCGGTCTCACGGATCGTGGCCTGCACCTGCGGCGAGGCCAGATAGCTCAATAGCCGTCGGGCGTCAGCCTGATGCGCAGACCCCGCCACGGCAGCCCCGGCAAAACGGGTGACATACTGCACAGATTCAGGAATGCGCCCCACAAACTCAGCGCCGTTGACCGGGAGCAGTTCACTCACCTGCTGAAACCCCACGGCAAAATCACCTTTCGCTACCACCGAGGCGACGGGAATTTTTTCGATCATTTTGGCCTTCTGCTGTACCGAATCGGCAATGCCTAACTGACTAAATAGTTTCGTCTGCACGTAGCGCCCGCTGGCGCTGTCGGAATAAGCGATCGACCTGGCGTGGAGCAATGTGGCTTTCAGGGCCTCGACGGTGCTGATATCCGGTTTCTCCGCGCCTTCGCGGACCACCATTCCAATCCGCGAATCCGCTAATTCCGTCCGGCTTTCCGGCGCAATTTTTCCTGCCTGCTGGAGCTTATCCAGCGCATAGCCCACCATGATTACCGCATCCGCCGCCTGTCCCTCCGCCAGTCGGCGAGGAATCGCCTCCCGGGAATTCCCCATCGACGGGCCATGAATGATGCGTACCGTATCGCCGGTTGCGGCCTCGTACTGCGGGGCAAGTTTATCCAGCGCAGCCGAAAAACCGCCGGAAATCATTACCGTTATCTCAGTAGCATTGACCGTCAGGCTGGCGTTTCCCGCCAGCGCCACCGCGACCCATAGCGTCAGTCGATTCATTATGCTGTGCCTTAATTGAATGAGTTATGGGTGTTCCAGCTATGGCTGGACGCACGGTGATAGAGATACAGCGTGGCAAGCAGGGCGCAGATTGCCGCGAAGCTCATCCAGTAACCGGGGGCCGCTTTATCGCCGGTAAACTGTATCAGGGCGGTGGAGATCGCTGGCGTGAAGCCGCCAAAGAGGGCGGTCGCCAGGCTGTATGCCAGGGAAAAACCTGCCACTCGCACTTCGGCTGGCATAATTTCAGTCAGCGCCGGGATCATCGCCCCGTTATACAAGCCATAGATAAACGACAGCCACAGCAGAACCGCCAGCATCATGCCGAAGCTCGGCGCATGGGCGAGCACGGTAAGCGCGGGCCAACTGGTGACAATTGCCAGCAGCGTCATCGCCACCAGCACCGGTTTGCGGCCAAAGCGGTCTGAGATAGCACCGCCAATCGGCAACCAAATGAAGTTTGAAATGGCGACCAGCAGGGTGACCAGCAGGCTGTCAGAGGCGCTTAACAGCAGCACTTTTTTGCCAAAGGTTGGCGCGTAAACGGTTATCAGATAGAACGCCGTGGTGGTCATTGCCACCATGAGCATACCGGCCACCACCACGCGCCAGTTGGCCCACAGGCTTTTCAGCGCCTGGTTCAGCGGCAGATGCTCCTTGCGGGTCGCAAAGGCTTCCGTTTCCGTTAACTGACGACGCAGGACAAAAATAAATGGCACGATCAGGCAGCCAACCACGAACGGGATCCGCCATCCCCAGGCCTGTAGCGCCTCGGTCCCCATAAATTCGTTGAGTAAATAACCCAGCGATGCCGCAACCACAATCGACACTTGCTGGCTGCCGGACTGCCAACTGGTGTAGAACCCTTTGCGGCCCGGGGTAGCAATTTCCGCCAGATACACCGATACCCCACCCAGTTCCGCCCCGGCGGAGAAGCCCTGCAACAGCCGTCCGCACAGCACCAGGAACGGTGCCCACAGGCCAATCGTTTCATAGCCCGGGATTAGCACAATCATAAAAGTGCCCGCCGCCATAATCGACAGCGTCACAATCAGTCCGCGACGACGCCCGACTTTATCGATCCACGCCCCCAGCACCACCGCACCAATTGGACGCATTAAAAATCCCGCGCCGAATACCGCAAACGTCAGCATCAGCGAGGCAAACTCGCTCTCCGCCGGAAAAAAGGTGTGGGCGATGTAGGTGGCATAAAAACCGAACAGGAAGAAATCGAACTGCTCGAGGAAGTTTCCCGAGGTGACGCGCAAAATCGCCAGGGCCTTCGCACGGAACAGTGAGTTATCAGCAGTTACAGGCATCTCGCCCTCCGTAATCAATAAAAAATTAACATATTTAACTTTTAATCAACCATGAGAGTGCGCTATCTCTTGCTCGCGCATAAGTGCATTTCCCGCATCTATTCATGTGCAGGACGCATCAATAGCGGTCAAAAAAGCGCTTAAGCGAGGAATGACTGTGCGAATGAGTGAAAAACAACCGATCGGGGCGGATCGCTATTTGTGATTGAACACACGTTTCAGGAGGGAGAGGTGAGGCGGTAAACATCCCGCCGGCGACAGAATGCCGCCGGGAGGGAGGATGACTAAGCGAAGGCCCGCCGACGGTCGCGACGCACTTTAAACTGCCAGCCAATCAGCAGCAGTACAATCCACGCGAAACCGACGTACAGCGAAATACGGGTGTCCGGATGCCAGCCAATCAGCACGATGATAAACACCAGGAACAGCAGGCCGACGATAGTGGTGAATACCCCGCCAGGCACTTTGAACTTCAGATCTTTCACCTCTTCCGGCGACAGACGGCGACGGAACGCAATCTGCGACAGGAGGATCATGATCCACACCCAAACGGTGGCAAAGGTCGCCAGCGAAGCGATCACCAGGAACACATTCTCCGGCATGATGTAGTTCAGGTACACCGCCAGCAGCAGCGCCACGGTCATCACCGCCACGGTCACCCACGGCACGCCGCGACGTGAGGTTTTGGCGAACACCTTCGGCGCACTGCCCTGCTCCGCCATGCCGTGCAGCATACGCCCTACGCCAAACACGTCGGAGTTAATCGCCGACAGTGAGGCGGTCAGTACCACGAAGTTGAGGATACTGGCGGCAAAGGTAATGCCCATATGCTGGAAGGTCATCACGAACGGGCTGCCGTTGGTGCCGACCTGATTCCACGGATAAATAGACATGATCACGAACAGCGTCCCGACGTAGAACACCAGGATACGCATTGGCACCGAGTTAATCGCGCGCGGGATCGACTTCTGCGGATCTTTCGCTTCACCGGCGGTGATGCCGATGATCTCAATCCCGCCATAGGCAAACATCACCATTTGCAGCGACATCACCATCCCGAGCCAGCCGTTGCTGAAGAAGCCGCCGTGACTCCACAAATTATGGATGCCGGTCGGCTGTCCGCCGTTGCCAATCCCCCAGATGATGATGCCGAAACCGGCGACGATCATCACGATGATGGTGGCGACTTTGAAAAATGAGAACCAAAATTCCAGTTCGCCGAACACCTTAACGCTCATCAGGTTGATGGAGCAGATGAGCAGCACCACGCTCAGCACCCAAATCCAGTGCGGCACCGCCGGGAACCAGACGCCCATGTAGATGCCGAACGCGGTCACGTCAGCGATGGCCACGATCAGGATTTCGAAACAGTAGGTCCAACCGGTGATATACCCCGCCAGCGGGCCTAAGTTGTCCTGCGCATAGCGCGAGAACGAGCTGGCAGACGGGTTATGCACTGACATTTCGCCGAGCGCACGCATGATGATATAAGCGGCAACGCCACCAATGAGGTACGCCAGCAGCACGCTGGGACCGGCCATTTTAATGGCGTCTGCCGAGCCATAAAAAAGACCGGTACCAATTGCCGATCCGAGCGCCATAAAGCGAATGTGACGGGCGGTAAGCCCACGCTTTAGCTTGTTGTTGGTTTCCATAAATTCCACTGCCTGTACAAAAAACAAAACCACGGAGCCGATGGCCCCGTGGTTAATTTCAATCCTCGCCCGCTAATTAATGCGCGCTGGAGGTCACCTGACGGCCTGCTGCGCGATCCCACCCCATCGCCAGAACGGCAGCGATGATAGTCGGCATCAGCCATGCCAGACCTTGCTCGGCCAGCGGCAGATGCGCGGTCCAGGCTGGCAGAATGTCGGCGAATGCAGAGGCTTTAACACCATCCAGCAGACCGAACACCAGACTGATAAACATCGCTGGGGCAATCACGCGGGACGAATTATGCCACCAACCGCGGGTAAAACTTAATACTACCAGTGCGATACATGGCGGATAAATCGCTGTCAGCACCGGAATTGAAATCTGAATCAGGTGGCTGAGGCCCAAATTGGACACCACCATCGAGAACAGACCAAGGATAAACACCAGTGAACGATAGGACAGCGGCAGGTATTGGGAGAAGAACTCCGCACAGGCGGTGGTCAGGCCAACTGCCGTCACCATGCAGGCGATGAAAATCAATGCTGCCAGCAGGAAGCTGCCCGCGCCACCGAAGGTGTGCTGCACATACGCATGGAGAATCGCCGCGCCGTTAGCGTTTTGGTCGACCAGGGTCGCACTGTCGGAACCCAGACGGAACAGGGCCAGATACAGCAGGGTCAAACCGACACCTGCCATCAGGCCAGCCCACACGGTATAACGGGTCAGCAGACGGGCTTCGGTCACCCCGCGGGAACGCGCGGCGTTAACGATAACGATGCCGAACACCATCGCGCCGAGGGTATCCATGGTCAGGTAGCCGTTCACGAAGCCGTTGGAGAACGGTGCAGTCTGGTAGGCATCCAGCGCATGGCTGATAGAACCTGCAGGCCACATCAGCGCAGCGACAGACAGCACCACCAGGGCGATAATTTTCAGCGGTGCCAGGAAGTTACCCACGGTATCCAGCAGTTTACCCGGATAGAGCGACACCAGGATGACCAGTGCGAAATAGATAACGCTGTAGATAAGCAGCGGCAGCGCGCCATCACCGGTCAGCGGAGCGATACCGACTTCAAACGAAACGGTCGCAGTACGGGGGGTCGCAAACAGCGGTCCTACCGCCAGATAGCACACCACCGCCAGCAGAATACCCGCCACTTTGCCGATTGGCGTGCTGAGGCTATCTACCCCGCCACCCACTTTTGCCAGCGCAACGATGGTCAGAACCGGCAGGCCAACGCCCGTAATCAGGAAACCCAAAGCCGCAGTCCAGACGTGCTCGCCTGCCTGCAAACCGACCATTGGAGGGAAGATAATGTTGCCCGCGCCAACGAACAACGCAAAGGTCATAAAGCCCAACGCGATGATATCGCGTGATTTTAACTGATGGGTCATAAACTCTTTACTGCCTGTGGATGTGGTGTTGAAAGAAAAAAATCGTCGCGCTTATCCCTGCGGAACCGATGCGGAAAAGAACAACTATGGCTATGGCGAATCATGCAGTGGGAAACACTCCCAACGTTCGCGCGCAAAGAATAGTTATTGGGTTTATCGCGCGAAGGCAGTCAAACTGCGACTACATGGGGGGCAATTTAAACGCTTATAACGTTTTAAAGCAATAAGGGATCGTGAAACCAGAGGATTATAGCAAGATCGAATTCACTCCTAGCATGATTAACCGGATATACAAAAAACCTCTGGCCAATCATGCGAACAAAAAAGCAACAGACGTTCGTTAAATATTCGCCGCCTGGTTAACTGGAAAGTAAAAAAACCGACCTGAGCCGGTCTTTGTCAATTTTTCCTGACATCCCTGCCATCAGCCGCTTTTTTTGGCAATTAAACGTTCCGGTAGCAGGAAGCTGAAGCGGGTGATCCTGCCGGGGATGCTTTCAATATCGAGGCGACTTTCGTGATGATTGACCGCATGTTTGACGATAGCCAGCCCTAACCCACTGCCGCCGGTTTGCCGCGAACGGGCTTTATCGACGCGGTAGAAGCGCTCCGTCAGACGTGGAATGTGTTCCTGCCCGATACCTGGCCCGTTATCTTCCACGCTAAACAGCGCCCCGTGCATCGTCCGCTGCCAGCGCACGATAATCTCCGTGCCCTCCGGGGTATGATTCACCGCGTTGTACACCAGGTTGGACATGGCGCTGCGCAGTTGCTCTTCGCTGCCCAGCACCTGCAAGTCGTCTTCAATATCAAAATGCAGAATATGCTTCTGCTGGCTGAGCGTTTGCGCCTCGCGCTCTACAACTCGCAGCATCATCGGCACATCTATCTTTTCGTTCAGTGCTGCCAGCGGAGCGGCTTCAATACGCGACAAGGTGAGCAGCTGACGCACAAGGCCTTCCATCCGCTGCGTTTGCTCGCGCATGGTGTGGAGTGCTTTTTCACGCGGGGCACCTTCCAGCGTCTGCTCCTGCATCATCTCCAGATAGCCCTGCAACACCGTGAGCGGCGTGCGCAATTCATGGCTGACGTTGGCAAAAAAGTTCCGCCGGGCACCTTCTAACTGGTGCATTTGGGTCACGTCGCGTGCCACTAAAAGGAGCTGTTGTTCGCTGTAGGGCATCACGCGGATTTCCAGATGCCGTCCGGTGTTGAGCACCAGATTGAGCGGTTTACTGAAATCGCGGGATTTGAGATAGCGGGAAAATTCAGGATAGCGCAGCAGGTTGAGGATGTTTTGTCCGTTATCGTCTGGCCAGCGCAGATTCAGCATCTGCTGGGCCAGGCCGTTACACCAGAACATTGCCCCTTCTTCGGTGGTCAGAACTACCGCATCGGGCAGCGATTCCGCGCCGCTACGAAAGCGCTTGATCAAACTCCCCAACTCGCGACGGCGCTTTTTATTACGCATCTGCATCTGGTGCAAGCCGTACAGCAACGGTTCCCAACTGCCGCTGCCGGGCGGTGGCGTCATGCTGCGGTCGACCCATAACCACCACGACAGACGCAGTAAGTTCCAGAAATGCCAGATCAACAGTCCGGTTACGGCTGCCAGTAAAAACCACGGCAGATACCCGAAAATCGCCCCGAGGATCAGGGCCGGAATACAACAGAGGATCAGCTCAAAAACCAGCCTTTTCCATGACAGCCGTTCAAGCACGGGTCACACTCCAGTCAATTATCAGAAACGGGCAGAAAAACGATAACCCGTGCCGCGAACGGTTTGCACCATCCGGTCGTGACCGCTGTGTTCCAGCGCTTTACGCAGACGACGGATATGCACATCCACCGTTCTGTCTTCTACATACACGTTGGTGCCCCAGACGTTGTTCAGCAACTGTTCGCGGCTGTACACGCGTTCCGGATGGGTCATAAAGAAGTGCAGCAGTTTAAACTCGGTCGGCCCCATGTCCAGCGGGTTTTCACCGGTCATGACGCGATGGGAAGAGGGGTCGAGGCTCAGCCCTTGCATCTCAATCACCTCTTCCACCGCCATTGGCGAAATACGGCGCATCACAGCTTTAATGCGCGCCACCAGCTCTTTCGGCGAGAAAGGCTTGGTAATGTAATCATCAGCCCCGGTTTCCAGGCCGCGCACCCGGTCTTCTTCTTCGCCACGCGCGGTCAGCATTACCACCGGGATATCGCGGGTCATCGACTCACGCTTCAAATGCTTGATAAACTGAATGCCCGATCCCCCCGGCAGCATCCAGTCCAGCAGGACTAAATCAGGCCACGGCTCGTTCAGCTGATTAACCGCACTGTCATAATCTTCCGCTTCAACCGGCTGAAAGCCATTTTGCTCCAGGACGAAACACACCATCTCACGAATTGGGGCTTCATCTTCAACGACCAGAATACGTCTCGCCATTATTTATCCTGTTTATTAATCATATGCGTATTATTCGGCGTCATTATGCGTCAGATTTATGACAGATTTATGATAGTGGGTTTTAGCATTATGACACTGAAAAACTGCTGTCATTGCCCTGTTATCTATATACTGACGCCCACGCTTTTCCGCCACGGGTTTTATTATGCGCATCCTTCACACCTCCGACTGGCACCTTGGCCAGAATTTTTATAGCAAAAGCCGAGCCGCCGAGCATCAGGCTTTTCTCGACTGGCTGCTGGAAACGGCGCAGGCGCAGCAGGTGGATGCCATTATTGTGGCGGGCGATATTTTCGATACCGGTTCGCCGCCGAGCTACGCCCGGGAACTGTACAACCGCTTCGTGGTGAAATTGCAGCACACCGGTTGCCATCTGGTGGTACTGGCAGGAAACCATGACTCGGTGGCGACGCTGAACGAATCCCGCGATATCCTGGCGTTTCTCAACACCACGGTGGTGGCGGGCAGCGGTATGTCGCCGTGCGTGCTGAACCGCCGGGACGGCACACCCGGGGCAATTTTCTGTCCGGTGCCTTTTTTACGTCCACGCGATGTGATTGTCAGTCAGGCCGGGTCAACGGCGGGCGAAAAGCAGCAGCATTTATTACAGGCAATCACCGATTACTATCAGCAGCAGTATCAGCAGGCCTGTGAAATCCGCGGCGAGCGTGAGCTGCCGATTATCGCCAGCGGCCATTTGACCACCGTCGGGGCCAGCAAAAGTGACGCGGTACGTGACATCTATATCGGCACACTCGATGCCTTCCCGGCGCAAAATTTCCCGCCAGTGGATTATATCGCCCTCGGTCATATTCACCGGGCGCAGAAAATTGGCGGCAGCGAGCACATTCGCTACTGCGGCTCGCCAATTTCGCTGAGCTTCGATGAAACCGGGAAGGCCAAAACTGTCAACCTGGTGAGTTTCAACGCCGGTAAACTGGCCGAGGTCATGCCGCTTGAGGTGCCGGTCACGCAGCAGCTGGCGGTGCTGAAAGGCGATTTCGCCAGCATCAGCGCCCAGCTGGAACAGTGGCGCGAAGGCGATACCAGCGCCCCGGTGTGGCTGGATATCGAAATCACCAGTGACGAATATCTGCATGACATCCAACGTAAAATTCAGGCCCTGACCGACGAACTCCCGGTCGAGGTGCTGCTGGTGCGCCGCAGTCGTGAACAGCGCGAGCGTATTCTGGCCAACGAACACCGCGAAACCCTGAGCGAGCTAAAAGTGGAAGACGTTTTTGCGCGTCGCCTGGCGCTGGAAACGCTGGAAGAGCCGCAGCAACAGCGCCTGCATCAGCTGTTTAACGAAACGCTGGCCGCGCTTTCTGGGGAGCAACAGCCATGAAAATTTTGAGCCTGCGTCTGAAGAACCTCAACTCGTTGAAGGGCGAGTGGAAAATTGATTTCACCGCCGAGCCGTTTGCCAGCAACGGTTTGTTTGCCATTACCGGCCCAACCGGGGCGGGAAAAACCACCCTGCTCGACGCCATCTGTCTGGCGCTATATCACGAAACGCCGCGCCTGAGCACCCTGTCGCAATCGCAAAACGACCTGATGACCCGCGACACCGCCGAATGTCTGGCGGAAGTGGAGTTTGAAGTCAAAGGCGTGGCCTATCGCGCCTTCTGGAGCCAGAACCGCGCCCGCAACCAGCCGGACGGTAACCTGCAGGCCCCGCGCGTGGAGCTGGCGCGCTGTGACGATGGCAAGATCCTCGCTGAAAAAGTGAAGGATAAACTGGATCTCACCGCCTCGCTGACCGGGCTAGACTATGGCCGTTTCACCCGCTCGATGATGCTATCGCAGGGGCAGTTCGCTGCTTTCCTCAATGCCAAACCGAAAGAGCGCGCCGAGCTACTTGAAGAGCTGACCGGCACCGAAATTTACGGTCAGATTTCGGCCATGGTGTTTGAGAAGCATAAGGAAGCCAAAATCGCGCTGGAAAAATTGCAGGCGCAGGCATCCGGTATGATTTTGCTGAATGACGAGCAACAGCAAGCGTTGCAGCAACGTTTGCAGGCACTTACTGACGAAGAAAAACAGCAGCAAACCGAGCAGCTTCGCACACAACTCTGGCAGCAATGGCTCAGTCGGGAAACAGAGTTAGCCGAGGCGCAGGCGCGCTCGCAGTCGGCCCTGACGGCGGCCCAGGCGGCGCTGAATACCGCCCAGCCGCAGCTCGCCACGCTGGCCCAGGCCCAGCCCGCAGACAGATTGCGCCCGCTGTGGGTCCGTCTTCAGGACAGCCAAACCGCGCTGACGCAAACGCATCAGCAAACGGAAGAAGTAAATACTCGCTTACAGAGCCAGCTGGCGCTACGTGGGCGTTTGCGCCTCAGCGCCGAGCGGCAGCATCAGCAGTTGTCCACCAGCCAGAAAAGCCTTACCGACTGGCTTGCTGCCCATGAACATCATCGTCACTGGCAGCGCGAGCTGACTGGCTGGCGAGCGGCCTTTGGTCAGCAGGCCCGCGAGACGGCACAATTACAGAGCGTTATCCAGCGCGAAAACGACGTTACGCGCCAGCTCAACGCTCTACCGCCGACCACACTTACCCTCGATGAACCCGCCGTAGCAAGCGCGCTGGAACAGCACAGCGCCGCCCGCCCGCTGCGACAGCAGTTGAACGCGCTGCAAAGCCAATTCCTGCCCCTGAAAAAGCGCCGAGAACAGTTGCAAACGCTGTTAATCCAGCGTCAGCAGGAGCGGGAACAAGGCGAAGCCGAACTGGCCAGCCGTCGCCAGCAATACAAAGAAAAACAGCAGCAGTTCAATGACGTCAGAATGCTCTGCGAGCAAGAGAAAATCATCGCCAGGCTCACCGATGAACGCGCCCGTTTACAACCCGGCGCACCCTGCCCACTTTGCGGTTCGGCTGAACATCCGGCGATAGCCGAGTATCAGGCCTTAAAGCCAGGCGTGAACGAAGCCCGCCGTGATGCACTTGAAAAAGAGGTCAAACAGATTGGCGAAGCCGGGGCCAGCCTGAAAGGCCAGCTCGACGCGCTGGTTAAGCAGCAGCAGGCCGAACAAAGCGAGCTGCAGTCGGTAACCGAACAGGAGCAAGCGCTCACCTCCCAGTGGCAAATCACGGTGGCTGGTTTGCAGATTACCCTCACGCCGGAAGATGACATCGCGGCCTGGCTGAGCGAGCAAGAAAACTACGAACAACAGCTGTATCAGCACAGCCAGCGTCTGGGCCTGCAACGTCAGATGCTGGCGCTAAAAAATCAGCGCAGCACGCTGGAGCAGGAGATAGCTCAGCGCCAGCAAACGCTGAGTGATACCCTCACCGGGTTTGGCCTGACGCTTCCTGCTAACGGGGAAGAGGCTGCCTGGCTGGCGGCACGTGAAGCGGAAAGCCAGCAGTGGCAGACGCAGACCGAACAGCAGCAATCTGTTCAGCAGAAGCTGGCACAACTGCAACCCCTGCTGGATACCCTGCCGACTGAGGCCGCGAATGAAGACCGCGCCCCGGTAGCACTCGACGGCTGGCAACAGGTGCATCACGACTGCGTATCGCTGCAAAGCCAGTGGCAGACGTTACAGCAGCAGGAAAACCAGCAGCGTGAGCGTCTGACCCTGGCGCAGAAAGAGTTTGATTCCGCACTCAATGCCAGTCCGTTTGCCAGCCAGGCGGCGTTCCTGGCAGCGCTGCTCGATGACAACACCCGCCGTCAACTTGAAGAACTGAAACAAACGCTGGAAAATCAGCTCCAGCAGCAGCAGGCTCTGGCAGCCCAGGCGCAACGTGAACAGATTCACCACCAGCAGCAGCGGCCGGAGGATTTAGCCGACACGCTGACCCGCGAACAGGTACAGATTCTGCTTGCCAATCTGGCGCAGCGCCTGCGGGACAACAGCGCCGCGCAGGGTGAAATTGGCCAACAACTGAAACAGGACGCAGATAACCGCGCCCAGCAGCAGACGTTAATGGCGCAGATTGATGTCGCCGCGCAGACGCTGGAAGACTGGGGCTGGCTGAATGCGCTGATTGGCTCCAAAGAGGGCGACAAATTCCGTAAATTCGCCCAGGGCCTGACGCTGGATAATCTGGTATGGCTGGCGAACGAACAGCTCAGCCGCCTGCACGGGCGCTATCTGCTCAAACGCAAAGCCAGTGAAGCGCTGGAGCTGGAAGTGATGGATACCTGGCAGGCCGATGCGGTGCGCGATACCCGCACGCTGTCTGGCGGGGAGAGTTTCCTCGTCAGCCTGGCGCTGGCGCTGGCGCTGTCGGATTTGGTCAGCCATAAAACGCGTATCGATTCGCTATTCCTTGATGAAGGCTTTGGCACGCTCGACAGCGAAACGCTGGATACCGCGCTGGACGCGCTCGATGCGCTGAACGCCAGCGGAAAAGTGATTGGCGTGATAAGCCATGTCGATGCGATGAAAGAGCGGATCCCGGTACAGATTAAAGTGAAGAAAATTAACGGGCTGGGATACAGCAAGCTGGATAAAAACTTTGCCGTGGAGCGGCCAGAATGAAAAAAGTCATTTTATCGTTAGCGTTAGGCACCTTCGGCCTGGGCATGGCTGAATTTGGCATTATGGGGGTGCTGACCGAACTTGCCCACAATGTGGGGATCTCTATTCCTACTGCCGGGCATATGATCTCCTGGTATGCGTTCGGGGTGGTGATTGGGGCACCTGTCATTGCCCTGTTTTCCAATCGTTTTTCCCTCAAACATATCCTGATTTTTCTGGTGGCTCTGTGCCTGGTGGGGAACGCGATGTTCACCCTGTCTTCGTCTTACTGGATGCTGGCGGCGGGCCGGATGGTCTCTGGTTTTCCCCACGGTGCCTTCTTTGGCGTCGGCGCAATTATATTGTCAAAGCTTGCCAGTCCCGGAAAGGTGACGTCAGCCGTCGCGGGTATGGTCAGCGGCATGACCCTCGCCAATCTGCTCGGCGTGCCGCTTGGCACTTGGCTGAGTCAGGAATTTAGCTGGCGCTATACCTTTTTGTTGATCGCCATCTTTAATATCGCCGTGCTGACCGCCGTTATATTTTGGGTGCCCAATATTTCCGATAATGCCAAAACCAAACTGCGCGAGCAGTTTCACTTTCTGAAATCACCCGCGCCCTGGCTTATCTTCGCCGCGACCCTGTTCGGCAACGCCGGTGTCTTCGCTTGGTTTAGCTACATTAAGCCGTTCATGCTGACGGTCGCCGGTTTTAGCGAGGGGAAAATGACGATGGTCATGATGCTCGCCGGGCTGGGTATGGTTTCGGGTAATCTTCTCAGTGGCCGCTTATCCGGAAAATACTCCCCGCTCAGTATCGCCATTGTGACGGATTTGATTATCGCGCTTTCGCTGGGTCTGCTGTTTTTGTTTGGCGGCGACAAACTCGCGTCGCTCAGTCTGACATTCATCTGCTGTATGGGGCTGTTTGCGCTTTCTGCACCGTTGCAAATTTTACTGCTGCAAAATGCGAAAGGTGGCGAAATGCTGGGGGCTGCCGGAGGACAAATGGCCTTTAATCTGGGGAGCGCCGTCGGGGCTTACTGCGGGGGATTGATGCTGACGGCGGGGTTTGCCTACAACTACGTGGCGCTCCCCGCTGCCCTGCTGTCATTTTTTGCGATGTCGTCGCTGCTGGTTTATGCCTACCGCAAACAAAAACCTGCGCCTGCACTTTCGTCTACCTGAACGCTAATTACAGCGGCCACAGCCAGGCCGCACCGCGAACGCCGCTCGAGTCACCATGAACGGCTTTGCGGATGGGCGTCTGGCATTCGCCGCCGAAGACGAATTTCTTCACCAGTCCCGGCACCGTTTTGTATAAGCGCTCGACGTTGCTCATCCCGCCCCCCATCACAATGACGTCCGGATCGAGAATGTTCACCACGTGAGCCAGCGATTTGGCCAGCCGCAGCTCGTACCGGCTCAACGCCAGTTCCGCAACCGCATCCTGCTCGTCGACCAGGCGTATAATTTCACTGCCTTTTAACGCCTTTCCGCTCAGACGGTGGTAATCCGTCGCAAAGCCAGTGCCGGAGATAAACGTTTCGAGGCAACCCTGCTTCCCGCAGTAGCACGGCACCTCTTCGCGATAACGCAGCTCGTCTTCGTCCATCCACGGCAAGGGATTATGACCCCATTCACCCGCCGTGCCGTTGCCGCCGATATGCGCCCTGCCGCCCAGCGCTACACCTGCGCCGCAGCCAGTACCGATGATCACCGCGAACACGGTTTGTGCCCCTGCCGCCGCGCCGTCAATAGATTCTGAGACCGCCAGGCAGTTGGCATCATTCGCCAGGCGCACTTCGCGATTGAGCCGTTTGCTCAAGTCTTTGTCAAAAGGCTGACCATTCAGCCACGTGGAGTTGGCATTTTTCACCACCCCGGTATAGGGCGAGATTGACCCCGGGATCCCCATGCCTACAGTCCCGGTCTGCCCGGTTTCCTTTTCCGCCATCGCCACCAGCGTGGCAATGGTTTCAATAGTCTGCTGATAGTCATCGCGTGGTGTCGGCAGACGATGGCGGAATAACTGCCCCCCCTGGTCACTCAACGCGATGACCTCTGTTTTAGTACCACCTAAGTCTATTCCAATACGCACAGAAGCCTCCCCGGTGCCTGATTAACAATGCAAGCATAGTGACAATTCGCTATCATGCCCGCTGCATTTAACGACAAAGCCGTGGAAATTATCATGCTGTGGTTCAAAAATTTAATGGTTTACCGTCTTAGCCGCGACATTTCTCTGCGCGCCGATGAGATGGAAAAACAGTTAGCCGCGCTGGCGTTCACCCCCTGCGGCAGCCAGGATATGGCAAAAACTGGCTGGGTCCCGCCGATGGGTTCCCACAGTGATGCTTTCACGCATGAGGCCAACGGTCAGATCCTGATCTGCGCTCGCAAGGAAGAGAAAATTCTCCCTTCCCCAGTCGTGAAACAGGCGCTCGAGGCCAAGATCCTGAAGCTGGAAGCCGAACAGGGCCGTAAGCTGAAGAAGACCGAAAAAGATTCCCTGAAAGACGAAGTGCTGCACTCGCTGCTGCCACGTGCTTTCAGCCGTTTCAGCCAGACGCTGTTATGGATTGATACCGTTAACGGCCTGATCATGGTTGATTGTGCCAGTGCCAAGAAAGGCGAAGACACCCTAGCGCTGCTGCGTAAAACCCTCGGCTCGCTGCCGGTGGTTCCGCTGGCGCTGGAAAATCCGATTGAGCTGACGCTGACCGAGTGGGTTCGCTCCGGCAACGTGGCGCAGGGCTTCCAGCTGCTGGATGAAGCAGAACTGAAAGCGATCCTTGAGGACGGCGGGGTGATCCGCGCCAAGAAGCAGGATCTGGTCAGCGATGAGATCGCGGTGCATATCGAAGCCGGGAAAGTGGTGACCAAACTGGCCCTCGACTGGCAGCAGCGCATTCAGTTTATGATTTGCGACGATGCGTCGATCAAACGTCTGAAGTTCTGTGACGAACTGCGCGATCAGAATGAAGATATTGAGCGTGAGAATTACGATCAGCGTTTTGACGCCGACTTCATCCTGATGACCGGAGAACTGGCTGCGCTGGTGGCTAATCTGGTGGAAGGGCTGGGCGGCGAAGCTCAGCGTTAAGCAGGTGCCTTCCTGTGCAGACAGGAAGGCGTTTTATTACAGGTAACGGCAGAGATACGAGGTCGGCTCAGCGACCTGCAGATGAAATTCACTGTGGCCTGGCACGTTAAACACCTGCCCCGCGGTATAGGTTTTCCACTCCGTTTCACCCGGCAGCAGCACGTGTAACGCCCCGCTCACGACGGTCATTTCTTCAGGCTGCGCCGTTCCAAAGGTATATTCCCCTTCAGCCATGACGCCAACGCTGGCGCGGCCAGTGCTGCTGCTTGTAAAACCGATGGACTTCACTTTCCCGGAAAAGTACTCATTGCTTTGAAGCATAAACAGACCCTTATTGGTTTCGTCGTTGTGTATGAAACCAATATAGGGGGCGTGACAGCGAACTGTCACGTACTAACTGAGAATTAGATCAACAGTTCCGCGACCAGTCTCGCCACCAGCACATTCGATAACAGGACCGGAACATCCAGCGCTTTCTGCAGTAAATCACGATGCCGCTGATTGAATCCCAGGCAGTCGAGCATCAGCACGTCCGCCCCTTCCGTCATCAGCTTCTTTCCGGCAGTGACCAGTTCTTCTTCGGTGCCGTGAATAGGGTTTGCCAGCGCATAGTGAGGTGGATTCTGGAGCACCTGCCATTTGATGCGTTGAGACTTCATTAACTCCGGGATTGGCACGATCACGCCGACCTGATGCCCATCGACGATGGAGCTCACCAGCGGCGGGATAATGCGCTGCGGTTCGATAAGGATCGCGTTTCGTGCCACCAGACCGCTGATGGGCGCGGTGCTCATGAACAGAACGACGTCAAAGTCCTGGTTATCCAGCACTTCGATCACCGATTGTAAATCACGCTCGATTTTCTTGCGGGACACTTCAGCCAGCTGATTATCATTCAGAAGAGTAATGAGAACCTCTTCACCGGGTTCTGCGGCGTACTCTTCCATGACCGCTTCTCGTGTCATTTTGCCCACCAGACTGACATGGGTAATCTGATCTTCCTTGATGTGCTCTGTCAATAACGGCATCACCTCACGCATCGGCACTACACCGATGGTAAGAATCGCCAAAGTCGCACTCATGTTATGTACCTTTTATCACGACATTCACAACTTCGTTACAGGCTCACGGATCGCTAACAGCCCCCTGGATGGCCAAAAAAACAACCGTTCAGAAGCGTAGCAGCTTCACTCGACGGGAGTTTGTAAAGATTCCAGATAACTCCAGTCCACTCCAGTAATATCTTGAGCTTAACGTTTCTTTAACATTTAATTTAGTTAAAAAGTGTGATTTACGCCCGCATCACGCAGGCGTTGCGCAATGGAAAGGGGATTTAAGACTGATCGGGGTCTTCATAACGCCGTTTGGCGTCGAGAGCTTCAGCCTGCGTGGGGTGCTCGCTGATCAGTGAGTCAGGTTTGGGATGGTCGGCGCGCAGTTCATACCAGGTGACGGTCTGACCAGATTCACCTTTTTCAACAGCCACAACGCGGGCTTCGCGCGGATACGGGGGTTTTGTCGGCATAGTTGCTCTTCCTCTTTCGGTTCAGAGCCTTAAGTATAGGCGCTAGCCAGCAGTTGCTGAATTAACCGGAATTGTAGACGTTTTCGCAGCAGCGATAGCGGCCAGAATTTGCGCCACCACCTCATTTGGCTCACAGGCTGCATCCACGGTGAAGTGGGCCGTTTCGCGATATAGCGCATCACGCTGGGACAACACTTCCCGCACTTCTTCGCTGATAGGCTTGCCGGTCAGGGTTGGGCGTTGTGACTCTTCCGGGAAGGCTTCCAGACGGCCTGCCAGTACCGCCACCGACGCTTTAAGATAAATCACCCTCCCACTCTTACGCAGATAATCTCGATTAAACGGGGCCAGAATGATACCGCCTCCGGTGGCAATCACCGTTTGCGGCGCGGTGACGGTTTGCAGAGTTTGGGTTTCCAGCGCGCGGAAAGCAGGCCAGCCCTCTTTTGCCACGATATCGGCAATACTCTGTTGCGCACGCTGTTGTAAGAAAATATCGGTGTCGACGAAATCGAAATGGCAGGCTTCGGCGAGTTTCTGCCCGACAGTGGTTTTACCGCACCCGCGGGAGCCGATAAGAAAAATGGGCTGTGTAATCACTGAAAATCCCCCTGGTACTGCGGCGATGAGCCATACACGTAAGCGGGCAATAATACCAGCAAACTAGTACGCAAGTAAGTGTAAAATAAAAATTACACCCATAATCCAGAACCCCACCTTTATTTGTCATTATTGGGTATTGGGCGGAATGAGAGTGTAAAGAAATAGTGTCATTGTGTGTTGCGGCAACCTTACATGAAAGCGCGGCGGTTTGACAACCCCTGACCGGCTGCAAAAGGTAACACATTTATGCACAGATTTACGTAGCGCATATTTACAGTATGAATGTTTGAGACAAACTAGCAGCTATATCGTTCGTCTATCGAGGAGTGTCCCATGCAATCTGAAGAACAACGGCTGATCGACGGTCTCTTTTCTCGACTGAAACAGGCTGAAGCCCAAAGCGCACCGCGCGATGCTACCGCCGAGGGCCTTATTGCGCAACATGTTCAGGCTCAGCCTGCCGCTCCGTATTATATGGCGCAAACCATCCTGATTCAGGAAGCGGCCATTAAACAGTTGAACGAACGCCTCCAGACGCTGGAGAGTGAAGTCACGCAGCTACAGGCGAGCAAACCCGCCAGCGGCGGTTTTCTGGCCGGACTGTTTGGCGGCGGCCAGCCTCAGCCGCAATCCCGGGTGAATGACCCGATCCCAGGAGCCCAACACTATGGCCGCCCTGCTAACCCACCGGCGGGATACGCCGCTCCTCAGGCACAGAATTATGCCCCGGGTCGCAGCGGCGGGGGTTTTATGGCGGGCGCGTTACAAACGGCGGCAGGCGTGGCCGGCGGCGTGGTGCTGGGCAATATGCTGATGAACATGTTCTCCGGCACGCATCCACAGGATATCGTCAATATTATCGAGGAACCGACGGTGCCTGCGACAGATGACCTGACTCAGGCATCCGACGCGCAGTTCCTGCCCGACGATGGCACCGATTTTGCCGCCACCAGCCCCAATGACGACTGGAGCAATGCCGATATCAATAATGACGACTTCAGCAACGACGACTTGGGTGGCGATGACGACAGCTGGGTTTAATTCTGCCCGCGCTGAACCGCCAGCAGCCACTTGTCGAGCTCTGCGGCAAACTGCTGGCGATCACGTTGAGACAAGCTGTCCGGGCCACCGGTCTGAATACCGCTGGCCCGCAGCGTATCCATGAAATCTCGCATCGTCAGACGCTCGCGAATAGTTGCTTCACTGTAACGCTCCCCGCGTGGGTTAAGCGCTGCGCCGCCTTTGGCGATCACTTCTGCCGCCAGCGGGATATCGGCAGTTATCACCAAATCACCCGGCTGGCACTGGCGCACAATTTCGTTATCCGCGACGTCAAAACCGGCCGGAACACGCATTGCACGAATGAAACGTGACGGCGGAACGCGCAGATTCTGGTTGGCAACCAGCGTGACCGGCGTTTGCGTTCTGTCCGCCGCGCGGAACAGGATTTCTTTAATCACATTCGGACACGCATCCGCATCCACCCAAATCACCATACTCACTCCTGAATAAAATTACCGGAGCATTGTCGCCTGCTTTCTTGTTCCGGCAAAGCCACAAAATGATAAGCTAAGAGGCATTATCAGAAAAACGCTGAGGGAGAGACAGAATGGAAAAGAAAATCGGTTTCATCGGCTGCGGTAATATGGGCAAAGCCATTCTCGGTGGCCTGATTGCCAGTGGCCAGGTCCAGCCCGCCCAGATTTGGGTTTATACCCCGTCGCCGGACAAAGTCGCTGCCCTGCACGATCAGTATGGCATTAACGCCGCCGAGTCAGCTCAGGACGTTGCCCAGGTGGCCGATATCGTCTTTGGTGCGGTCAAGCCAGGCATCATGACGAAAGTGTTGAGCGATGTGGCGTCCAGCCTGAATAAAGACACGCTGGTGGTGTCGATTGCCGCCGGGGTTACCCTCGATCAGCTCGCCCGCGCACTGGGACACGATCGCAAAATTGTTCGCGCGATGCCAAACACGCCGTCGCTGGTCAACGCCGGAATGACCTCTATCACGCCTAACGCGCTGGTTACCAGTGAAGACATCGCCGATGTAGTCACCATTTTCCGCTGCTTTGGTGAAGCCGAAGTCATTGCCGAGCCGATGATCCACCCGGTGGTGGGCGTCAGCGGTTCAGCCCCGGCCTATGTGTTTATGTTTATCGAAGCGATGGCGGATGCCGCCGTGCTGGGCGGAATGCCGCGCGCCCAGGCCTATAAGTTTGCCGCACAGGCGGTGATGGGCTCAGCCAAAATGGTGCTCGAGACCGGCATTCATCCGGGCGAACTAAAAGACATGGTTTGTTCCCCAGGCGGCACCACCATTGAAGCGGTTCGCGTGCTGGAAGAAAAAGGGTTCCGCTCGGCGATTATCGAAGCCATGGTGAGTTGTATGGAAAAGTCAGAAAAACTGAGTAAAGCCTGACCATAACTGAAAACAACGGGTGGGCCACCATTGCGTCTCACCCGTTATTTTTCTCTGCATTACCCGGTTTTCTTCAGACACGCACTCATAAATTTATTACGATCGTCACCCTTCAGCGACTGCTGGGTCGCGGTAGCATTGCACTCACGCATTTTCTGCTGCTGCGGGGTCAGACTTTTTTCTTCCGGTTTTGAGCTGCCGTTTTTCAGGCAGTCGCTCATATAGGTTTTCCGCGCATCACCTTTCAGCGTTTTAGCCGTCGCCTGCTGGTTGCAGGTGGTCATTCGCTGTTGTTGCGGCGTCAGCGTTTTTTCTGCGGCTCCGACGGTTGTGAGAAACACCACGCCGAACAGTAGAGTCACCAGTAATGTTATTTTCATTGCACCATCCTTCTTTGAGGGGATCTCAGTAAGTCTGGACGCTCATACGAAAAAAACCACCTTACGATGTGAAAAATAGCGATAAGTAAATTGAATGGCGTGTGAAATAATAGAGAAGGAGCGGCGATTACGGGATGCCTCGCCGCCTTAGAATACGGCATACGCCTTAATTACGCGGATGCCGTAATAGCTTCTTTATATACTGATGCAGTAATTCAGTATCGTGCTCGGGAACATTAAGCTCTGGTTTAACTTCATCAAGCGCGGCTTCAATATCCGTGATCAAGGCCTGCTGTTCCGGCTGTCGCATGTGGCGTAACAGCGCGGTCACCACAATTTCTAATGCCTCTACCTGAACCACTAACTCCTTTGATTCTTCTTCCTTTTCTGCAAGCTTAACCAACAGTTCTGCAATCAGATTTTTCATGGTGAGACTTCCTTATGAGAATGCCTGAGACGGTAGCACCGATGATCCATAATGCCTAGCTGCTATAAGAATTATTTTATAATTTTTGAATTATGCAAATTGAATGGATAGCGAAACGTTTCTCTCGCAAGGGTTATCCCTACCAAAATTCAGGGGCCGAATAAATAACACGCCAGCCCCTTGAGGGTGATTGGGTTAATTGATGGAAATACGCTGGCGTCGGCGCAGCATAATGGCGAGCTGCACCAGATTGATAAGCACGACAATCGCGGTGGCGACAAACACCCAACGGAATCCTGCCATCGCAGAGACCGAGGCCCCTATTAGCGGCCCCACCACGTTGCCCAAATACATAAACGACTGGTTATATCCGAAGATGCGTCCGGTCACCTGGTCACTGGAATATTTCAGTAGCAGGGTTTGTACCGCCGGTAGCATTGCGCCGTCGGCAAAACCCAGCAGAAAACGCAGGACGCCAAGCTGGAAAGGGGTGGTGACAAAAGACATCGCGAAGAACATGACCACCGCGCAAAACAGGGTGGCCAAAAGAATACGGTGCGCGCCGATACGGTCGCCAAGCTTGCCCAATCTGGGCGCGGAAATGAGCGCAGAAATTCCCGGCACGGCGGCAATCATCCCGGCCAGAAACGCGATGTTATTACTCTGCGGCTCCATCGATTTAATGAACAGCGCCAGAATCGGGCCAATCGAACCATTACACAACTGAATAACCAGAGTGGTGAAAAACAGACTGATCACCAGCCCCGGATAGGTCAGGGAGGCGAACACCGCTTTCCCGCTGAGACGATCGGCTTTACTCACCGGTGGACGCGCGCCTTCTTTAATCAGGAAGAGCGTCACCAGAAAACTCACCGTCAACAACATAGCCGTGATGAAAAACACGGCGCGCAGGCCAACGTGGTCTGCCAGGAATCCGCCCAGCAATGGGCCACCAATCACGCCGCTGATTTGTGCTGTCGACAACGTACTTAGCGCCCAGCCGCTGCGCTCACGCGGGACCTGCGAGGCAACCAGCGCCATCGCGTTCGGGATATATCCGGAGGTCAGACCCATAATGGCGCGAAGAATAAACAACTGCCAGACGTTGGTGGCAAAAGCCTGAAGCAGGATCGCAATCGCCATCCCGAGAGAGGCGCGCAGCAGCATCAGTTTGCGGCCTTTACGATCCGCTAAGCTGCCCCACATCGGCGAAACGATAGCTGACACCAGAAACGTCACGCTGAAGGTCAGACCGGACCACATCGACAGGGCCTCGTGCGACGTGACGCCAAGCTGTGAAACGTACAGCGGCAAAAAAGGCAGGATTTGACTGATGGCGAGGCCAGTGAAAAAGCAGCCAAACCAGACGGAAATAAGATTAACCTTCCAGGATTCCATAACTACGCGTTTTCATTCGTTTTCGATATGTATTTTCCAGCATAGCAAGCAAGCCATCTGCTTGTATGGCGCGAGATGCGCTCGATGGGAGTTTGGTGTTTTATTTTTCCATCTTGAGATTGTGTGACAGATATCACGACTATCTGTCTTTTTACAGCGCTTTATCCTCAACGGCAGAGGCCATACCCGCGCATTCCCAAATGAAAATGGTTAGCATGGGCAGCGTTATAATCCGGCCCAAGCCCATTGCCATAGTACTGGCAACTGGCGGTGAGCAACGCCCGCAGGAATGGCTCACTCTCTGTGTTTTTCCAGCCTTTAAGGACCGTTATATTTCGCCCATCTGTCAGACGAAATCCGCTGATATCCAGTGCGTCTGCGGTCGCATGCTCGCTCAGGCGGGCATTTTGGCGATGATAAATGTTCCGACAGGCAAAACTACCGAGATGGTCAATCTGACGCAAGTGACTCCCAAGGTGTTGTCGGGCGAGCGGTTTGGCCTGCTGCTGTACGAACAGCGCGCTGCTGAGTGCCAACGGACAGCTCGCCACAAAACGCTGGCTGAGGCGAACGTCGCCAAAATTCCCCACGCTGACTGCGTGATGCAACGGACACGGCCCTTCGCTGTTGGCAAGGTTTTTGGTGCTTATCCAGCCACGTTGATTGGCTTCTTCCAACAGGATCGGACAACGTTCTGCGGGTAAGCGTTTCAGCTTAAATTGCGTGATCCGGCCAGGCGGATCGTCCAGCATCAGCGGCGCAAAGGGGTTGAGTTGCGGCGGCAAAAAGCGGTAGCCCAGATAGCCTACGGCAACAATGACCAGTAGCCCGATGACTCCCTTCCCTCTCATTATTTCTCCTGATACTCAAAACTAAGATTATGGCAGAAGCCCCCGGAATGACGTGATATGGTATCGGCTTTGTGTTTTCTGTGAATGGATGTGGAAATGGCTAAGTTGCGGGTTGGGGTCGTCTTTGGCGGGAAATCGTCTGAACATGAAGTCTCTTTGCAGTCGGCAAAGAACATTGTTGAGGCGATGGATAAGACGCGTTTTGAGGTGGTGTTACTGGGTATTGATAAGCAGGGTCAATGGCACATTAATGATGCCAGCAGCTATCTGCTCAACGCGCACGATCCTGCCCGTATCGCCCTCCGCCCTTCCGACATTACGCTGGCTCAGATCCCGGGTAAACCTTCTGAGCAGTTGATCAATGCCGAGAACGGTCATCCGTTGCCCGCTATTGACGTTATCTTCCCCATTGTCCACGGGACGCTGGGCGAGGATGGTTCATTACAGGGCATGTTGCGAATGGCCAATTTGCCATTCGTAGGTTCCGATGTGCTGAGCTCAGCTGCCTGTATGGACAAAGATGTGACCAAGCGTCTGCTGCGTGATGCCGGGCTGGCAATTGCACCGTTCGTGACCTTAACCCGAACCAACCGTGCAAAATTTAGCTTTGCCGAGATGAAGGAAAAACTCGGTCTGCCGCTGTTCGTGAAACCGGCCAACCAGGGTTCCTCTGTTGGCGTCAGCAAAGTGAAGACCGAAGAGCAGTATCAGCAGGCTGTGGCCCTGGCGTTTGAATTCGACCATAAAGTGGTGGTGGAAACCGGCATCAACGGGCGTGAAATCGAGTGTGCGGTACTTGGGAATGATGAACCCCAGGCCAGCACCTGCGGTGAAATTGTCCTGAACAGCGAGTTCTACGCCTACGACACCAAATACATCGATGATGAGGGTGCCAAAGTTGTGGTCCCTGCTGCAATTGAACCGGCGGTCAATGACAAGATCCGTCAGACGGCAATTGAGGCTTATCAGGCTCTGGGCTGTAGCGGAATGGCGCGCGTCGATGTGTTCCTGACGCCGGAGAATGAGGTGGTGATCAATGAAATCAACACGCTGCCTGGCTTTACCAACATCAGCATGTATCCGAAGCTGTGGCAGGCGAGCGGTCTGGATTACACCAGCCTGATTACCCGCCTGATTGAACTGGCGCTGGATCGTCATCAGGCCAATGCGGCCCTGAAAACCACCATGAGCGCCTAAGCTTGATATTACCGGGTGGTGGCAACGCTGCCCGGCTTACGCCTGCGGACTCTCGTTTTCTTCTACCGGACGACGGCGAATCACGAATCCTGCCAACCAGAAACTGACAACCCAGGTCACCAGACCCACGGCATAAGTCTGCCAACCCTTCGCTTCAAAGCCCAACAGCCCGACCACGCCATTGAGTATAAATATCAGACCGATGGCAAAGGCGTAATAGTGCCAGTCGCGGCGAATTTTATCAGGCAGCTTCATAACCACTCCGCAAAAGAAAACGCTATCCTCGCACATTGCGCCACCGCCGTCTGCGCGGTGCTTAGCAAATTTTTAACATTCCCCCGTTTGACTTAGGGAGAAACTTTGTGAGCCAGGCTATAAAAGGTGAAAATAGGAGCCTTCTCGCCGCAAAATTACCACGAATCTGATATTGACAATGGCCTTCTGCTGTCAAACTCACACTCATATATTCTGGCTACCGCCAGCAGATAAAACGCCTGACAGCGTCAGCGCGTGAGTTGTATCAGGAGGTCGTTATGACTGAATTCACTTTCTCCAGGCCTATTATTGCCGGGAAAAAAAAAGAATCCTCCACGCCGGGAAATATCGCTTACGCGTTATTTGTTCTGCTCTGTTTCTGGGCTGGCGCGCAAATGTTAAACCTTGTGGTTCATGCCCCTGGGGTGTTCGAGCATCTGGTACAGGTCCAGGACAGCAGTCGCCCGCGGATTGAAATCGGCCTGGCGGTCGGTACGCTGTTTGGACTGGTTCCTTTTCTCATGGGCTGCGCCCTACTTGGCGTGGTTGCGCTTATTATGCGCTGGCGTCGTTATTTCTGACCCCTCGCCATGCAGCTGGCCCGACGATCATCAACGCGTTTTGCAAACCACGCAGTGGTAAGATTACGGGTGATTTTCGGGCTTTCCAGTTGGATCCCCGGCAGCATTTCCCTCACCAGCGTTTTCCCGGTTCTGGCTTCGGCGAGCTGATAAACGCCTTGATAAAGCTTGGTGTCCTCGAACGCTTGACTGTCACCTTTCCCCAACTGCTGATGAATGTCACGATCACTCATGCCCAGCTTAGCCGCCAGCTTTTGTACCGCCAACTCGGTTTTACCCGGTTCATCACTGTCGTAGCGAATTAAATCGCCATCCAGCGCCAGCTTCACGCCGCTGGCTTTACTGACCGCATTCTGGAACGCAGCATTGCGACTGGCGTACCAGCCCGCGTTGAAGTCAGCAAAGCGGTAAAGCGGCGCGGAATAGTTCGCCGGGTAGTTAAGCAAATGATAAGTACCAAACCATAATCCACCGCGCAGCGTGAACACTTCCTGGCGTACGGTACCGTCCATTTTCCACGGATAGCCGTTTTCATGCGCTTGCGCAAACGCGATGCTGACCTGCATCGGCCCGCCGGTGTGTACCGGATTGAGCGAACCAAACAGCGTTTGCCCCATTGGCACCATGCCAATGAAGTCATCAAAAATAGCGCTCAGCTGCTTTTCAGTTTTCACCGTATCGAGGCGGTCGCTGTAGCTCTTACCGTTCGGCGAAGTGATTTTCAGCGCCGTATGCACCAGGAACAGTGGCACGTGCGCCTTTTCCGCCCGGCGGTCAATTTCCTGCCAGGCGATTTTACTCAAGCCCGGCACCACAGGATCGGCCTGATAGTTTGACTCCTGCTGTGCCACCGCCAGTACCGAACAGACATTTTCCTCCGTCGGCGCAAGCTTCTGGCTTTCAAACGCTTTGGCGATACTTTGTGCCCAGACCTCGCGGTCTTTTACGCTCGCAGGCATTTTCTGCCGAACCACGGCGGCGACATCCACCGGCTTTTCGCCTTCTTTCAATACCGGCTTTTGGCTGGTACAGCCCGCCAGAATGATTCCGGCGAGCAGGGTCAGTGAGGTTGAAACCTTGCGTGTGGTGGCTATCGCCATCGTGCTTCCCTGTTTTAGCTAAAAGATTGAGTGCTTTCCTGCTCTGGCAGGTCATCCAGCTCTCGCTCGAAACTGCGCAGACGTTTGTAGATAGACATCAGTTCCACCAGCGTGGTCCAGGAACTGATCAGATACTGGAACGAACCGCGCACCTGACTGAAAGCATTATTAATTTGCGACATTAACCCTAACGTAATGGTCCCTGCAACTATCGACGGGAAAAGCAGGAACAGACCGAATACGTTATCTGCCTGCAGGTACAGGATGCGCGCAATGTTGAAATAGGTGTAATGGAAATAGAGCCGGAAATAGTTATGACGTACGGCGGCAAAAAGCTCTTTTACGGTCGGTGGCGTGGCACGATCGGCGTGATCTTCACCATAAACCAGCTCTTTACGGTACGCCGCTTCCACCCGCTGATTCTTGAAGTTGAGTCCTGGCAGCTTAATTCCCACCACGGCCAGCAGTCCGGTGCCAACAATTGACCAGATAATGGCTGCCCAAACGAGGCCGTAAGGAATATAGCCGACAACAGGCAAGTCTTTGACGTTCGGAGACAACGCCACCAGCACCGGTAAGAAGGCAATCAGGGTCATGATGGCATTGATAAACCCAACCCCAACATCTTCCAGCGTGGATGAGAAACGCATGGTGTCTTCCTGCACACGCTGGGCAGCCCCCTCAATGTGGCGCAGTCGCGACCAGTGCGCCATGTAATGGTCGTTCATGGCGGTACGCCAGCGGAACACATAATGGCTGATAAAGAAGTTGCTCAGAACGCCAACCACCACCGCGATCAGCGCGATACATAAGAAGACGCTCAGCTCCTGGTAAAACTGTACAATCTTGATCTTATGCGGAGACGCCATTGCTTCCTGAATCAGGTTGTAAAACGGCGCATACCAGGCATTGATCGCCACGCCGACCTCAACCTGGAACCAGGTGACGAAGACAATGAGTGCGGTGCCGAGCACCGACCAGCGCTGCCACCGGTGCGGGCTGTAGAGGTACCAGAACAGCGCAAACGAGCCCACGACAAAAAAGTAGTAGGCATAAAAAACCAGATAGTTCATCGACACAAATCGTGACGCACCGATGGGTACGTCCCCTTTGGCACCGGCCAGATGCAGCAGCCAATCGCCACCGTCGACCTGCCAGAATATGACGGCGATAAGCGCCCAAATGGCCGCCGAGAGGAAAAAGGGTCCCGGCTTAGGGAAAAACGACTTAAACATACATGCTCTCCTGCTAACTTCTAATCGTTTTGAGGTTGCTGTGTTTCAGGGAAAATCCGCTGCGGCAGTTGCCGCTGCAAAGCGTAATAAAAATAAACCGTCATTCAGACCGATGACAAAGGGCTTAGTTCGCAAGCCATTGCGCAACAATTGTTTCCACCGGTTTCACGTGGACCGGGTTGCCAGGAACAGTGAGCGTGCGCCAGACCTCGTTATAGTGGGCTATTAACGTGGAGGCCTCTGCCGCAGGGCGATTTGCGGTGGTGTGGGCGTCTTCAGCAACCGTAATCTGGTAGCCCTTGCTGGCTCCCACTTTGAGAGTGGTATCGACGCAGTAGTCTGTGGCGCAACCGCACATCACAAATCCGGTAATGCCATTTTCGGCAAGAACCTGCTCCAGTTCGGTTTGATAAAAGGCGTCGCAGGCCGTTTTCGTTACGCAGAGCGCATCGGCTGGTTGTTCGAGCTCCGTCAACAAGGCGAAGCCTTCACTACCTTCCTCCAGCCCCCCCTCTTCAATGTGCTGGATAAAGATGACGCGGTCAGCGACCTGGATAAGTCGGTTCACCCTGGCGACACATTCTCGCTCACGGTAACGCGCAGTGGCGAAGACTCCTTTTTGCATATCCACCACCATCACAACACGTTTATCCGACATCATTTGCTCCGTAACTGTCTGTGAAGATTGAGAGTATCATACGCGCGAGTTCACAAAAGCGCGTAAAGGCGTGCAGGAAAAATATTCATATTTACCCGTCGTTACGTTTTTATTACGTAAATCCAGCATAAAGGCGCTTTGCAAGCGGGCGTTTAATAGTATAAATACGCATTATCCTCCCAATTCAATTCATGGATGCTTTCCTTGAAACGTAGTCTGTTATTGCTTGCGGCGCTTTTTGCTGCTTCGTTGCCTGTTGCCCAGGCCGCACAAACCTCCCCAGACCCGGTTTTTGCTTCTAATATTGTCGATAAATACGCCAATCATATCTATTTTGGCAGCGGCGCGACGGGGATGGCACTGGTCGTTATTGACGGCAACCAGCGGGTGTTTCGCAGCTTCGGAGAAACTCGTCCGGGCAACAACGTTCATCCACAGCTCGATTCGGTCATTCGTATTGCATCACTGAGCAAACTGATGACCAGCGAGATGCTGGTGAAATTGTTGGATCAGGGGGTGGTGAAACTCAACGATCCGCTGAGCAAATATGCGCCTCCGGGGGCCAGTGTGCCGAGCTATCACGGCCAGCCGATTACACTGGTAAACCTCGCCACACACACCAGCAGCTTGCCTCGCGAACAGCCAGGCGGGGCCGCACGTCGGCCAGTGTTTGTCTGGCCGACGCATAATCAGCGCTGGAACTGGCTGAGCACCGCCACGCTAAAATCAGCCCCGGGATCGCAAGCGGCGTATTCAAATCTGGCGTTTGACCTGTTGGCCGATGCGCTGAGCACCGCGGCGGGTAAACCGTATCCGCAACTTTTTGAAGAACAAATCACGCGCCCATTGGGGATGAAGGACACCACCTTTACGCCTTCTCCGGACCAGTGCCAACGCCTGATGGTGGCTGAAAAAGGGGCGAGTCCGTGCGATAACACCCTAGCGGCGATTGGCAGCGGCGGAGTTTACTCGACGCCGGGCGATATGATGCGCTGGATGCAGCAGTTCCTGTCATCTGATTTCTATACTCGCAATCAGCAGGCTGACCGAATGCAAACACTCATCTATCAGCGTAGCCAGTTGACCCGCGTTATTGGCATGGACGTGCCGGGTAAGGCCGATGCGCTCGGTATGGGTTGGGTATACATGGCACCGAAAAACGGTCGTCCGGGCATTATTCAGAAAACGGGCGGTGGCGGTGGCTTCATTACCTATATGGCGATGATCCCGCAGCATAATGTCGGGGCATTCGTGGTCGTAACGCGTTCCCCGTTAACGCGCTTTGTGAATATGAGTGATGGCATTAACGATTTGGTCACCGAACTGAGTGGCAACACCCCGCTGGTCGTTCCAGCATCCTGATGCTTAATACTCAAGGGGCAAGCGTTTGACGGATGTCAGCTTGCCCTTATTCATTTCGATATAATTCCCTGCTCTTAGCGCCGCCAGTACTTCAGCTATCACCGAACGGGAAATATGGGTTCGTTGTTGGATGTAGTTCATCACGCCAATCCTGGCACGCAGTGCTTCATCCCATTTTGACATGACCTGCAATGTAGCCCTGATTTGGCTGTAAGAATTTTGGCCAATCAGTTGAACATCGCGAGCTTCCTGCGCCTTTGAAATCCAGCTCACCCACTGAAACGCTTCGCGCCAGAGTTGATTACGATCCAGTATTCCTTTGCATTGAGAGCCTTCCAGCTGATAAGCATCACACTCGGTCAGGGCCGTTAGTTGATAACTTTCGCTTCGGGGATCAAACAAACCTGGCAATCCAAGGATCATTGGTGAAGGGCTGATACCGACCAGAATATCTTCCTGTATTCGCTCAAGTTTAAACGTTCCTTGCCGTATAACGGTCAAGATAGCACCATCATTTTTCAGGCTTAACGAATCTTGGGGATGCAGAGTCAGTGATGACGCTATGGGGAAAAAATGCTGATCGAGTACGTGGAATGCAGACAAAGGTTTTACAGATAACATGCGAGTGTCACATCCTGTGTCAATGTCATGTTAGGGGTTAAAAAGCAGGGGACATCGTCCCCTGCTGAGATTAATTACCAGGTATATTTCACGCCCACATTTGCAGACCAATCCTGTTCAACGTCGCCGCCGCCCAGGTAGTTAGCATCGGTATAGGCGCTAAATTTCTTGGTAAAGTTAAATTGTGCACCAGCACCGACACGAACCGCAGAGCCTTCAACGCCGTTGTCGATTTCATCACCGTTCACGTTAGCACTATTATCTGAATCATCATAGACATAGGCAAGTTTGAAGTAAGGCGTAAGCGCCTGATCATCGCTATAGGTGAAGGTATAACCGGTATCGATCCCCAGTTCATAACGCATGCTGTCATAAGACTGACCGTCCATGCGCATTTCGTTGCTCAGGCGATAATCATCACCAGACTGGAACAGACCTGAAATCGCACCGTATGGAGTGACATACCCCGCTGCGTTGTATTTCCAGTCATAACCCAGTTTCAGGCCAAAGCCCCAGGCATCATTCGCAGTATCACCATCAACGTACTCACCGTTACTCATGTTTGCAGTAAGGTCGTTGTTGAAGTGGTTGTAGCTCATGTTGCCGTCGAGGAATACATTGTTGGCCCAACGCGCAGAAGAGTAGATATAGGCAGATTGGCTATCCTGATCAACCTGACCCGATTCATCACTCATATCACCTTTGGCAAAGCCTGCTGCTGCACCAACGGTCCATTTGGCATAGTTACCCTCAATCTGAGTATCCAGACCTACCATAATGCCGTTTACGTCCTGATCGTAATTGATCGTGCCGTTATCGCCATTAAAGTTACCACCAAAGTAGCTCACCCAAACACCACCGTCATCAATCAAACCATGACGCGCGTTAGTCAGACGGGTGCCCAGAGTATCCTGTTGCAGGTTCCAGATATTGGTGTTTGCAGACGGAATGCTCAGCGCCATGTTGGCATAATCGGTCAGTTCACGCTGTTGCAGAACGACAGAGTTGCCCATCTGCTGAGCCTGATAGGTGTAAGCGCCGAGGTCAGCTTTGTTGGCCGCGGAGAACGTCGCATTGCTGTTCTTATCATTGATATAGATAAGTTCTTTATTCTTGTACTGAGATTCAGAACCCGCACCGGTCGCATCGTTAATGCGCACTTTGTAGTTACCGGTTGCAGCAGCCACGCCGTCGCCAGCATCATCAACGCTGAACTCTTCACCAGCATTATGGGTGTTGCCGTTACCATTAACGGTCAGGTGGCCCTCTGAGTTCATGGCGATCACGCCATAACCATAGGTAGCATCCGACTTGTTCGTTGTGTTGGTATGGCCATTAACCAGATCGGCGTTTAACACATAGTCATTGCTATTGATGTTAAACACACCGCCATGGGTCAGTTCTACTGTATCAGTCGTCAGTGAGCGCGCGTCAAAATCGTCACCAACGATGCTGAATTCCCCACCGTTTGAAACGGTGATGGTGTTCGCATACAACTGCGCAGTTTCATCTGACAGATCAACAGTACTGTAGGTATCAACGGTCAAATGATCGGTCTTAACAGTACCATCAGTGCTAAGGTTCATTGCTGAACCATTAGTCAGGGTAATGGTATCCGCTAACAGGCCAGAACCATCGGCAACTTTAACCAAAGAACCATTATTTGCGCTCAGGGTATCAACCTGAGATCCATTGACGGTATCCCATTCTGAACCGTTGTTCAGCGCAACGTTAAACACGCCGCTCTGGAAGGTCTGATCGTCAACAACATTGCCCCAATGATCATAAGTTGAATTGGGTTCAAGGCTATTGACGGCAACGTCGTACATGTTAGTCGGGACAGTATATTCATAATTGAAAATTGCATCACCGACCCATTTACTGCCGTTATTCAGCGTAATGTTCAGTTCGTCAACGTTCAGGTTGTCGTCAGTCCAGCCACCATTGGTATCCAGCACGCCGTCATCTGACGAATCATGTCCATTCGGATAGAAATCAGCGTTAAAGGTACTGTTAAACACAACGTCACCCATCAGCGTAGAATTGCTGAAGTTTACGTTGTTTTTCATTGAATAATCAGAGGCAGCGCTGTCGGCGAAGGAGAGCGCAACGTCATTCGCGCCACCTTTACCAGAATAATCACTTGGTTCTTCGGAATTACCATACCAACCGTCATTTTCCAGCGCAGTATATGAGCCAGAAGTTACAGTTGAGTCGGTCACTACAATGTTGTTATCCCAGGTATGAGAGTCAGTGGTGTAATCAGCGTTAGTGGTATCACCTTGTGACAGAGCAATGCCCGCAACATGTGAGTTGCCGCTGATGTTGATATTGCTTTCAACATCCAGCGTAACCGCTGTACCGATATCTGCTAAGCCCAGACGATGATTCTGGGTTTTCCCTTTATCAGCATCCAGATAAGAATCGGTAAAGTAGAAATACTCGTAATCATCGTCAATCGTTGAATTGGCAATATTCAGAGTAAACACATCACCATCATTCCATTTGTAATCAACAGTGGTTCCGTTATTCCAGCCGTAACCATTGGCATCAACTTCACCATCACCGTTACTACCGTAAACTTTCCCGGAAGTAATCATGCCATGAATGGTAGAGTTGGAAATATTCAGGGTATTATCTGTCCCCGCAGCATAGTCGTTGTTCAGGTAATATGTAGAGACAACGCCGTTTACTACATCACCATTGAAGTTCTGATCGTAGGTACCGTTTGCTGCGTTATTATAAATATAGCCACTGTAACCCACATAATTCAGAGGGTCGATGTTATCCCAATCAGCCCAGTTATAAGCTGTATTAGCGTCATCGTGGTAAGTGAAAGTATCATAAATTTCTGCATTTGCCTGAGAAGCGATTGCCAAAGTGCAGGCTAATGCTATTTGTGATAGCGCAGTTTTATTTTTCCATGAGTGCATCTGTCATCCCTCCCAGGGACGTAATTTCGTTAATCCATCAAAACAAATTAGAATTGCCGAGGGATTATGCTTTCGCGTGATGCAATAGTTCAATTATTCTCTGCGGAAAGTTTGATTGTGGACAATCCCATAAAAAATACAAAACAAAGATAAAAACGAGAGGCAAATCACGGTAACAAATACTTTCTCTATTCACATGAATAACAAACACCACACTCATAAAATAATACTATTAGTTCCGTTATTAAACTTTTCCAACCCATTTGATATATATATACATCCGAAGATTAAAATACGACGAATACATAACCACCACTTTCGTGAAACATTACCTCCCGGGTTAGGGTAAACTGTTGTGATTGTCCCATTAACATCAGGCCTATCATGACAGATTTGATCACTCGCCCTCGCCGCCTGCGCAAATCCGCTGCGCTGCGCGCTATGTTTGAAGAGACATCACTGACCCTTAACGATCTGGTGCTGCCTATCTTTGTTGAAGAAGAGATTGACGACTACAAGGCTATCGAAGCGATGCCTGGCGTCATGCGTATCCCGGAAAAACATCTTGCCCGCGAGATTGAACGCATTGCCAATGCCGGGATCCGCTCGGTGATGACCTTCGGTATCTCTCATCATACCGACGCCACTGGCAGCGACGCGTGGAAAGAAGATGGCCTGGTGGCGCGCATGTCGCGAATTTGCAAGCAAACCGTGCCGGAAATGATCGTCATGTCGGACACCTGCTTCTGCGAGTATACCTCGCACGGCCACTGTGGCGTGCTGTGCGATCACGGCGTGGATAACGATTTAACGCTGGCGAATCTCGGCAAGCAAGCGGTCGTCGCCGCTGCGGCGGGTGCAGATTTCATTGCGCCGTCGGCAGCCATGGATGGTCAGGTTCAGGCGATTCGTCAGGCGCTGGACGCCGCCGGATTTACCGACACCGCCATCATGTCTTACTCCACCAAATTCGCATCATCGTTCTATGGCCCGTTCCGTGAAGCTGCCGGGACTGCGCTGAAAGGCGATCGTAAAACCTATCAGATGAACCCGTTAAACCGCCGTGAAGCGATCCGTGAATCACTTATCGACGAAGCTCAGGGTGCAGATTGCCTGATGGTCAAACCGGCAGGTGCCTATCTGGACATTCTGCGTGATATCCGGGAACGGACAGAATTGCCGCTCGGTGCTTATCAGGTGAGCGGTGAATACGCGATGATCAAGTTTGCCGCACAGGCGGGAGCCATTGACGAAGAAAAAGTGATTCTGGAAAGTCTTGGCGCGATTAAACGCGCGGGGGCGGATCTGATCTTCAGCTATTTCGCACTCGATTTGGCAGAGAAGAAAATTCTGCGTTAATTCGCCAGCCCGGCGGCATTGCGTCGCCGGGCCGGTATCCCATTATTAACTCGCCCGATAATACGGCTTATCTCCCAGAATGGTGGCGCGATGCATAATCCGTCGCTGCGGCAGATAATCCGCGTTAGCATAGTGCTGCGTCACTCGATTATCCCAAATCGCCACATCCCCTTCCTGCCAGCGCCAGCGCACCTGAAACTCCGGTTTTGTCACGTGGGCGAATAAAAAGCCCAGCAGCGCCTCGCTCTCTTTAGCGGTCACGTCCACAATCCGGGTAGTAAACCCTTCATTCACAAACAACGCCTGTTTGCCGGTAACCGGATGCGTGCGCACCACCGGATGCAGCAGCGGCGGATTTTTTGCCACCGCGCTCAGCCAGCGCTGATGCTCTGCGTCACTCTTCAGATGCTTCCACTCCGGGAAGGATTTACGGAAATCATGCTCGGCCCGTAAGCCGCTTAATAGCGATTTCAGCGGGGCGGAGAGTGCCTCATACGCCGCAATCCCGCTGGTCCACAAAGTATCCCCCCCGCTTTCCGGCAGCTGTTTAGCCGCGAGAATCGCCCCGGCGGGCGGCGTATCGATAAAGGTCACGTCGGTATGCCAGTTATCGTTATCCGGCGGATTATCGTGGTGCGTATCGAGCACGATAATCTCTTCCACCCCTTCGGCATGCGGGTACACCGGATGAATGTGTAAATCACCGAAACGCAGCGCCAGGCCACGCTGCTGCTGCGGGGTAACCGGCTGCTCACGGAGGAAAACCACCTGATGGCGCAGCATCGCGTGATAAAGCTGTTCAAACTGGTTATCGCTTAACGGACGGGTTAAATCCAGCCCGGTAATCTGCGCGCCAATGTAAGGCCCTAATGGGCTAATGCTCAAACGTTCACTCATGCCATTTCTCCATGCCACGGCGTCAGGCGGCGTTGCAGCGCCCGCAGACCCAATTCTAAAGCGAAAGCGATAACGGCAATCACCGCGATCCCGGCCAAAACCACATCGGTCGCCAGAAACTCTCCGGCGGATTGCACCATAAACCCTAACCCGCGGGTGGCGGCAATAAGCTCTGCGGCCACCAGCGTGGACCAGCCTACCCCCAGCCCGATGCGTAATCCGGTCAGGATCTCCGGCAGCGCGCCCGGTAAGATCACATACCACAGGATTTGCCTCCGGCTGGCACCTAACGACTGCGCTGCCCGCAGGCGAACCTGCTGCGCGCTTTTCACGCCTGCCAGGGCCGACATCGCCACCGGCGCGAAAATCGCGAGGTAGATAAGCAGGATCTTCGAGGTCTCGCCGATACCGAACCAGATAACCATCAGCGGTAAATAGGCCAGCGGTGGGATCGGTCGATACAGTTCAATTAGCGGATCGAGAATGCCGCGCACCGTAGGACTCAGTCCCATGGCGATCCCAACCGGAATGCCGATCACCACTGCCGCCAATAGCGCAATCAGAATGCGCGTCAGGCTCGCCGCCAGATGCTGCCACAGCGTGGCATCCATAAAGCCCTGCGGCCCGGCGATAGTGAGCAGTTTTTGCAGCACCTGCCCCGGCGGGGGCAGAAACAGCGGTGCAATAAGATGTAAGGCAGTAACCGCCCACCATAGCGCCAGCAGTACCATCAACGTGGAAAGGCTCAGCGTCAGATGACGCGAAAGCGGCCAGCGCCAGCTGAAGGCCATACGGCGCGGTTTATCGTTCGCCACTACGCTCATGAGAAAGCCTCCCGATGTTCAAACACGCGGCTCAGCACGTATTCGCGCCGGGCAATAAACTGCGGACTGGACTTGATGCTGCGACAGGATTCCCCGGCGACAAAACGACGGGCGAAATCCAGCGACAGTCGTTCGGTCACTTTCCCCGGCCCTGCGGAAAGCAGTACCAGATCGGTCGCCATAAACACCGCTTCTTCGATGTCATGGGTTATCAGCAGCACCTGTTTACCCGTTTCGTGCCACAGGCGCAGCAGCAGGGTTTGCATCTGCTCCCGGGTAAAGGCATCCAGCGCACCAAATGGCTCATCAAGCAGTAACAACTGGGGATCTGCCGCCAGTGCGCGGGCGATCCCCACCCGCTGACGCTGCCCGCCAGAAAGCTGCCAGATAAAGCGTTTTTCCGCCCCTTCCAGCCCCACTTTCTTCAGCATTTGCCGGGCAATCTCCAGCCGCGCAGGCTTGTCCCAGCCTGCCAGCTGCAGACCAAATGCCACGTTATCCTGCACGTTGCGCCATGGCAGCAGCCCTTCATTCTGAAACACCACGCCGCGTTCAGCGCCTGGCCCGTTAACCGGCACACCATTCAGGGAAATGCTCCCTGTGTGATACGGCAGGAATCCGGCTACCAGATTCAGCAGCGTAGTTTTACCGCTACCCGAGGGACCGAGCACCACCAGCAATTCGCCGCGATCGACGCTGAGCGAAATGTCCTCCAGCACCGGCTTTCCGCCGTAGTCCGCACTGAGATGGGAGAGTTGCAGCATGGAGGCCTCCGTTATTTCACAAATTTGTCGGTCACATACTGGCTGTAATCGGCGGCAACGGCGGGCACTTTGCCCTGCTCTTTCAGGAACTGTGCGGTATCCACAATCGCTTTGTTTACCGGGCCGTTAAGCTGCTGTGCCTGCTGGCTGGCGGTCAGATAGGTGTTACCTTTGACCAACCCCGGCACGTCAGCTTCCGGCACGCCGCTCAGTTTCGCCAGCTTTTGCAGATTGGCCTGCTGTTGCAGCCAGCTGTCGGGGTTTTCGATATAAGGACGCTGGGCTTCAATTGCACTGCGGGCAAAGGCTTTCACCACCTCAGGGTGCTGTTGAGCAAAATCTTTACGCACCACCCACACATCCAGCGTTGGGGCCCCCCACTGACCCACTTTGGCGGAATCTGTCAGCACCGTGCCGTCTTTTTCCAGCTCGTTGACGGCAGGAGCCCACACATACGCCCCGTCAATATCTCCGCGCTGCCAGGCGGCGACTATCGCGGGTGGCTGCAGATTGACGATCTGGACCTGATTCGGTTTGATGCCCCAGTGTTTCAGCGCGGCCAGCAGGCTGTAGTGGGTGGTGGAGATAAACGGCACGGCGATGCGTTTACCTATCAAATCTTCCGGTTTAGTGATGGTCTTCTTCACTACCAGCGCTTCGGAATTGCCGAGCTGTGAGGCGAGCAGGAACACTTCAATCGGCACCTGCTGACTGGCGGCAACCGCCAGCGGGCTGGAGCCGATATTGCCGATTTGTACATCGCCGGACGCCAGCGCACGGACCACGCTCGCCCCGCTATCGAACTTCCGCCAGTCGACGGTCGCCCCGCTCTCTTTCGCAAAGGTGTTATCCGCTTGAGCGACTTTGGCAGGCTCGGCGGATGTCTGGTATGCGACGGTGACGTTAACCGCCTGCGCCTGGAAGGTGATGAAGGCCAATGCGGCCAGGAATGAAAGATGCGATACGCGTGCCATGGTGACTGCTCCCCTTGTTGTCATGGGCGCAGTATTTCCGGCAGCACAAAATTGATAAAGGAATTAAAAATTCTGGCTAATGCCATTCTGTTTTTAGAAAAAAACTGGCAAAGCTTAGTCGTTTTTACGCACCAGAGCCAACTTTCCCCGACGACGTGAAAGCAGCGGACGGGGGGTGGTTATCAAATAAAGAAAGGGTCGCCAGGCCATACGGACCTCCTGTATCACTTTCTTTCAGGATGTGTCGCCCGTGACGAACGCGCCGTCAGCCAAAAGCCTGATTGCACGGGAGATTGTCACCCTTTCGCCTCAGCCTATGCCATGGTGCGGGGTTGAGGTTGGCGTTTTCTGTTGGCTAATCAATCACCCTCACCAAAGTTTATTTTTGAATTAATTAACGCTTTCCACTCAAATAATGACCTCTTCGTTTTAAAAATAACCATCATAATTTAATTTTGAATTACTGTGAATTTGTTCAAAGGCAAACTTTATGGTCTTCTGTACCCTGAAGGATACTTCCCCAATGTGCTGTTTCCAATTCTGTTTTATTGCAGGAGTTTTAAATCATGCCCCTGGACTATGTTGCCCTGGCAATACTGACTGCGGTGATTCTTATTTTGTTTTACGGGATTATTGCTATCCACGATATCCCTTATGAAATTGCAAAGAAACGTAATCATCCCCACCAGGACGCGATTCACTACGCGGGCTGGGTAAGCCTGTTTACGCTACATGCACTGTGGCCATTCCTGTGGATCTGGGCCACGCTCTGGCGTGACGACAGGGGCTGGGGAATGCATCGAATCAGCGAAGACCAGCAGAGTATGCATCAGCAAATGGCGCACCTGCTGATGCAGATGGATCAGTTAAAAAATGAGCTAAACGACATCAAAAATGTTAGCAAAATTGCTCAACCAACGGTTATTAACAAGGAGGAAAAATAATGGAAACATTATTATTGCTTTGTTACGCCGCATGCTGCGTTGTTATTTTTAAAGTATTTAAGATTCCTCTGAATAAATGGACCGTACCGACCGCTGTACTTGGCGGCATTATTTTTATCTCGGTAGTTATTCTGGTGATGAACTATAACTACCCATTCAGTAATATCGGCAAGCAGGCCTACCAGACGGTGCCGATTGTCTCTCAGGTTCGTGGCCGGGTGATTGACGTACCGGTTAAGCCGAACGTCATGCTGAAAGAGGGAGATGTTCTGTTCCGCATCGATCCTACGCCATTCCAGGCGAAAGTGGACGATCTGCGAGCGCAGGTAAAAGAGGCCAGCCAGAACGCACTGTCGCTGGATTCCGGACTTAAGCAGGCGCAAGCCTCCCTCAGCAAAGCCATTGCCGACCGCGACAAAGCGCAACGTGAGTTTGCTCGTTATAACGAAGGCCACGCCAAAGGCGCGTTTTCCGATCAGATGGTCGACACACGTCGCCAGACCTACAAAGCGACCGAAGCCGCCGTCACCGCCGCGCAGGCGCAGGTTGAACAGGCTAAAAACAATCTGAACTCAGTGGTGAACGGGCAAAATACTAAAGTTGCCTCGCTGTTAGCGCAACTGCGTAAAGCCGAGTTCAAGCTCGATAATACCGTGGTGCGCGCCCCGGCTGCGGGCTACGTTAGTACCGTTGGTCTGCGTGAGGGCACCATGTCCACCGCGCTGGGTCTGGCACCGGTAATGACCTTTGTGCCGGTCGATGCCGAATCACAGAAGATGTACGTGGCGGCCTTCCGTCAGAACTCGGTTCAACGGCTGCAGCCAGGCTACCAGGCAGAGCTGATGTTCCCGTCAATTCCGGGCACCGTGTTCAGCGGCGAAGTCGTCGAAGTGCTGCCCGCGATTGGTGAGAGCCAGTTCCAGGGCCAGGGCAAACTGCTGACCACCGCCGATGTGGCCAATCAGGGCCGGGTGCTGGTTAAGGTCAAAGCCACCGATCCGCGTCTGGAAGACTATCAACTGCCGCAGGGTTCGCAGGTCGAAATCGCCGTCTACTCCGGCCACTTCAAAGAGCTGTCGCTGATCCGTAAGATTTTGATCCGTATGACAAGCTGGGAAAACTACGTCTTCCTCGATCATTGATCCCTTCCTCTGTCTCCCGCCAGCGGCGGGAGACCGTTTAGCCGCACATTTTCAGCTAAATTAAGTATTTTTTCTTCTTTGCCAGATGACCCCACGTTATGGGAGCGTAAATGCACACCATAAAAACAGGGACACCGAGAAAATCATGGCAAAAACATTACCCACATTGAAAAAAACCACCGTCGCGCTGGCCCTGTTGGCCACCAGTCTCGGCGTCGCCCATGCCGATCAGCTGGCCGATATCAAAGCCGCAGGGGTGATTAAAATCGCCACCTTCGATGCCAACCCGCCGTTTGGTTCTGTCGATGCGCAAACCCATGATCTGGTCGGCTACGACGTGGATTTTGCCAACGCGTTGGCCAACGCGCTGGGAGTGAAGCTGGAACTGGTCGCCACTAACCCGGCTAACCGCATCCCGCTGCTGCAATCCGGCAAAGCCGATTTGATTGTGGCGGATATCACTATCACCCCGGAACGCGCTCAGGTGATTGATTTCTCAACACCGTATTTCGTCACTGGCCAGCAGTTCCTGGTGCCGGGCAAAGCGGGTGACAAGCTCGATGATTATCAGCAGGCGCGTATTGGGGCCGTGAAAGGCACCACCGGTGAACAGGCGCTGCATCAGCGTTTCCCGCAGTCGCGCGTGCTCTCTTATGATGATATTCCGCTGGCGCTGACCGCCCTGCGCAACGGCAACGTGCAGGCCATTACTCAGGACAGCACTATTCTGGCGGGCCTGCTAGCCGAAGCGCCGGACAAAGCCAAGTTTAAAATCCTGCCGGATCTGCTGAGCAAAGAAGAGATTGGCGTCGGGGTGAAGAAAGGCGAACCGGCGCTGTTGAAAGCCGTCAATGATGAGCTGGCCAAACTGGAGCAGACCGGAGAGGCCACCACCATTTACAACCGCTGGTTTGGCCCACAGACCAAAACCCCACAGCCACGTAATTTCACCATCGCCGCTAATCACTAATATGCTGTCAGGACGCTTCACACGCTCCGCCGCGCAGGCCGCGGAGCCTTATCGCTTGCAACAGGCCAGCATCGAATTTCGTCATGTCAGCAAAATCTGGGGCCAGAATCAGGTGCTGCGCGACATCAATCTCACGATTTCGCCAGGCGAAGTTGTCACCATACTGGGGCCGTCCGGTTCGGGAAAGTCGACATTGATTCGTCTTATCAACCAGCTGGAAACCCTGAGCCAGGGCGAGATCCTGATTGATAACCACCCTACCCGCCATCTGCGCGGTCGGGCGCTGCGTCAGTTGCGCAGCCGGATAGGTTTCGTCTTCCAGCAGTTTAATCTTTACGCTCATCTTAGCGCCCTACAGAACATCACCCTGGCGCTGAGAAGTGTGCATCAGCAGAGCGAAGCTGATGCCTCCGCGCGGGCCCGCGCCCTGCTCGCCAGAGTCGGGCTGGCAGAGAAAGCGGATCATTATCCGGCCCAGCTCTCTGGCGGCCAGCAGCAACGCGTCGCCATCGCCCGGGCTTTGGCCTCTGAACCGCAGATTATCCTCTTTGATGAACCGACCTCGGCCCTCGACCCTGAAACCATTGGCGAGGTGTTGCTGGTGATGAAACAGCTGGCGCACAGCGGAATAACCATGGTGGTGGTGACGCACGAGATGCAGTTCGCGCGCGAAATTGCCGACCGGGTGGTGTTTATCGACGGCGGCGAAATCCTCGAGAGCAGCCCCCCGGAGGCGTTCTTCACTCGCCCTCAGCACCCCCGAGCGCAACGCTTCCTGCATAAAGTATTGGATCCTCTGCACACGGAGGAACAACCTCATGCCAGCCTTTGACTGGCAAGGCGTGCTCAGCGGGCAGCCTCTACAATGGATACTTTCCGGCTACCTGACCACTCTGTGGGTCAGCGCCATCGGTATTGTACTCGCGAGTCTGCTGACCGGGCTGTTTTTGCTGCTGCGTCTCGCGGGCGGACAGCCCGGTCGCGCGGTAGTCGCGGTCTGGGTGTCTCTTTTCCGCAATACCCCCCTGTTGGTGCAGCTGCTGTTCTGGTACTTCGCGGCGTGGAATCTGTTGCCTCAAGAGCTGCGGGATGCGGTTAACGTCAGCCACGGCTGGTCGGTGCTGCCGGGCAACATCTGGTGGTTTAGTCCGGAATTTTTGTGTTCTGCCTGGGGGCTGGCGGCGTTTACGTCGGCCTTTTTGATTGAGGAAATCACCGCCGGAATGCGGGCGGTGCCGATAGGCCAGGTGGAAGCCGCCGTGTCGCAAGGGTTCAGCCGTCTGGCGCTGCTACGCCATATTCTGCTGCCACAGGGGCTGACCTACGCCTGGCAGCCGGTAGTCGGCCAAGTGCTTAACCTGATGAAGCTCTCTTCCCTGGCGAGCGGGATAGGCTTTGCCGAGCTGACCTATCAGGTGCGGCAAATCGAAAGCTATAACGCCCACGCGTTAGAGGCATTCGCAGTAGGAACGGGGCTCTATCTGTTGACCGGCATGGTCTTGGGATTCCTTCTGACTCGTCTGCCGCTCGCCAGACGCCCCCCTGCCCGCCCAGCTAATACGTTGACACAAGGTGAACCTCAGCATGAACGCTAACCTGGCGGTCATTACCGATAATCTGGACTATTTACTGTGGGGACGGCTCGCGCAGGGTGAACCCGGCGGCGTGGTGCTGACGCTGCTGATGGCCTTCGGTGCCGCCGCGCTGGCCATTCCGGCAGGCGTGCTGCTGGCCTGTACCGCCTGGCGTTACACCGGGATCGTGCGCCGGGTGCTTTTTCTGTGGGCAGAACTGATTCGCGGCATTCCGCTGATCTTTGTGATTTTTTGGCTGTGGTATTTGCTGCCGATGATTACCGGCAGCTCACTGCCCGGTGCCGTGACGGTGACTCTGGCGCTGGCATGGTTTACCAGTGCCGCGGTAATGCACTCGGTGCTGGCGGGCCTGCAAGCGCTGCCCGCCGGACAGTTCGAGGCGGCACAGACTCAGGGCTTTAGCCACGGTCAGGCGCTGTGGCATATTCTGCTGCCGCAGGCGCTGCGCAACGTGATGCCCTCGCTGGTCGGGATCCTGATTGCCTTGCTGAAGGACACCTCACTGGCATTTATTGTCAACGTTCAGGAGCTAACCACCGTCGCCGGGCAGGTGAATAATCGGGTGCAAATTTATCCGATGGCTCTGTTTATCTTTATCGCGGTGATTTACTACCTGCTGTGCAGCAGTCTGAGCCTGCTGGCCCGCCGTTTTCAGCGTCAGAACGCCTAATCAGGGCAGACCGCACACCCGGTCGCGCCCGCTGTTTTTGGCTTCATACAACGCCGCATCGGCCTGCGCCAGCATGTCGCTTAACTCCTGCTGCCAGCCTGATGCCACGCCAAAACTGGCGGTAATCGAAAACGGTTCGCCCTTCGGTCCTTCGAAACGCAGACGGCGAATTTCGTTCTGAATGCGGGTGGTGTATCCAGTAACGTCTTCATGGCCCGGCGAGCAGAATATCATCGCAAATTCCTCTCCGCCCAGACGGCCGATCACATCCCCCGGACGACTGAATTTTTTCAGCGTCGTCGCCAGTTGTACCAGCACCTTATCGCCGGTCGGATGCCCCCACGTATCGTTGATCGACTTAAAGTGATCGACATCCATCATGATCAGCCACGCGGGCTGCTGAGGACTCGCCAGCTTGAGCAAATTCCCGCCTAGTGCATCAAACGCCCGGCGGTTTAACAAATTGGTGAGCGGGTCTTCCTCTGACTGGCGTTGGAGTGTTTTACTCAGCCGCGTTTGCTCCCGCAGCTTATCGCCGAGCGTCCCGAGCGAAGAGAAAAGTTCCTGCACTTCTTCGGCGGTGCTGTCATTCATCAGGGTATCTTGCTGTTTCCCGGCGATAATCCCGGTAGCAATTTCATTCAGGCGCAGAATGGGTCGCAGTACGCGGGAGCGGACGTAAAAAATGAGCCCCATCGCCAGCAGGTTGAGAACGATCAGGATAACCACCACCATCATCAGGTGCAGCAGGGCCTGTTGTTCCGTATAAACATAATGCTTCTTCACCCCCGCCAGATAAGTGTCGAGCAGCTCATTAAACGATCCCAGGCTGGCGTGATAACGAAGAGCAAAATTCGCAGCATCGACGCTGTAAGGCTGGCCGCTCTCGCTTTCGATCACCAGGCTATCAATCATCGCCACGCCCTGCTTTTCGAACTGATCGCGTGTGCTCTCGAGCTGCTGCATAAAGCCCGGTAAATAGTGAGCTTCAGCGCCCTGGGTACGTAGCAGCCACCACAGCACGGCGATACGTTCCTTGCCGCGGCTGAGTGCTTCAATATTACCGAGCGGGATAGGCGTGTGGGTGGCGACCGGGATAATCAACTGTGCCCCCAGTCGCCCGGTGGCGTCACGCAATTCGCCCAGCGCCTGGGCCCGTAAAATCGGCCCCAATGCGGAAGGTTCTAACAGCAGAAACTCTGAAGTACGGCGGAATAAAGCTTCGTGATAAAAATCGGTCGCGGCGACCATGCTATCAATGGCGCGTTGTGCGACAACCGGGTCGCTCAGGGTCACTTCACGGAACTGGTCCACTTTATTCCGCGCGGGTTTGAGCTGTTCGATGGTGGAACGCAGCAGCGCCGGAGAAAGCAAATCGGCCGGGATCTTCGCCAGATCACGGTCCGTTATCTGGCGGCTGTTGTCCAGCGACGCTCCGGCCTGCGCTTTCTTCTCTTGCGGGCTCAGCACCAGCTCATTGGCATAGGCACGTTCGCTCGCCAGATCGTTAGAGACCAGCAGCACCTGGTAAAAATTATCGAACTGAATCACGTTGTTGCGCGCGCTATGCCATGCCGCCCAGGAGCCGGACAGCAGCCACCAGGAAAGAATCGAGGTCAGAATAAGCGTTGCAGCAGTTGAGCCCCACAGATAGCGAAGCACGTTTGCAGACGACGAGGCTTTTTTGAGTTTTTTCATTATGTCAGCAAAGAACAACGGATAGGCTTAAGTCTAACGCAGGCGCGGGGTTAGTGACAGATTGCGGATGATTTTTCAGGGGATTCAGGTTAAATGGGCAGCAGACGGGCACCGATTTTGTCGGCCCGGCAAGCAAAGCGCCGCCGGGCGAACAGGAGTTACTTAGGCATTCGCCACCGGTTTTGGCTCGGTTTTTACCTGAGCATTCGCCAGCATACGACGCACCGGCACAATAAGCACCGCCAGTATCGCTGCACAAATCAGCAGCGCGATGGAGCAGCGTGCGAACAGATCCGGCAGCATATCCAGTTGGTCGGCCTTCACATGGCCACCAATCAGGCCCGCCGCCAGGTTACCCAGCGCACTGGCGCAGAACCACAGGCCCATCATTTGACCACGCATTCTTTCCGGGGCCAGCAGCGTCATGGTCGCCAGGCCAATCGGGCTGAGGCACAGTTCACCCAGGGTCAGCATCAGGATGCTGCCCACCAACCAGAAGGGAGACACGCCCGCACCACCGTTGGTCAGCACGTTTTCTGCCGCCAGCATCATCAGGCCAAAGCCCCCGGCCGCACACAGAATACCGATTACGAACTTGGTGATGCTGCTCAGGCGCACATTGTTACGCGCCAGCATCGGCCAGGCCCAGCTGAACACCGGAGCCAACAGAATAATGAACAGCGCATTGATAGACTGGAACCACACGGCCGGAATTTCAAAATCGCCGATCATGCGGTTGGTGTAGTCATTGGCAAACAGGTTAAATGAGGTGGGTTTCTGCTCGAAGGCTGACCAGAAGAAGGCCGCCGACACCAGCAGAATAAAGCACACCAGCAGGCGGGCGCGCTCTTTGCGGTTGAGGCCAGCAAACACAAACAGGTAGATAAAGTACAGCGCTACCGAAGCGGCAATCACATACACCAGCACGCTGGCAACGGCGACAGGGTTGATGACAATCACGCCCTGGGCAATCAGCGCCACCACCACGGCCACGCCAACGGCCAGCGCCAGCAGCCAGGCACCCACGCCGTTTTTCTTCGCTACCGGGCTATTCCAGGTGGAGTCCAGACCGACTTCGCTGTCGTAGCGTTTCATTGCCGGAACGGCAAACAGGCGGAAGATAACCAGCGCCACCAGCATCCCGATACCACCGATACCAAAACCCCAGTGCCAACCGTGGGTTTTAATCAGCCAGCCGGAGATCAGCGGTGCGATAAACGAGCCCATATTGATGCCCATATAAAACAGCGAGAAGCCGCCATCGCGACGCGCATCGCCCTTTTTATACAGAGTGCCGACCATGACCGAGATACAGGTTTTGAACAGACCCGAGCCCAGCACGATAAACATCAGGCCGATAAAGAACAGGCTGTCGCCCATCATCGCCGACAGCGCAATCGACAGGTGACCGAGCGCAATCAGGATTGAGCCGTACCATACCGCCCGCTGCTGACCGAGCCAGTTATCCGCCAGCCAGCCACCCGGCAGCGCGGCCAGGTACATGCTACCGGCAAAAATCCCGACGATGGCTGAGGCATTTTCACGCGCCAGCCCCATACCGCCGTCATAGACGGTGGCCGCCATAAACAGGATTAACAGCGGACGAATACCGTAAAACGAGAAGCGCTCCCACATTTCCGTGAAGAACAGCGAGCCGAGCGGATACGGATGCCCGAAGAAGGTCCGACTCTCGTTTTTATGAACAGAAGATTGCATAAATTCTCCCAAAGAAAGCGTGTTGTGATGCTCAAAAATAGCGAAATGCAGGGCAGCCCTTTCTCGAACCGACTGCTCTTTTTACATTCTGCAAGATATTATTTAACCATTTGATAACTGGTCAGTGGTTTTGTCTAGTACCAACCCCGGGACTTTAAGATAAAAATTCGACGATTGTCTAGTTTTGTAGATTTTTAGTTTGTCAGAGCCGAAAAGTGATTGACAGGCCGATACTGACAAAAATAGGTGTACTTTCTCTTTTATTACAAAAAGATACATCAATTACCAACGCGCTTACACTGCATAACCATGCCAGCAACAAGCGTAAAAGAATTATTGAAATGGCAGGTTAGTTTTAATTCCAGACGCGGAGTCTGATAAACGGCTAACTGCGCATTCTGCCCTCCCCCTCACCGGGGATTGATGACCTCACTTCATGACGCTTATGACGTTTTAAGAATAATCCCCGCCCCATCGCCGTCTATGCTTAACGTTTAAAAATCCGACAGCAGTACAGCACTCCGCTTCTTTTTTTTACTTCGATATCTGGAGGCCTGGCATGAGCAGCCCTGAACCCCTCGTGACACCACCACCCGTACACCTTCCCGTCGCGTTTCGCGTCAACGGCAAACGTTATCAGATTGAGGTCGATACCCGTACCACCCTGCTGGATGCGCTGCGTGAGAATTTGCAGCTGACCGGCAGCAAAAAAGGCTGCGATCATGGCCAATGCGGGGCCTGTACGGTGCTGGTCAATGGCCGCAGGCTAAACGCCTGCCTGACGCTGGCGGTGATGCATCAGGATGCCGACATCACCACTATTGAAGGTTTGGGCACGCCTGATAATCTCCATCCGATGCAGGCCGCCTTTATCGAGCATGATGGTTACCAGTGCGGCTACTGCACCCCGGGGCAAATCTGCTCCTCTGTGGGGATGGTGCAGGAGATCAAAGACGGCATTCCCAGCCACGTCACGCTCGACCTGGTTTCCCTCCCAGAGATGACCGCTGAGGAAATTCGCGAACGAATGAGCGGCAATATCTGCCGCTGCGGGGCTTACGCCAACATTCTCGCCGCAATCGAAGATGCCGCCGGGGAGCTGAAACCATGAAAGCCTTTACCTACGAACGGGTCAAAACGCCAGCGGAGGCAGCAGCCATCGCGGGGCGTATCGCCGGGGCAAAATTTATCGCCGGTGGCACCAATCTGCTCGACCTGATGAAGCTGGAAATTGAGACGCCCGCGCATCTGATTGACGTCAATGGCCTGGGGCTGGATCGGATTGAAGCCACCTCCGAAGGTGGTTTACGCATCGGCGCACTGGTGCGTAATACCGATCTGGCCGCCGCGCCGCAGATCCGTCGCGACTATGCGGTGCTCTCCCGAGCACTGCTCGCCGGAGCTTCAGGTCAGTTACGCAATCAGGCCACCACCGCAGGCAATCTTCTTCAGCGCACGCGTTGCCCCTATTTTTACGACCCTAACCAGCCATGCAATAAGCGCGCTCCCGGCAGCGGCTGTGCCGCACTCGGCGGGTTCAGCCGCCAGCACGCGGTGGTCGGCGGGAGTGAGGCCTGTATTGCCACCCATCCCAGCGATATGGCGGTCGCCATGCGGGTGCTGGATGCGGTGGTCGAAACCGTCAGCCCCAACGGCGCGGAGCGAAAAATCCCCCTCGCCGACTTTTACCTCACGCCGGGTTCAACTCCCCATCAGGAAACGGTGCTTCAACCGGGCGAACTGATCGTGGCGGTGACGCTGCCCGCTCCCGTCGGGGGAACCCACATTTATCGCAAAGTGCGCGACCGCGCCTCCTATGCGTTTGCACTGGTGTCGGTAGCCGCCATCGTGCAGCCGGACGGCAGTGGCCGCGTAGCGTTGGGCGGCGTTGCCCCGAAACCCTGGCGTCTTGACGAGGCGGATGCGGCTATCCCGCAGGGGCCGCAGGCGGTGTATGACCGGTTGTTCGCCAGCGCGCATCCCACCTCTGAAAATGCATTCAAGCTCATTCTGGCGAAGCGAACGCTCGCCTCAGTGCTGACCGAAGCGAGGGCCTGACAGATGAAATTTGATAAACCGGCAGGTGAAAACCCTATCGATCGGCTCACCGTGGTGGGCCGTCCGCACGACAGAATTGATGGCCCGTTAAAAACCACCGGCACCGCCCACTACGCCTACGAATGGCATGATAAAGCCGATGACGTGGCCTATGGCTATGTGGTCGGGTCGGCCATTGCGAAGGGGCGTATCACCACCCTGAAGGTGCAGGCGGCGCAACAAGCGCCTGGCGTGCTGGGGGTGATCACCGCCGACAACGCCGGGCCGCTGGATAAAGGGGAGAGAAACACCGCCATGCTGCTCGGCGGCCCGGTAATTGAACATTATCACCAGGCCATCGCCCTGGTGGTGGCCGATACCTTTGAGCAGGCGCGCGCCGCCGCCGGGCTGGTGCAGGTCGAGTATCAGCGCGAGCCGGGAGAGTACTCACTGGCGCAGGCGAAACCCGGAGTCACCACGCCCCCTGAAGACGCACCGGATAAAAACGTCGGTGATTTTGACGCGGCCTGGTCTGCGGCAGCGGTGAAACTCGATGCCACCTATACCACGCCAGACCAGAGCCATCTGGCGATGGAGCCTCATGCCTCCATGGCAGTCTGGGAAGGCGACACGCTCACGCTCTGGACATCGAACCAGATGATTGACTGGTGTCGAACCGATTTGGCGAAAACCCTGCGGATACCGAAAGATAAGATTCGCATCATCTCCCCCTACATCGGTGGTGGCTTTGGCGGGAAACTGTTTTTGCGTAGCGACGCGCTGCTGGCGGCGCTCGCTGCCCGGGCGGTGAAGCGTCCGGTGAAAGTGATGCTGCCCCGCCCGCTTATCGCCAATAACACCACCCATCGTCCGGCGACCCTTCAGCACATCCGCCTCGGCAGCGACAGCCACGGTAAAATCACGGCCATCGCCCATGATAGCTGGTCCGGAAATTTGCCGGGCGGCACGCCGGAGACGGCGGTTCAGCAAACCGAGCTGCTGTATGCCGGGGCTAATCGCCATACCGGTCTGCGCCTTGCCACCCTCAGCCTGCCGGAAGGCAATGCGATGCGTGCCCCGGGCGAAGCGCCGGGATTAATGGCGCTGGAAATTGCCATCGACGAACTTGCCGAGAAAGCGGGTATTGATCCGGTTGAGTTTCGCATTCTGAACGATACCCAGGTTGATCCCGCCGATCCCAGCCGTCCTTTTTCGCGTCGTCAGTTGATCGAATGCCTGCGCACCGGTGCGGATCATTTTGACTGGAAGCAGCGAAATCCTGTTCCGGCACAGGTTCGCGATGGGCGCTGGCTGGTGGGTTACGGCGTGGCGGCGGGTTTTCGCAATAACCTGCTGGCCCCCTCCGGGGCACGCGTACATCTCGACGCCAACGGCAACGTCACCGTGGAAACCGATATGACGGATATCGGCACCGGCAGCTATACGATAATTGCCCAGACGGCTGCAGAGATGCTCGGCGTACCGATGGCGAACATTGAGGTCAAACTCGGTGACTCGCACTTCCCGGTCTCCGCCGGTTCCGGTGGACAATGGGGGGCCAACACCTCGACCGCCGGGGTCTACGCCGCCTGCGTCAAACTGCGCGACGCGATAGCCAAGGCGCTGGGGTTTGACCCAGACCAGGCGACGTTTGCCGAGGGCAAAATCAGGGATGCGACGCACAGCGCCCCGCTGGCAGACGCCGCGAAAGGCGGCACCTTGACCGTGGAAGAGACTATCGAATTTGGCGATCTCGATGAGCAGTATCAGCAGTCGACCTTCGCCGGGCACTTTGTCGAAGTCGGGGTTGATGCCGCCACCGGGGAAGTTCGCGTCCGTCGGATGCTGGCGGTGTGTGCCGCAGGCCGCATTCTTAATCCCAAAACGGCTCGCAGCCAGGTTATCGGCGCGATGACCATGGGGCTTGGTGGAGCGCTGATGGAGGAGCTGGCGGTCGATAACCGTCTGGGCTATTTCGTCAATCACGATATGGCGGGCTATGAAGTGCCGGTTCATGCCGATGTCCCGCAACAGGAGGTAATTTTCCTTGATGATACCGACCCGATTTCTTCCCCGATGAAAGCCAAAGGGGTGGGCGAACTGGGGCTGTGCGGTGTTAGCGCGGCGATTGCCAATGCGATTTATAACGCAACAGGTGCCAGAGTGCGTGATTATCCCATGACGTTGGATAAACTGCTCCACGCCCTGCCGGACGTGGGCTAAGGAGCTGCCATGCACAATGCTTCGCTGCTCGACAGCCCTGAAAACCGCCTGCTGCAACCCGAACAGGCGTTTCTGACCGACGACAGCCGCGACGTTTTACGCTTCGCGGTGGAGGCACTCACCTCGGGGATGCGGGCGGCCCTGGTAACCCTGGTCGACATTCACGGCGGTGCGGCCCGGCCACTGGGCGCGCAAATGGCGGTGCGCGACGATGGCCGTTATTGCGGTTTTGTTTCCGGTGGCTGCGTGGAAAGCGCGGCATCTTTTGAAGCGATGGAAGCCATCGTCGCCGGAGAAGACCGCCAGGTGCGCTATGGGGCGGGCTCGCCGTGGTTCGATATCGTCCTGCCCTGTGGGGGCGGCATAACCCTGAGCATTCATGTTTTGCGCTCGTCTCAGCCGCTGCTGGCGGTACTCAACAACCTTGAACAGCGTCAGCCCTGTGGATTGCGTTACGATCCCCACACGCAGACGCTGCGCAGTCTCCCGGCCCGGACACAAACGGGGTGGCGTGATGCTGGCTTTGAGATGGGGTATCGGCCCAATGTACAGGTGCTGGTGTGTGGGCGCTCGGTTGAAGCGCAGATGACAGCCTCGCTCGCACAGGCCGCCGGTTTTGCGGTTCACCTCAGTGAGTCGTTCCCATCGGTTGATGCCAGGATAATAGATGCCGACACCGCGGTGGTACTGCTCTGGCATGATTTACAGCGGGAAATCCCACTGTTGCTGGCCACCCGCGAGGCTGCGCCATTTTATATCGGGGCACTCGGCAGCCATCGCACCCATTGCCAGCGGGTGCAAAAACTGAAGGCGTTGGGCTGGCGTGCGGATGAAATTGCGCGGATCAAAGCCCCGATTGGCATCTTCCCCAAGGCCCGCGATGCGCGTTCGCTGGCGCTGTCGGTGCTGGCGGATGTGGCGGCGGCGCGTCTCGCATCAGGAGAGGCATAGTGCCCTCCCCGGTGGTGATTATTCTCGCCGCAGGACGTGGGGAGCGCTTTCTGGCCTCCGGGGCGACAACCCACAAGCTGGAGGCACAGTTAGGCACGCAGTCTGTCCTCAGCCATGTCATCCGGGCGGCAGAGGCCAGCGGGCTTGGCTGGTATATCGTCCGTCCGGAAGGCGGCACACAGGGAATGGGGGAGTCGATTTCGCTCGGCGTGCGCGCCACGCCCCACGCCTCCGGCTGGCTGATCCTGCCCGCTGACCTGCCTTTGATTCAACCGGCCACCCTACAACGCGTGGCCGAAGGCTTGTCCGAAAAATCGCTGGTCGTGCCCTGTTACGCCCAGCAGTCAGGCCATCCGGTGGGATTTAGTCGCGCGTATCAGGCGCAGTTGCTGGCGCTCAGCGGCGACTCCGGGGCCAGGGAAATTGTGCGCCGCGCTCGTCAACGGGGCGCGGTGCTGGATCTTGCCCTTGCCGATTACGGCATGGTGCATGACATCGACACCCTGAGCGATTTGCAGTGGGCTCAAGCGCTGATTAATGAACCCAATTAATAAACCTTAGCAAATTACACCCTCTAATCAAATTAATCCCCCTGCGCTATGCTTCAATCCTCTTCAGAACAAGCCGTAAACCCGACGTATACCGCCGCCGCAATAGAGGAATTCCCGTATGCAAAAACGTTTTCTTGGTCAATCCGGGCTTGAAGTCTCGGCCCTCGGCCTGGGCTGTATGGGCCTGAGCCATGGCTACGGCCCGGCCACAGATACCCGTCAGGCAGTGGAATTGATCCGCGCCGCCGTCGAGCGCGGCGTTACCTTCTTCGATACCGCCGAAGTGTATGGCCCGTATGTGAATGAAGAAGTGGTCGGCGAAGCGTTAAAACCGTTCCGTGATCGGGTGATTATCGCCACCAAATTTGGATTTACCTTCGGGGCCGACAATAAGCAGCAAATATTGAACAGTCGTCCGGAGCATATTCGTCAGGCGGTGGAAGGCTCGCTGCGTCGCCTCAAAACCGACGTCATTGACCTGCTATATCAGCATCGCGTCGACCCGGACGTGCCGATTGAGGACGTTGCTGGCACGGTGAAAGCGTTGATTGCTGAAGGCAAAGTTAAACATTTTGGCCTGTCCGAAGCGGGTGTCCAAACCATCCGCCGGGCGCATGCGGTGCAGCCGGTCGCCGCGCTGCAAAGCGAATATTCGATGTGGTGGCGCGAACCGGAACAGGAGATCCTACCGCTGCTGGAAGAGTTGGGGATCGGCTTTGTGCCATTCAGCCCGTTAGGTAAAGGCTTCCTGACCGGGGCCATTAAAGCTGGAACGACGTTTGGTCAAGACGATTTCCGCAGCCAGGTGCCGCGCTTTGCCACTGAGGCCATAGAAGCCAATGAAAAACTGGTGGCGCTGCTGGGTGAAATCGCCGCCGAAAAAAGCGTGACTTCTGCCCAGATTGCCCTGGCCTGGCTGCTGGCACAAAAACCGTGGATCGTGCCTATTCCTGGCACCACCAAGTTACATCGTCTGGAGGAAAATCTGGGGGCTGCGGACCTTATTCTGAGTCAGGATGAGTTACGCAAAGTTAACCAGGCGCTGGAAACGGTAAAAATCGTTGGGGAACGCTACCCGGCGGCGTTACAGGCGAGAGTGGGACGTTAGGGCTTTATCCCACCACTTCCCTTGAATAGTTAGTAGAATTAGCCAGCCTATTATCCCCCCTACCTTTGGCATCCAAACAGATATCCATGCGACTCGATAAGCCCTTTATCGAGTCAATTTTATTTCATCTCAAGATAATAAAATCAAAAAGTTCATCGGCTGTCGCGATTGAAAACCCGTGCCGAAATGCCTCCCGTTCAGGAAAAAACAGTTCAGTTCCGCAAAGCCATTACTTGGATATTCACATCACAATCTCAATACCACTCCCCTACCCCACCATAATCCATTGATTTACTTCAAAATAACCATCACCACGGTGAATCAATGCCGTCTATTTATCCTTAAGTAATTTTTTGCTGTAAATAATAATGTATTTGATATACAAATAACACATCATTACATTAACGTATTATTTTTCTGTGCTTAGGCACGTATTTAATTGCTTCTTCAAAAAATAAAAGCAGATAAAACAATAAAAATAACAATCTGTTACAACACTTTTACCTCGAGGGCGACACATATTAACCCCCTTAGTCTTAGAAAAAGTCGCAAGCACAAAAATCAGATCATATCCATTTGATACACAACCATTTATTGAATGTGTGTCAGCAATCCAACCGAATAACACAATAACATTATCGCACTACTCCAAAATAAATAATATTACTAGTCATTTCAACTTCTTACAGCATGAGAAAAAAACAAGACTATTATTTATCTGTCTCGGCAACATTCGATTTACTAAATTACATGGAGTAAACATGATTTCTTTTTTTGATGAATCCTTTAACGAGATTGAAGGTAAGAAATTAAATGAGTGCTTTAAACTAAGAAAAAAAACATTTAGCGACCGTTTGAAGTGGGCAGTGAAATGCAAGGACAACATGGAGTTTGATGAGTATGATAACGAAAATGCGTCGTATATTTTTGGAGTAAGTAATGATTCTCTGATCTGCAGTGCTCGTTTAATTGAAACCAAGCATCCTAATATGATAACGCATACGTTTCATGATTACTTTAAAGACTTAAAAATACCTGAAGGCAATTTCATTGAGTCCAGCCGTTTTTTTGTTGATAAGGAGCGAGCTGCGGATCTTCTGGGGAGTGGATACCCGGTAACTCATGATCTGTTCCTGGCTATTGTTAACTATGCACGTCAGCATGGCTATGATGGGATCCTAACAATTGTGAGTCATGCGATGATGTTAATCATCAAACGATCAGGTTGGAAGTTGTCCATTTTAAACATTGGTGTTTCAGAGAAACATCAAAATATTTATTTACTTCAGCTTCCTGTTGATGAAGTTACAGTGAGCACATTGATGAGTAAAATAACCAAACACAATGCATTACCGTTAGCGGCATAGTAATGCACTAAGCTGGTTGGGTCTTACATTAAGGTGAAATAATCAAGTTAAGTTCAATGCCGAGACGTATTGCATGCTTACTATTAGTAACACCGAGTTTTTTACATATATTACGCAAATGAAATTTCACAGTACTTAATGTAATGCCCAACATACATCCTATTTCAACATTGGTTTTTCCTTTGCTTGCCCAATAAAATACCTCATGTTCTCTTGCGGAGAACAATGGTTTATCAAATGAGCTATCTTTTTTATTTGAGGTAATGTCAAGATAATATGCATGGGTGTCTACTAAAAATTGAAAAATGTTGCTTTTGTTTTCAATGATATTTATTTCACGACTCTCATCACCAGGAGGAAGTAGAAATGATAACATAGCTAAATTATCACAGTGATCATGAAGGACGAAGGTATATCCTCCAGTAATGCCTTGCTTGGCCGACTGTGTAAACACTTTAGTCAGGTTTGCTCTCTCCGTTAAAGAAAAGCACTCTGCCCAACTAAATGAGGTTATACGGTTCATTGCAATTAATACGACTGGATCAATAAATTGATAGCTATTAGAAAGATAGATATCTTGCCAGGCTGCAGGATAAGTTGAGGCAGTGAAAATTTCAGATGGATTCGTTTTTTTCAAGACTAAATATGTATACATCATATCTGTCAAGTTGGATTCTCTTAGATAATCAGAAAAAATACGCTTGATTTTGACCGATAGGTTTTGTTGTTCCAAGTGCGCTCCATAAATGTTTATCCAAACCTCAACAGAATAACCTAACATATCCTTGCAAAGGGTATGTAATTGTGTGGTTATGTAAATAATCCTGGATGTCAGAAATATTACAATAGGATAGCGTCTGCATGCTGGGAAAAGATTCATCTCTCTCAGCTCAAACTGTTAGAGCGATATGCGGCACAAAAAAACAAACAACAACGATTATCACGGCGAAAACTCGTGGTATGTATTGCCACCAGAAGCGCTCACCAACCACGATAATAGCACTCTGGAAATGCAGCCGCCATCATATCAACCTGAAAATAGTGTTTCAGTATTCAATTATTATCATGAGGATCTGGCGACTTATCCTACCCTACCGAGCCCGATGTTTAGTTAATATAAAAATACCCTTGATTCTCGACGTTTTTTATCTAAACCTTACTTATGCACACAGTTATCTTAAAGCCAACGCTTTTGCGGTCTGTCATCATTATCTCGTCCTGATTTAATTAGTATTAACGAGAAGTTAAATAATTTCATTACGGACTTTCAAACCCGTAATCAGTTAACTTTCTGTTCCTGACAAGTCACACCATATTGTTATGATACGTCTCCAGGAGTCACAAGTGATTAAAGATAATGATGTTGTAATTCTAGATTTAGCCAGAACGGCGGTGGGTGCATTCAATGGTTCGTTGTCAACTATGTCTGCAACTACACTAGGTGCTAAGGTTATTAAAAATTTATTAACGAAACTCAACCTTGATCCGAAAAATATTGATGAAGTGATTATCGGGCAGGTATTGACCGCCGGTTGTGGGCAAAACCCGGCGCGCCAGACAGCTATCAATGCAGGGATCCCAGAACATGTTTCTGCGCTGACCATTAATAAAGTTTGTGGCTCCGGTTTAAAAACACTTCAACTGGCTGCTCAGGCTATCAAAAACGGGGATGCAGAACTCGTTATTGCTGGTGGCCAGGAAAATATGAGTCAGGCACCTCATATTCTCCCCCGCTCCCGTCAGGGGGTAAAAATGGGACCATGGACACTTGAGGACTCGATGGTAAAAGATGGGTTATGGGATGCTTTCCATAACTATCACATGGGCCAGACGGCCGAAAATATTGCTGAAAAATGGCAGATATCCAGGGAAGAGCAAGATAATTTTGCTTATGCGTCTCAGCAAAAAGCCGCGCAGGCGTTAGAAAACCATGGTTTTGAGAGTGAGATAGTCACCATCGAGATCCCCCGCAAGCGCCAACCCTCCCTGCAATTTTGTCGTGATGAATACCCTCGCCCCCAAACTACACCCGATGCACTGTCCTCTCTTTCACCGGCATTTAATCCTCAGGGAACGGTGACGGCCGGGAATGCATCAGGTGTGAACGATGGTGCCGCCATGGTCGTGCTGGCTTCAGCCCGTCGCGCCCGCGAACTTGGCATCGCGCCAATCGCGGTATTGCGTAGTGTCGCGACAGCCGGCGTCTCACCTGAATTGATGGGAACCGGTCCGGTACCTGCATCACGAAAAGCTCTGGAAAAAGCAGGTTGGAGTGTTGATAGCCTGGATTTAATTGAAGCCAATGAAGCCTTCGCCGCTCAGGCCATTGCGGTTAACCGTGAAATGCAGTGGGACACAAACCGCGTCAACGTTAACGGCGGGGCTATTGCGTTGGGGCATCCGGTGGGAGCATCCGGAACGCGTATTTTTGTTTCACTGGTTCATGAAATGCGCCGACAACAGCTTAAGAAAGGCCTGGCGACGCTCTGCATTGGTGGTGGAATGGGGATCGCTGCAACCGTCGAGCTCATCTAATTCCCTCAGTTAACCTGTTGTTTTCATAATTATTTAGAAGGTCATTATGTTAAAGTCACTGGAAACATTTGTAGAAATAGCCAAATCCCGTCCGGGTAAAAAAATTGCCGTTGCGGCAGCAGAAGATAAAACCACTCTTTCCGCTTTAAAACGTCTGACTCAAAACAAAATTGCAGAGCCTGTCCTGGTCGGGAATAAAGATGAAATACTGCGTATTTGTGATGAGATTGCGTTTGATGTCAGCGGGTTCAAAATCATTGATGTCAAAGAGAAGGTTCGTGCCTGCCAGACAGCCGTTGCACTCGTCCGTGAAGGTGAAGCAGATGTGCTGACGCGTGGTGCACTGGAAACCGCTGACTATCTGCGGCCTATTTTGCATAAAGAAACGGGTCTGAAGGTCTCACGTCTGGTTTCACAGGCAGCCTTTGTCGAAATCCCTTCCTACCATAAAGTCTTCGCCTTCACCGATTCAGGGATCAACATTGCACCAGATGTGAATGATAAGGCGCAAATGATTCGCCAGTGCGTGGAGGTATTCCATACGCTTGGCATTGAAAAACCTAAGGTTGCAATCATTGCGGCTACAGAAGGTGTGAAAACGGCGATGCCATCAACCATTGATGCTGCCATTTTGAGCCAAATGAATCGTCGTGGCGGTATTAAGGGGTGTAGCGTTGATGGCCCATTGTCAATCGACCTGGCTTTCAGTAAAGAATCCGTTGCACATAAAGGTTTAGACACTGACGTTGGTGGTGATGCGGATCTGATTGTGCTCCCAGATATTAACGCAGCCAATACGTTCTATAAAACGGCCACCTTCCTTGGCGGCGCACGAGCAGCCAGCTTCATCATGGGTACCCGTGCTCCGGTAGACTTCCCGTCCCGTTCCGACTCCGTAGAGACCAAATACTATGCCATGGTGTGTGCCGTGGCACAGTGCCGCTCATAATAAAGGGTGATGTATGAATATTCTGGCAATTAACCCTGGCGGTATGTCCACTAAAGTGGCGGTATTCCATAACGATAAGGCGATTTTCTCTCAGACGATTAATCATCCAACACAAGAACTGACAGCTTATTCCTGTATTGCAGAGCAAAAGGAATACCGTAAAAAGGCGATTATGAACGCCCTGAAAGCTCAGGGGCTTCAGTTAAGTAACATTGATGAATTTGTCGGCCGTGGCGGGATGGTTCGTAATCTCGAAGGCGGGATATACCGAATTAATGAAGCGTATCTGCACGATGCAGCCATTGGTTTGAATGGCCAGCATGCGTCAAATCTGGGAGGCATATTGGCCCATGAACTGGCACAGGAATCTCAGGCAGGGAAAATAGCCTATACGGTAGACCCTGTGATGGTCGATGAATATGAAGATATTGCCCGTTTGTCCGGCATGGCTGACATCTCCCGTGTCCGCAGTTTTCACGCGCTGAATCACAAGGCAGTCGCAGGCCGCTATGCACGGGAGAAGGGAAAGCCGCTTTCGGAACTGAACCTTATCGTGGCCCATCTTGGGAGTGGCATCAGCGTGGGCGCGCATAAAATGGGGCGAATTGTTGATGTAAACTCTGCGCTCGGTGGGGATGGTCCAATGAGCCCGGAGCGGGCTGGCGGTGTCCCTCCTCTGGCTCTGATTGACATGTGTTTTTCCGGTCAATACAGCCGTCAGGAAGTTTATACAAAGCTGATTGGTGAAGGTGGCGTTTACAGCTATCTCGGCACGAAAGATATGCTTGAAGTTGAGCACCGTGTGGAGGGTGGCGATACAAAAGCAACCCTGGTCATGGAAAGTATGGCTTATCAGGTAGCAAAAGAAATCGGTGCTTGCGCAGTGGTGCTAAATGGAGATGTGGATGCCGTTATCCTGACCGGTAGCATTGCTCGCAGTCATCTTCTGACTGGCTGGATCAGCCAACGGATTCGTTTCATTTCTTCAGAAATTGTCCTTTATCCTGGAGAGGAAGAAATGGATGCGCTTGTCGTAGGCGTTCTGGACGGTCTATCTGGTCGTCGTCCTATCCTTAACTACTGACCAACGTTAATACTGCTCCGGATCACCGATGTCGTCCGGAGCTATGGAGTTTTACATGACACATCCTTTCAAAATGCCTGTTTTGCAGGGGAATCTGGGCTATACAGAAGCCCCCAATCATTTTGTTGATCGCGAATATTTTGTTATTACCTACGAAACGGATCCACAAGCGCTTAGCCGTATTCTTCCTCCAGGAATGGTTGCGCCAGACCCGATTGTAAAATACGAATTCATGCATATGCCTGATGCCACAGGTTTTGGTCGGTTTAGCGAATCAGGTCAGGTCATTCCTGTTACCTATGAAGGGGTTTCCGGGACCTACGTTCACGCGATGTATCTGGACCGTCACCCTCCTATCGCCGGTGGGCGGGAAATCTGGGGATTCCCCAAAACGCTGGGGACCCCACACCTGGAAGTGGACGGGGACTATCTCCTGGGTACGCTGGATTACGGTAAAGTGCGTGTGGCAACCGGTACTATGCCGTGGAAACCTACCCGCCTGGACTGCCAGGCTGTACAGAAATCACTGGGAGAACCTTGTTTTTTGGTGAAGAACATTCCGCATGTTGATGGTAGCCCAGCCATTTGTCAGCTGGTGCAGTACGTTATGACCGATATTCACGTGAAAGGTGCATGGTCAGGACCTGCGACACTTGAACTTCACCCGCATGTAATGGCCAGAGTCAGCGAATTACCGGTCAAGAACGTTCTTTCCGGCAGCCATTTCATTGCCGATCTCACGCTACCTTATGGCGAAGTGCTTGTTGATTACCTTAAAGGTTAAGGTAGATTATTTACCACTACTGCTGTCAATAAGAACAATTTAACTGACTCTGATCCTAGCTGCCGAAACGGGCTGAATGTTCGGACAGTATGATTCGGGATAGAGGGATTTTTAAGCCATCAGAGTCAGTTAAATCTTCCGATAAACATGCATCCCGTCTCATCCCATTCATCTGAGCATACTTGTGTATTATCCCAAATCTGAGCTGTATATCTTTCCCAAATACTGTTATTTGTACATTCGAATTCATAGGATAAAACAGATAATCAACGGCATAATTATGTATGGCTGTCACACTATCTCTAACAGATTGGGTAATCTCAAGCACCTGACAGATATATTCCCACGCAAAACCCCCTGACAGATTTTATAACTGAAGCCTGCCATCGCAAGGCTTCAGGATGATTATCTGAACCCAGGATGTTAGCGGGGGGATACCGTTACCTGGTGACCGTCACTGGCAAGGGCGACACGTTCGCCGACCGTAAACACAGATTCCCCTTGCTTTTGAACCACCATCACAGTCTTGCCATCATCTTTGCGGATTTCCAATTCAACCCCTTGGTCTTTATTCATTTCCCCCTGAATTTTCTGTCCCGCCATTCCACCGGCAACGGCCCCGGCAGCAGTGGCAAGAGAACGCCCTCTTCCACCACCAACGGTGTTACCCAGGAAGCCGCCAAGCACAGCTCCGCCAATACCACCGACAATGTTGGTATCATCGCCTGCCTGCAGCTGAACAGGACGAACGTTAGTAATCGTCCCGTAGGATACCGCTTGGATCGTTTTGGCATCTGAGGCTTGATAAACGTCCCCTGCCAGCCTGTTGTTGTTAACGCAGCCGGTTAGTGTTAAAGCCAATAATGGAATAGCCAGAAGGGATTTGTGTACAGTCATATTTACTCCACAGTGAATAATTTTTAATTATTGGGGCAAGTAAAAAACTCACGAAATTTCAATCAACACTATTAATAAGGAAAAATGGATGTTATGGAAGTTTATTTTAATCCAAATTAATATTTACCACTATGTTACAAAATGCATATCAATCTCCACTTTTTGTCCATAATTTATATTTTACTAACTTGCTCCATTCGACGATTATTGTGAGTAGTTGATGTTTTTTAGCCGCAACGCGAAACATAATAATGGGAGGGAAACGCCTAGAATTAACCAAAGCCCCGTAGGGCTTTTAATATACATTTTCGTTCAGGAACGTGGTATATGAACAGCGTGATGTTTCAGAACCCATTCATTAAATAAGGGCAGATCACGTCATAATATTCGCGACAAAGGACTTATAGTCGAAGCTTCAGGCATGACAGACAGTTCGGTCTCTTATCGATCTTCGCTTTCGATTATTTTTGCTGCAAAAATGCTGAAAGCCCTTCCTGATCTGCCAGCGAAGATAAGTCACCTAAATCCCGGGTTTCTCCGGCGGCGAGCTTTCGAAGTACCCGTCGTAAAATTTTTCCTGAACGTGTTTTAGGCAGGTAGGGTGTCCAGTGGATCACCTCCGGCACCGCCAACGCGCCAATTTTTTCTCGTACACGCACACGAAGTTCAGTGGACAACGAGTCCGACACTTTTTGCCCGTTCATCAAGGTCACAAACGCATATACCGATTCGCCCTTAACAGGATGGGGCTGTCCGACGACAGCCACTTCGCAGACTGCCGGGTGCGATGTGATGGCTGATTCAATTTCAGCTGTTCCCAAGCGATGCCCAGACACATTGAGAACATCATCTACCCGGCCCGAGATCCAGAAATGCCCATCTTCATCCTGCCACGCCCCGTCCCCGGTGAAATAACAACCAGGCACAGTTGAGAAGTACGTTTCTTCAAATCGGGCATGGTCGCCATAAATGGTCCGTGCCTGACCGGGCCAGGAGTCACGGATGACCAAATTCCCACGCGTCATAGGGGGGACCGGATGCCCCTCATCATCAACGATATCTGCCCGGATACCGAATAATGGGGTAGCAGCCGCCCCGGGCTTGTTTTCGCCACTGACGGGAGCAATCATGATCCCTCCCGTTTCGGTCTGCCACCAGGTATCAATCACCGGGCATCGGCCATTTCCAAAAACGTCTCTGTACCAGCGCCAGGCTTCAGGATTTATCGGCTCTCCAACCGTCCCCAATCGGCGCAAGGAGGTTCGGTGTGAATTACCCAGCGCGGCATTTCCGGCAGACATCAAGCTACGAATGAGTGTCGGGGCCGTGTACAGCATATCGACATTATGCCGATCAATGATTGTTGCCAGCCGATCCGCCGAGGGTGAACCAGGTATTCCTTCATACATTACCGTGGTTAGGCCAGCACATAACGGGGCATAAAGCATATAGGTGTGACCGGTGATCCATCCCACATCAGCAGTACACCAAAAAATGCGGGAATCACCTGCAAGAAAACGAAAGGTGCTGTGAGCATAGACAAGATAGCCTGCAGTAGTATGCACCAGCCCCTTTGCCTTTCCGGTCGAACCAGAAGTATAAAGAATAAACAGAGGGTCTTCTGCATCCATGGCTACAGGCTCAACAACCGGTGCAGTGGGGATCATCAATTCATGCCACCAATGATCAATACCGGGTTCCCAGGCTGTTTTGCTATCGGTCCGCTTGAGTACGATGGTCTGTCGGACCTCATGGCCCAACGTTTCCCGGCAGTATTGACGGGCTCGGTCAACGTAGGTTTTGAGGGGTATTATTTTTCCCCCTCTCAATCCTTCATTCGCGGTAATCACAAGTTTGGAACCGGCATCAGCCATACGTTCAGCGAGTGCATCAGATGAGAAGCCAGCAAAAATAACATTATGAACAGCACCGATTCGAGCACAAGCCAGGATGGCAATAGCCGTTTCTGGCACCATCGGCATGTACAGCGTCACAGTATCGCCTTTACGGATCCCCAACTCGAGTAGTGCGCTGGCAAAGAGACAGACCTGATTCAGTAACTCACTGTAACTGAGTGTACGGGTTTCTTTACCATCATCGCTTTCCCAGATAATCGCGGCCTGGTCGCTTCGTGTCTTCAAATGTCGATCCAGGCAATTCTCTGAAACATTCAGCTTGCCCCCATTAAACCAGCGAATATCGACTTCACCGGGTGAAAAAGACGTCTCTTTGATTTTTTCAAAAGGCCTCATCCAGGTGAGATGTGAAGCCTCCTCCTTCCAATAAGCATCCGTGTGTGTAATGGAAAAGTAATACTGTGCAGAATAACTATCCTGTCTGGTAAAAGAAACCTGAGATGTAGTCATACCTTACCCTCTGTTTTCTGGCTGATGTAGAATAAATGCTCTCTGATATGATATTTAAAAAAGAATTACCGTATGATTTATACTCAGAAGGTATAGCTAATTCAAATCAGCTATGTGTCAGTATGAGATAATGTTACTTAATTGACACGACTACGCAGCAACATAAAAAAATGGGAATAGCAGCAATCTCGCACAGCATAATGGTCCCAACAAAATCACCCTACAAAAAAGTATTTAAATAGTTTTTAAATGCTTCTGAAGAACATCCCTGATTTACAATTTACTTACATTATGAAAAGTATAAACGGTGCACATTCCTTCAGGATAAAGCTACTATTCATGACAAGCTGTATTTGTACATAGAAAAGGCATTCAGGCCATCCAGGCAGAAAGAGGATTTTTAAGATGCAAATTGATACCCCCCCTCCTTTAATACCTCAATCAACCGTGAACACAACGCAAGGAAAACCAGATAACTCCTTAATAAGAAGGACATTTTTGCTTTCCGAACAAGCCGATCGATCACTCATCAGGCAGGTCGCTCTCAATAAACTCAATGACAAAAAGCCTGTTTCAGTCAGTGCCCTTCTTCGTCTAATAATCGAGTCGCATATCACGTTGGATAATGAAGCAAAGCAAGCATCCTACACAAAATACAACCCTCTAAGCTTCAACATCACGCTAAGTGGAAACATGGATGAAATAAAAACCCTCGACGACTACCGTCAGCGACGAGCCAATAAAACCAACAGAACATTCACGCTGCTCAAATATCAACTTGTGGCAATAGAGCGTCAGGCAGCGCTCAATCGTTATGAAAACACAGGCCCTCAAACTGTAAATGCCTTGCTGCTTCATCTTGTGAATGAATATCTCAAAAGCATAGATAACATTTAATTTCCAGAACAATATAAGACAATCACAAGTCCAAAAAAAGCCTCTATAAGCTCCTATAGTGCAATCATGAAACAAATACCATTTCGCAAACTCTGCGAGTATTTACCTGGCATGAAACACCTCTTCCATTTAGGGATTATATGCTTGTTAAGTTCGGTGGTTTGTCCCACTCGTATCCGAATGAGTCAGCCAAGAAATGAATGACATTTTGTTACAGAAAGGGGGCAACCAGCTCAAAGGAATGACAGAAATGGCAGGCACTTGCTGTCGTATCCCGTTACGGCTCTCGATGTCATCCGCTGACCTCTCTGAGAGATTATCGTGAGCAGGAGCTGATACCACGTTCTTTTGCCGGGTCTGGAACTCTCAGCTTTCTGTCGCTGAAAACCCGCCCACATGTGCGAAAAAATAGCCGGAAATGACAAAGGAAGTGACATACCGGCTGTTACCCTTCACCTGGAAAGGAAAAGCAACCCGTCCGCTGACGCCTACGCGGGATGTGATGCTTCATCAGATGAGACAGATGGCAACCCCGAACAAAAAAGCAGCCCGTTGCTTAACTGACTGCCGTTCAATGAATCATGGCTTTTACCAGCACAACCACCGCTCAAAGATGTGTGTCCTCTCGGATTCGTGTTTTTGCGTAGGGCAAGATTATGGCCAAGCGCCAGCATAGACTCTACTTCGTGACGCTTCGGCGACTTAAATGCATTGCAACTCTTTATATTCAAATACTATACCAAACATTGTCTTCAGGCATATTTTGTAGGTAGTTATTACCAGATAAAACAACTTTTAAGATGAGTCGACAGGCTGTCCTAAGTAAAATAATTACACGTTGAGACCGGATAGGTTTCATCTGTAAATAACCTAAATCTTGTAAGGCTTTCCGCCCAATAACGTCGGGCGGATTTTTTTAAAACGAATGGTGTGTTCATTATGGATAATAACAACCCATCGCCATATTTTTCGTTGCAATCTTGCAGTATCAGGCATTCACAACAGCGGTCCGCAACAATTTGTATAAGACGATGCTTCCCCTCCTAAGCTCCTTCACTGTATGTATAATCTGTCTAGTGGATCACATTTTCATTAATCATTCAATGAAGAAAACACTATTAGTGACAAGCCCATACTGATGGCAGTGAAATAAAAATGGATTTCATTAATTCCTTTATTTTCAGCAGGTTGTCATATTAAAACATCGCTATCACAGAGATTTCACTCAACTCAATATCACTTCACATCATTTCCAACTGTAACCATGTTTGTTTTTTCATCCCAATCGCATGACAGTACTTATTGTTTCCTTCCCAATAAGTATTTAAAAAACCTGTCCAATCAGTCAGTTTTCTTTATGTTTATTTAAGGTATTATACCTACCATATTAAAAATAAAAACGCGGATAAATTACCCATACGCGATTGATGGCGCTTGACACAAGTTATTGGGTAGATAGATGTTTAACAACATTACAAAAATGGATTGTCAATACAATGTTCTATGATCCCCCACTCACAAATGTCGGCAAATCATCGTCTTCCACCACACTAAGTGAAGACGATGACGTTACAATACGTCAAGGTGAAACATTTTACGCTCCGGAACATGCGCTTTTTCTCTTGAAGAGTGGTTCAATTTTTCTGGAAGCGATAATGGAGGATATGGACACGATGCATAGCCATGTCGTGGGTACGTTATTACCAGGCGATCCGGTTGGTATTCTGAATAAATACATCCCCAATGTCCATTTTTGCTACCGGGCGATGGAAAATTGTGTATTACATAAAATAACAGATAACTTCATTCAGGAAGCAGAAGTTAGCTCGCTCATCGGATTAATGTTTAAAGCGTTGTCACAAGCTACCCTGCGAATTATTTTGTCACATTCTGTAGTCGATATGCTGCGTGGATACTCGCGTATTCGAGCCTTGATTTATCACTATATGGAGCAAAAACAAACCGGCACTCTTGAAGAGCAAAAATTGCTGCCTTTTGTGTTGAACCGCGCTTCTTTGCCCAAGGCTCAGGTGGAGACTGTGCTTACCTCCTTAACGGATCGGGCCTATCTGGACATTCGCAGAGGTAAACTCAATGCCATTAACTTCCCACTGCCGTTGGAGTTTCAGGAAAACGACAAGTACGCCATGCCAGAAATCGAACGCACTCATCCGGCTTTACATAGGATGTTTGATGGCGTTTCATTCCAGCCAAATGTTATGCTGTCAAAATAACGGCTTGTAGGTGGCGGCTCTGGGTGATTTTATTCAGTGTATCGCGTTTTCGGTAAGCCAGAAGCTCTCGATAAGCATTTTCTTGTTTAGTGTTACCGAAGCACAACATTGATAGTTCATCTTCACTAAAACTGTTGGCTGACTGTTCTTCCGTTAATCCCATCCGTTGAGTCGTATTCATTTAATCCTCCGTTTTACCCGTTATTTGAATGTAGGCTTATTTTCACGAAGAGTCGCCACCGTGTCTGTTATTTCAAGTAACAGGACACGTCATTATGCTTTTAATATCATAATATTTACTTATCCCCTCCCTTCCCGTGGATTACTTACTTATTAAAAGTGTCGAACGGATTTGATGAATAAATCGAACATTTACTGAATGGCAAGATCGAACAACACATTTATCGGCCCACTCATGCAATCCCATCTCAAAGCTTGGGGCATCTCTTTTGTTCTTAGATAGAATGCCTTCAAATGTAATTTGGCCTTGGTGGGTTCAAGTTGATAGCTGGAGATAAGACACAAGCTTTGCGTTGATTTCGGTAGACCTGGGAAGAGTTTGAGATGGTGCGATAATAGGAACAAACAACACACAACAAATGATTGTTTTTAATCGAATTATTAATATCGACAAATAATTCTATACACATAGCTATACACATTGGCGGGGGCGTTCAAAAATCACTCACCTCTACACCCAACAAAATACTTTTTCTTAAGAAAAGCGTACACAGTGTTCACAGTCATTTTTTTACATTAAATATCAATTCAATAGAGGTTAACCGTTAAGTGAAGAGTGAACAGCAAACTCTACATTTGGCCTTAGACAATAAAAAACCCGGCATTCGCCGGGTTGGTGGTCCACTCTTAACAAACTAGTGATAGGTTTAGGCTATCTATTCCTAAATTTTAACCTATTCCAAAAGAACAGGACTGTGAAGTTAGCCCCATCCATAACCTATAGGATTTATTGAAGATATAAGGATCGCTCAATAAACTGACTGGCACCACATAAATGAACTTTGACCTCGCGCTCTCCAAAAAACGCCTGCCAATATTTTTTTATATCCTCTTCTTTTTCTTTATCTCTTTCATATGTTACGACTTCAATTTTAACACTTCGTTTAATCATTCGAGATAAAAGCTGTCTCATTTCAAAATCAGCACTCGGCAACGAATATCCTATGAAGATTATTCTGTCAGCTTCAGATAATTCAATACCAGCATTTTGCCAAATTATTTTGTATTGAGGATTTGATAGATCCTTTAGAAAGGTAGGCATGATAAGATTTGATATCAATCTGTTTTCTTTATTTGTTGCGTCATAATTTTTATCACAGTGCCTGCATGTTGCCCCTCTAATAACCCCTATTTTTTCATTAAATCCGACATAAAGACGCATGCATCGCGAACATTGTAGCCAGTTAAGCGAACCATGTATCTTCAGCAGTTTCACATTAAAACCACCTGCTCCTAACATTTCTAGACCCGGCTTTACCGTTTCGTCCCTTTCCTCTAATGAGCTTATATAACAGCAATAATCTACAACTGCACGTCCTTGATAGTTCCTCTGGATATAATCATACAATGAATTATCCAATAGAATATCCCAGTTGGTACTAATAACGCTTACAGGATCATGCTGTCTATAATTACCACCCAGTCTCTCACTACACTTCCTCACTAAATACTCAGCAAAGTGGTCAATATACTCTTTACTATTCCCTTTTCTTTTTAATATCCTTCTAATGGCTACGCCAATGATATTAAAAATAGCATCCCTTGTCTTTGTCATTTGCTCAATAGACAGACCTCTAAACTGGATATTATCCGCTAAGCACCGGTCTAAAGGAGTGAACATATCTTCAATCTGAACATCTTTAAATTGCTCACGTTTATAATATAATTGTTCAGTAAGTAATCTTTCAAAAAGCAGAAAATCTGAAGAATCAAAATTGTTTGGATTCTCTTGGTGTATTTTAAATATCTCACCCATTATTTCTGCCTGCATAGGAGCGCCAGCTTCTTTTGAAAACCCAGCGCCAAGCACAAATACAGTTTTCATCCATAACCTCTTAAATTATATTCTGCGGTCAGATATTTGAAGATTAGGTTATTCAGATGTCAAGAAAAAACCGGCTGCCGCCGGTTTAAAAACCTATTTTGTGATTTAGACACTGCACTTTGGCAACCAATCTGCATTGCTTTCCTCTCTAAGTGTCAGATTGGTCTGCATTCCTTGATTGGTCCGCCGCTTCTCGTACTGCAACCCATATTCCTTGAGCATTAACGGCAGCCCCTTGCCAAACATGGTCAGACTGAGCGTATTTTTATAGCCGTTGGCTTCCATGTAGACCAGATAGGCATGGTAGAGGTACATACGAGGCTGACGTGGAACAATGTTAGCGTTCCCCATAAACATACCCGTGGTGTCTGGTAAAACTTCAAGGTAGCCGCAAAAATCAAACGCAGAATCGGCATCACGTTTGATGGTGAGCGCTTCATCGGAATTTTGCTGCGCCTGAAGTAATGCTCTGGCGCTCATAGGGTCGCTGAAACGCTGCATAAGCTGGCGAACAATCACAGCCAGCTCGCTGGCAATTTTCTCTTTGAGCTGGGTATCGCGTTCCTCCGGGGCTATCTGGTCGGGGAAATGCAGGATCACCCTTCGGCGTGAAACTCCACCACTACGATCAGTAAAACGCATCGGATTATTGTTCACAGCCAGAATGACCGCCGGAATGTGGGTTGAATAGGCGTTCTGGTATTTGGGATCAACGGATACTGCATCGCCGCCAGTGATGGCTTTTAGTCCGGCCCCGTCACCGCTCCACTTCTCCTGATCGGGAAGGCGAATCAGTGAAAAGCCTATTAATGCGGCTCGTTCTCGTGGTGACTCAAGCATTTCAATGGTTGCCGAGGTAGAGTTATCCTCACCTGCCAGCATGGTTGCGATTTCAGCCAGGATACTCTTACCGCTTCCACCGGGGCCAGTGACCTCCAGAAACAACTGCCAGTCGTAGCGGTTAGCCAGCACCATAAATAATGCTGCCAGAATAATGTCTCGCTTTTCAGGTTTGTAACCTGCGGCACGATCCAGCCAGCGCCAGAACGCCGGGGCATGAGTTTCCAGTGCCTCACCGTCAACGGGCTGCGTGTAATCCACCTCGCACAGCGTACGTAACCAGTGCTTCTTATCGTGCAGGCTAAACAATCCTGTACGGGTATCGAGCACACCGTTGCGAAACCCGATCAGCTGCCGCGCCGGATTCTGTTGTTGCGGAACAATCAGTTTGAGGGTTTCCACGAGAGAGGCAATTTTTCCGGATGAAAAAGGTGCGCCGAGGCGCTGAAACAGCGCAGCCACATCACGGGCAAAATCGGCGTAAGAGATAACTTTCCAGGCCCCCGCCTCATAGCGTGAAAGGAGCTGCCCGTTCGGGTCTACCGCCAGTGCATTTTTATAGTGGTCCACTACCCTCTGCGCTTTTTCGCTGACGCTCAGCGCGGTAAATTCAGCTTCGCTCATTGTGTCGAAGGGGCTGGCAATAGCTGGTTTTATTACTTCATAAATTGCCTGCCGGGTGGCTTCTTCGCCGTTCTGCGTGAATGCATCGTTCCAGTCACCAAACACAGGTGGGAGCGCCATTGTGCAATTGCAGGCCCTGGCAGCAGCTACGCCCCTTGTTTGCCCCGCACCGTTGAGATCGCGGTCAGCAGCAATAATTATCTGGTGCGTTGGGTACTGACTGCAGGCAATGCTCGTCAGGGAAAGGAAATTGACGGACGAAAAGGCCACCATGACAGCATCGCCAGTCAGATGGTTGATAGTGAGTGCGGTGGCATATCCTTCCGCTATCCAGAGCCGTTTGGCTGTTTTGGCAGCACCTTCAACCAGGTAAGAGGCATTCTTAACCTGACCGCCTTTAAGGAAGCATTTTTCCCCATCAGCGTTGATTAACTGCAGATTTACCAGCTCCCCATCTGCATACAGTGGAACGATAAGATCTCCCATACGGAATGTCACACCACCGACTTTATGCACGGCGGTTAATTCCCGGCCAGGCAGAGCAGAAAATCCTTTACCCGTCAGATAGGCATTGCCAGTGGTCTGACGGGATTTCTCAAACAAACGGGCTGCCAGCACGGCTGCAGCTTGTCTCCCGGCCTCTTTTTCAAGAGAATCAGATTCAAGCATTTCCTGAGATACGGGTGGCAGATTTCCGGTAATGCCGTTTATTCTGTCTGCCGCTTCACTAATGCCTACATCCAGTACTTTACTTACAAGCGCCAGGCCATCACCTGCCCCGCACTGGTTACAGAACCACGTTCCCCGCCCTTCCTGGTCATCAAACCGAAAGCGGTCTTTCCCGGCACAGACCGGACAGGGCTGGTGTCGATTTTTCAGTACGTTTACGCCCAGTGCGGGTAAAATTCTTGACCAGTGACCGCGAGCTGCTTTCTCAGCCTGGCTAACTTTCATTCCTGACATTGTGCGGCCCTCCTTAGTGCAGCGCTGGTTTATTGAGGTGACGGGAGCAAAGTTCATCCATTACCGTCATTCCGAGCAGTGAGAGAACCGGACAGGCTTTAAGCGGCCCCGACTCCATCAGATCCGAAAGCAACGCGCAGGCAATTTCCAGTCCTCTTTGCTGCCCGTGCTGGCGCAGATAGAACCCTTCCAGCTCGCGGGCGATGGCATCTTCAAGTTCAGTGAGCGTCAGGCCGGAATAACGTTCCTGCTGACTGCTGATAGTCAGCCAGGCACAGGCTACGGCACGGCGATACAGAGCGGCACGAAGTGCCAGATGAGATTCACAGGATTGCATCAGGCCACCTCCGCATTCATCAGGTCGTCATGGCAGCGTTGCACCACTCCATCCAGTTGCTCTGTCATCAGATAGATGAGGGAAACCAGTTGTTCGCATTGCGCTCCTGCTGGCTTTTCATAACAGTCCTGCAGGGCTGCCATGCCAGTTACATACTCACCCACATTGCGTAAATGTTTCAGCCTCACAACGTCGTCGTAGGAGATCTCAAACTGGTTCATAGCGTCACCTCCCTGGCAGGCAGGCGTGCAGAAAGGGAGAGCACATAATCACGGACCAGCGAAAGGCGCGCGGAACGCTCATCGCAGGCCACAGTGCGAAGCATACAGATGCGGGGTTGAGTGTCAGCCCGGCGGATTGCGGCAAACACAAAGACATATTGCGGGTATGACGGGGTGAGGATTGTAGCCATGATGGCAGCCTCCATTGAGTAGCGGTTATTGCTACCACCGGAAACGCCAATTTCACTGGTGGCAGCCCGAACGGGGTTGGCGTAACCGGCCTCAATGGATACCGGCCAGCCCGAAGGCTGCCCCGCCCGGACTGCCATTATCTCGAAAGAACCACGGTGTACGCATAAACACCACAGTCCGGAAAATGGATGTGCCTGAGCTACGACGAAAAAAAAGACGCCTGGCGCGTCTGGTGTCGCCATTGAGTTTCGCGGAACGCCAATTCCGGCTGCCGATTTTGCGACAGCGGAAAAACTATACCTGGAAATGACGGCAGTAAGCAAGCCAGAAAAAAGGTATTTAATGTATTCAGGTATCATCATGCATCACATCCCCGCCCGCGTGCGCTGATACGGTCCGCCATCCATGCGCTGACCTCAGACTGCGCCCAGGCGACATTTTTACCGCCAAGCGGGATCTGCTTCGGAAACGCATCGCGGCTGATCAGGTCGTAAATGGTCGAACGAGACAACCCACACAAGTGCATCACCTCGGGCAGACGTAAAAAACGCTCATGCTGGTTCGATACAGGAAACAATGGCGCAGCAGGAGCTGGCGCAGACACAGAAATATTATGCATTTATCTACCCTCTTTAATTTCCAAAGCAGTCCGGATAAATTCATCCGAATTCAGGTAGTTCCTTATTATGTGTATATAACTCGCTTGCGCACGCATTATTTATTTAGCGTCACATATTGATTTCATGGAAGTGAAAACCCTATCAAACCATATAAAACGACATAATAAACATCATGCCTGCGAACTATAAATACAGGAGCATTAATAGGAACTACCATTCATCCCGGGTTTACTACCCCATGGGTCATTGCACCTAATGGTGCTGGCCCCATCGCCCATACAGCAAGGCAGTACAACGTCTACACGAGGCCTTGCATTGTAGGCCCCAATTCCCGGACATATTTATGAATCGCATCCAACGTATAAACATTGGGTCTGCATAAAAACCTTGATATTAAATAATCTCACCTTAAATACTAAAATATATCCAAATGAATCCATAAAGAACCGGGCAGCTCTAGTTTTATAAAAATCAGTATGAAATGCAACACCATGGTCAGAGGCGAAAATGTTATTTCCCGGAAAAAATATGCAGTGTATTCCAGCGCCTGTCGAATACTGCTGAATAAGGGTGAATAGTGGTGAGGAGCAAAAATCAAATATCCATGAGGAATAAAATAGCCATCCATTATGAAAAAATACCATAAATGATTTTATTCCCACGTGAACAGCTATGAACAGTCGATGAATACTGTCCCGCCTACCCTTCACCCTTTAACTTACTGTATTATCTATTTTTTTAACTAAGTGAATAGTAGTGAACAGTTAAAGTAAGTCTGAAACAGCCTCAGTTAAACGAGGCCTTTCCTGGCTAGCCAAAAGAGGTCTTTGTCTTGTCGCTCGCACAATGGCATTCAATGGCAGCTTTGTATGCATGACAGCACAATTGACACCACGACAAACCACCAGGTGCTGACATGACTATCCCAGAACAGAGCAATAACCCGATCGCTGATATTTCTATCCCTGCTTCGACGCAACAGGCGCTTGAAAAAGTGAATGTCGCTAAATCAGCCTGGATGGAAGCCCGTCGCAAGCAAGCTGATGCTGCAGCGATGCTCACAACAATCCGTAAACGCCGTGTAGAAACGGAAACGGAGGCAAAGGCACAAAATGAGGAATGGCGGCAGATGTTTCATGAAAACCAGGGACAGGTAACGCCAAAGATGAAAAAGCTCCGGGCTGAGATTGCCCTGGGCCGGGAAACGCTCGACGAGTTTGATGACCTGCTTGCAGCCCATGCCGGAGATAATGAATTACTGCCCTGGAATACGGCGAAACTGGCCCGTGGGTACATTCAGGCGCACGACGACCTAATCGAGCTCCATGTTACCCGGCTATGGGATGATTTCATGGGACAGCATGGCAAGACTCTTATTCAACTCCTGAGCCTGCTCAAAGTGACAATGGGACGGCGCGCCAGCGCTTATGTGGGCGTTGTCCATGAGGTGAATGACCCTGAAACGTTATTACGGAATTTCGTTTTCTCAAAAATTACCGACCCAGCAATAAAACAGGATGAATCATTCCAGAATGATCCTTTCCTCAAAACGATTGGTGTACGTGCTGACAGTTTTGCCTATCAGGACATTAAGAACGCCCCAAGCCCGGCGGCGCAAATTCGTATTCAGAAACAGCGTGAAAAAGCGAAGAAGGAGCAAAGCTGATGAACACTACTATTCCCCCTCAGGAAGCGCTGCAGCACTATAGGGATGCTTCTCAGAATTGGTTATCCCTTCGTAATGAACAAAGCACAGCCCAACTACGGCTGCAGGCATTGTTGCTGTCTGCAGATAAACCCGCCAATTACGCCTGGCAGGTTGAAACTCTCAGAGAAAAGCTCGAAGTGCTTGAATGGCAAATCAGTTGTGCGGCAAGCGATAGCCTCTACGCGCAAAGAAATGTTGTGGATGCCAGTGTTGATAATGCCTTAAGTAACTTTATGGCAAATTCGGGCAAGGCGCTGACCTCAGCACTGGCACCTTATCTAAACGGCCCCTTTGGCCTTGATGTTGCTGCGCGTGTGTTGCGTTCAGCGCTGGCGCATTATTCGGAACTCAATGCTCCAGAACTGCTTGAGTCATGCCGGGAAATCCTTGATGAATCAGGTTTGTCGCCTGATGCATCAATGCGCATGGATGCATCCAGGAGATTCACTCCGGCGAAGCATAAAACTTTTCAGGACAGGCTTAAGCGCCTGAAACTTGCGGAGGAAGCATATGGCTTTACAGTGTCCTGAGTGCGGCGCAATCTCACATGCGCGTTCCAGCTTTTATGAGGCCCCATCCATAAAGCGGACCTACTATCAGTGCAAAAACCTGGAGTGCTCATGCACATTTACCGCACTGGAGAGCGTGGACACGATTATTGCCCGGCCTAACAAGGTTGAGACCAAGGATGAAACATCAAGCGAGCAATCAGAGAAATCAGCTCACATACTCGGAAAATATGGCGCAGCCTCCAGGCTATCTAACCGCCAGCAAATTCCTGTCTGACGACTCAGGCAATCCTCAAACCGGCTTCTATGCCGGTTTTTTTACGCTAAATTTCTGGTTTTCCGTTGAAGCTGAGAGTGCATGTCTATGCTGCATGAAAACGCATGAGTTTCATGCATCAATTTTAGTCCCAGCCCCCATAATTCACGGGCCTTGAGGACAAATTGGCAGTGCATGAAAACCCATGCGTTAAGTGAAGCGGGCAGGCGGGCGGGGCTGCTCGCGCTGAAGGGGAAAACTCTAAAATCAAGGAAGGTGAGCGAACCAGTTAATCTTTGGGTGAGTAGAAGGAGTATTTGAGATAAATGATACCCAGCATTGCTGTTTGATTATGATTTCCAACTAAAAAACACGCTATGCCGTATCCTTTTGCTCAACCGATAAGAGATAATTTATTAAAAATTATTCTCACACGGTTTCTTTTCTTGATCTGCATCTAATTTAGAAGACATTTGTTTGCTTATACAAACTTATCTGATAAATTAAATTTTAATATTGAATAATTATATAAGGATGGATTTAATGTCTTTTAGTGATATTAAAAAAATAAGCAGAGAGAGATTTAACTCTTTCGTTGACTGGACTAGAATGCCCAACACTGAGTTACTTTCAGAAGAATTAGAATGGTATTGTGGCCCTCAGGAATACTTGCTTGGAGTTGTTTTATTGGATTTAGAGGATAAAGATTATGGTGGTGTTGTTTTAGCAAGGGATTTAAGCAATAGATTTAGATGTATTGACGTATTTGCTAGTGAGGAAAAACTAAACACTGCTCGCGCAAAATTAAAAAAACTGATGCGGAAAAATATTAAAAATCGAGTTAAGATTTTTCCCCAAGGTGATGAGACTTATGAACCAATGGACTTATTCACACCTATTGTCAAGGAGGAAAAACTTCATAAACACTTCTCATTATTCGGTAAATATCTTAATTGGTCACCAGCAACAGGCATAATTAAAGAAATGATGAATCATTTTGATGATGTTGATGGTAATTTTGTCGAACAATTTCAAACCACGGCTTTTGATGCAAGATTATGGGAGTTATACTTATTTGCCTATCTTAGAGAAGAGCACTTTTGGATGGATAGGAAATATCATGCTCCAGACTTTATGGTGCAAAAATATGGTAAAACCATATGCATTGAAGCAGTAACAGTCAATCCCTCAGCTAATAATACAGATACAGAACTAGAACGTAACTTCGAACCTAAAACCCCCCATGAGTTGATGGAAAAGCTTGAAAATTACATGCCAATAAAATTTGGGAGCTCATTATATTCAAAATTGACAAAAAAAAATCGATATTGGAATTTAGAGCATGTAAAGGGGAATCCACTCGTATTTGCCATTGCTGATTTCCATGAAGCAAATTCAATGGTTTGGTCTCACAGCGCACTTTGGCAATATCTGTATGGGATGCGATATGAACATAGACAAACTGAAGATGGGAGTTACCATATGGCTCCTACGAAAATTTTAACACATAAACTCGACGCAAAAGAAATCCCATCGGGTTTTTTCTATCTGGATGATGCTGAAAATATATCAGCGATACTTAGTTCCAATAGCGGCACTATCTCCAAATTTAATAGAATGGGAAAATTAGCAGGGTTTGGCGATCCTAATTTAATGCTTTTTAGAAGAGGTTTTTGCCATGATCATGATCCTGAGGCAATGAATCCTGAATTCTTTGCTTTTGCTGTAGAGACAGGAAAAACAACTGAAAGTTGGGCTGAGGGGTTAAATATGTACCATAACCCCAATGCTAAACATCCTGTAGACTATCGATTGTTCCCTTCTATCGCACACCATTTTATGGAGGATGGTGTAATCAAAAGTATCATACCAGAATTCCATCCATATTCGTCTATCACCTATAACATACTTACTCGAAAAGATAAGAAAAAAGAAGAATTCCGTATAGATGAATAAAAAAAAGGCCATCTATGATGGCCTTTTGCCTAGAATCATGGAATTGAAAATTGAGGTTCTCCATCAGAGGCTCTAACTTCACTGACGATATCATCCGCGTTTTTATACATATCTACTTGCAGATTTTCTTTTTCAATGTTTAATTTCTCATCTAAATAATTATGCTTTAATTCAAAATCAGAAAATATTTCGGACCATGTTCTAACATAGATCTCATATTCCCCTTTATGGGCAAGTCCGTATTCCCCTTTACCCTGGAAATTTTTAATAAGATCTTCAATATAATTGGTGCTATCGAACTTATTCCCAATTAGATAAAACTTCCATTTCATATTAGAAGCGTTAAACCGATCTATACTTTTTATAACTTGATAATAATCGTATATTTGGTCTATTTGCTTTTTACCTAATCGAACGTTGACAGGGTGTTTTAATTCAACAACAATATGCTCAATATGGTTGTTTTCATATCGCTGCCTTACCATGAACAGGTCCATTTCTCGGTTTGCAGACTCATGTGCAACTCTCTCATCACTTGTCTCGCCCCGTAATATATACGAGTGACGTTTCAGAGCTTCATTAAAATCTGGTTCCTCCGCAGTAACAACTTGATACTGTTCACCCAGTAGCCAATAGTTCTTTTCCATCATTTTCTGCAGATGTGGAACTTCTCCTGCATACATTTCTGGGTCAAATACTAATTTTTTAAATTCTTGAACGGATTTATATCTATCTGTTATTAACTCAATAGTTCTCAAAATAGATGACAATTGTGTTACTTTTAATTGCTCTGCAAATTTATCTTTTTCATCGGAAGAAAGACTTATAACACCATCGACTATATCAAAGAAGCTATCAACATCACCACCATCGATGATCAAAGCAAGCATTCTAACTAATATTTTTTGCTGAGGCTTATTAAGCCCTCTAAAAAACTTAGGTTCAATTTGATATAACTGCTGGACCGCTTCCCTCAGATCTTCAGCCTTCATTGCATCCCACTTATTTCTTTGATTATATGATGGAAAAATCCCTTTTTCTTCATAAACTACGACCAACTCTTGAGCAAACTCCAATAGCAAGGGTTTTCTTTTGAGCCTAAGAAATGAATTTATCTCACTAACAAGTTTTTTATATATGTCAGAACCAGTACTGTTGCAAAACATATCATCTTGATTGCTATTGTTAGCAATAAAATTATCAAAGAATGCACTCTGTATATACACACTGTGATGAAATGAGTCTGATTTATTATTAAGACGCGTTGTTACAGAATATTTAAAACATCCTTCTGAAGAGGTGAAATACATCCTTGATGCCTGATGATTGAGCCTTGCACACCAACGGACATACTCGACTTCAAAGTTAACACCTTCAACATTCAGATTAAAAACCTCGCTATCTTTGATGAGATTCGATATATTCAATAGCGTATCATTAATATTAATGCAATATTTTTGTTTTTTAAACAGATACAAAAACCAAGAGAACTCTTTTTCCAAATAAGGAATTAAAACCCCTTGAATGTAATGTTCTGACAGTTCGTAAATATGACTAAAAAGTACCGTTGTTCCACATTTTTTTACATCTACTGCTGTAGGTTCCGTGTTGCTGAAACTATCCAACGAATCATCTGAAACCGTTATATCATAATTGTATAATTCATTTCCTTCATTATATGTTGTGCTCCATATTGCAACATGTGAAAATTTATAAAAAGTCAATCGTCCCAATCCATTTTTACCATGAACAAGACTCATTATTGAACTTTCGTCATCTGACCTTTTTTCAGATGAAAGGAATGGCTTAAACTTACTGTTCAGCTTACTATAGTTAATGCCTAAACCGTCATCACCGATCGATAAAGAAATGACTGTATCCATAGAATCGGTTTCATATGATAAATTTACATTCGCTGCACCAGCATCAAAGCTATTCCATATGTATTCTGCGATCGAGTTAAATGGCTTTATTGCTTTCAGCCTATTACGAATTCCCTTATCATTAACAACTACTCTTTCTTTAGCCACAATCTAATTCCTTATCCCAAGGATAAATTCAGCATACCATTGTAACATTATGCTTCTTTTATCAATGTATTGAGCATGATTATATGTTCCACGTATACTATTTTTATCTACATGAGCCAATTGCATTTCTATCCAAACTGTATCATAGCCTTGCTCATGCAAGATGGTTGACATTGAATGCCTAAATCCATGTCCAGTCACCTGTCCAGCATAACCGATACGCTTGATGACCTGGTTTATGCTCGCTTCGCTCATAGGTTTGTTCGGATCATTCCGCCCTGGAAAAACATAACGATAGTTCCCTGTCATAGTCTTAAGTTCATGGAGTAAATCTAACGCTTGAGCCGACAAAGGAACAAGATGCGGCCTGCGCATTTTCATCCTTTCAGCAGGAATTTCCCAAATAGCGTTATCCAGATCAAATTCTTGCCATAATGCCGCACGTAATTCGATGGTTCTCACGCCAGTAATCATCAGTAATTTCGTGGCTATCTGAACAAGCTTACTCCCCGAGTAACCTTCTAAGGCACGTAGAAAATCAGGTATCTCATCAGCTTTTAGGAACGGGAAATGATTGGATTGATGTACTTCGAGGGCACTGGAGAGATCAGCCGCAGGATTGTACTCGGCCCTACCCGTTGCAATTGCGTAACGAAAAACTTCGGAGCAACGCTGCCGCACTTTACGCATTTTCTCCAACGCACCGCGTTTCTCAATTTTACGCAGCACGTTGAGCAGCTCTAGCGGTTTAATCTCTCCCACTGGCCTTGTTCCAACATAAGGAAAAATGTCGTTCTTAAACGCTTCCATGATGTCTGATGCATATCCTGCCGACCATTTAGCAGATTTAAGTTGATGCCACTCTCTGGCTATCTTTTCGAAGGCATTCTCTGACTCTGTTTGCAGAGCCAACTTTTGCTCTTTTCGAACCTCACTAGGGTTCTTTCCTTCTGCCACAAGTTTTCGAGCTTCATCACGACGGGAACGAGCATCGGCAAGGGTTATCGTTGGGTAAACCCCAAGCGAGATCATCTTGGGTTTACCAGCATAGCGATAGCGGAACCGCCAGCTCTTGCTTCCATTAGGTTCAATAAGCAATGACAAGCCTTGCCCATCCCCAAGCGTATAGGGTTTATCTTCAGGCTTAGCGCGGCGAATCTGCATATCGTTTAAAGGCATGTGTATAGGAATCCAGGACCGAACAGGAACATATACACAATACTATACACATTCTGTATCGGATTCTACTGGATGGTTACGGACAATTATGGACTAATGAGCAGTAAAATCGTTATAAATCATGGTGGTTATGGATTGATACGGACGTTTGGGGAAGTTGAGATGGTGCCGATAATAGGAGTCGAACCTACGACCTTCGCATTACGAATGCGCTGCTCTACCAACTGAGCTATATCGGCACTGATACAACAAAACACAGGGGATGTGCTTCGGGGTAAAAGGTTAAAACTCTGCGGGTGATGCGTCAATGGCCTTATGAATCAAACGCCTATTTTTGCATCACCCGTTTTTTAGTTAAGCACGAATTGTATCGTCGCCGAAGCCGATCCACTTGTAGGTGGTCAGAGCTTCGAGGCCCATCGGGCCGCGCGCATGCAGTTTCTGCGTGCTCACCGCCACTTCTGCACCGAGGCCAAACTGGCCGCCGTCGGTGAAGCGGGTCGACGCATTGACGTACACCGCCGAAGAGTCGACTTCGTTGATAAAGCGGTCGGCGTTACGCAACGTGCGGGTCAGGATCGCATCAGAATGCTGCGTGCCGTGCTGTCGAATATGCGCAATGGCAGCGTCCAGATCGTCAACCAGTTTGACGTTTAAATCCAGCGACAGATATTCGTCGTCATACTGCTGACTCTCCACCGGCACCACGCTTGCCGGGCCATTCTGCAACGGCGTCAGCGCGTTGGCATCCGCATGCAGCGTCACGCCGCTTTCGGCCATCTGCTTGCTCAATGCAGGCAGGAAGGTGTCGGCAATCGCCTTATGCACCAATAGCGTTTCCACGGTATTACAGGTGCTTGGGCGCTGGGTTTTGGCATTGACGATAATCTTCAGCGCCGGTTCAAACTCTGCAGAATCATCAACGTAAATATGGCACACGCCAATCCCACCGGTGATCACCGGTATGGTCGATTGCTCGCGGCACAGCTTGTGCAGGCCCGCGCCGCCGCGTGGGATCAGCATGTCGATATATTTGTCCATGCGCAGCATTTCACTGACCAATGCGCGATCCGGGCTTTCAATCGCCTGCACCGCACCTGCCGGTATACCGCACTCTTCCAGCGCCTGCTGGATAACCTTCACCGTGGCCGCATTAGTGCGCCAGGTCTCTTTCCCACCGCGCAGGATCGCGGCGTTGCCGGTTTTCAGGCACAGGGAGGCGACGTCAACGGTGACATTCGGGCGAGCTTCATAGATAACCCCAACCACACCGAGCGGGACGCGCCGTCGCTCGATGCGCAGGCCGCTGTCGAGCTGCCCGCCGTCAATCACCTGCCCGACCGGATCGGCCAGTTTACACACCTGACGCACATCATCGGCGATGCTTTTTAAACGCGCTGGCGTCAGCGCCAGACGGTCAAGCAGCGCCTCGCTCAGGCCATTGGCTCGCGCGTCGTCGAGATCCCGGGCGTTAGCTCGCAGGATGGTGTCGGTCTGTGCTTCCAGATAATCAGCAATCTTTTCCAGAACCTGATTCTTTTCACGCCCTGAAAGCTGCGCCAGTTTGTACGAGGCCGCTTTAGCAGCGATGCCCATTTGTTCCAGCATTACAGGCTCCTTAACGGGTGATCATGTCGTCGCGATGAACGGCAACCGGGCCATACTCGTAGCCGAGAATGGCGTCGATTTGCTGCGAATGATGTCCGGCAATCCGGCGCAGCGCATCGCTGTTATAGCGGCTGACGCCGTGGGCAATATCGCGACCGTCGAGAGTTCGAATACGGATCACTTCACCACGGGAGAAGTTGCCTGTCACGCTTTTAATGCCTTTTGGAAGTAATGAGCTTCCTCTTTCCAGAATCGCGGAGACGGCCCCTTCATCAACGGTAATTTCACCGGCCGGTGGTGCGCCGAAAATCCAGCGTTTTCGGGTTTCCAGCGGTGAGGTCTGCGCGTGGAAACGGGTGCCAACGGCGATGCCTTCCATCGCATCACCAATTACGCCAGGACGGCTGCCCGCAGCGATGATGGTGTCGATTCCCGCACGGCAGGCGACATCCGCTGCCTGCAGTTTGGTGCCCATGCCGCCGGTGCCGAGGCCGGACACGCTGTCCCCGGCAATCGCCCGCAGCGCGTCGTCGATACCGTGTACATCCTGGATCAGTTCGGCCTGTGGATTGTTACGCGGATCAGCGGTAAACAGCCCCTGCTGATCGGTGAGCAGCAGCAGTTTGTCCGCCCCCGCCAGAATGGCCGCCAGCGCCGACAGGTTATCGTTATCGCCGACTTTAATTTCAGCGGTGGCGACGGCGTCGTTTTCATTAATGACCGGCACGATATGGTTATCGAGCAGCGCACGGAGCGTGTCACGCGCGTTAAGGAAACGCTCTCTGTCTTCCATGTCTGCGCGGGTTAGCAGCATCTGGCCGACATGAATGCCATAGATGGAAAACATCTGTTCCCATAGCTGGATCAGACGACTCTGCCCGACCGCAGCCAGCAGCTGTTTTGAGGCGATGGTGGCAGGGAGTTCCGGGTAGCCAAGATGTTCGCGCCCGGCGGCAATCGCGCCAGACGTGACGATGACAATTCGATGCCCTGCGGCATGCAGCTGCGCGCACTGGCGCACTAACTCAACGATATGGGCGCGATTAAGGCGGCGCGACCCCCCGGTTAAAACACTGGTACCCAGTTTGATAACCAGCGTCTGGCTGTCACTCATGATTCTCTGCCATTCATAATTACGAAAAAGACGTTGTAACAGGACTCAGGCCGCTTGCCAACTCCCCGAAGGCGTTGCGTCGCACTTTGTTGCGCGGGATCAGGAAGCGTAGCGGCAGAAAATGACTTTTTTATGACAGAAACACCCAAACACAGTTATTTAAAATTATTCTTACTTTGTCATAAAACTTTCATTTCGCAGAGTTACAACCCTTCCTGTTTTTTAAATCGGGCGAGTTCCCAAATTTTAGCGCGTATTTTGAACAGGGTTGAAAATGAAAAAAAGCACACTGGCATTAATGGTACTGGGCGTAATGTCTTCCACCGCTACACAGGCCGCAGAAATCTACAATAAAGATGGTAATAAATTAGACCTGTATGGCCGCGTTAAAGCTGAGCATTATATGAGCGATAACGATGCTGTGGACGGTGACCAGTCTTATATTCGTCTGGGCTTTAAAGGCCAGACCCAAATTAACGATCAGCTGACCGGTTTTGGTCAGTGGGAATACCAGGTTGCCGCCAACAAAGTGGAAGGTGACCCGGCGACCACCAAAACCCGTCTGGCGTTTGCTGGCCTGAAAGCGGGTGACATTGGCTCATTCGACTACGGTCGCAACTACGGCGTGCTGTACAACGTCGCGGCTTACACCGATATGATCCCGGAATTCGGGGATGACTCCTTCGTGAAAACTGACAACTTCATGACTGGCCGCGGTAACGGCATGGCGACCTACCGCAACAATAACTTCTTCGGCCTGGTTGATGGTCTGAAACTGGCACTCCAGTATCAGGGCAAAAACGAGAACGACGGACGTGCGGCAACCAAGGCTAACGGTGACGGCTTCGGTACCTCTCTGAGCTATGACTTCGGCGACTCGGGCTTCACCCTCGGCGCGGCCTATTCTAATTCCAACCGTACGCTGACCCAGCAGGATAGCGACTTCGGGAAAGGGTCTGACGCAGAAGCCTGGACCACCGGTTTTAAATATGACGCGAACAGCGTTTACCTGGCCGCAATTTATGCTGAAACCCGTAATATGACGCCAATTTCTGGCACCGCCTCAATCGGTGGTGTGGATACTAAAGTCAGCGGCTTCGCAAATAAAAACCAGGCGTTAGAACTGGTCGCGCAGTATCAATTTGATTTTGGTTTGCGTCCGTCCATCGGTTATGTCCAGTCTAAAGGTAAGGATATTGAAGGCGTGGGCGATGCGGATCTGGTGAAATATATCGACGTGGCAGCCACCTACTACTTCAATAAAAATATGTCAGCCTTTGTTGATTATAAAATTAACCAGCTGAGCGACGATAATAAACTGGCGCTGAATAACGACGACGTTGTGGCGCTGGGCCTGGTTTATCAGTTCTAATTCTCTCCAAAGTAAAAGGCCCTTCAGTGATGAAGGGCCTTTTTTATGAGTTTCGCTTTTTATGCCGACAATCTGACCGGCTGTTTCACATCATCCACAGGTTCGAGTGCCAGATCGAACGTCTTCAACAGATCGCGGGCACGAACGTGAAAATCACGCAACGTCTGCTCCAGACGAGCGGTGACTTCAGCATCTTTGATAGCCGTCGGCTGCCAGTGGCCTTCTTTATTGAACAAGCCAAACTGGTAGCGGTAGGTAAAATGCTTCTCGTGCGCTTCCATTTCCAGCCACCAGCCCCAGAATTCACGCTGCTCCGGTGCGGGTTTGACATTGACGCAGACGGCCAGGCAATCGAAAAAGAAGCGATTATCCTCACACTGCTCTTCGCGGATATACGGGCCAAGGGCAGTGAATTTCTTGATCAGTTTACTCTTCGGGTGTCCACTCGGTAACGTCATTACAGTCTCCTTTAGTGATGTAACTGTTTTACCAAATCAATAGAATTTAGCAATCTATTAACCAAATCTCTGATTGATCCATCCGGCAATTTCTTTCAGCGCTTTATCGAAATTGCGGTAAACCGGCTTGAAGGGGATCTGCATCAGCTTGCCATCCGCAGATGACGAGGTGATTAAGCGCGACTCTTCTTCCGGGCTGAACGGATCGTTCTGCCAGTAGCCGGACAGCATTGGCGTTGGGCAACGACGGCCTAGTAGCCCCTGTGTTTTCAGCGAATAGCGGTTGAGCTCTACGCGCAGCGCATCGTCAGAGGCATCGTGCATGCCCAAACGCGAAGCCAACACGTCGAGATACATCTCCGGCACATGACTCTGCCGCTGCGGGTCACTCAGCAAACCGTGAACCACCGGCCCCAGACACGCCACCGCTTTCAGACGCGACGATTCCAGATACGCCAGGCGTACCGCCACGTTCGCCCCGAAGCGGAAGCCAAACGCCGCGACGCGTGTGTGATCGACCCACGGAATGTTCGGCAGCGATTTCAGTACCTGCTGATGCAGGAAGCTAGAATCCTGAGTCAGTTTCCATTTCGACGAGAAGCCAATCGACGGCATATCCAGGGTCAGCATGGCTATCCCGAGCGGGGCGAGGTATCGCTCGAACAGGCTGTAGTTGTCGCTTTGCAGGGCATCCAGCCCGCCGCACATTAGCACCGTCGGGAATGGCCCTTCTCCCGGGGGCATGTGCAGGAAACCGCTCACCGATGCGCCGCCGGGAATGGTGAATTCCAGTTCACGCATTGAGCCCGGTAAACGCTGGGCGGCTTCTTCATATGCCCGATTGGCCAGCGCCTGGGCCTGCTCGGCCAGGTCATCGCCTTTCAGATGCGGGTACGCAGCAATGCTGTAGAGATTAGAGGCATGCAGCCAGTGACGGCCACTGAGCGCGTCGTCTTGTTCCTGCCCGGCTTTTTGCTGCCAGAGCATCGCCTGCTTAGACCATTCGTAGATCCAGTTACCGCCGCGATAGCCCACCACGGTATCGTACAGATCTTCGTTGGTACGCTCATTGCTGCTCATGACGATACGCGCCTGCACGTCGAGGATTTCCTGGGGCGAAACGCCGCGCCAGACCCACATCAGGCGGTTCATCATCCGATACCAGTGCGGCACATTTTTGCCGTCCAGTGCAGATTGCACCGCCGTCTCGGTGCCATGATTAAAGCGACGCACCAGCGTCGAGGTTTCCGGGTGCTTGAAACGCGGTTTAAAGAGAACTTCGCTGAGATTGGCTTCTGGCATCGCATAGACTCCATTAATACGACATAGCGTCTATTGTAACTCGCCCGGCGCTAAAAAGAACAACGCCCGGTAAACCGGGCGTTGTGATTTGTGATTTTTTGTCAGCTGCGTGGATTAACGACTGCTGATAGGCGGAACGAACACCACGCCCATATCCCACGGCTGCTCAATCCAGGTATCCTGCGGGATATCAATCACGTAGTCATCAACCAGCGGCTGACCGGCCGGTTTAGCGAAGATAGTGACGAAATGCGCTTTTGGATACATTTCACGGATAGCCACCGCGGTGCCGCCAGTGTCGACCAGATCGTCAATCACGATAAAGCCTTCGCCATCGCCTTCCGCACGCTTGAGCACTTTCAGCTCGCGCTGGTTGTCGTGGTCGTAGCTGGAAATGCAGACGGTGTCCACATGACGAATACCCAGTTCACGCGCCAGCAGAGCGCCCGGTACCAGACCTCCACGGCTAACGGCAATAATGCCTTTCCACTGCTCAGAGGGCATCAGGCGCGCGGCCAATTTGCGTGCATGGATCTGCAACATGTCCCAGGTGACGACGTATTTTTCGCTCATGTGATTGTATCCCAGCCTGTTAATACGGCTTAAAAAATGTTCGGGGTGATTCCAGGTTGCGCGAGATTATAGAGATCTGGCGCACTAAAAACCAGTGCTTAACGGCCTTGCAGGGAGTTTTTGCACAGCCTGTACTAGCAGAGACAGCAGAAAGTGGTATTCTCAACGGCATCTCGCAAGTCAGGCCAGCGGCCTGGTTGTCATTGCTAACCCATTACCTGCAAGTCACTTTTGCAGGAGCCGTAAGGAGACTTACCGTGTCTGAACTGTCTCAATTATCCCCGCAGCCGCTATGGGATATTTTTGCCAAAATCTGTTCCATTCCGCACCCGTCCTATCACGAAGAACAGCTTGCCGAACACATCATGGGCTGGGCGAAGGAAAAAGGTCTGCACGCAGAGCGCGACCAGGTCGGTAACATCCTGATTCGTAAAGATGCCACCAAGGGCATGGAAAACCGTAAAGCGGTGGTCATGCAGGCGCACCTCGATATGGTGCCGCAGAAAAACAACGACACCGTGCACGACTTCACCAAAGATCCGATTCAGCCGTACATCGACGGCGAGTGGGTGAAAGCCCGCGGCACCACGCTGGGTGCGGATAACGGCATCGGTATGGCTTCTGCGCTGGCGGTGCTGGCTGATGACACCGTGGAACACGGGCCTCTGGAAGTGCTGTTGACCATGACCGAAGAAGCGGGCATGGACGGGGCATTTGGTTTGCAGGCAAATTGGCTGCAGGCTGACATTCTGATCAACACCGATTCTGAAGAAGAAGGTGAGATCTACATGGGCTGCGCGGGCGGGATCGATTTCATCACCACCCTGCCGCTGACCCGTGAAGCGATTCCGGCAGACTTCCAGAGCTTTAAGCTGACGCTGAAAGGCCTGAAAGGCGGCCACTCCGGCGGTGACATTCATTTAGGTCTGGGCAACGCCAACAAACTGCTGGCGCGCTTCCTGGCCGGTCACGCGGCAGAATTGGACCTGCGTCTGGTGGATTTCAATGGCGGCACCCTGCGTAACGCCATCCCACGTGAAGCTTTCACTACCGTTGCCGTTCCGGCAGCAAAAGTGGAAACCCTGAAAGCGCTGGCTGATGAGTATCTCTCGATCCTGAAAAACGAACTGGCGGCGAAAGAGAAGAATCTGACCGTGGTTCTGGAAGCGGTTAGTGCAGATAAAAACGCCCTGAGCGAAAAATCACGCGATACCTTCATTCAGTTGTTGAATGCCACCCCGAACGGCGTGATCCGCAATTCCGACGTGGCGAAAGGCGTGGTTGAAACCTCCCTGAACGTCGGCGTGGTCACCATGCATGATGACAACGTGGAAATCATCTGCCTGATTCGTTCCCTGATCGACAGCGGTAAAGACTACGTGGTCAGCATGCTGGAGTCGCTGGGTAAAATGGCGGGCGCGCAGACGGCACCGAAAGGCGGTTACCCAGGCTGGCAGCCAGATGCGAACTCCCCGGTCATGCATCTGGTGCGTGAAACCTATCTGCGTCTGTTCAACAAAACCCCGAACATTCAGATTATCCACGCCGGTCTGGAATGCGGTCTGTTCAAAAAACCGTACCCGGACATGGACATGGTTTCCATCGGACCAACCATCACCGGACCACACTCCCCGGATGAGCAGGTTCATATCGAAAGCGTGGGCCAGTACTGGACCCTGCTGACCGAACTGCTGAAATCTATTCCAGCGAAGTAAGTCTCTGATATTGCCCGATGGCGCTAGCGCTTATCGGGCCTACAAGATCTGTGGCGCTGGCGCTTATCGGGCCGACAAGATCTGTAGGCCTATGCCAGCTAAGCGCCGTTGGGCATTCAACCACGCTACAATCCCAACACCAACTGTCTTTCAAGCTGCGGATCGAGCAGCGTTACATGTAATCCCACCAGCCGCACTCCGCGTCCACCGCGCCGTTCATGCCAGGCTTTATAGGCCGTGGCAATCAAATCTTCCTGATTGAGCTTCGGCCAGACGTGCTCCTGCGTGGTCTGCTGAAAATCGTTGAACTTGAGTTTTACCCCCTGACGGGCAATTAACAGATCCGGTTTAACCTTCGCCAGCCGACGCTCCAGTTCAGGATAGAGCTGTCGGGTGATGATCGCTTCGCAGTCTGCCCATTCATGAATATCCTCCGCCAACGTGCGCTCAACGCCAACCGATTTGCGCAGTCGCTCGTTGTTGACATCGCGCTCGTCGATGCCGTTACTGCGCTCCCACAGCACCCGACCAAATTTGCCAAAGCGTTTGAGCAGCATTGCCAAATCACTGTTCTGCACATCTTCACAGGTGCGCAACCCCATGCCTTCGAGCTTGGCAGCGGAGACTTTACCCACTCCCGGGATTTTCGACAGCGTCAGCGTTTTCAGGAACGCAGGTACTTCGTCAGGTGTTATCACGTACTGGCCGTTGGGCTTATTGAGATCGGAGGCGATTTTGGCGAGAAACTTCACCGGGGCGATGCCCGCCGAGGCGGTGAGATTCAGTTCACGTTCGATGGTCTGGCGAATTTCCTGTGCCATCAGCGTGGCAGACCCCTGACAGTACAGGCTGTCGGTCACATCGAGATAGGCTTCGTCGAGCGACAGCGGTTCAATCAGCGAGGTGTAGCGGGAGAAGATCTCGCGGATATGAATGGATGCCTCTTTATAGGCATCAAAGCGGCCCGGCAGCAGCGTCAGGTGCGGACAAAGTTTGAGGGCCATGCCGGTGGGCATCGCGCTGCGCACGCCAAATTTACGTGCCGGATAATTGGCGGTGCTGATAACGCCGCGCCGTTCACGGCTGCCACCGATGGCAATCGGAATATCGCGCAGGGCTGGATTATCCCGCATTTCAACGGCGGCAAAAAAGCAGTCCATATCAACGTGGATAATTTTGCGCATACTCAGCCCTCACAGATTACTGTGTAAGTATACAGTACATTTATCAGAAATGAGAAGCGTGAGGTTTTGTAGGCCGGGTAAGCAGAGCGCCACCCGGCATTTTTCCCGGCAGCACTGCATTCGCCGGGCCTACATTACGGACTAGAGGATACGGGTTTGCTGGCGCTGCGCTTCGCGGGCCATCCGTTTTTTCCGCGCATCGCACGGTTCCGGACAGTCACACACTTTTTCCATCCCCAGCGACGAGATGCCCCCGCAGCTGCCCTGGATGCTTTTACGCTTCACCAGATAGCCGAGTGACATACCGAAGATGACCAGCACAAACACCACAAAGGTCGCCAGAAATACCGTTAACATCATCAGCCTCCAAAATCATCGAGCATGATGTTTTCATCCTCAACGCCAAGATCTTTCAGCATACGGATAACCGCCGCGTTCATCACCGGTGGCCCACACATATAGAACTCACAGTCTTCCGGTGCAGCGTGATGTTTGAGGTAGTTCTCATACAGGACGTTGTGAATGAACCCGGTATGCCCGGTCCAGTTATCTTCCGGCTGCGGGTCGGACAGCGCGACATGGAAGGTGAAGTTCGGGTTTTCCCGCGCCAGCTGTTCAAACTCCTCGTCGTAGAACATTTCACGCAGCGAACGCGCCCCATACCAGAAGCTGATTTTACGCTTGCTGCCCAGCCGCTTGAGCTGATCGAAAATATGCGAACGCATCGGGGCCATCCCTGCGCCACCGCCGATAAATACCATCTCGGCGTCGGTATCTTTGGCAAAGAACTCACCAAACGGCCCGGAAATCGTCACCTTATCGCCCGCTTTCAGCGACCAGATATAAGAGGACATAATACCCGGCGGCACATCCGGCGCTGACGGCGGCGGCGTGGCGATACGGACGTTAAGCATAATAATGCCTTTCTCATCCGGGTAGTTCGCCATCGAATAGGCGCGCAGCGTTGGCTCTTTGACTTCGGAAACATAGCGGAACAGATTGAATTTATCCCAGTCTCCGCGGTATTCGTCCGGCACGTCAAAATCGGCGTAGGCCACTTTGTGCGACGGGCACTCAATCTGAATATAGCCGCCCGCGCGGAACGGTACGCATTCACCTTCCGGGATTGCCAGTTTAAGCTCTTTGATAAAGGTGGCTTTGTTATCATTGGAGATAACTTCGCATTCCCATTTCTTCACGCCAAAGATTTCTTCCGGCAGCTCGATTTTCATGTCCTGACGCACCGCGACCTGACACGCCAGACGGCAGCCCTCTTTCGCTTCACGCTTGCTGATGTGTGACAGTTCGGTCGGCAGAATATCGCCGCCGCCCTCTTTCACCGTCACCCGGCACTGGCCGCAGGAACCGCCGCCGCCGCAGGCGGACGACACAAAAATGCCGTTGCTCGACAGCGTGTTCAGCAGTTTGTCCCCTGCCGGAGTACGGATTTGCTTGTCGGCTTCATTATTGATTTCAATCACCACGTCGCCGGAATTCACCAGCTTCGCGCGCGCTGCGAGAATCAGCAGTGACAGCGCGAGAACAATCAGCGTGAACATCACCACGCCAAGAATAATTTCCATAACCTACGCCCTTATAGCTGCACGCCGGAGAACGACATAAAACCTAATGCCATCAGTCCGGTGGTGATAAAGGTGATCCCTAAGCCACGCAGTCCTGCGGGCACGTTGGCGTATTTCATTTTCTCGCGGATCCCCGCCATCGCGACGATCGCCAGCATCCAGCCGATGCCGGATCCAAAGCCGTAGACCACAGATTCAGGGAAGTTGTAGTCGCGCTGCACCATAAACGAGACGCCACCGAAGATTGCACAGTTCACGGCGATCAGGGGGAGGAAGATCCCCAGCGCGGTGTACAGCGACGGGAAATACTTATCGAGGATCATCTCGAGAATTTGCACCAGAGCCGCGATCACCCCGATAAAGGTGATGAAGTTGAGGAAACTAAGATCCACCCCTTCCACCAGCGCACCGTCGCGCAGCACCAGGTTGTAAATCAGGTTGTTAACCGGCACAGAAATACCGAGAACCACCGTGACCGCCACGCCCAGGCCGAACGCCGTAGAGACTTTCTTCGACACCGCAAGGAACGTACACATGCCGAGGAAGAAGGCCAGCGCCATGTTTTCAACGAACACTGCGCGGACAAAAAGACTAATGTAGTGAGCCATAATCGGTTACTCCTTCTCCTGCTGTTCCGGCTTCCAGCTACGCAGCGCCCAGATAATCAGACCGATGATGAAAAAGGCGCTCGGCGCGAGCAGGAACAGGCCATTCGGCTGATACCAGCCGCCGTTCTGCACGGTTTGCAGAACGGTGATACCGAACAGTTTGCCGCTGCCAATCAGTTCGCGCAGGAACCCGACAATCATCAGGATCGCGCCATAGCCCAGGCCATTACCGATGCCATCCATAAAGCTTGCCAGCGGCGGGGATTTCATGGCGTAGGCCTCTGCACGGCCCATCACGATACAGTTGGTGATGATAAGCCCCACGAACACCGACAGCTGTTTTGAGACTTCATAGGCATAGGCCCGCAGCAGCTGATCGACCACGATAACCAGCGAGGCAATGATCGCCATCTGCACAATGATGCGCACGCTGTTCGGAATGTGGTGGCGGATCATTGAGATGAACATGCTGGAGAACGCCGTCACCAGCGTCACCGCGATGGTCATCACGAAGGCCGTTTCCAGCTTGGTGGTGACCGCCAGTGCCGAGCAAACGCCCAGCACCTGCAGCGCAATAGGGTTGTTGGCGACCAGCGGTCCCGTCAGCACCCGTTTTACTTCTTTCATATCACCGAGCTCAGCCATTGTTCAGGCCTCCTTCACGCATCTGTTTCAGGAACGGACCAAAGCCCTGCTCCCCCATCCAGAAATCAAAACTGTGCTGTACGCCGTTCGACGTAAGCGTCGCACCGGAAAGCCCATCCACCGCGTATTCATCGCCCTGACGTGCGCCGCCCTTCACCACTTTCAGCGATGGCATGCCGTTATCATCAAGGACTTTCTTGCCGATGAACTGCTGACGCCAGTTCGGGTTTTCGACTTCACCGCCCAGCCCCGGAGTTTCGCCCTGGTCGTAGTAAGTGATGCCTTTTACCGTGCGCCCGTCGGTATCGAGAGCCACAAACGCGTACATCATCGACCACAGGCCGTTGCCGTAAATGGGCAATACCACCTGCTGCACTTTCTGCTGCGGGTCTTTTACCAGATAGATTTCGACCACGTTGCTACGACGTTTGATGCCTGCCGGATCCTCACTGGCATCCAGTTGAGTGCTCTGCGCCGGATCCTTTAACGCCAGCCCCTGGTTAAAGGAGGCCGGGTCTTTATCCAGCAACGTGCCGCTTTTTAAATCCAGCAGACGCGGCGTAATGCGTTCGGCAAAAAGTGAGGCCACGTCATTGGGCTTCATGTTCGGCTGCATCAGTCCGGTGACCGCCAGAATATTGCGCTGTTTATCCAGCGCACGCTGTTCCTGCTGGCGAGGTTTCAGCCCCACCGCTGACCCGGCGACAATCACCGAGCAGACCAGGCAAAGCACCAGCACCACCAGCAGCGTTTTGCCGATGCTATCGTTACTTTTCACTTCAGCCACGCGACTTCCTCCGCTTGATATTGGCCTGCACCACCAGGTAATCGAACAGTGGCGCAAAGAGGTTGGCAAACAGAATCGCCAACATCATTCCTTCCGGATAGGCCGGGTTCACGACGCGGATCAGCACGCACATCGCACCAATCAGTGCGCCATAGCACCACTTCCCTTTATCAGTAAACGATGCCGACACCGGGTCGGTCGCCATGAACATCATGCCGAAGGCAAAGCCGCCGAGCACCAAATGCCAGTACCATGGCATGGCAAACATCGGGTTAGTGGCAGAGCCAATCAGGTTGAATAGTGTAGCGGTGGCAATCATGCCGAGCATCACGCCCGCAACGATGCGCCAGGAGGCGACGCGACCAAAAATAATGATCGCCCCACCCAGCAGGATCATCAGGGTTGAGACTTCTCCAATCGACCCCGGTATGTTGCCGAGGAACGCGTCCATCCACGTCACTGGTTGCCCGGAGGTGATGTTGACCAGTGCTTCTCCGCCCTTACTCGCCCACTGTGAAAGTGGGGTCGCACCGGAGAAACCGTCAGCCGCGGTCCACACCAGGTCACCGGAGATTTGCGCCGGGTAGGCGAAGAACAGGAATGCACGTCCGGCCAACGCCGGGTTGAGGAAGTTACGCCCGGTACCGCCGAAGATTTCCTTGCCGATAACGACACCAAAACTGATGCCGAGCGCGGCCTGCCACAGCGGCAGGGTCGGCGGCACAATCAGTGCGAACAGAATCGAGGTAACAAAGAAGCCTTCGTTGATTTCATGCTTGCGCACAATAGCGAACAGCACCTCCCAGAAACCGCCGACGATAAACACGGTGAGGTAAATAGGCAGGAAGAACACCGCGCCCAGCCCCATCATGCTTAGCCAGCCCGCGTCCGGTCCAAAGTTAACCCCCAACCACTGCGCGGCGGCGTAATGCCAGTTCCCGGCGATGACCTGTTGTAATTGCTCTGGTCCGTACAGCTTATGCAGCGCCGGAATGGTTTGCAGGCCCACGTTGTACATGCCCCAGAACATCGCCGGGAACACCGCCAGCCACACCAGAATCATCATGCGTTTCAGGTCAATAGCATCACGGACGTGCGAGGCACCTTTGGTCACCAGACCTGGCGTATAGAAAATAGTCGCCGCGGCTTCATACAGCGGGTAGTACTTTTCCAGTTTGCCGCCGTGGGTAAAGTGCGGCTCAATTTTTTCCAGCAGATTTTTCAAGCCCATTACTTATCCTTCCTGCTCAATGCGGGTTAAGACGTCACGCAGCACCGGCCCGTACTCGTATTTCGCTGGGCAAACGTAGGTGCAGAGCGCTAAATCTTCTTCGTCGAGTTCCAGACAACCCAGTGCCTGGGCGCTGTCGGTGTCACCGGCCAACAGGTCACGCAGTAACAGCGTCGGCAGAATATCCAGCGGCATCACGCGTTCGTAGTTGCCAATCGGCACCATCGCCCGTTCGCCGCCGTTGGTATCGGTGGAGAAATTGAACAGCTTGCGCTTGAGGAAATGCCCAAGCGTGGTGCGGGTGATAGAGAATTTGTCTTTGCCGGGCATCACCCAGCCAAACAGCTCTTTTTCGCGCCCTTCTTTTACGACGCTCACCTGCAGGTGATAGCGCCCGAGGAAGGCGGTCGGCCCCTGAGCGTGCGTGCCGTTAAGCACCGACCCGGAAATCACCCGATTTTCACCGTCGGCCAGTTCGCCCTGCACCAGTTGTTCGAGGCTGGCCCCAAGCAGTGTTTTCACCAGACGTGGGGTTTTTACCTGCGGCCCGGCCAACGCAATCACGCGTTCGGTCCACAACTCACCGTCGACAAACAGTTTCCCGATGGCGATAACGTCCTGGTAACTGAGATGCCAGACCTGTTTGTTCAGGCTGACCGGCTCAAGGAAATGAATGTGCGTCCCGGGCAATCCTGCCGGATGCGGGCCGCCAAATTCGTTGTAGGCCACCTGGCCGAGCGGATGCCCGCCAAGCTTGCCGCCGCTGGCCTGGCAGACGTGTACTTTGCCATCGGTCAGACGCGTTAGCGCCGTCAGCCCGGCGTTGAACGCATCGCGGTGTTGATAGATGATTGGCTGCGGATCGGCCGCCAGCGGATTGGTGTCGATGGCGGTCACGAAAATGGCCGCGGGCACGCTGTCAGGCGCAGGGATTTTGCTGAAAGGTCGGGTGCGCAGACTGGTCCACAGGCCGGATTCCAGCAGCGGCTGTTGCACCGCTTCGCGAGGGAGGGTGGCCAATTCTGCCGTGCCCACCCGGGGGAATGTGACGGCATCGTCGCCCTCAATATCAATCACCACCGCTTGCAGGATACGACGCTCGCCACGATGGATAGCGCTAATGACCCCGCTCGCCGGAGCGGTGAAGCGCACCCCAGGATTCTTTTTGTCTTCAAAAAGCACCTGGCCTTTCTGCACCCGGTCGCCTTCCTGAACTGCCATGGAGGGGCGCATACCCCGATATTCTTCGCCCAGTACCGCCACGCGTGAGACGGCGGGACTGTCGGCTATGTGCTGTGACGGTGCGCCAGCGATGGGCAAATTTAGCCCTTTTGTGATTTTAATCATGTCGTTAGCAGGTATCCGTAAACGTGACTACTAAACCCAGCGTAGAGAAAAACAAGAAAGGAAAACCGATGCCAGAGTGCGCTGCTGGCGGCAGTACGATAAGAGTAAAGCATCCTTTCTTAACCTGGTCGTGAATCGCGGGAAGTTTACAGGATGTCGCACAGAAACGCAGCATTTACGCGGCTCGCAGGTCGGTATTTGCGAGCGAATACGCAAAGTTCTGACTGCTTTTGCGATAAAAAGCAGGTATAACGCTAAAGTAATTTGTAAACCCCACTTTCCGGGCTTGCGAAAAACGTTGGTGATGATAATGTGAGCGCACCAAATCAAGATAATTCTGATTTTGAACCCTAATTTCGGGCCTCCCGGCCTGGCTTCACCGTTTTATCAAGGAACATGTAGTATGCGCAAAATCGCATTGTTACTTGCGATGCTGTTGATCCCGTGCGTTTCGTTTGCCGGTTTGCTTAGCAGTAATAGCTCGTCCACGCCGGTCAGCAAAGAATTTAAGCAGCAGTTAATGGGATCCCCGGTCTATATCCAGATCTTCAAAGAAGAGCGCACCCTTGATCTCTACGTGAAGATGGGTGAGACCTACCAGTTGCTCGACAGTTATAAAATTTGTAACTACTCCGGCGGTCTCGGTCCGAAACAGCGCCAGGGTGATTTCAAATCCCCGGAAGGGTTCTACAACGTTTCCCGCAGCCAGCTGAAACCGGATAGCCGTTTTTATAAAGCCATTAATATTGGTTTTCCGAACGACTACGACCGCGCGCACGGCTATGAAGGGAAGTATTTGATGATCCACGGGGCCTGCGTGTCGATTGGCTGCTATGCCATGACCGACTCCGGCATTGATGAGATTTTCCAGTTCGTGACCGGGGCGCTGGTGTTTGGCCAGTCAAGCGTGCAGGTCAGCATCTATCCATTCCGCATGACCGACGCCAATATGCAGCGCCACAAGTTCTCTTACTACAAAGATTTCTGGGCGCAGCTGAAGCCGGGTTACGACTACTTCGAGCAGACCCATAAACCGCCGATGGTGACGGTTCAGAGCGGACGCTACGTCGTCAGCAAGCCGCTGAGTCACGAAGTCCGCTCGCAGCTGGCGTCAAACTACGCGCTCCCCGAGACAAAATAATGCCCACTCGCCTGGCATAATCTTGTGCCAGGTTTCATTGCCGGTTAACGGCTGAGTAGCGATCACGGTGACCACATCGTTCGGGGTGGTTTCACTCTGAAAATCAATTTCCATGTCCTGGTCCAGCAGCTTTGCCACCCCAAACGGTGCCCGACGCGTTATCCAGTAGAGATGGGTTGAGCAGAACGCCATCACATACCGTCCGTCTGACAACAGCATGTTGAACACCCCTTTCTCCCGCAGCTCATCTGCCAGAGACGCGATGTATTTAAACACCCCATTCATATTGCCCGGCGTACGAGGATAGCGGCTGGTCAGCTTGTGCAGCAGCCAGCAAAAGGCTTTTTCGCTGTCGGTTTCGCCAACGGGACGGAACTGACCGGTTTCCAGCGACTTATAGCCGGTCAACTGCCCGTTATGGGCGTAGGTCCAGTTACGGCCCCACAGTTCGCGGGTAAACGGATGGGTATTTTCGAGCGCCACTTCGCCACGATTCGCCTGACGAATATGGGCAATGACCGAACAGGATTTGATCGGATAATCCTGCACCAGTTTGGCGATAGGTGACTGGAAGCTCGGTTGCGGATCCTTAAATGTGCGACAGCCTTTACCCTCGTAGAAGGTAATCCCCCAGCCATCTTTATGCGGCCCGGTGCCGCCCCCGCGCTGTACCAGCCCGGTAAAACTGAAGCAGATATCGGTTGGCACATTGGCGCTCATCCCGAGCAGTTCGCACATAGTTCACCTCTCTCGCTCTACATAATTCGAGTTGCAGGCAGGCGGCAAACCAGGGGATCCCCCAGAAGCTTACTTAAGTAAGTGACTGGGGTGAACTGGTGTAACCAACGTACCTGCAGCTTGAAGTATGACGAGCGTACACATAAAACGGGGGATCGTTGTGTCCCCCGCTAACACTTATGCTTTTACCATCTCTTTTTCAATCAGCATGATCAGGATGTGGATCACTTTGATGTGAATTTCCTGGATGCGATCGGCGTAGCCAAAGTGCGGCACGCGAATTTCCACGTCGGCAGAACCGTCCATTTTGCCGCCGTCTTTGCCGGTCAGGGTGATCACTTTCATGCCCTGCGCACGCGCCGCTTCAATGGCTTTAATCACGTTGCCTGAGTTACCGGAAGTGGAGATGCCCAACAGCACATCGCCCGCACGGCCAACGGACTCAACGTAACGAGAGAACACATATTCATAGCCAAAATCGTTGCTGACGCAGGAGAGATGGCTGACGTCAGAAATGGCAATCGCCGGGTAGCCCGGACGGTTTTCACGGTAGCGACCAGTCAGTTCTTCGGCGAAGTGCATCGCGTCACAGTGAGAGCCACCGTTGCCGCAGGAAAGCACTTTCCCGCCCGCTTTGAAGCTGTCAGCCAGCAGCACTGCCGCACGCTGGATAGCGTGAATGTTCGCTTCATCAGCGAGGAAATTGGTCAGCGTTTCAGCTGCTTCGTTCAGTTCGTTACGAATCAGATCCTGGTACATGAGGAGTGTCCTTCCGCTTAGATGTTTAACCCCAGCAGTGTAACGGATAGCGGATAAAGCGAGAAGCATTCACCTCAGTTATCCCCGCCGCTTTTGATTTTCCGTGCCCCCAAAAGCGGCAACAGTGTGAGCCAGGTTGTAATTATTTTGTAAACACATTGATAAAAGAAATCACATCCACTACAACCATATCATCACAAGTGGTCAGACCTCCTACAAGCAAGGGAGCATTTCTTTATGATGATTTTGAGTATTGTTGCAACCATCGTGTTACTCGGGGTGCTCTTCTATCACCGGGTTAACCTGCTGCTCAGCAGCCTTATCCTGCTGGTGTGGACCGGGGCGCTGGCGGCCGCTGGCCTGTGGAATATCTGGCTGCTGGTTCCGCTGGCGCTGATTCTGCTGCCGTTAAACCTGACACCAATGCGTAAGGCGATGATTTCTGCGCCGGTGTTCCGGACGTTCAGCAAAGTGATGCCGCCGATGTCGCGTACTGAAAAAGAAGCGATCGACGCGGGCACCACCTGGTGGGAAGGCGATCTGTTCCAGGGCAATCCTGACTGGAAAAAGCTGCACAACTATCCGCAGCCGCGCCTGACCCCGGAAGAACAGGCGTTTATTGACGGCCCGGTCGAAGAAGCGTGCCGCATGGCGAACGACTTCGAGATTACCCATGAATTGGCGGATCTACCGCCGGAACTGTGGGCCTATCTGAAAGAGCATCGCTTCTTCGCGATGATCATTAAGAAAGAGTACGGAGGCCTTGAGTTCTCTGCCTATGCCCAGTCTCGCGTGCTGCAAAAGCTGTCCGGTGTGTCGGGGATCCTGGCGATCACCGTTGGCGTACCGAACTCCCTCGGCCCAGGCGAACTGCTGCAACATTACGGCACCGACGAGCAGAAAAATCATTACCTGCCGCGTCTGGCACGCGGCCAGGAAATTCCATGCTTCGCCCTGACCAGCCCGGAAGCGGGCTCCGATGCGGGTGCTATCCCGGATACCGGCGTGGTGTGTATGGGTGAATGGCAGGGTGAGCAGGTTCTCGGCATGCGTCTGACCTGGAACAAACGCTATATCACCCTCGCGCCGATTGCGACCGTGCTCGGTCTGGCGTTTAAGCTCTCTGACCCGGACAAACTGCTGGGCGGCGACGAAGATTTAGGTATTACCTGTGCGCTGATCCCAACCGGTACGCCGGGGGTGGAAATTGGTCGTCGTCACTTCCCGCTGAACGTGCCGTTCCAGAACGGCCCGACCCGTGGTCAGGACATCTTTGTGCCGATCGATTTCATTATCGGTGGACCAAAAATGGCCGGTCAGGGCTGGCGTATGCTGGTGGAATGTCTGTCGGTGGGTCGCGGTATCACCCTGCCGTCTAACTCAACCGGCGGCGTGAAATCGGTGGCAATGGCAACGGGGGCCTATGCGCACATCCGCCGTCAGTTCAAAATCTCTATCGGTAAAATGGAAGGGATTGAAGAGCCGCTTGCACGTATTGCAGGCAACGCCTATGTGATGGACGCTGCGGCGTCGTTGATTACCTACGGCATTATGCTTGGTGAAAAACCGGCGGTGCTGTCGGCAATCGTGAAGTACCACTGTACCCATCGCGGTCAGCAGTCAATTATTGATGCGATGGATATTACCGGCGGGAAAGGCATCATGCTCGGCGAAGGTAACTTCCTGGCGCGTGCCTATCAGGGCGCACCGATTGCGATCACCGTCGAAGGCGCTAACATTCTGACCCGCAGCATGATGATCTTCGGTCAGGGCGCGATCCGCTGCCATCCGTACGTGCTGGAAGAGATGGCTGCGGCGCAGAATAAAGATTTGAACGCATTCGACCAGCTGCTGTTTAAACATATCGGCCACGTCGGCAGCAATAAAGTGCGCAGCTTCTGGCTGGGCCTGACACGCGGCCTGACCAGTAGCACGCCGACCCACGACGCTACCCGTCGTTACTACCAGCACCTGAACCGCCTGAGTGCCAACCTGGCGCTGCTGTCTGATGTCTCGATGGCGGTGCTGGGCGGTAGTCTGAAGCGTCGCGAACGCATCTCTGCCCGTCTGGGTGATGTGCTGAGCCAGCTGTATCTGGCCTCTGCGGTGCTGAAACGCTACGACGACGAAGGTCGTAACGAAGCGGATCTGCCGCTGGTTCACTGGGGGGTTCAGGATGCGCTGCATCAGGCTGAACAGGCGATGGACGACCTGCTGCGTAACTTCCCGAACGGGTTTGTCGCGGGCGTGATGCGCGTCGTTATCTTCCCGACCGGACGTCACTACACTGCCCCTTCGGACAAACTTGACCATGCCGTGGCGAAAATCCTGCAGGTGCCAAGTGCCACCCGCTCCCGGATCGGTCGCGGTCAGTATCTGACCCCGAGCGCCCACAACCCGGTGGGTCTGCTGGAAGAAGCGCTGATTGACGTGATGGCAGCCGATCCGATTCATCAGCGTATTTGCAAAGAATTGGGTAAAAACCTGCCATTCACCCGTCTCGATGAACTGGCGCGTAACGCGCTGGCTAAAGGACTTATCGACCAGGCTGATGCGGATGTGCTGATCAAAGCGGAAACCAGTCGTCTGCGCAGCATTAACGTTGACGACTTTGATGCCGACGCGCTGGCGACCAAGCCGGTAAAGCTGCCGGAGAAAGTGCGCAAGGTTGAAGCCGCGTAACGCTCGATTGTAGGCCGGGTAAGCGCAGCGCCACCCGGCAAACACACACCTTAAAAGCGGAGAATCTTCTCCGCTTTTTTTATTGAAATGCTGATAAGGTAGAGCAGTGACTCGTTAGCCTGTAATCGGGAGTTTATGACTGTGCCCAATTTGAAAGTAACATTGTTGCAACAACCCTTGGTGTGGATGGACGGCCCCGCCAACCTGCGTCATTTCGACAGACAACTGGAAGAGATTCAGGGGCGCGATGTGATTGTGCTGCCAGAGATGTTCACCACTGGTTTTGCGATGGAAGCGGCGGTCCGGTCACTGCCGGAAGACGATGTCATCAGCTGGATGCATGAAAAAGCACAGCAAACTAACGCCCTGGTGGCGGGCAGCGCCGCGCTGCAAACCGAGCGTGGTCCGGTGAACCGTTTCCTGCTGGTCGAGCCGGAAGGCACCGTGCATCGCTATGACAAACGCCATCTGTTCCGCATGGCCGATGAGCATCACCATTATCAAGCGGGCAACGAACGCGTAGTGTTTGAATGGCGCGGCTGGCGCATTTTGCCGCTGGTGTGTTACGACCTGCGTTTCCCGGTGTGGTCGCGCAACCGTAATGATTACGATCTGGTGTTGTACGTAGCCAACTGGCCTGCCCCGCGTTCCCTGCACTGGCAGGCACTGCTCACCGCGCGCGCCATTGAGAACCAGGCTTACGTTCTTGGCTGCAACCGCGTCGGCACCGACGGCAACGGCCATCACTATCGTGGCGATAGCCGGGTGATTAGCCCACAGGGTGAAATCATCGCCACCGCTGAACCACATCAGGCCACGCTGATTCATGCCGAGCTCTCGCTGACGGCGCTGACCGACTATCGCGAGAAATTCCCCGCCTGGCAGGATGCCGACACGTTTACGCTGTCTTGATTCTCTTTAGCCCTTCTTAGATAACAGAAGGGCTATTCGTCACGATCCCCGATACGTCGACCAGCCCCATGGGGCAATCAAAAACGGTAAGTGGTAGTGATCACCGCTGGCGGGCAGCGTTATATCAATTTGCGCACTCGGGTAGAGCGTTTCGCGCCCGGTGCGGGCGAACCATTCGCCGATTTCCGCCGTCAGCCGATAACGGCCTGGCGCGAGCTCTCCCTCGGCCATCGCACCGATGCGTCCATCGGCGTTGGTTGCCGCTTCTTTCAATAACGTCCAGCCGGTCGGCGTGTGCTTTTCGAGGCGGATCACTACCCCTGCCGCCGGTTTGCCGAGTGAAGTATCAAGAATATGGGTCGAAATATGGCTCATCGGGCGAACACTCCTTGCAGACGAAGCTGGGTGATTTGACGCAGTTGACGCAGCGCCTCCTGAATTTCGTCGGCGTCGCTGTTTTTCAGCCGCTGGTTAAGATTGGCGAGGATCTTTTCCCCACTGCGCCCTTTAGCGCGGATCAGGAATACTCGCCCAAATCGCGCCTCATAGTCTGCATTACCCTGCGCTAGCGCCTGACGCAGCGCGGCATCGTGGCCGTTGACCGACGCTTGTTCCTGACGCGAGAACGACGATTCGGCTGACAAGCCCTTAGGCTTATCGCCAATGCGCGGATGCGCCTGTAGGGCTGATTCCAGCTCCGACAACTGCCAGCGTTCACTGAGCGCAGCGGCCTTTTCCAGCAGCGCACCGAGGCTGACATAAGGTCGCCCAGCCACCAGCGATTGCTGCCATTCCGGCAACGCCACGCAGGCGGCGATCATCTCCTTGGCCTGTTCCACGCTGGCACTGTTGAAAGCCCGGAGCGCATCCGGGTGGGCCGTCTCCTGCACCGCCAGGCTGTAGGCCTGCAAGGCCAGCGCCACGTCAGTTTGTTCAACCGACTCTGCTGGATGATGACTGATCCCGCCCGCACAGCGCACAAACAGCATTGCCACCGGCCAGCGTTCTGCTAACGCCATTGAATCGTGCCCGGCCCCGCTCGGCAAACTCAGCGCCCTGCCCTGCACGGTTTCGCAGGCGTGAACCAGCGTGGCCTGTAACACCGGGTCGCACGGTGTGGCGGGGGTGGTATAGAAAATATCATGCGAGAACGTCAGGCCGCGGCGCTGAGCTATCTGTCGGGCTTTTTCCAGCAAGGTCGCCAGTAGCGCTTCGCGCATGTCGTCGGACGGACTGCGAATATCGAGGCTCAGCGTGACGCTGCCGGGAATCACGTTCACTGCACCGGGCTGGCAGTTCAGCGTGCCGACCGTCGCCACCAGGGTGGGGTCACTGGCCTGGGTGAGCTGTTCAATCGCTAGCATCCATTCGGCGGCTCCGGCCAGCGCATCCCGACGATGAGCCATCGGCACCGTTCCGGCGTGTCCGGCCTCGCCGTCAAAACGACAGTTCAGGCGGCGGGCACCGTTGATGGCAGTCACCACCCCGAGCGCTAAATCTTCGCCTTCCAGCACCGGGCCCTGCTCGATGTGCAGCTCCAGACTGGCGCTAAATTCTTCTGGTAAACGGGCGGCGTGCGCGATGCGTGCCGGATCTAATCCCGCATTGACCATCGCCTGCGCGACGCTGATGCCCTGCGCATCACAGCAGTCCAGCCACTCTGGCGGCCAGCTACCGGTCAGCCCCCGGCTGCCGAGCAGCGTGATGCCAAAGCGCGTGCCTTCTTCATCGCCAAACCCGACAATTTCAATGGCCTGCGCCAGACGCCGGTCATGGCGGTTCAGCCAGGCTACGATTTCAATCGCCGTCAGGACACCGAGCATTCCGTCATAGCGCCCGGCGTTGCGGACGGTATCCAGATGCGAGCCGAGCAACAGCGCAGCCGCGCCTTCCTGCTGCGCGTCGTAGCGCCCACAGATATTGCCCACCGCGTCCTGCCAGGCGATCATGCCCGCCTCGTTCATCCATTGCGCCACCAACGCGTTGGCCTGCAAATGTTCAGGCGAGAGGTAAACCCGGGTCAGTTCCCCGGTGGTTTCACTGATTTCTGCCAGTTGGTCGCTGCGTGCCATGACGCGGGCTGCCGCCAGACGTGCCTCTTCGGCACTCATTGGCATGATGTTCTGTGGCATGAATCACCCCTCGTAAGTGTCCCAGGCGGCCTGCATTGCCGCGCCCTGGGTGGTGGCAAAGCCCAGACGGTTCAATACCGCTTCCAGCGCGGTCAGGGTTTGCAAAACACAATCCTTCCGGGCGTTGTAGCCCATGGTGCCGATACGCCAGATTTTGCCCGCTAGCGGACCAAACGAGGTGCCGATTTCAATGTGGAAATCATTGAGCAGGCGCTGACGCACCTCCTCACCATGCACACCCGCCGGGATAACCACCCCGAGCACGTTATTCATTTTGTGGCGGATGTCGCCGAAGACTTCCAGGCCCATGCCCTGAATGCCATTCAGCATCGCGCGACCGTGCAGCTCGTGGCGAGCGATCAGGTTATCCATACCTTCCTCAAGCATGATGCGCGCACACTCGCGGGCGGCAAACAGCATGCTGGTGGCTTCGGTGTGATGGTTCAGACGCTCCGGCCCCCAGTAGTCCATGACCATCCCGAGATCGAAATAATTCGACCAGATCATCTCGTCTTCGCCATCCTGATGATCCCCGGTGCGGATCCCCTGCTCCACGCATTTACGCGCGCGGATCACCGCTTCCATTTCCGCACTGAGGGTAATCGGCGAGCTGCCGGACGGGCCGCCAAGGCATTTCTGTAGTCCGGCAGAGACCGCATCCAGCCCCCAGGCATCAGTTTCCAGCACATTGCCACCCAGTGACGCGGTGGCATCGGTATAAAACAGCACCCCGTGGCGGCGACAAATCTCGCCCCACTCCTGCAATGGTTGCAGCATCGTGGTCGAGGTATCGCCCTGCACCGTCAGCAGCAGGCGCGGCTTAACGCGCTTGATAGCATCCTCGATTTGCTGGGCGCTGAACACCTCGCCCCACGGGACATCTATGGTGTGAACGTCAGCCCGACAGCGTCGGGCAATTTCACACAGCAGGTGGCCGAAACGACCAAACACTGGCACCAGCACCTTATCGCCGGGACGAATGGCCGACAGCAGAATGGCTTCAATCCCGGCCCGGGAGGTGCCATCCACCAGCATGGTCCACTGATTTTCAGTGCGGAACACCCCGCGATACAGCGCCATCACTTCATTCATGTAGCCGGTCATTACCGGATCGTACTGGCCGATCAGTTGACTGGACATTGCCCGCAGCACTCGCGGATCGGCGTTGATTGGCCCCGGCCCCATCAACAAACGGTGCGGAGGGTTAATAGCGGAACAAGGCTGAACCTCGAACATGGACACATCCTTTGGTCTGGATACCGGTTATTGAAACGAATGATTCTTTTAATATCGTTTTTGCAACGAATGTGCCAGCCCGCACTTTCGCTTTTCATCGAACGATTACGGATAATTCGCCCATCGTTGATTCAAAACGGAACCCTGCGCGGGTGCATTTGCACCATCGCAGGGCATCAGCGCTGTTCCAGTTCGTCCAGAGTGTGATAGAGGTCGGCGATGTGGTGAATACGCTGGCGACCTTCGCTGAGCGTGCTGTGCAGCAAGGCATTGGCTAACAAATTCACCAGGCTCATGGCGCTGCTGTAACTGTCGAACGCCGAAACGCTGTCCAGCGGAGTGGCAAAATGCCAGCGGCAGCGGGTGCGAATGCGGGTGGCCTGCGGCTCGCTTATCACCAACACCTGCGCCTGCTGGCTCTGCAACGCTTCAAGCAGCGGGCGAATCACGCGCGAACGGCGGCGAAACGCCACCACGATAACCAAATCTTCCGGGGTGATATCGACCACTTCTTCCGCCAGCGTCTGGCCCGGCTGCGGCATCAGCCAGACGTTGCCGCGACTTTGCATCAACTGCTGGCGCAGGTGCAACGCCACCGGGGCGCTGTTACGCAGGCCGACGATAAACACCCGTCTGGCGCTTGCCAGCGCGGCGATCACCTCATCAAACAGGCTGGCATCCAGAGCGTTAACCCACTGCATCAGATTAGCCATTTCCTGTTTATAATGACGCGCCAGCAGGGTGTTGCCCTGCACCGCATCGCGTTCACCGGTCAGCGGCATCCCGCTCTGGCGCAGGGTTCGCAGCTCGTCGCGCATGTCTTTGAAGCGCTCATAGCCCAGATGGCGGAACAGACGGCTGACGGTAGCCTTCGAGACCCCACTCAGCCGCGCCAGTTCGGCGCTGTTGTAGCTCACCAGATCGTCAAAATGATCCATGATGAACGACGCGACGCGCTGTTCCTGCGGTGACAATTCGTTAAAGCACGCCCTCAGGCGCTCATCGAGCTGCTGCATACCCTCTCCTGCAACTTTTGTTTCATCCTAAGCTGACACACGCCAACGCCGGGCGTCAATCTGGAACGTTTTTTGCCTGATAACACCGAAGACCTTCCACGGAGCAAAAATCATGCAAAGTAATCTGGCCCCGGGTGCCATGGCGGTTACCCCTCATCATCTCGCCAGCGAATCGGCGCTTTCGGTCCTGCGCCACGGTGGGGATGCCATCGAAGCGATGGTCGCGGCGGCGGCCACCATTGCCGTGGTCTATCCGCACATGAACGGCATCGGCGGGGACGGGTTCTGGCTGATTGTGCCGCCGACCGGCGAGCCGATTGCCATTGACGCCAGCGGGGCCGCAGGGGCATTAGCGACGCTGGAATATTACGCCGGACATGCTGCCATTCCGCATCGTGGTGCGAAAGCAGCGCTGACCGTGCCGGGCACAATCAGCGGTTGGGACGACGCGCTAAAAGTCTCCGCCAGCCTTGGCGGGGGACAGCTGCCCCTCTCCCGCCTGCTGGCCGACGCCATTCGTTACGCCGCCGATGGGATGCCCGTCACCCGCTCGCAGGCCAGCGCTACACAGGGCAAATACCATGAACTTTCCGGTGTGCCGGGCTTTGCCGGAACCTTTTTACAACGCGGCGAGGTGCCTACCGCAGGCAACCGTTTTTGTCAGCCGCGTCTGGCCCGCACCCTGACCAGGCTGGCCAATGACGGTCTCGACAGTTTTTATCGTGGTCCGCTGGCACAGCTGATGGCAGAAGAGTTTCAGGCGACCGGCTGCCCGCTGACCGGGCGGGATCTCGCCTGCCATCGCGCGCGGCGTCGCGTGCCGCTCAAACTTAGCCACCAGCAGGGCGAGATTTTCAATATGACGCCGCCCACGCAGGGGCTGGTGTCGCTGGCGATCCTGGGCATTACCGACCATCTGCAGATGGCCAACGCCGATGAAGTGCAGACCATTCACCGCATCGTTGAGGCCACCAAACAGGCATTCAGCCTGCGCGATAAATACATCACCGATCCGCGCCACGTCACGCTCCCGGTCCAAAGCCTGTTGGAAAACGCACCGTTGCAGGAGATGGCCGCCAACATTGACGACCACCGCGCCGCGCCGTGGGGCAAAGGCAAAGGCCCGGGGGATACCGTCTGGCTGGGCGTTGTCGACGGCAACGGCCTGGCGGTGTCGTTCATCCAGAGCATTTATCACGAATTTGGCAGCGGCGTGGTGCTACCGGAAAGCGGCATTCTGCTGCAAAACCGCGGCGCGGCATTCCAGCTCGACCCGGATCACCTCCTGGCCCTGGCCCCTGGCAAACAGCCGTTCCATACCCTTAACCCGGCGGCGGCGCGGCTGAAAGATGGCCGGACCATGGTGTACGGCACCATGGGCGGGGACGGACAGCCGCAAACCCAGGCGGCGATTTTTACCCGCCATGTGATTCAGGGCATGCCGTTACAGGAGGCAGTTTGCGCCCCGCGCTGGCTGCTTGGCCGCACCTGGGGCCAGGCAACGGACTCCCTCAAACTCGAAGGCGGCTTCAGCGAAGCGACGTTTACGGCACTGCGCGAGTTAGGCCACGACGTGGAATGGTTGCCGGGAATGAGTGAAGCAATGGGTCATGCCGGGGCAATTGTGCGCCACCCTAACGGCATGCTGGAAGGGGCATTCGATCCACGCAGCAACGGCAGCGCAGCCGGATTTTAAGGAGCGATGATGAACGACACTGAATTTAACTGGCCGCAATACATTCACCTGATGGAACAGCTGCTGGCGGTTCCCCTTGATTCACCGCGCCGGGCCGAGCTGGCGATTCAGCTTGAGCGGATTGCGGCGATTGCTGAACCGCTAATGGCCTTCCCGTTACCGCACCGCCAGGAAGGTGCAGGAGTGTATCAGCTATGACATTGAGTATTCGGGACATTCAGCAGGGGTTACGCTACCGCCAGTTCAGCGCCGTCGAACTGGCGCAGCAGACGCTAGCCCGGATCGAGCGCGATAATCCGCAGGTAAATGCTTTCACCGAAGTGACGGCAGAGCGGATGCTGCGCGAAGCCGCTGACATGGATACACGTCTGAGCCGGGGCGAGGCGCTTCCGCCGCTGGCCGGGGTGCCGTTTGCGGTGAAAAACCTGTTTGATATCGCCGGTGTGACCACCCTTGCCGGGGCAAAACTGTTCAGCGACCAGCCTCCGGCAACCGACGATGCCTTTGCCGTCCGACGGTTAAAGCAGGCAGGCGCAATGTTGGCGGGAGCGCTGAATATGGATGCCTATGCCTATGGTTTCACCACCGAAAACAGCCACTACGGCGCGACACGTAATCCGCGAGATCTGCAACGCATTGCCGGTGGTTCATCCGGCGGGTCTGCCGCAGCGGTGGCGGCTAAGCTGGTGAATTTCACCCTCGGCACCGATACCAACGGATCGATTCGCGTTCCCGCCTCGCTGTGCGGCGTACTGGGCCTGAAACCGACCTTTGGTCGCCTGTCGCGATCCGGCAGCCATCCGTTTGTCGCCAGCCTCGATCATATCGGCCCGCTGGCGCGCTTTACCGACGATTTAGCGCGGGTTTACGATGCGCTACAGGGGCATGACGAGGATGATAAGTGGCAGGCTTCCCGCGAGGAATCGCGGGTTTCTGACACCTTTTCGCAAACCACCCGGCTGCGCTGTGCGGTGCTCGGGGGATGGTTTGATGAATGGAGCGATGGCGATGCCCACGAGGCGGTCGCCCGTGTGGCACGTGCACTCGGGGCCACGGACAGCCTCGACCTGCCGGAAGTGGCGCTTGCCCGTTCGGCAGCATTTTTACTGTCGGCGGCAGAAGGTGGCAATCACTATTTGCCCACGCTGCGCAGTGAGCCGGAACGGTTTGAACCCCATTCTCGCGAGCGTTTATTGGCGGGGGCGATGACGCCGTCGGCGTGGTACACCCAGGCGCAGCGATTTCGGGCCTGGTTTCGCGACCGGACGCTACCGCTGTTTAACGATTTTGATCTGCTGCTGGCTCCGGCCACGCCGTGCAGTGCCACGCGCATTGGCGACACCACGATGCACATTAACGGGATGGATTTACCGACCAAAGCCAGCATGGGGATGCTGACGCAGCCGATTTCGTTTCTCGGCCTGCCGGTCGTGACCGTGCCGCTCAAAACCCTCAGCGGCCTGCCGATTGGGGTGCAAATTATCGGCGCGCCGTGGCAGGAAGCGCAGTGTTTACAGGCCGCCTGGCAGCTGGAGCAGGCCGGTATTCTTTATCAGCAGGAAGACGTATGAATCCGCAACACATTGACAAGCCTTCGGTGCTGGAAGCCGTCACCGCCGCGTTTTATCTCTATGAAAAAGCGTTAATCAGTAACGACATTACCGTGCTGGATGAACTGTTCTGGGAGGATGCGCGCACGGTGCGCTTCGGAGCAACGGAAAATCTGTATGGCATCGCGCAGATCCGCGATTTCCGCAACGCGCGCCCGTCACAAGGGCTGGAACGCCTGCTGCGCCATACGGTGATCACCGCCTACGGCGAGGAGATGGCGGTGGCAAGCACCGAATTTACCCGTGAAAATAGCGAGCGCGTGGGCCGCCAGATGCAAACCTGGGTGAAATTTCCCTGCGGCTGGCGCATCGTGGCGGCCCATGTCAGTTTGATGGCATGAGCGAGTCGTTGCTCCCCTCACCCCACCGACGGGGCGAGGGGGAACGAATAAGGATGGTGCTTAACCCAGTGGCGGGCGATATCCTCTCGGCGACATATCCAGACATCGTCATGGCTTTGCACGTAGTCGAGAAAACGCTGCAATGCCCGGAAGCGTCCCGGACGGCCTAACAGGCGGCAGTGCATGCCTATCGACATCATTTTCGGCGCGGTTTCCCCTTCTTCATATAGCACGTCAAAGCTGTCCTTCAGATAGGTATAAAACTGCTCGGCGGTGTTAAACCCCTGGGCGGTGGCGAAGCGCATGTCGTTTGCATCCAGAGTGTAGGGCACAATCAGATGTGGTTTGCTGTCAACGGTGGTCCAGAACGGTAGGTCGTCGCCGTAGTAGTCGCTGTCGTAGAGAAAATCGCCCTGCTCCACCACCAGCTGGCGGGTGTTGGGGCTGTCGCGGCCGGTGTACCAGCCGAGCGGTTTTTTGTCGAACAACGCTTCAAGGATTTCAATCGCCTGCTGCATATGCTGGCGTTCGGTCTGCATGTCGATATTCTGATAGTGGATCCAGCGCCAGCCGTGACTGACCACGTCGTAATCTGCGGCTTTGATAGCCTCGACGATCGCCGGGTTTCGCGCCAGGGCCATCGCCACGCCAAACACCGTCAGCGGTAAGCCACGTTTTTGAAATTCCTGATGAATACGCCAGAATCCGGCGCGAGAACCGTATTCGTACAGTGAGTCCATCGACATGTGCCGTTCGGGAAAACTGGGCGCGCCGATGATGTCGGACAGAAACTGCTCCGAGCCGCTGTCGCCGTGCAGTACATGGTTTTCGCCACCCTCTTCAAAGTTGAGTACAAACTGGACGGCGAGGCGGGCCCCGCCCGGCCACTGCGCATGAGGCGGTTGTCCAGCGTAGCCCGCCATATCCCGTGGGTAGTTTTCACTAAAATGCCAGACGCGCTTATCCATTGCTGATTGCATACTGATTCGACCTCTTTATCAGATGGCCGCCGTCGTCAGCTCAGCATTTCGAAGCCTCCGCTCAGCGGCTTTTTATTAGGGTACGCGAGGTCGCCGTGTTTGCTGGTGCCAAGCCCGAGAGCCACCAACGATTCGACCATTTTCACTGCCGCAGTGACGCCATCAATCACCGGGATCCCCAGTTCCTGCGTCAGTTCCCGGGCCAGGTTCGCCATGCCGCCGCAGCCGAGCACAATCGCCCCACTGCCGTCTTCTCGTTTTGCCTGCAAACAGCGCTCGCGTACCTTCATCTGAGCAAGACCCGTGCCATCTTCCAGCGCGAGCACCGGGAGGTCGATGGCGTGCAGCGCCGCACAGTGATGTTCGAAGCCGTATTGCTGCAATAAGTGACGAGCGATAATTACCGTCCGCGGTAAGGTGGTAACGATGGAAAAGCGCGTGGCCACCAGCGTCGCCATGTGCATGGCGGCCTCGGCAATCCCCACCACCGGCCCGCTGGCCAGTTCACGCCCCGCCAGTAACCCCGGATCGCCGAAGCAAGCAATCACGTGCCCCTGCGCGCCCTGCTCTTTGCCGCGTTTGATTTGCTCCAATACGCCAATCGCCGCAATCGCTTCATCATAATGACCCTCAATGGATTCGACGCCCTGCGTCGGGCAGGTCGCCAGAATGGTGGTTCCGGGGGCCGCGACGCTGCGTGCCGCCTCGCCGATGGTGTGGGTCATGGCGAGACTGGTATTGGGATTAATCACCTGAATCAACTGTGGCATGTTGCTGCTTCCTCTTCACGGTTAGCCCTGCCGGGTAGCACCACGTCCGGGCAGTAAAATAATTACCTGCACTGTAATAATGCACACTCTGCATCAATAGCGCCTGATTTGCGCGAATTATCGCCCCGAAAAGCCATTTGTTTCTTGATAACTGAATCTGGCCCGATTCATGCAACGAAAGTTGCAGACATTCCGTCAGTATCTGTTTTTTAAAGGAGCAGATTTCATGCCAAACCCGAAACCCGAGTACAAATCGAGCTACAGCCCAAGACTGACCAATAACGATCTGGCTCCCACGCGCCAGCAAAGCTGGTCGTGGTACAATATTTTTTCGTTCTGGATGTCCGATGTACATAGCATGGGCGGCTACGTGGTGGCCGCCAGCTTCTTTACCCTCGGCTTGGCCAGCTGGCAGGTACTGCTCTGTCTTCTGGCGGGGATTTGTATTGTTCAACTGTGCGCCAACCTGGTGGCAAAACCGAGTCAGATGGCCGGTGTGCCGTATGCGGTCATTAGCCGCCAGGCCTTTGGCGTGTTCGGAGCGAACATTCCGGCGGTGATCCGCGGCCTGATCGCTTTTGCGTGGTATGGCATCCAGACTTATCTGGCGGCAAATGCGCTGATGCTGGTCGGGCTTAAATTCTGGCCTTCCCTCGCCTCGCTGACCACCGCCCATTTCCTCGGCCTGTCGCATCTGGGCTGGATCTGTTTTGGTATTATGTGGGTGCTGCAGGCGCTGGTGTTCTGGCACGGCATGAGCGCGATTAAACGCTTTATTGATATCGCGGGCCCGGCGGTTTACATCGTGATGATGGCGCTGGCGGGCTGGATTTTGTATCAGACCGGCTTTGACGGGATTTCGTTTACCCTCGCCAGCAAACAGCTTAGCGCCGGGGAGCAAACCTGGCAGATGATCACCGCTACCGCGTTGGTGGTGTCCTATTTCTCAGGACCGCTGCTCAACTTTGGCGACTTCTCACGCTACGGTAAAAGTATGCAGGAAATTCGCCGGGGCAACCGCTGGGGGCTGCCGTTTAACTTTCTGCTGTTCTCTATTGTGACGGTAATTATCGTTTCCGGCTCGCAGTCACTGTTTGGCCGCATGATAACCGATCCGATTGAAACCGTGAGTCATGTGGGCAATAGCGTGGCAATGGCGATTGGCCTGCTGACGATGATCACCGCCACTATCGGGATCAATATCGTCGCTAACTTCGTCTCCCCGGCGTTTGATTTCTCTAACTGTTCGCCGCAGAAAATCAGCTTCCGCACCGGGGGCATGATTGCCGCCGTTGGCTCCGTGCTGCTGACGCCGTGGAACCTGTTTCAGTCCCCGGAGTTGATTCACTATACCCTCGACGTGCTGGGCTCGTTTATCGGCCCGCTGTTCGGCATTCTGCTGGCCGATTTTTATCTGATAAAACGTGGCACCGTGGTGGTCGACGATCTGTTTACCCTCTCTCCAACCGGACGCTACTGGTACAAAAAAGGCTTTAACCCGAAAGCCATTGGCGCATTGCTGCCGTCGGTGGCGGTGTGTCTGGTCATAAGCTTTATTCCGGCACTGCACGAAGTGGCTAACTTCAGCTGGTTTATTGGCGCGTTCCTCAGTGCCGGGTGCTATCGCTGGATTGCCCGTCACGAGCGGGAAGGCGTGAATGACACCTTCACCAACGTGGAGACTGCCAAGGAGTAATGCAACGAAGGCCTGAATCTTCACCGGTTCAGGCCTCTCCCGCCAAATACAGACCGGGATAAATAGGGTAGGATCGCCCTATCACCGTCGGGTTAAAAACAAGGAGTGCTATGACCATCCAACACATCTCTCCGGCCGAGGCTAAAGTCCTGCTGGCTCAGGGTGCCGCCCTGATAGACATTCGCGAACCAGATGAATACGCCCGCGAAAATATTGCCGAAGCTCACCTCCTCTCCCTTTCCGCTATCGAAAACGGGGATCGACTGGGGCCGTTCGAAGCCTATGACACGGTGATCTTTTATTGCCAGTCAGGGACGCGCAGCTCGATGAATGCCCATAAACTGGCAGAGGCCGTGGCACCTGCCAAGGTGATGCTGCTGGAAGGTGGACTGAACGCGTGGAAGAAAAGCGGGCAACAGAGCGTGGCCGATAAATCCCAACCGTTGCCGATTATGCGGCAGGTACAGATCGTCGCGGGCTCGCTGATTCTGGCGGGCGTTGTGCTGGGTTATGCGGTGCATCCGGCGTTCTTTTTACTGGCAGGATTTGTTGGCGCGGGTCTGTTATTCGCGGGAGTGAGTGGTTTTTGCGGAATGGCACGCCTGCTGGCGGTGATGCCGTGGAATCGGCGATAGCATCGGTATTCCCTGTTTGACAGGGAATTTACTGCCGCCTAAAACGACGAAAGCCTGAATCATTGCTGATTCAGGCATTCTGAATAGTGGCGGAACGGACGGGACTCGAACCCGCGACCCCCTGCGTGACAGGCAGGTATTCTAACCGACTGAACTACCGCTCCACTGTTCCCTTGGGAACGAGGCGAATATTACGGATTAGCCTTTCTTCCGTCAACGCTTTTTCTTAGGTTTTGAATCGTTTGCTGCAAAAATCGCCCACATGCTGATTTTCAGCGCACTTTTATTCTCTTCAGGCGCGCCAGAGACAGCTTCCGCCTTTCTTTTGCACCAGATCGAGCCGCGTTTCATGGGCCGTCAGCTCTTCATCACTGGCGGAAATCACGCGTAATTGACCGCCAGCACGCACAATGCGCTGAATTCCAGTATCACCGGCACGCTGGTTGCTGTCGCCTTCCATCGCGAATTTCATGGTGGTTTGCCCGCCGGTCATCAGCAGGTACACGTCAGCCAGGATTTGGCTATCGAGTAATGCGCCGTGCAACGTACGCTTGCTGTTGTCTATCTCATAGCGCGAGCATAACGCATCGAGGCTGTTACGCTTGCCGGGGAACATTTTACGCGCCAGCGCCAGGCTATCGGTCACTTTGCAGAAGGTGCTCGTTTTGGCGATTCCGCGATTGAGCTTGGCAAACTCGTAGTCCATAAAGCCGATATCGAACGATGCGTTATGAATAACGAGTTCAGCGCCCTTGATGTAGTCGATAAACTCATCGGCAACGTCGGCAAAGGTCGGTTTGTCGAGCAGGAATTCATCGGCAATCCCGTGAACGCCGAAGGCTTCAGGGTCCACCAGACGGTCAGGCTTGAGATAAACGTGGAAGTTATTACCCGTCAGACGCCGGTTGATCACCTCGACCGCCCCGATCTCGATGATCTTATGTCCCTCGTAATGCGCACCAATCTGGTTCATACCGGTGGTTTCAGTATCGAGGACTATCTGTCGGGTAATTGCAGTGCTCATGTCGCTCATTTATGTCAGACTTACCGTTTACATATCGAATTCAATTACAGGAAGTCTACCAGAGATGCTTAAACAGGTAGAAATTTTCACCGACGGTTCTTGCCTCGGTAACCCAGGACCCGGCGGCTATGGCGCGATTTTACGCTATCGTCAGACCGAAAAAACCTTTAACGAAGGCTACTACCTGACCACCAACAACCGCATGGAGTTGATGGCCGCCATCGTGGCGCTGGAAGCACTGAAGGAACATTGTGAAGTGGTGCTCAGTACTGATAGCCAGTATGTCCGTCAGGGCATCACCCAGTGGATCCATAACTGGAAAAAACGCGGCTGGAAAACGGCAGACAAAAAGCCGGTGAAGAATGTCGACCTGTGGCAGCGTCTCGACGCTGCTCTTGGTCAGCATAAAATTCAGTGGGAATGGGTCAAAGGGCACGCCGGTCATCCGGAGAACGAACGCTGCGATGAACTGGCCCGTGCCGCTGCAATGAGCCCGACGCAGGCAGATACCGGCTACAAACCGGAAAGTTAATCCTGCGGTTTACGATATTGACGGGTGGCTCCCACCGCATGGCGCAATGGGTTTTTGGCTTTGCTTTGCCGCATCGGATTGAGCGTTAACGGCACCGTTCTTTTCCGGGCAACAATCACCTGCAAACAGCCGAGGGCGGGCAAATGAGTACTCAGAACTCGCCCGCCCTGTCGCGACCAGGGCAGCACCTGGATCCGGCTCTGGTGCATCACTTCAAAATTGAGCAGCCCCAGCCAGTCGAGCTGGCGCATCAGGCTGAACATCCGGCTATTATAAGGCATGCGGTTGCGCAGAATCGGCACCATTTTGCGTAATCCCATTAGGCTCAGCGGGTTGAACGCAGTCAAAATCAGCCAGCCATCGTCGATTAGCACGCGATCGGCCTCACGCAGTAAGCGGTGAGGATCCTGACACCAGGGCAAGGTGTGCGCCAACAGGCAGGCATCTACCGATTTTTCGGCAAAGGGTAAGTGCAGCGGATCGGCCATCACCTGCATGGGGTCACCTCCCAGTGAGACGTTGACCTGGTGGGAGATAGCGCACGCATCGGTATTGATTTCCGCGCTCAAGTTGCCAATCTTAAGCAGATGAAAGCCATAAAGTTTTGCCATCCACGGCTTTAACTGTTGTTCCAACGCTTCACGATAGTATTCGCCCCAGGGCATTTCTGCCCAGTGGCCTGGCACCGTAACTGTCAGAGGTATCCTTGCCGGTTTCATCACAACCTTCCGCGACATTATGAGAGGTATTTTATGAATCTTATCAGTATTCCCGCGTTTCAGGACAACTACATCTGGGTTCTGAGTCAGGGTGACGGTCAGTGTTTGATTGTCGACCCGGGCGAAGCGGCACCGGTTCTCGCGGCAATCGATAAAAATCAGTGGACCCCGCAGGCCATTTTACTGACGCACCATCATCACGATCACGTTGGCGGCGTGAAAGAACTTACGCAAAAATTTCCGGGCCTAGTGGTGTATGGCCCGGAGGAAACACAAGATAAAGGGGCCACCCATATCGTCAAAGAAGGTGATATCGTCGATGTTTTGGGATGCGAATTTTCTGTAATTGCAACGCCGGGTCACACCCTCGGCCACATATGTTTCTTTAGCGATCCTTATCTGTTTTCCGGCGATACGCTGTTCTCCGGCGGCTGTGGGCGTCTGTTTGAAGGCACATCAGCCCAGATGTATCAATCACTACAGAAAATAAACGCGCTTCCTGACCATAGCATCGTGTGTAGCGCCCATGAGTACACATTAGCAAATATGAAGTTTGCGATGAGCATTTTGCCCCAGGATCGGGCCGTAAATGAATACTATATAGAAGTTAAGGAGTTACGAGCAAAAAACCAAATAACACTACCCGTAATTCTGAAAAAAGAGCGTAAAATAAATGTATTTCTCCGCACTGATGACGTTGATTTAATTAAAGAAATTAACAAAGAAACAAATTTGCAACACGCTGAGCAACGATTTGCCTGGTTACGCTCAAAGAAAGATAACTTCTAAGTCACCAGGGTTGCCTTTTAAAATTTTCGCCGTTATGATTGCTCGTCTTTTAAGCAACTATTGACCACACACATGAAGGCACGAGCGATATTACTCGCCTCTGTCCTGCTAGTGGGTTGCCAGGCCAATCGAGATGGTAACGTACAACAGCACGCACAGAGCCTTTCTGCGGCTAGTCAAGGGGAAGCAGGAAAGTTTGCAAGCCAGGCGCGATGGATGGACGATGGGACATCCTATGCGCAGAATCAGGACTTGTGGGCTTTCATTGGCGACGAGCTAAAGATGGGAATTCCGGATAATGGCCGGATTCGCGAACAGAAACAGAAGTATTTACGCAATAAGAGCTATCTCCACGATGTAACTTTACGGGCAGAGCCGTATATGTACTGGATAGCAGGGCAAGTTAAGAAACGTAACATGCCTATGGAACTGGTACTACTACCCATAGTGGAGAGCGCTTTTGACCCCCATGCAACGTCTGGAGCCAATGCCGCAGGCATCTGGCAGATCATTCCGAGCACAGGGCGCAATTATGGTTTAAAACAGACCCGCGCATACGACGCGCGTCGTGATGTTGTTGCCTCTACCACGGCAGCACTCGACATGATGCAGCGTCTGAACAAGATGTTTGACGGCGACTGGTTGTTAACGGTCGCAGCGTACAACAGCGGCGAAGGTCGTGTTATGAAGGCAATTAAAGCGAATAAATCGCGAGGGAAACCTACCGATTTCTGGTCGCTTTCTTTGCCTCAGGAAACGAAGATTTACGTGCCTAAGATGCTGGCATTGAGCGATATTCTCAAGAACAGCAAACGCTATGGCGTTCAACTGCCGACGGCAGATGAAAGTCGTGCCCTGGCTCGTGTTCGTCTGGATAGCCCAGTCGACGTGAAGCAGGTGGCGGATATGGCCGGTATTTCAGTCACCAAGCTGAAGGCGTTTAATGCAGGCGTTAAGGGGTCTACCCTTGGAGCCAGCGGGCCAAAGTATGTCATGGTTCCGCAAAAGCATGCCGATCAGCTGCGTGAGTCCCTGGCCTCGGGTGAAATTGCCGCGGTGCAGCCGACTCGCTTAGCGAAAAACAGCGATAGCATTACTTATCGTGTTCGCAAAGGTGATTCGTTGTCGAGTATCGCGAAACGGCATGGGCTCAACATCAAAGATGTTGTGCGCTGGAACGACGGTACCGATAACCTGAAGCCGGGCGATCAACTGACGTTGTATGTTAAAAACAACGACAGACCCGATTCCTGATAACTCTGTTTAAAGAAAAAGGCACCGATTCCCTCGGTGCCTTTTTTATTTATGCCGCTTTATGTGCTTCGGCCATGATGGTATCGCTGGTAAACGATCCGTCAGCCTGTAACTCAAAATAGTCCTTCACTTCCAGGGAAGCGCTTTCCTGATACAACCGAATGGCAGTGCACAGCGCTTCTGGCGTACGCATCCGCGCAACCCAGGAACCGTATTCCAGCGGCAACCGATCGGTAATCAAACTGTCGGTAATCAGCCCGGCGTCATTGATCATCGAGAACCATTCGCCGCTTGAGTAATTTCGTACGTGCGAGGTATCGCGCAACGCTTCCACGGTCTGTAACCAGATATCCCGCAGCGGGTGGCCAGGGGACATAATATCCATAATAATAACGATGCCGCCCGGCTTCAGCACTCGTTTAATTTCCCGCATTGCCTGACCGACATCATGCCAATGATGAGCCGAATAGCGGCTGATGACTACGTCATAGGAGGCATCGTCAAAGGGCAAAATCTCAGCGTATCCCTGCGATGGTGTAATGTTGTTCAGCCCTCTATCAACGGCGGCCTGTTTCACCACATCAAGCATTTGTGCCGACAGATCGTAGGCAGTTACCTGTGCCACGTGGGCGGCGGCAACGAAGCTGGCATGCCCTGCCCCACAGCCCAAATCCAGCACCGTTGCCTGCGGAAAGGCGCTCAGCCGCTCTGCGAGGCGCTGCAAATCACGCCCGGTTGCGTGCACCGCACTGGTTAAATAGGCGCTTGCCTGGGAGCCAAACTGTTTATCGACGTTATTGTGGTGAGATTGTGTTGTCATTGTGCTGTCCTTCGGTTAGTTGAATGATAAAAGGGCAGCACCTTAGGTGCACAGGTCTGCCCCACGGCAGACCTGACTTACCTTTATCGCTCAGGTTTGCCGGGACTGAATTCCACTAGTAGTGGGTTGTGATCGGATGCGCGGGTGACCAGAACAGAGGCTTCGTGCACATTCAAACCACGGTAGAACACAAAATCGAGCGGGCGACCAAAGGCACGACGCCGTTGATCGTCGGTAAAGCGGACTTCACGCAGCGACATTTCACGCGCGAAGCGGTAAAGGGCATTCATTCGCGGACGGCTCCAGGCATTGAAATCGCCCGCCATGATAATAGGCCCGCTGTGATGCGCAATTTGATCGCCAATCGGCAGTAATTGTTTGCTGTAGACATCCACACCGAGGCTGAAATTGACCGCGTGGATATTTACAACCATCAGCAGACGCGCGTCCGGCAAGGGATAAACCGTCACCAGTGCCGATTTTGCCAGGCGCAAGATCGGTTCTCGCTCGCGTAACGGGCAACAATAGACGGGATGGGCCGAGGATAAGGTCATGACACCCGACGGGTGCTGTGGCAATAAAAAGGCAGGAACCTGATCGGCTGCCAGATAATGGGTGGTGGCAAAGCGCACCAGTTCGGGCGTCGTTTGCGCTTCCTGAAGTAAAACCAGATGCGCGTCTTTGCCGAAATTCTTCAGCACCGATAACCATTCGGCACGCTGCTGTTTGAAAATGTTCCACACCAGAACGCGAATTTTTGCTTCGCTACTCAATGGCTCCCCGGCGGGCAATGCCTGACCAATAGTTGCGAACGAACCGGGAGGTAAGATCCTCTCGGCCGGTTGTCCGGCAACATAGCGCATGGCATAGGTATTTTTTCGCACGGTAGATTTCTGACCTCAATAACAGAAAAACCACGCTGACATCACAGTGTGGTTCTTCTGTTATAGGGGCTATTGCTCACAGTTTCAACGCTATTTTTCAGAAAGATGCGTCTCATACTGTAAGCAAATAAGGACTCTGCCTTTAGCCAAGTGCAACTTGGGCTGGCTTATCAAGCCGCCCACGGCCCCCGATTAACAGGAAGGCAACCAGTAGGATCACCGTGCCGATCCAGGGGTCTGCGCCAGTGGCATAATTTATTCCATATCATCAGGATTAAGATGACATGCAGTATGCGCCAGTGTTTAAATAACAAAAAAGGTCAAAATCTCAATAGAATTTTGCAGGTGGAGCAACAATGAGAGCCACATCAGAAGAAATTGCCATCTTTATTGCCGTGGTCGAAAGCGGCAGCTTCAGCCGCGCCGCAGAGCTGCTCGGTCAGGCCAATTCGGCGGTCAGCCGGGCCGTTAAAAAACTCGAATCGAAGCTTGGTGTGAGTTTACTCAACCGTACCACGCGCCAGCTGAGCCTGACCGAAGAGGGTGAGCGCTATTTCCGCCGTATGCAGGGCGTATTGCAGGAGATGGCTGCGGCTGAAAACGAGTTGATGGAAACCCGCCATACGCCGCGCGGACTGCTGCGCATTGATGCGGCGACCCCGGTTATCCTGCATTATCTGCTGCCGCTGATTAAACCGTTTCGCGAGCGCTATCCAGAAATTACGTTGTCGCTGGTGTCGTCTGAAACGTTCATTAATCTCATTGAACGCAAGGTGGATGTGGCTATTCGGGTAGGTACGTTGACGGACTCCAGCCTGCGCGCTCGACCGTTGTTTGCCAGCTATCGCAAAATCATTGCTTCTCCGGAGTATGTTGAGCGCTTCGGAATGCCCGAAACCGTAGACGATCTAAAGCAGCATTTATGTCTTGGGTTTACAGAACCGGCGTCACTGAATATGTGGCCGTTAGCCTGCTGTGACGGACAACTGCATGAAGTGACATCGGGTATTTCATCGAACAGTGGCGAAACGCTGAAACAGCTCTGCCTAAGCGGGAATGGCATCGCCTGCCTGTCTGACTATATGGTGGATAAGGAGATTGCCAGAGGTGAGTTTGTCGAACTGCTGGCAGATAAACGACTGCCGGTAGAGATGCCTTTCAGCGCCGTGTATTACAGTGACCGGGCAGTCAGCACACGCATCAGAGCATTTATTGACTTCTTAAGTGATCACGAAACCCAGCGCAAAGCATTAAACGGGAGCGCGAGCGCCCCCGCGTTGAATTAATCCCAGTCTGGTGCCAGACCTTCCGGGCTGACCAAACGGTCGTTACATTCCAGAGCCGCAATCGCTGTGCGGTCAGCCTCATCCAGTGTAAGCGCCTGCGTCTGTAGATTGCTGGCCAGGTTTTCACGTTTTGTCGAGGATGGGATCACCGCATATCCTTCTCCCATCGCCCAGGCGAGAATAACCTGCGCTGGCGTGGCATTATGTTTCGCAGCAATTTTCGCTATAACCTCATCTTTTAACGCTTTGCCATAGGCTAACGTCATATAAGACGTGATATGGATACCGTGCTGTTTAGCCCATTCTACGACGCGGCGGTTTTGCAAATACGGTGAGAGTTCAATCTGATTGGTGGCAATATTCTCTGCCCCTACCGCGGCGATGGCTTTTTCCATCAGTGGGATAGTGAAGTTTGAAATCCCAATCTCACGCGTCAGCCCGCTATTTTTCGCTGCCAACAACGCCTGCATAAAATCTTCGACTGAAACGACATCATTCGGTGATGGCCAGTGAATCAGCGTTAAATCGACGTAGTCAGTCTGCAGCTTGTTCAGGCTCTCTTTCAGGCTGGGGATCAGCGCCTCTTTGCTCAGGTTTTCAATCCAAATTTTAGTCGTGATAAACAATTCACTGCGCGGCACGCCACTTTCAGCAATCGCCTGGCCCACAGCCGCCTCGTTATCGTAGATCTGAGCGGTGTCGATAGCACGATAGCCAAGCTCAAGTGCCGTCTTCACGGAAGTGATTACCACATCATCTTTCAGACGGAATGTACCTAAACCAAATGCAGGGATTGCCATAATTTCCTCTTTAATTACTTTATATGTGTATTTAGAGAATTATGACGAGTTGAAGGGAAGTGAAAAAGAGTCGAAAACGCAGAGGATTTTTGCGATATGAGCAATAATGTTTATTTTTTACATAAGAAAAAGCCCTGAGCAAATGCTCAGGGCTCTTAATAAGTGGCGGAACGGACGGGACTCGAACCCGCGACCCCCTGCGTGACAGGCAGGTATTCTAACCGACTGAACTACCGCTCCACCGAATTTCTCTACAACCACCGGTTTGATGCCCCGGTTTACTGCTTAATTTGATGCCTGGCAGTTCCCTACTCTCGCATGGGGAGACCCCACACTACCATCGGCGCTACGGCGTTTCACTTCTGAGTTCGGCATGGGGTCAGGTGGGACCACCGCGCTGTTGCCGCCAGGCAAATTCTGTTACCAAAATGCTCTCTGAGCACTCCGGTTAATCTGTTATCAAGCCAAAAATCGTGTCTCTCACCGCCAAAACAGCTTCGGCGTTGTAAGGTTAAGCCTCACGGTTCATTAGTACTGGT
>NZ_JAWXRD010000003.1:0-207567 GCF_033843265.1 Scandinavium lactucae
CAGAAGACCAGAAACAAACGGTCAGCACGCTGGCGAGTATCTCTGCGGGAATGGCAGGTGGTCTGGCAGGCGGCGACACGGCAGGCGCAGCGGCAGGGGCAAGTGCCGGGAAGAATGCGGCGGAAAACAATCTAATCGGTGGGACGGAAGTTGGCCAGGAAAAGGCCATTCGGGAGCAAGCTAGAAATATTGCCTCTTGCTCTACTGATCCCGGCTCGGCATCCTGTCAGAAAGGACTGGCGATGCAGAATGCCCTGATGGTAGCGTTGCCTGCTGGTCTGGGTGGTGGTGTTCTGGCAGCAGCAACACCTGAGATAGCCGCAGCAGCACAGGCGGCAATTCAGGCCTGTGCGGGTAATGTCGTGCTGTGCCTGAATAATGCCGGGATCCAGCTGTCCGAAGCTATAGTTCCTGGTGGCGTAGGTGCCGGCGGTGCTGTAGGGATAGGTAAGTCAGCGGCAGAAGCCAGTGCTGCGAAGGCTGAAGCTGTGGCAGCAACTGCGGCTAAGAATATCTCTTCTAGTTCAAACTCTATTAATGCAGGAAAATTTGGTCAGCTTGAACTGGATACATTATTAGAAACTGGCGCTAAAACTGACTCAGCAGTTAAAGCAGGAAATTTGACAGTTGCGGGTAGAGCATTACAAAAACATGGTAGTCGTGAAGGGAGTGCATTTCCCGTTGCTAAAGGTAATCCAGCTCAAATGAATGATCAGGGACAAAAAATACTGGACGGGATAGTTAAAGCACCAGGCGCTACTGTTAAAGAAGGTAATCGTTTTGGTGGTTTTGATGTTATAGCTCCTGATGGAAGAGGAGCTCGCTTTGATCCTCAAGGTAATTTCCGTGGATTTTTGGAGCCATAATGATGACTGATAAATATCAATTGAAAATTGTTGTTGCAAGTGATGTTGATTATGAAAATTTAATAGCCGAAATCTATTGTGATGGTGAATTCATTGCACTTTTGCAACAAGAGGATGGCGAGGGTAATATTAAGGTTGAGTTCTCTTCGAATGCTAGAGCCATAGACTTTGATTGGTTTCAATATGCTTTGTCAGAAGCTAGAAAAACCTTACTTAATAAGTGAGTTCAATCCTTCTGGCGAATGACGCCACAGATATTCTGTTGTACCAGTGGAATAATGTTCTTTAACAGTGTCGGGAAAAATGGGTAACGGGATGCGAAAACGCACGTCAGGGCTTATGCACCCGTGCATCAGAATGCACTGGCAGAAATAGGTTGTAACCAGCTGACTGTACTGGAAAAAATGGTTTTCGCTGGCTAACTGCACAACGGATAAAGTTGTTGTTGAGAATAACTATCTGAGTGTGTCAGAGAAGACAGAGCTTGAGATAGCGAAGCTGAAACTGAACAGCAAAGACCCGGTTGAACGCGAGAAAGCGCAGCAAACGGTCAATCAACTGCGTGAAAAAGACATTGCCAGCGACCATGACCAATGTTTTTCTAAATTGCAGAGGCTGGATGTAGAAAGCATTGCGCAAGAAGCGTCTATATTGACCTCTAATTCAATTACCTGAAGGCCTAAATAGCTGCGCCTAATACCGCTACACTTTTTCCAGACCATGCTTTCTTCCGGGGAACGGGGTGGCGGTTTCCATAAAATGACGAACTTTTCTCAGTAGTTGCCACCTTGAACGACACTGATGATTGCGCGTTATTGTGTCGTGAAGCGCCTGCCACAGTCGCTCTACGTGGTTCACCCACGGCGAGTAAACCTGCTGGTAAATCACGCTGAACTTCGGGTTCTCTTTCAGCCAGCGCTGCGTTTCCTGGCTTTTGTGAATGATGTAGTTATCCACGATAAGCGTGACGGTTTTTGCCCGTCGGTATGTGGCTTTCAGGTGTTTCAGCAGGGCGATGAACAGCACCTAACTCTTGCTGTTGCCGCCAACGTAGCTGACTTTTCCGGTACCGCTGTGCAGCGCCCGGCCAGGTAGTATTTTTCATTCTGTCCCGGTGTTACCACGCGCTTTTGTTGCCCACGAAGCTGCCAGTCTGCCCCGATTTTGGGATTGAGGTGGATATCCACTTCATCTACATAAAAGACCGGATGCTCTGCGCTGCATTTTTCCAGTGCCTTATGGATTGCCGCCATCTTCTCCTCTTTATGTGGGTCACGGATGTGCAGGGTCGGGGCCGCTCTGCGCCACACAAGCCCGGCAGAGGGCAGCCAGCGACGAACGGTTCCGGCATGCAACTGATATCCGGTTATCTCATTGATTTTTATTGCCAACAGTTCGGTACTCCAGCGTGAACGCTGATAGCCAAAATCACCGGGAGTGCGTTTTACCAGTTCACGTAACAGTGCGCAGATATGCTCATAAGGCCAGCGGCGGGAGCGCCCTGCGGGCAAGGACTTCAGACCTTCAACACCCGACAGCGTAAACCAGTTAATCCAGCGACCGACAGATGAACGGGCACAGCAGAGTGTTCTGGCGACATCGCTGACACGGTCTCCCCGGTGTAACATCAGCATGGCGGTAAGTCTGCGGGCATGGTTCTTGTCACGCGTTTTATGGATAGTTTTCTACATCAGGCGTCGTTCGATACGGGGTATGGGGGCTATGATCGGCATCGCTCAGTCCGGTTAGTGATGTGGGATATTTGGCAATTGATCAGATCGCACAATCCGGGCTGAGTTCCCTTTAAGTGATCTAATATTCCGCGCAGCTATTTAGTAATGGTTTTATGGTAGGAGCTAATCCAGCTGGGAGAGTGAAATGAAAATGATAAAATTAATGGCGGATTATTACTCATTTTCACTATGGGAAAATTCTCCTGGAGAAGTCGATAATATTGATCCGGAAAGCTTGCCTCTTTCTGAGGAACTAAAGGAAAGACTTGATAATTGGTCAGAAAAATATGACTCAATATTAAATGATGAAGAGCCAGCAGCATCAGGCTTTGAGACAAAAGAAGATGAATTGAATTTTATTAGAGAAGGTAGTGAGTTAGCTAAGTCTCTTCAGCTTGAATTAGGCGAAAATTATCAAATTACCTATTACTCTGATTATTAAATGAACGATATTCCGGCCGCCTAGCCAGGATTTTTTACCTGTCACTCAGCGAAGAACGGCCGGATCACCAGTTGTCCCTGTTCACAGCGATATTGGCGGCCAGGCGGCGGATATCGCGCGGACGCAGGGTGAGATAAACGCGCTGGAGAAAGCGAAAAGCGAATCGAAAGCGAGACTTCCGGATAACCCGACAGAAGAACAGCGGCAGAACTATCTGGCCGAACTGCGTAACACGCAGGCCTATAAAGATGAAATGCAGAAGTACGGCACCGGCAGCGATATGCAGCGTGGTATCCAGGCGGCGACCGCTGCACTTCAGGGCCTGGCAGGGGGGAATATTGCTGGCGCGCTGGCAGGGGCATCGGCCCCGGAGCTGGCGAACATCATTGGTCACGAGGCCGGTATTGATGACAATACGGCAGCCAAAACGATTGCGCATGCGATCCTCGGCGGCGTGACGGCGGCGATGCAGGGTAACAGTGCCGCCGCAGGAGCGGTCGGAGGTGCCTCGGGGGAACTGGCCGCCAAAGCGATTGCCGGAATGCTGTACCCGGGTGTGAAGGACCTGGATACGCTGACAGAAGACCAGAAACAAACGGTCAGCACGCTGGCGAGTATCTCTGCGGGAATGGCGGGTGGTCTGGCAGGCGGCGACACGGCAGGCGTAGCGGCAGGGGCAAGTGCCGGGAAGAATGCGGTTGAGAATAATGCGCTGAGTCTGCCAAAAGGGATAACCGACTATGGTCAGTCCGTTGCCTCTTATGCTCAATATGCGCAAGACAACAATCTGCCGCCAGAACAAGTCAAAGCGGACATGGAACGGATGGTCAAAGGCGATCTGCCGGAAGGTGCAGACATCGTTAAAGCCATCCTGAGCAACAATCCAGGTTCCGATACCGTGATGGCACTGTTATCAGCGGAAGATGCGAAAGACTATGCACTGGCGCTACTGTCCTCTATTCCTGCTGAACGGGCTTTGGCACTGGTCGGAAAAGCCGTTAATATTATTGATAACAAGATAATTATTAAGGCTGCTGAGAAAATATCGACGGCGAAGCCGGGTAAACAATCAGCAATACCAAGGGATCTGAATGAACAAATAGTTTGGAAGCAGGTGCAGGAAAACCCTGCAAAAGGGGAAATACTGCCAGGAATGAATAATGATCCTCGTTTTCCTGCAAGTGCAGGGTTCCAAAAAATGCAGGTAGTTCAGAAAAATGCTAAAGGGGAATCAATCACTGTTCATTATCAGTATAACTCTACTACGGGTAAAGCCTATGATATTAAAATTGATACTCCTCAAAGGGTTAGTTCTAATCCAGCAGATGTGATCGAGAATATTAAAGGGCAGGTCAAATGAAAATAAAAGAGAAAGATGGAACCATATTAGATGTGTTCGCCATATATTGGCTTGGAAATGAAACTCTATTTTTAGGGTTGCCTAAAAACTATGGCGGTTTACTTGCTTATAATGCAAAAAATGTTCAAGTTATTGATTCAACTTTGCATGGCACATTTAAGTATTTTTCCACGCATATAAATGGGATATATCATTGGGCTTTGATAAAAGAAAAGTTACTGGATGATATATTAGAACGGGATGATGTTGCCTATAAACGCTTCCTTGAGATCCTGAAAGCTGAAGGTCGAATAGAACCAGATTTTTATTAACTGTTAAATATCCCGGCCACTGAGCCGGGATATTTTTGTCTGCAACTCAGACCGTCAGCCCCCTTCCCCGCAGGTGGTCGCTTGGCGGTGATCACCTCAATAAACTCGAGGATCTGCTGTTGCTTGCGGCCTGAAAGCTTACAGACCTTCTTCAGCGTCTGCATAATCTCCGGCTCAGGCGGCGGAGTGGGTTCGGGATCTTGTGCGGTCTGCACCAGGCAACCGGGCATCACGCGGATATCCAGGTTGGTGCCGGTCGTAAACCCGGCTTCTTCCATCCAGCGGCCATTCAGACGCAGACTCGCGCTGCGGGTGTAGCGCCTGGTTATATGGGTCCGGCGGTCATAATGCCGAACATTGACATAACTGACTGACATGCGGCGTAAGGGCTTAGAAATACCGTCATTTTTGCGTGCTGCGTCGCGGTTTTCTGAAATAACAGGCAAAGCGTTTGAAACTGTTTTGGCAATAGCGACTTCTGGCTTAAAATTTTTGGCAGCCATAATCAACTCCTTCTAAGTTGCTTGTGGTCAGCGGTATGGAAGTGTTTCCAGCACTTTCATGCCGCGCTCATATAATCAGTCTCTACAGACCCCTCATATTTCTCAGTGCCCACACATCCTACTCCACTGAATAAAAAAACAGTGCAGGAGGAAAAGGGAGAAATTAATAAATGCGAGGGCGCTTCAGGAAATGAAAAGGTGATATGAAACGTTGCAGTCTAAACTGTCTCAATCGCCCGGTGGCGCTGCGCTGAACGGATCTACGGCAGCACCGCCCGGCAATGAATTACCCCAACAGTTCTGTCCCATACGAATTATCAATCGTGCATAACCAACGCCCGTTATCTTCCTGGCGGAAAACATAAGTCGCGCGGCGGGTGATCTCGACAGGGGTTCCGTCGCCGCCTGGAAAACGCAGCCGGGTTTCCATAATGACCAGCGCATTACCCGCCCCCTCGATGACCTGCATGTCACCCTGCTCAACAACCAGCTGGCCCTGAAAATAATCAGCGATGGCGATAAAGGCGTTGCGGATGGCCTCTTTGCCCTGCACCGTCATGCCGGGTTTCACCACCAGGGCGGCATCTTCAGCGTAATACGCCATTAGCGCGTCGTAATCTTTCTCCGATATCGCCTTATCGCATGCCTCGATAACCTGCCGGAGGGGATGTGAACTCATGCTCTCTCTTCCTCTGCTGTTTTTGAATGAACCTGCCTGCTATATACGCATACCATAACCGCCAAAAATCCTCACCATCCTCTCTTCGCATCGCCAGATAACCGTTTTGTGACATATTCCATTGTATTTTTTTATATTTGGTTAGCCTTTTTATTGCGTTACTTATGGATAACCTCAGCATTTTCGCCTGTGCGTTTTAACGTTCACGCTATTAATCGCTCAGATTATCGCCATTTCGCCAGAAATTTTTAGCAATTCGCACAATTGTTAATCACTGGTTATTGCAAAGTGTGAAGATGATTGTGCTGCTGTTAAGCGCGTAGCATAAATTTCCCTGCTGAAAATACCTGCCTGAACTTTTTTTAATCTTTGTCAGGCTATTCTCACCGTTGATGTAAATCCCGGTTACCTGTATTGACGTTTACCCATTCTGTTGACAGATTGTAGGGCATGAGGGGCATTTCAGGGAGGATCTGCGCTGCTACTCAATCGCTCTTCTGAAAGGAATCTCCAACCCTTTTAACGCCTTCGGGCACCACCGACCAGACCGGGTAAAAAACAAATAAAGGCCTGGCGGAAAAACACAACAAACAAACATCACATTTGGAGCAGAATAATGAGTATTTCCTTGAAAAAGTCAGGGATGCTGAAGCTTGGTCTTAGCCTGGTGGCGTTGACTGTAGCAGCAAGCGTACAGGCCAAAACCCTGGTTTACTGTTCTGAAGGCTCGCCGGAAGGCTTTAACCCACAGCTGTTCACCTCTGGTACCACCTACGACGCCAGCTCCGTTCCTATTTATAACCGTCTGGTTGAATTCAAAACCGGCACCACGGAAATTATTCCGGGTCTGGCTGAGAAGTGGGAAGTCAGTGAAGATGGCAAAACTTACACCTTCCACCTGCGCCAGGGCGTGAAGTGGCAGGACAACAAAGATTTCAAACCGACGCGTGACTTAAATGCCGACGACGTCGTGTTCTCCTTTGACCGTCAGAAAAACGACAAAAACCCGTACCACAAAGTCTCTGGCGGCAGCTACGAATACTTTGAAGGCATGGGCCTGCCGGACCTGATAAGCGAAGTGAAGAAAGTGGACGATAAAACCGTTCAATTCGTGCTGACTCGCCCGGAAGCGCCGTTCCTCGCAGACCTGGCGATGGACTTCGCGTCTATCCTGTCAAAAGAATATGCTGACAACATGCTGAAAGCCGGTTCGCCGGAGAAAGTTGACCTGAACCCAATCGGTACCGGTCCGTTCCAGCTACAGCAGTACCAGAAAGACTCCCGTATTCTGTACAAAGCCTTCCCGGGCTACTGGGGCACCAAGCCACAGATCGACCGTCTGGTGTTCTCTATCACCCCTGATGCGTCCGTCCGTTACGCCAAACTGCAGAAAAATGAATGCCAGGTGATGCCATACCCGAACCCGGCTGACATCGCTCGCATGAAGCAGGACAAAAACATCAACCTGCTGTCGCAGGCGGGTCTGAACGTTGGTTACCTGTCATTCAACACCGAGAAGAAACCGCTGGATGAAGTCAAAGTTCGTCAGGCGCTGACCTACGCGGTGAACAAAGAAGCGATCATCAAAGCCGTTTATCAGGGTGCAGGCGTTGCTGCCAAGAACCTGATCCCACCGACCATGTGGGGCTATAACGACGACGTTAAGGACTACACCTACGATCCGGAAAAAGCCAAAGCACTGCTGAAAGAAGCAGGCCATGCCGATGGCTTCACCATCGACCTGTGGGCGATGCCGGTTCAGCGTCCCTACAACCCGAACGCTCGCCGTATGGCTGAGATGATTCAGGCTGACTGGGCGAAAGTGGGCGTGAAAGCCAACATCGTGACCTACGAGTGGGGCGAGTACCTCAAGCGCGCCAAAGCGGGTGAGCATCAGTCGGTAATGATGGGCTGGACCGGCGACAATGGGGATCCGGATAACTTCTTCGCGACCCTGTTCAGCTGTGCTGCGGCGAAAGACGGTTCTAACTACTCTCGCTGGTGCTACAAGCCGTTTGAAGACCTGATCCAACCGGCGCGTGCGGCGGAAGATCACAACAAGCGTATTGAACTGTACAAACAGGCTCAGGTAGTGATGCATGACCAGGCTCCGGCGCTGATCATCGCTCACTCCACCGTATACGAGCCGGTGCGTAAAGAAGTCAAAGGCTATGTGGTCGATCCATTAGGTAAGCACCACTTCGAAAACGTCTCCATCGAATAATTAAAAATGTAAGGGGTACGCGAGTGCCCCTCTATGCCCGGCGACGCTGCGCTTGCGTGGGCCTACGAAATTGTAGGCCGGGTAAGTGCAGCGCCACCCGGCAGTTGTGAGCAATACAGATGCGCTGTCGCCAGGCAGTGTGTCATGAGAGAGAGTCCGGGTTATGTTGCAGTTCATCCTCCGACGTCTGGGATTAGTCATCCCGACCTTTATCGGTATTACCCTGCTGACCTTTGCCTTTGTCCATATGATCCCGGGTGACCCGGTGATGATTATGGCCGGTGAGCGCGGTATTTCCCCTGAGCGTCACGCACAGCTTCTGGCTGCATTGGGCCTTGATAAGCCAATGTGGCAACAGTATCTCCATTACATCTGGGGTGTGCTTCACGGCGATTTAGGCATTTCACTGAAAAGCCGTCTGCCGGTGTGGGACGAGTTCGTTCCGCGCTTTAAAGCCACGCTGGAACTTGGCGTTTGCGCCATGATTTTCGCGGTTGCCATCGGGATCCCGGTCGGCGTCCTTGCTGCGGTAAAACGCGGCTCCATCTTCGACCACACCGCCGTGGGCCTCGCCCTGACCGGTTATTCCATGCCGATTTTCTGGTGGGGCATGATGCTTATCATGCTGGTGTCGGTGCAGTGGAACCTGGCCCCGGTCTCCGGGCGTATCAGCGATTCGGTGTTCCTCGACGATACCCTGCCATTAACCGGCTTCATGCTGATTGATACCGCCATCTGGGGCGAACCGGGCGACTTCATCGACGCCATCGCGCATATGGTGCTGCCTGCGGTGGTGCTCGGCACTATCCCGCTGGCAGTGATTGTGCGTATGACCCGTTCGGCGATGCTGGAAGTGCTCGGCGAAGACTATATCCGTACCGCGCGTGCGAAGGGCCTGACCCGGATGCGCGTCATTATCGTCCATGCGCTGCGTAACGCCATGCTGCCGGTGGTGACGGTTATCGGTTTGCAGGTCGGCACGTTGCTGGCCGGGGCGATCCTGACCGAAACCATCTTCTCCTGGCCGGGCCTTGGGCGCTGGCTGATTGATGCTCTGCAACGCCGTGATTATCCGGTGGTGCAGGGCGGGGTCCTGCTGGTGGCGACGATGATTATCCTCGTTAACCTGCTGGTCGACCTGCTGTACGGCGTGGTGAACCCGCGTATTCGTCATAGGAAGTAAGGGGCCATCATGTCACAAGTCACTGAAACTAAAGTTGCTGCACCGGTGCCCATGACCCCGTTGCAGGAGTTCTGGCACTACTTTAAACGTAATAAAGGCGCGGTGGTCGGTCTGGCGTATGTGGTGGTGGTGATGATTGTCGCCATTTTCGCTAACGTCCTCGCCCCGTATAACCCGGCGGAGCAGTTCCGTGATTCGCTGCTGGCCCCGCCGTTCTGGCAGGAAGGCGGCACGCTGTCGCATCTGCTCGGCACCGACGATGTGGGCCGCGATGTGCTGTCGCGTCTGATGTACGGCGCGCGCCTGTCGCTGCTGGTCGGCTGTCTGGTGGTGGTGCTGTCGTTGGTGCTGGGGATTATCCTTGGCTTGGTGGCGGGCTACTTCGGCGGCATCGTCGATAACATCATTATGCGTGTGGTCGACATCATGCTGGCCCTGCCGAGCCTGCTGTTGGCGCTGGTGCTGGTGGCGATATTCGGACCGTCGATAGGCAACGCCGCGCTGGCGCTGACCTTCGTGGCCCTGCCGCACTACGTGCGTTTAACCCGTGCGGCGGTGCTGGTCGAGGTTAACCGCGACTACGTGACCGCTTCTCGCGTGGCGGGGGCGGGGGCGATGCGCCAGATGTTCGTCAATATTTTCCCAAACTGCCTTGCGCCGCTGATTGTTCAGGCGTCGCTCGGTTTCTCGAACGCCATTCTCGATATGGCCGCTCTTGGCTTCCTTGGCATGGGTGCGCAACCGCCAACACCGGAGTGGGGCACCATGCTCTCCGACGTGTTGCAGTTCGCGCAAAGCGCCTGGTGGGTCGTGACCTTCCCGGGTCTGGCGATCCTGCTTACGGTGCTGGCATTTAACCTGATGGGCGACGGTCTGCGTGACGCGCTGGATCCCAAACTGAAGCAGTAAGAGGCACGAGATGGCGTTATTAAATGTAGATAAATTATCGGTGCACTTCGGCGACGAAGGCACCCCGTTTCGCGCCGTGGACCGCATCAGCTATAGCGTAAAGCAGGGCGAAGTGGTCGGCATCGTCGGGGAATCCGGTTCCGGTAAATCCGTCAGCTCGCTGGCGATTATGGGGCTGATTGATTACCCGGGCCGCGTGATGGCGGACAAACTGGAGTTTAATGGTCGCGACCTGAAGCGCATTTCCGAGAAAGAACGCCGCCAGCTGGTGGGCGCGGAAGTGGCGATGATTTTCCAGGATCCAATGACCAGCCTTAACCCGTGCTACACCGTGGGTTTCCAGATTATGGAAGCGATTAAGGTGCATCAGGGCGGCAACAAGAAAACGCGTCGTCAGCGCGCCATTGACCTGCTGAACCTGGTGGGCATTCCCGATGCGGCTTCGCGTCTGGACGTGTATCCGCACCAGCTCTCTGGCGGGATGAGTCAGCGAGTGATGATTGCGATGGCGATTGCCTGTCGTCCGAAGCTGTTGATTGCCGATGAACCGACCACCGCGCTGGATGTGACCATTCAGGCGCAGATCATCGAGCTGCTGCTGGAACTGCAGCAGAAAGAGAACATGGCGCTGGTGCTGATCACCCACGACCTGGCGCTGGTGGCGGAAGCGGCACACAAAATTATCGTGATGTATGCCGGCCAGGTGGTGGAAACCGGGGCCGCGCAGGATATCTTCCGCGCGCCGCATCATCCGTATACCCAAGCGCTGCTGCGTGCGCTGCCGGAGTTTGCTCAGGATAAAGCGCGTCTGGCCTCGCTGCCGGGCGTGGTGCCGGGCAAATACGACCGTCCGCTAGGCTGCCTGCTCAACCCGCGCTGCCCGTATGCCACCGACCGCTGCCGTAGCGAAGAACCGGAACTGAACGCCGTCGACGGCGGTCGTCAGTCCAAATGCCATTACCCCCTCGATGATGCCGGGAGGCCAACACGATGAGTACGCATGAGGCCACCTCGCAACAGCCGCTGTTGCAGGCTATCGACCTGAAAAAACACTACCCGGTGAAGAAGGGCATTTTTGCCCCGGAGCGCCTGGTGAAAGCCCTCGACGGGGTGTCGTTCACCCTCGAGCGCGGTAAAACGCTGGCGGTCGTGGGCGAATCCGGCTGTGGTAAATCTACCCTGGGCCGCCTGCTGACGATGATCGAAATCCCGACCGGGGGTGAACTTTACTATCAGGGCCAGGACCTGCTTCAACCTGACGCCACCGCCGAAAAGCTGCGCCGTCAGAAGATCCAGATTGTGTTCCAGAACCCGTATGGCTCGCTGAACCCACGCAAGAAAGTCAGCCAGATCCTTGAAGAACCGCTGCAAATTAACACCCGCCTGAGCAAGGCGGAGCGTAAGGAAAAAGTGCTGGAAATGATGGCCAAAGTGGGCCTGAAAACCGAGCATTATGACCGCTATCCGCACATGTTCTCCGGCGGTCAGCGGCAGCGTATCGCCATCGCGCGTGGGCTGATGCTTGACCCGGACGTGGTGATTGCCGATGAACCGGTGTCGGCGCTCGACGTTTCCGTCCGTGCGCAGGTGCTGAACCTGATGATGGATTTGCAGCAGGACATGGGCCTGTCGTACGTGTTTATCTCCCACGACCTGTCGGTGGTGGAACACATCGCCGATGAAGTGATGGTGATGTACCTCGGGCGCTGCGTGGAAAAAGGCACCAAGGAGCAGATATTCAGCAATCCGCGCCATCCGTACACGCAGGCGCTGTTGTCCGCGACACCACGTCTGAATCCGGACGATCGCCGCGAGCGTATCAAGCTGACCGGCGAGCTGCCGAGCCCGCTGAATCCGCCGCCAGGCTGCGCGTTCAACGCTCGCTGTCGTCGTCGCTTCGGCCCCTGCACCCAGCTCCAGCCGCAGTTGAAAGACTATGGCGGTCAACTGGTGGCCTGCTTCGCGGTGGATCAGGACGAAAACGGCGAGAAGCCGCTGGTCTGACGCTTATCGGGCCTACAGAGACCGTAGGCCCGATAAGAGTAGCGCCGCCGGGCGCGTTAGAACTTGTCAGCACTATGACCGGAGCCTGAGGCTCCGGTTTTTTTACGCGAAACGATTACTGCGGATAAGGCACCCAGTCGCCGCCGTTGAGACGGACATACGGTTTGCCCTGGTACTGGATAACCACCGCGTTAGAGTTCTCGGAAACTGGGGCGGTTTGTGGCAGGTCGCTGGTGTACTGCTCCCAGTTAACGCTGTCTTCGGTGAACATTTTGCCGTCGAGTGCGCGGGCAACCAGTTCCGAAATTGCCAGATAGCTGCTCGGCTGATCGATTTCAATGGCAGCACCCTGATGCGGGGCTTTCATGCCGAAGAATTTAATCGCTGCCGGTACGTTGGTGATGTTCGGGCTGGGGATATCACGCAGGCCGGAGACTTGCATTTTATCGCCTTTCAGCGCACCGCCGTGCTCTGGCGCAATCACCACCATCACCTTCCGGCCTGATTTTTCCAGCTCGGTAAAGAAGGTATCCAGTTCATCGAACAGCTTCTGGGCACGCACTTTATAGTCGGCGGTTTTGCTCTGGCCAGCGAAGTGGTTCCCGTCGTGCAGCGGCAGGATATTGAAGAAGGTCGCCGTACGCGCGCCATCCTCTTTCCCTTCTCCTTCCTGCCAGCGTTTCAACACCGCCAGGTCGTCATAGACCGGCGAACCGTCGAAGGCTTGCAGATTGACCGGCAGCCCTTTCTGGTCCATCAGAGGAGCCTGCATATCGCCGTAGTTGCGCAGCTCTTTCAGGAAGTCACCGAACACGCCGTTGTGGCCGAGCATCAGCTGGGTTTTAAAGCCCAGCGAGGCCAGGTTATCGAACAGATAGCACTGCTTGGCGGCGGGTGAATAAAGATTGGTATGCGACGGCTGACCGCAGCTGGCGCGCAGCAGACGAATCGCCGCCGGGCCGCTGTAGGAGGTCGCGGAGTTAAAGTGTTTGAACACGATATCAAAGTGCGCCCACAGCGGATGCTGAGCCAGACCGGCGGCTTCAATATCATCCCAGGAGAGGGAACAGATGTTGATCACCAGCAGCTCGAACGGTTGTGCATCTTCCGGTAACGCTGTCGGGAAGGTGGTCTGGCGCTTTTCTTCCGCCGCGTAGAAGCTCGACAGCCACGCGTTCAGGTTGGCTGAGGTCGGCGGGGCGGTTTGCGCAGGCATATCGCCGACCACCGGTTTGGCGTTGGCGGTAGCCACCGTTGCCGCCGCAGTACCGCCGGTGGTGGTCACCGTGCCGGTATTCTGTCCGCCAGGGAACAGCGAAAAGTTCGGGCCCACCACGGTGATGAGGTTCAGCCAGACCATAATGACCACCGTAAAGACCGTCACGCGCAGCCACTGGGATAAAAACAGCCATGTGACCAGCAGAACAAAGAACAGGCCCACCATCTGCCAGTTAATGAAGCGCGTCACCAGGTCGACAATATAATCCACGCTGAAGCCCGCCAACTGCGAGCCCTGGCTCATAATGCTTTCCGGGCCGGGCAGCCAGGTATCGTGCCAGAACAGCGCGATCCCTACCGGAATAGCAATCCAGTGCCGCAGTTTATGCAGCTTGCGGTTGGGGATCGGCAGCAGCAGAAACGCCATAAACACCAGGTTTTGTAGCGCATGAAAATTAAGGTATCCCGCCCACAGCAGGCCAAACTTCACCAGAAAGTAGAAGTTCCATCCAGAAAGGCCGCGCCAGTATTGCCAAAATGGCGATGAGGAGACGGCGGTTTGAGTAGGGTTAGTCATCGTTTTGTTTTGCCTTGACGAGATCTGACCGGCGCAGGACACCAGCCGGTTTAACGTAACGGGGTCTGAAGAACATCAACCGAAAGGTTGTTTCGATGCGACGGATAAAGTGACGCGCGATGTATCCCAAAGGGAAAAAAATCAGGGCGCACAGCACAACCAGTTGAATAATATCGGCAATAGACATCATTGCGGTTGTCCTCCCTGGGCGTCAGTCAGGCGGTGCGGTTCCGGGTAGCGTCGCCAGCTGCGCCCATCGTGGACGGCGTTCATCACCTCGTTCTTTTCAGTGGTCACCGGCAGCGGCGCGGTCCAACGGTCGGCGGTCACTGCGCTCATTTCCACGATTTCGGCCGTAATCTGCTTATCTTCAAACCAAATCATACGGTTAGAGAAGATATCGCCGGTCGGTAACGGGAAAATGTGGTTTAAGGCGGTGTCGAGGTCATTGATGCGACAGAAGGTCAAAAACATCACCAGACGATTGTCGCCAATGGTCATGATATCGCCCAGGCGGTTGGGGCGGCACAGGGTTAAGGCCTGTTCCACGCGCAGGCCCGGCACCGGGCGCAGCGCTACCATCACGCCTTTATTATCGGCAGGCAACAGCGGGTTGTTCATGATGTTGTGTACCGCTTTGCAGAAGATATCCCATTTCTGATACCCGCGTAGTTTCAGCGGCTGGGTCATCGACAGCAGGGTACCAATTTCCTCCGGTACGTAACGCTGGAACTGCTGTTTCTGCACGCTTTCAATCAGGGTCAGGCAGCGGGAAAGCGGGGTATTCCATGGCACCACCAGATTTGCACCGCAGCCCAGGAGTAAACGTTCGTCGGTGGCACGCAGGCTGGCGGTGATTTCACGCACCACAATTTTCATCGCACTGCCGCGCTGACGGCGCAGGGCATGAATGTCATGGGCGAGTTGTTCAATCTGGCTGGTTTGTTCCACGGTAAAAATGACGGTGGCGGCCTGCGCGGAGCGGGCTGCATTAAACACCGCATCGTTGGTATCAAATACCGTCCAGTGTTCGGATAACGGCGGAGCGCCTTCAAGGGCACTTTTGCTGCTGAGGACATCTTTTTCGTCACTGCGCGGCTGCACGACCGTTTCTTCCTGCACCGCCAGCTGCCAGGTTTTACCGCTGTCGTTGACCTGCAGCTGCTGACGGGCGCTGACGCCTTTTTCATTGGCCCAAAACGCAATATCCAGCAGGTGGCTATCCCCCAGGAAACGCAGGCTCGCCAAACCGGACAGGGCACGATATTCAGCCAGCAGGAGTGAGAGCTGAGAATCCGTATTGTTTCCCGGATTTAGGATAAGTAAGGAGCAGCGGTAGTATTTGGCCCAGCTCTGAACGTTATTCAGCCATTTCTTGATGCGCTCTGGTGGGATATTCTGCCAGGCGTTATCCGCACACAACAGGATAAATAAATACCCGGCCGGATCTAATGAGCAAAGCAGATCCTGGCGCAGCGAGTATAGACCATTTTCATTTTTTGGCATGTTGAACAGGCGTATTTTCTCAGGGCCGTGAGAGGCATTTAGTTTTACTAATTTGTGGGGTTTTTCCCCCATCGTAATCGCGGCGACTTTAGCGTCAGAATTCTGTGCGGCTATCGTCTGATTCATTAGACTCACGGCGTCTTCACGACGTTCAACGTTCATCCACCAGACACCACCCAGAGGCATATGGCTAACTTCGTCCCATAAGGACTGGATTCCAAGTGAAAATACAGGGTCCACGGTGTCCCTCGTGTTCAAGTTTGACTACGTATTAGTTTACTAGCAAAAGTCTCAGATTAAACCTAACATTGAAATTAAAGAGTAACAGTCATAGCATGTGACGAATTTCCCGTTCGGACAGAGTCTCTCTCGCTGATGAACCCTTGCTTTACTTTCTTGAATGAAAGAAATGTCCGATACGTTTATCCACCAAATGTCCGATGAAGGGTCAAAAGAAATGTCTGAAAATGAACTCCGGACAATGTCAGATTCAATGCCTGGTTACACCTTCCAAAATGATTTTTTGGCTTTAAGTCGGGCATTTTCATTGCCTGAAATAGATTATACCGATATTTCCCAACGCGAGCATCTTGCCGCCGCCTTGAAGCGCTGGCCATTGCTGGCTGAGTTTGCGGAACAAAAATAAGGAAGCCTGAATGGCCATTTTGGGATTACAGGGCCTGCGAGGCGGCACCGGAACCACGTCGCTGACCGCCGCATTGGGTTGGGCGTTGCAGATGCTGGGCGAGACCGTTCTGATTATTGATGCCTGCCCGGATAATATGCTGCGCTACTTTTTCAATGACGACATTGCTCATCGTGACGGCTGGGCGCGTGCGCTGCTTGACGGGCAGGACTGGCGAGATGCCGGGATGCGCTACACCACTCAGCTCGATTTTCTGCCGTTTGGCCAGCTTTCTGTTACGGAACGGTTAAATGTTAACGTTTTGACGCCGGTTCTGAATCAGGCCGTTGAGATTGCCAAAACGCTGCACCAGCAGAGGCCACGTCGCTGGATCCTGATTGATTTACCGCACGATGTTGCACCGTGGATGCAGCCGTTAATCGAAGCCTGTCATCACATGCTGACCATCGTCAATCCGGATGCCAATGCGCATATCCGTCTGCATCAACAAATTCTGCCCAAACATAGCCATATTCTGATTAACGATTTACGTATCGGCAGCCATGTCCAGGATGACATTTACCGCATCTGGCTGCAAAGCCAGCCGCGCATGTTGCCGGTGGTCATCCATCGCGATGAATCTATCGCCGAGTGCCTGGCCGCTAAGCAGCCGCTGGGGGAATATCGCGGTGATTCTCTGGCGGCAGAAGAAGTGATTACCCTCGCCAACTGGTGTGTGATGCATTACGCCGGGATGCACGCGCCCGTGGAGCAGTCGCCATGATACGCCTTACCGCCCTTTTGCTGGCACCAGAAGCAGGGGCCCGTCTGCGCGCGCGTTATCTTGATTATCGTCATCACAACGCATCCTGGCTCGGGGCGACCCTGGGTTGTTTATGGGTGGCGCTGGCGTGGTTATTGATCCCCTTAGAACACCCGCGTTGGCAGCAGATCCGCGCCAACCACCACGGCTATTACCCTCATATCGACGCCCATCGCCCGCGCCCACTCGACCCGGTGCGCTATCTGCTGCAAAGCCTGTGGCTGGTGGCGACCCGCCCGATGGGCGAGCGCAAGAATGTCGACTGGAAAGGGCTGAAGGCGCTAACCGGTGCGCGCGGGCGTTACCATCAATGGATGGAAGATTTGCCCGAGCGGATGAGTAAGAAAACCGAGCACATAAACCATAAAAAGGAGCTGGCCCACGTCAGCCCGAAACTGCGCAAACTGATCCTCGGGGTGGTGGTTGGTTGCTCGTTGCTGCTGGCGCTGGTGTGTGTGACACAGCCGTTTAACCCGCTGTCACAGTTTATTTTCCTGCTGCTGTTGTGGGGCGTGGCCTTACTGGTGCGCCGGATGCCGGGGCGTTTCTCGGCACTCATGCTGGTGGTGCTGTCGCTGACGGTTTCCTGCCGCTATATCTGGTGGCGCTATACCTCGACGTTGAACTGGGACGACCCGGTCAGCCTGGTGTGCGGCCTGACGCTGCTGTTTGCCGAAACCTACGCCTGGATAGTGCTGGTGCTGGGGTATTTCCAGGTCATCTGGCCGCTCAACCGTCAGCCGGTGCCGCTGCCGAAAGACATGGCGCTGTGGCCGTCGGTCGATATCTTTATCCCGACCTACAATGAAGACCTCAACGTGGTAAAAAACACCGTCTATGCCTCGTTGGGGATTGACTGGCCGAAGGACAAACTTAAAATTTGGATCCTTGATGATGGCGGTCGCGAGGAGTTTCGTCAGTTCGCCAAAGACGTGAACGTGGAGTATGTGGCGCGTACCACGCATGAACATGCCAAAGCGGGCAATATCAATAATGCCCTGAAGCTGGCGAAAGGCGAGCTGGTTTCTATTTTCGACTGCGACCACGTGCCGACGCGTTCCTTCCTGCAAATGACCGTCGGCTGGTTCCTGAAAGATAAGAAACTTGGCGTGATGCAGACCCCGCACCACTTTTTCTCACCCGATCCGTTCGAGCGTAACCTCGGGCGTTTCCGTAAAACGCCGAACGAAGGCACGCTGTTCTACGGTCTGGTGCAGGACGGGAACGACATGTGGGATGCGACGTTCTTCTGCGGTTCCTGCGCCGTTATCCGCCGTGGCCCGCTGGATGAGGTCGGCGGCATTGCGGTTGAAACGGTCACCGAAGATGCGCACACTTCGCTGCGCTTACACCGTCGCGGCTACACCTCGGCCTACATGCGTATCCCGCAGGCGGCTGGTCTGGCAACCGAAAGCCTGTCGGCGCACATTGGGCAGCGTATTCGTTGGGCGCGCGGAATGGTGCAAATCTTCCGTATGGATAACCCGCTGTTCGGCAAAGGGCTGAAATGGTCCCAGCGCATCTGCTATGCCAACGCCATGCTGCACTTTCTGTCCGGCGTACCGCGTCTGATCTTCCTCACCGCGCCGCTGGCGTTCCTGCTGCTGCATGCCTATATCATCTACGCTCCGGCGCTGATGATTGCCCTGTTCGTGCTGCCGCACATGATCCACGCCAGCTTGACCAACTCCAAAATTCAGGGCAAATATCGCCACTCGTTCTGGAGTGAAATTTACGAAACGGTGCTGGCCTGGTATATCGCCCCGCCCACCATCGTGGCGTTGATTAACCCGAAAATCGGCACCTTTAACGTGACGGCGAAGGGCGGTCTGGTGAAAGAGGAGTACGTCGACTGGGTCATTTCCCGGCCCTATCTGTATCTGGTTATTCTCAACCTGGTCGGCATTGCCGTGGGTATCTGGCGGCACTTTACCGGCCCGGAAAATGAAATTTTGACCGTATGGGTCAGTATCGTGTGGGTGTTCTACAACCTGATTATTCTCGGCGGCGCGGTGGCGGTGTCGGTGGAAAGTAAGCAGGTGCGTCGCTCCCACCGTGTTGAAATGAAAATGCCTGCGGCGATTGCCCGGGAAGATGGACACCTGTTCTCCTGTACGTTACAGGACTTCTCCGACGGCGGCGTGGGCCTGCAAATCAACGGTCAGGCGCAGGTGCTGGAAGGGCAAAACGTTAGCTTGTTGCTCAAACGCGGTCAGCAGGAGTATGCCTTCCCGATGCAGGTCACCCGCGTGATGGGCAGCGAAGTCGGCCTGAAACTATTGCCGATGTCGACCCGTCAGCATATCGATTTTGTTCAGTGTACCTTTGCCCGCGCCGATACCTGGGCGCTGTGGCAGGACAGCTATCCGGAAGACAAACCGCTGGAGAGTATGCTGGACATTTTAAAACTGGGGTTCCGTGGCTATCGCCATCTGGCGGAATTCGCGCCGCCTTCGGTGAAATTTATCTTCCGATCGCTTCTGGCTCTGGTTGCCTGGGTTGTCTCTTTCATACCGCGCCGCCCGGAGCGCAACGCGGGAACGACACTGCCTGAACCGGCTATGGCTCAACAATGATGACTATACGATGAAAAGAAAACTTTCCTGGATGTGCGCAGCGGCAGTGGGCATGAGTGCTTTTGTCCCATTGACTACCTATTCCGAAACGACGGCAGCCGATGCTGCGCCTGCCACCGCGGCAGACGCAGACGCCACGACTGCGACGCCGGTTCCGGCTACCGCCACGCCGGGGATGGTCAGCCCAACGGTGACTGACCCGGCAGCGGTCGACGCTAATGCGGCGGCAACCCCTGCGGTAGTTGAAAATTCGCCGACTCGCGACGTGAAGCTCAGCTTTGCCCAAATCGCGCCCGCACCGGGCAGCATGGTGCTGAAAGGCGCTAACCCAACCGGGTCAGTGCAGTTCGGCACCCGCAGTGACGAAGTGGTCTCCAAAGCGGTACTGAATCTGGTGTATACCCCATCGCCCGCGCTGCTGCCGGTGCAGTCGCAGCTGAAGGTGTATCTCAACGATGAGCTGATGGGTGTGCTGCCGGTCACCAAAGAACAGCTGGGCAAAAAAGTGATGGCTCAGGTCCCGGTCGATCCGCTGTTCATCACCGATTTGAACAACGTGCGTCTGGAGTTTGTCGGCCACTACCGCGACGTGTGTGAAAATACCGCCAGCACCACGCTGTGGCTGGATGTGGCGCGTAATACCTCGCTGGACATGACGCTCGAGCAGCTGAATGTCAAAAACGATCTGTCGCACTTCCCGGTGCCGTTCTTTGATTCCCGTGATAATCGTCCGTTGAATCTGCCGATCGTCTTTGCGGGTACGCCGGATATTAACCAGCAGAAAGCGGCGGCGATTATTGCCTCATGGTTTGGCTCACGCGCGGGCTGGCGGGGGCAGACCTTCCCGGTGCTGTATAACCAGGTGCCGGACCGCAATGCCATCGTCTTCGCCACCAACGATAAACGCCCGGACTTCCTGCGTGACTATCCGCTGGTGAAGGCCCCGACGATCAGCATGATCGACAACCCGAATGATCCGTACAACAAGCTGCTGGTGGTGTTCGGTCGGGATGACAAAGACTTGTTGCAGGCCGCAAACGGCATCGCCGCAGGCAACATCCTGTTCCGGGGCGACAGCGTCACCGTCGATGACATTAAATCGCTGCTCAAGCGCAAGCCTTACGATGCCCCGAACTGGGTGAATACCGAGCGTGCAGTCACCTTCGGCGAGCTGAAATCCTACGACCAGCAGTTGCAGTCCACCGGGCTGGAACCGGCGTCGATTAACCTGTCGCTGAACCTGCCGCCGGATTTATATCTGCTGCGCAGCAACGGCATCGATATGGATCTGAAGTATCGCTATACCCAGCCCGCTATCAAAGACAGCTCGCGGATGGATATCAATCTTAACAACCAGTTTCTGCAATCCTATAGCCTGAACAGCAGCCAGGACACGCACAGCCTGCTGATGCGTCTGCCGATTGTTCAGGGACTGATTGACGGAAAAAACGAAGTGTCGATCCCGGCACTGCGTTTAGGGGCGGTGAACCAGCTGCGGTTCGACTTCCAGTACACCAACCCGATGCCGGGCGGTACGATTGAAAACTGCATCACCTTCCAGCCTATCAAGAACAATGTGGTGATTGGGGACGATTCAACCATCGACTTCTCCAACTACTATCACTTCCTGGCGATGCCGGATCTGCGCGCGTTTGCTAATGCGGGCTTCCCGTTCAGCCGTATGGCTGATCTCTCCGACACGCTGATTGTGATGCCGAAAAATCCAACGGCTGACCAGGTCAGCACCCTGCTGGACAGCGTGGCGACCATCGGGAGTCAGGTGGGCCTGACCGGCGCGAACCTGAAGCTGACCGACGAACCGGGCGAGATGCAGAAGCAGGATGCAGACATCCTGCTGATCGGTTCCATTCCTGACAAGCTGAAAGACGACCAGCATATCGAGCTGCTGGTGAACGCCACCCAAAGCTGGGTGAAAACCCCGGTGCGGCACAATGCCTTGTCCTCTGTGACGCTCGATAACTATGAACGTCAACCGATGTCGCAGACTACCGTGAGCTCCAAAGGCCCGATGGCAGCGATCATTGGCTTCCAGTCTCCGTACCACGATCAGCGCAGCGTCATTGCGCTGATGGCCGACAGCCCGCGCGGTTCCGAGCTGCTCAATCAGGCGCTAAACGACAGCGGCAAACGGGCGGCGATGTTTGGTTCGGTGTCGGTTATCCGTGAGTCTGGTGTGAACAGCATGCGCGTGGGCGACGTGTATTACGTCGGCCACCTGCCGTGGTACGAACGCGTGTGGTTCGCCCTCTCCAACCACCCGATTCTGTTATCGATCCTGGCCGCGCTGAGCGTGGTTCTGCTGGCGTGGGTGCTGTGGCGTCTGCTGCGCATCATTAGCCGCCGCCGTCTTGATCCGGATGATGAGTAAACGATGATGAAAGGTGTACGCCAGGGCTGCCTGGCGCTACTCACGCTGGTGACGTTGCAGGCCTCAGCCGCCTGCGACTGGCCCGCGTGGCAGCAGTTTAAGCAAGACTATATCAGCGACGGCGGGCGCGTCATTGACCCGAGCGACGCGCGCAAAATTACCACCTCTGAAGGGCAGAGCTATGCGATGTTCTTCGCCTTAGCGGCCAATGACCGCGCGGCGTTTGCCTCACTGTTCGACTGGACGCAGAACAACCTGGCGCAAGGCGATATCAAAGCCCATCTGCCGGGCTGGCTGTGGGGTAAAAAAGAGGACAATAGCTGGAGCGTGCTCGACAGCAACTCCGCGTCCGATGGCGACGTGTGGATTGCGTGGTCGCTGTTGGAAGCCGGGCGCTTGTGGAAGATGCCAGCGTACAGCGAAGCCGGTAAAGCGCTGTTGTCGCGAATTGCCAGTGAAGAAGTGGTGAAAGTCCCGGGCCTGGGCTCGATGCTGCTGCCGGGTAAAGTGGGTTTTGTCGATGATGCGGGCTGGCGTTTCAACCCAAGCTATCTTCCGCCGCAGTTGGCGAACTATTTTGTGCGCTACGGCGCGCCGTGGAACGCCATCCAGGCGACCAACCTGCGGCTGCTGCTGGAAACCGCGCCGAAAGGCTACTCGCCAAACTGGGTGCGTTTTGACAAGAAAAAGGGCTGGCAGCTCAAGCAGGATAAATCGCTGCTCGGCAGCTATGACGCGATCCGCGTCTATCTGTGGACCGGGATGCTGAACGACGCGGATCCGCAAAAAGAGCGACTGCTGGCGAAGTTCAAACCGATGGCAACCCAAACAGCAAAGACGGGCTTACCGCCAGAAAAAATCGATATCGCCACCGGGAAGGTGGAAGGTAACGGGCCAGTGGGCTTCTCCGCGTCGCTGCTGCCGTTCCTGCAAAATCGCGATGCTCAGGCGGTACAACGCCAGCGCGTCGCTGATAATTTCCCCGGCAATGACGCCTATTTCAGCTATGTTTTGACCCTGTTCGGACAAGGATGGGATCAACATCGTTTTCGTTTCACCGCCCGCGGTGAACTTTTACCTGACTGGGGCCAGGAATGCGTAAGTTCTCACTAAGTTTACTCAGCCTCTCGCTCGGCATCGCGCTATCGCCTTTAGCCCATGCCGCGCCGACCTCTGCCCAAGAACAGCTCATGAGCCAGGTGCGCCTTGGGGAATCCGCGAAGCGTGAGGACCTGGTGCGTCAGTCGTTGTATCGTCTCGAATTGATCGCGCCTGACGATCCACAGGTCATTGCCGCCCGAATGCGTTATCTGCTGCGTCAGGGCGATGCCGCAGGCGCGCAGAAGCAGCTCGATCGCCTAAAAACCCTGGCCCCGGATTCCGAGGCCTATAAGTCTTCCCAAAGTGAACTGAAACTTTCCAGTGGCAAAGGCCGTCAGGCGTTGCAGGAAGCGCGTTTGCAGGTCACTACCGGGCATGTACAGGAAGGGATCGCCCAGTACGATCAGCTGTTTAACGGCACGCCGCCGGACGGTGACATGGCGGTGGAATACTGGACCGCGGTGGCGAGGCTGCCTGCCCGTCATAAAGAGGCGGTCAGCAAACTGCAAACCCTGAATGCGAAGTACCCGGGCAACGTCCAGTTGCAAACCACGCTGGCGAAAACGTTGTTTAGCGATAACCGCAGCGCGGAAGGCTATGCCGTGCTGGAGCAAATGGCGAAATCGAGCGCCGGGCGCAATACGGCAGCCGATATTTGGTATGACCAGGTGAAGAATAGCCCGGTCAACGACAGCAGCGTCAAAGCGCTTCAGCGTTTCCTGACCGTATTCACCACCGGCGATCTAGCCGATCAGGCGCGGACCCAGTTAGCGGAGCAGCAAACGCAGCTCGCCGATCCGACGTTCCGAGCCAAGGCCCAACAGGAGGCGAAAGCCGCCGCCGTGGCTGAAGCCCAGGCCAACCAACCGCAGACCTGGGAAATCGTCTGGCCGCTGATCCGTAAAGGCGATGCGGCGCTGAAAAGCCAAAATCTCGACCAGGCGCAGCGCTTTTATCAGCAGGCGCAGCGCACGGATAACACCAACAGCTATGCGGTGCTGGGCCTCGGCGACGTGGCGATCGCCCGCAAAGATAACGCCTCGGCTGAACGCTATTACCAGCAGGCATTGCGTCTGGATCGCGACAACAGCAACGCGGTGCGCGGCCTGGCGAATATCTATCGCGCGCAGTCGCCTGAGAAGGCGACGGCCTTCATTGAAAGCCTGTCAGCCAGCCAGCGCAAAAGCATTGATGATATCGAACGTAGTCTGACTAACGATCGTCTGTCACAGCAGGCGCAAGCGCTGGAAAATCAGGGACGCTGGGCGCAGGCCGCTGAGGTTCAGCGGCGCAGGCTGGCGCTCGATCCCGACAGCGTATGGATCACCTATCGTCTGGCGCAGGATCTGTCCAGCGCCGGGCAGCGCAGCGAAGCCGATAGTTTGATGAACAACCTGGCGCGTCACAAATCGGGCGATCCAGAGCAGGTCTACGCCTACAGCCTGTATCTCTCCGGCAACGGCCAGGACGTGGCGGCGCTGTCGCACCTCAACGCCCTGCCGAAAAGCCAGTGGAGTGACAATATTCAAGAACTGGCCGATCGTTTGCAGTTCGATCAGATGATGCAGAAAGCCAATCTGCTGCGTGATAATGGCCATGAAGATCAGGCGATTGCGCTGCTGAAACAGCAGTCCCCGTCGACGCGAATTGATTTAACCCTCGCCGACTGGGCGCAACAGCGCGGCGACACCGACACGGCTATTACCGAATACCGCTCGGTACTGACGAAAGAGGCCAGTAACGAGGAGGCGCGCCTCGGTCTGGCGGAAGTGTATGCCGCGGCGGGCAACGATGCCGCCGCGCGTGAACAGCTGGCCTCGCTGAACTCACCTGCGGCGGGTGAAACGCGCTCGCTTAATACCCAGCGCCGGATTGCGCTGGTGGATTACGGTCTGGGCGATACCGCGCAGGCGCAGCAGATTTTCAATACCCTTGTGCCGCAGGCAAAAGCGCAGCCCGCCTCGATGGACACGGCGCTGGTCCTGCGGGATAACGCACGCTTCCAGGCGCAGACCGGCAATCCGCAGCAGGCGCTGGACGGTTATAAAGATGCGATGGTGGCGGCGGGTATTACGCCGACCCGTCCACAGGATAACGACAGCTTCACCCGTCTGACGCGAAACGATGAGAAAGATGACTGGCTCAAGCGCGGGGTGCGCAGCGATGCAGCGGAGCTCTATCGTCAGCAGGATCTGAACGTCACTCTCGAGCATAACTACTGGGGCTCCAGCGGCACCGGCGGCTATTCCGACCTGAAAGCGCACACCACCATGCTACAGGTGGATGCCCCGTTGGCGGACGGACGCATGTTCTTCCGCAGTGATTACGTCACCATGAACGCCGGGAGCTTCTCCACCGACAGCGATGGCGGTTACTCGCCGAACTGGGGCACCTGTGGCGAAATCACCTGTTACGGCGGGGATAAGAGCCAAAGCGACAGCGGGGCGAGCGTGGCGGTCGGCTGGCACAACGACACCTGGAATTTTGACATCGGCACCACGCCGATGGGCTTTAACGTAGTGGATGTGGTCGGTGGCCTGAGCTACAGCAGTAGCATTGGCTCGCTGGGCTACACGGTGGAAGGCCATCGTCGCCCGATTTCCAGCTCGCTACTGGCGTTTGGCGGACAGAAAGACACCAATACCGGCACCACATGGGGCGGCGTTCGCGCCGACGGGGGCGGGGTCAGCCTGAGCTATGACAAAGGTGAAGCCAATGGCGTCTGGGCCTCGCTGAGCGCCGACTCGCTGACCGGTAAGAACGTGGAAGATAACTGGCGCGCCCGTTGGATGGCCGGGTATTACTACAAACTGGTGAACGAAAATGACCGCCGGGTGACCGTCGGCCTGAATAATATGCTCTGGCATTACGACAAAGACCTCAGCGGCTATAGCCTCGGCCAGGGTGGCTACTACAGTCCGCAGCAGTATGTGTCGTTTGCGGTGCCGGTGAACTGGCGTCAGCGTACGGAAAACTGGAGCTGGGAGCTGGGCGGTTCGGCCTCGTGGTCGCACTCGAAAAATAATTCGCAGGCGCGTTATCCTAAGCAAAATCTGTTGCCAGCCAATTATCCGAATGCGGGGCAAATTGATGACGGCAGCAGCAGCAACGGCTTCGGCTACACCGCGCATGCGTTAATCGAGCGACGCGTAACATCCAACTGGTTTATCGGTGCGGCAGTCGATATTCAGCAGGCTAAGGATTACACCCCAAGCCACGCGCTGTTGTACGTTCGCTATTCTGCCGCGGGCTGGCAGGGTGACATGGACCTGCCTCCGCAGCCATTGGTGCCTTACGCCGACTGGTAACAGATTCGGCTTAAATACGTTTTCATTCATCCCGATGATGGAACACTTAGCGTATAATGTGCCGAAAATCACGTAATCCCGGGTTCAATTGTGCTAACCCGGCATTACCGTGATGCGCCAAACGGCGTGGTTTCACTCTGGGGAGAGTTCTTTTGCGCGTTAGCCGCTCACTCACAATTAAACAGATGGCTATGGTGGCAGGTGTCACCATGGTGTTTGCGTTCGTCTTTTGCGCCATTTTGCTATTCCATTTTGTGCAACAAAATCGTTTTACCACCGCCACTCAGCTGGAAAGCGTGGCCCGGGCGGTGCGTGAACCGCTGTCCGCCGCGATCCTGAAAGGGGATATTCCCGAGGCGGAAACCATTCTCGGACGCATCCAGCCCGCAGGGATCGTTAGCCGGGCCGACGTGGTGCTGCCCAATCAGTTCCAGGCCCTGAGAATGCGCTTTATCGAAGAGCGCCCGGTGCCGGTGATGATTACCCGCCTGTTTGAGCTGCCGGTCCAGATTTCACTGCCGATTTATTCGCTGGAACGCCCGGCTAACCCACAGCCGCTGGCCTATCTGGTGCTGCAATCAGACTCATACCGCACCTATAAATTCGTGATGAGTGCATTCGCAACGTTAGTGACCGCTTACTTACTTTTGGTGCTGATGCTCACCGTGGCGATCACCTGGTGTATTAACCGTCTGATTGTGCGCCCCCTGCGTGCGCTGGCTCGAGAACTGAACGATTTGCCGCCGGATGAGCGGGTTGGCCATCAGTTGCCGCTCCCGCGCCTGCACCACGACGATGAAATTGGCATGCTGGTGCGGAGTTACAACCGCAATCAACAGATTATCCTGCGCCAGCACACCGAGCTGTGCAGCCACTCCACCCGTTTCCCGGTCTCCGACCTGCCGAATAAGGCGTTCTTTCTCGCGCTGCTCGAGCAGACGGTGGCGCATAAGAAGACCACCGCGCTGATGATCGTCGCGTGTGAGACCCTACAGGACACCGCTGGCGTGCTTCAGGAGAGCCAGCGCGAGATGCTGCTGCTGACGCTGGCCGAGAAACTCAAATCGGTGATTTCGCCGCGCATGGTGCTGGCTCAGGTCAGCGCCTATGACTTCGCGATTCTGGCGCACGGGGTGAAAGAGCCGTGGCACGCCATCACATTAGGTCAGCAAGTACTCACTATCATAAATGAGCGTTTGCCGTTGCAGGGCATTCAGCTGCGTCCGAGCGCCAGCATCGGCATCGCCATGTTCCACGGCGAACTGAACGCCGAACAGCTATACCGCCGGGCGGTCTCTGCGGCCTTTACCGCACGGCGGAAAGGCAAAAACCAGATTGAGTTTTTTGACCCGGCGCAGATGGAAAAAGCCCAGCAGCGGCTGACCGAAGAGAGCGATATCCTTTCTGCTCTCGACAATCAGCAGTTTGCCGTGTGGCTCCAGCCGCAGAACGACATCGCCAGCGGCAAAGTGTGTAGCGCGGAAGTCCTGCTGCGTCAGCGTCAGCCGGACGGGAGCTGGGAGCTGCCGGTCGATCTTATCGAGCGCATCGAAGCCTGCGGCCTGATGGTCACCGTCGGCTATTGGGTGTTGGAAGAAGCCTGTCGCCAGCTGGCGGCGTGGCAGAGCCGTGGCATTATGCTGCCGCTGTCGGTCAACCTGTCGGCGCTCCAGCTGCTGCATCACGATATGGTAGCGGACATGCTGGAACTGCTCAGCCGTTACCGTATCGCACCCGGCACGCTGGTGCTGGAAGTGACGGAAAGCCGTCGAATTGACGACCCGAAAGCCGCGGTGGCTATCCTGCGTCCGCTGCGCAACGCAGGGGTGCAGATTGCGCTGGACGATTTCGGTATGGGCTATGCGGGCCTGCGCCAGCTTCAGCACATGAAATCGCTGCCGGTGGATATCCTCAAAATCGATAAGATTTTTGTCGATTCCCTGCCGGATGATACCAGCATGGTGTCGGCCATTATCCAGCTGGCACGCAGCCTGAACCTGAGCATTGTGGCAGAAGGCGTGGAAAATAATGCCCAGCTTGAATGGCTGAAGTCTGCCGGGGTGGATATCGCCCAGGGCTTCCTGTTTGATCGGGCGGTGCCGCCGGACGTGTTCGAACAGAAGTACCTCTCTATGCAAACTGACGATGTAAGCGCGTAAGCTTTTTGCGCGCTTGCGCGAGTCAGTTCAAAGTTTTTAACATTTGCCCCGCAAAATGTTTCTGTGTTGTATATCGGATGTTATTTTAAAGCCGCAGGCGAATAAAAAGCCTACTCAGCCTGTGGTTTTATCTTAAGGACATCCTATGAAAACCTCTCTGTTTAAAAGCCTCTATTTCCAGGTGTTAACGGCGATCGCGGTCGGTATTCTGCTCGGCCACTTCTATCCGGAATTGGGCACGCTCATGAAACCGCTTGGCGATGCCTTCGTTAAGCTCATCAAGATGGTGATTGCTCCCGTTATCTTCTGTACCGTAGTGACCGGTATTGCGGGGATGGAAAGCATGAAAGCCGTAGGCCGCACCGGGGCCGTGGCGCTGCTCTATTTTGAAGTGGTCAGCACTCTGGCGCTGATTATCGGCCTGGTTATTGTGAATCTGGTGCAGCCCGGCGCGGGGATGAACGTTGACCCGGCCACGCTGGATGCGCATGCGGTGGCGGTCTACGCCGAGCAGGCGAAAGATCAGGGGGTTGTCGCCTTCCTGCTGGATATCATTCCGTCGAGTGTGATCGGCGCGTTTGCCAGCGGCAACATTTTACAGGTGCTGCTGTTCGCTGTGATGTTCGGCTTTGCCCTGCATCGTCTGGGCCATAAAGGCCAGCTGATTTTCAACGTGATTGAAAGCTTCTCGCAGGTCATCTTCGGCATCATCAACATGATTATGCGCCTGGCACCGATTGGGGCCTTCGGGGCGATGGCGTTTACCATCGGCAAATACGGCGTCGGCACCCTGGTGCAGCTCGGTCAGCTGATTATCTGCTTCTATATCACCTGTATTCTGTTCGTGGTGGTGGTGTTGGGGTCTATTGCGCGCGTCACTGGCTTCAGCATTTTCAAATTTATCCGCTATATCCGCGAAGAGCTGTTGATTGTGCTCGGCACCTCGTCGTCGGAGTCCGCGCTGCCGCGTATGCTCGACAAAATGGAAAAGTTGGGCTGCCGTAAATCGGTGGTGGGATTGGTCATTCCGACCGGATATTCGTTTAACCTCGACGGGACCTCGATCTATCTGACAATGGCGGCGGTGTTTATCGCCCAGGCGACCAACAGCCATATGGATATATGGCATCAAATCACGCTGCTGGTGGTGCTGTTGCTCTCCTCAAAAGGGGCCGCCGGGGTGACGGGCAGTGGCTTTATCGTGCTGGCAGCGACCCTTTCTGCGGTTGGTCATTTGCCGGTGGCGGGTCTGGCGCTGATCCTCGGTATTGACCGCTTTATGTCGGAAGCGCGTGCGCTGACCAACCTGGTTGGCAATGGCGTGGCAACCATCGTGGTGGCGAAATGGGTGAAAGAGCTGGACCCGCAGAAACTGGATGACACGCTCAATAACCGTACGCCTGGCGAGAAATCTCAGCAAATTTCCTCATAATCCCGCGACTTATCCCCCGAATCTGCCCGTAGTCGCTTGATGGACTACGGGCTCCTGCGCATAATTGACCTTATTTTTCGTTGAACGTGTGACTTTTCAAAAAATGCACGGTCTAAACGACGTCATGAACTCATAAAAATGACCATGAGTTGTTTTTGTTACTCATCCCGGCGACGTAGGGTGAGTCTCTAACCAGGATAGTTGATTCAGGGGTTTACATGCAGGGCACAAAAATTCGACTCATAGCGGGCGGGATGCTGATGATGGCATCCGCGGGCTATGTGCAAGCAGAAGCGCTCCAGCCGGACCCGGCATGGCAACAGGGAACACTGGCGAATGGATTTCAGTGGCAGGTTTTAGCCACCCCGCAACGCCCGAGCGACAGGGTTGAAATCCGCCTACAGGTCAACATTGGTTCCCTGAGCGAAAGTACGCAGCAGGTAGGCTACAGCCACTTCATTCCACGCCTGGCGCTCTCGCAGAGCGGCAGTTTACCGACGATGCAAGCCCGTTCATTGTGGCAGCAGGGCATCGACCCGCAGCATCCTATGCCCCCGGCTATTGTCTCCTACGATTACACCCTTTTCAGCCTGAGCCTGCCGAACAACCGCAACGACCTGCTGAAAGAGGCGCTGACCTGGCTGTCTGATTCCAGCGGCAAACTGAATATTACCCCGGAAGCGGTGAATCACGCGCTGAGCGGGCAAGATATGGTGATGACCTGGCCCCAGGACCCGAAAGAGGGCTGGTGGCGTTATCGCCTGAAAGGCTCGACCATGCTCGGCCACGATCCGGCCGAACCGCTGAAACAGCCCATTGACGCGGAACAGCTGCAAAGTTTCTACCACAAGTGGTACACCCCGGATGCGATGACCCTGATTGTGGTCGGCAATGTGGACAGCCGCAGCGTGGGTGAGCAAATCAATAAAATTTTTGGCGGACTGAAAGGCAAACGTGAAACCCCGGCGGCCGTTCCAACACTGGCCCCGTTGCCACCGCAGGCCGTCAGCATCATGACCGACGCCGTGCCGCAGGATCGTCTCTCTATCATGTGGGATACGCCGTGGGCACCCATCCGTGAATCAGCGGCCCTGCAACGCTACTGGCGTGCCGATCTGGCGCGTGAAGCACTGTTCTGGCACGTGCAGCAGAATCTGAGCAAAAGCAACGTGAAAGATATCGGCATCGGCTTCGACTGCCGGGTGCTGTATCTGCGCGCCCAGTGTGCGATCAACGTTGATTCACCGAACGATAAGCTGGATACCAATCTCGGCCTGGTGGCGCGTGAACTGGCGAAAGTGCGTGAAAACGGTCTGACCAAGGAAGAGTTTGATGCGCTGATTGCGCAGAAGAGTCTTGAGTTGCAGAAGCTGTTTGCGACCTATGCGCGCACCAATACCGACCTGCTGATCAGCCAGCGGATGCGTGCGCTGCAAAATCAGGTAGTGGATATTGCGCCAGAACAGTATCAGAAGCTGCGCCAGGAGTTCTTAAGCTCGCTGACCGTTGAGAGCCTGAATCAGGATCTGCGCCAACAGCTGTCGCAGGACATGGCTTTGATTCTCCAGCAGCCGAAAGGTGAGCCGGAGTACAACATGAAGGATTTGCAGGAAACCTGGAGCAAACTGATGATCCCGACGAGTGCGGCACCTGCTGTCACTGAGGATGCGCATCAGGATGTGACGGATATTCCGCCAGGGCAGTAGGGGTTAGCTTTTCTGTACTGGCGGGATTCGTGGAATTAGTGGAATTGTTCCGTTCACCAGATGTTCAGCAGGTTCCGTAAACTATGCAGAACGTGAACGGGATAAGGGGAGCACCACGCTCCCCTTATCAATCCCCGTGGCCCCGCAACAGAAATCGGTGCTGCGCACTGCCCGGTCTTCCAGCCATCTGCCTGCGGCCTGCTCGACTCGACGTCCTGTCTCGTTTCGCCTCAGCCAGCCATCCCTGGCGGTCTGACCTTGTCATATGGCTTACAGCCCGGCGATTTCAAGCGGGGACACAACCGGTGCCCGAGGGAACTGAGGGTGTTGACCTTGTGTCCGGCTGAAAATCGCCGGTAGCCGGGATTGTAAAGGGGGCGGCGGCGAGCCCCCTTTGCACGTTCACCGTCATCGGGGTGACAGAGAAGCAGAGGAATGGAAGTGAACGGAACAAGGCCACTGAACCCATCACTCCGGCATCGCATCCCGCGGAATGATCGCCCCGCGATACTGAATCACGGTGCTGGCGGTCAAATGGCCGCGCTGGGCTGCTGCCTGCGCATCGCCCCCGGTCAAACGCACCGCCAGATAACCCGCACTGAACGAATCACCCGCCGCGGTGGTATCCACCACTTTCTCCTTCGGCAATTTCACCGCAGGCACGTCGACGACACTTTCACCTACCCGTGCTACCAGGCAGGAATCCGCCCCGCGTTTAACCACCACTTCGTGAACGCCAGCCGCATGGGTACGGGCGATCACCTCTTCCACCGGCTTCTCACCCCACAGCGCGTCTTCGTCGTCGAGCGTCAGGAAGGCGATATCGGTGCAGCCTAGCATCTGCTGATAAACCTGCTGCGTCTCTTCGCGGCTGGCCCACAGGCGCGGACGGTAGTTGTTATCGAAAATCACCTTCCCGCCGTTGGCGCGGCATTCGTGCAGCAGAGAGAACAGCTTCTCGCGGCTCGCCGGGCTGAGAATGGCGAGGCTAATACCGCTCAGATACAGATAGTCAAAGGTCGCCAACTCTTCACAAATCGCCGCGGACTGCTCGCTCTCGAGCCAGAATTTGGCCGCCGCTTCGTTACGCCAGTAGTAGAAGGTGCGCTCCCCGGTCTCATCGGTTTCGATGTAATACAGGCCCGGCATCCGGTTTTCCATGCGCTGAATCAGGCGGGTGTCGACGTTTTCACTTTCCCACGCCTCCAGCATTTGCTGGCTGAAGCTGTCAGTGCCCAGGGCGGTGATGTAGCTCACCTGCAAATCAGCCTGTTTCACCTGACGGGCAATATATACCGAGGTGTTCAGCGTATCGCCACCAAAACCACGGTTCACCGCAGAGCCTTTCTCTGACAGTTCAATCATGCATTCGCCAATGACGGCAATTTTTTTAGACATAGTCGTCAAGCCTTCCCGGAATCGAAAAATTAGCAATAGTGTGCGCTGAGGGTGTTTTAGGGTCAATAAGATTAAAACAACGTTCCATTATTTTTTTGACCTGACGCGTATTCCGCTCTGGAATCGTCTGCACAGAAAATCAAAATGCCCGGTACTGAACATAAAGTTCTCACTTCCAGCGCCGATAACTCAATGACGAGTTCCGACAGATACCCCTATTTACAGGACAGCTGAGATGAAGTTAAAGCAGGTTATCCAGCGGCTAAGCATTCCGGATGCAGGCATTGAAGGCCTTCAGGAGCGGCGCTATTGGCTGGAGTGTGAGCGTGCTTATACTTACCAGCCAATCTATAAAACCGATGGTTGCCTGATGGCAGTCGAAGTGCTGACCGTGGTGACGCATCCGGAGCACCCCGGGCAGCGTATTGCGCCGGATCGCTATTTTGCCGAAGTGGCGGTGCGCCAGCGTATTGATGTGATTAAAGAACAGCTGGCGGTGCTGACGGAGAAGCGCGCATTCTTCGCCGACAACGGGATCCTCGCATCGGTGAACGTCGATGGCCCGACGCTGCTGGCCATGCGCCAGGACTCGTCGCTGATGGCGCAGATCGAAGAGATCCCCTGGCTGCGTTTTGAGCTGGTGGAGCACATCCGCCTGCCGCAGGATTCGTCGTTTGCCTCGCTGTGCGACTTCGGCCCGCTGTGGCTCGACGACTTCGGCACCGGGATGGCTAACTTCTCGGCGCTGAGCGAAGTGCGTTACGACTACATCAAAGTCGCGCGTGACCTGTTTATCATGCTGCGTAAAACCCCGGAAGGGCGCAATTTGTTCGAGCTGCTTATCCAGTTGATGAACCGCTATTGCCAGGGTGTGATTGTCGAAGGTGTCGAGACGCTGGAGGAGTGGCGAGACGTCCAGCAATCCCCGGCTCATGCGGCGCAGGGCTATTTCCTCTCCCGTCCGGTACCGATGACCACCCTTGAAGAAGTGATGCTCAATCTGGCCTGATCGGCCTACTTTGCCGTCTTTTCTGTCAGCCTCAACTATTATTCATCAAAGGTGAGGCCAAACAGGAGCGTTTACGGCATGACAAAAACAGGTAAAGCCACAACCATCATTTTTGCGACGTTAGCGGTGCTTATCGTCGTACTGTTCATCATCATCGCGACTTTCGACTGGAATCGCCTGAAACCCACCATCAACCAGAAGGTGTCCGCCGAGCTGAATCGGCCATTCGCCATTCGGGGCGATCTGGGAGTGGTCTGGGAGCGCCAGCCGGGCGAAACGGGCTGGCGGAGCTGGGTGCCCTGGCCGCACGTCCACGCCGATGATGTTCTGTTAGGCAACCCGCCTGACATCCCGGAAATAACGATGGTGCATCTGCCGCGAGTCGAGGCCACGCTGGCCCCCTTGGCACTGCTGACCAAAACGGTCTATCTGCCGTGGATAAAGCTGGTGCAGCCTGATGCCCGCATTATTCGCCTCTCGGAAAAAACCAATAACTGGACTTTCAATCTGGCGTCTGCCAACGGCGAGCAGAAAAATGCCCAGCCTTCCTCGTGGTCATTCCGGCTGGATAACGTGCTGTTCGATCGCGGTCGGATCAAGGTGGATGATAAAGTCAGCCGCGCTAATCTCGAGATCTTCGTCGATCCGTTGGGTAAACCGCTGCCGTTTAGCGAAGTCACCGGCGATAAGGGCAAAAGCAACGGACCGAAGGCCGGCGATTACGTGTTTGGCCTAAAGGCCAGCGGCCGCTACAACGGCCAGCCGTTAACCGGGACCGGTAAAATTGGCGGAATGCTGGCGCTGCGCAGCGAAGGTACGCCGTTCCCGGTGCAGGCAGATTTCCGCTCCGGCAACACGCGGGTGGCGTTCAGCGGCACGGTTAACGATCCGATGAACATGGGCGGCGTGGATCTGCGTCTTAAGTTCTCCGGCGATTCTCTGGGGCAGCTCTACGACCTGACCGGCATTGTACTGCCTGACACCCCGCCATTTGAAACGGACGGCCATCTGGTGGCGAAAATCGACTCCGACAAAGGCTCCGTGTTTGACTATCGCAATTTCAACGGGCGCATCGGCGACAGCGACATCCACGGCACGCTGAAATACAGCACCAGCAAGCCGCGCCCGAAACTGGAAGGCGACATGGAGTCGAAACAGCTGCGGCTGGCGGACTTAGGCCCGCTGATTGGCGTCGATTCCGGGAAAGGCACCAAATCGAAAGAGGTGAAAAAAGACATACAACCGGCCGGGAAAGTGCTGCCCTACGATCGGTTTGAGACCGAGAAATGGGGCGTAATGGACGCCGACGTCCGCTTCAAGGGCGGGCATATCGAGCATGGCAGCACCTTGCCGCTGGATAACCTGACCACACATATCATCCTTGAAAGAGGTGATCTGCGCCTGAAGCCGCTGAAATTCGGCATGGCTAATGGGACCATTAACGCCAATATTCATCTCGTGGGTAATAAAAAGCCGATGCAGGGCGAGGCGGATATTCAGGCCCGGCGGCTGCGGCTCAAAGAGCTGATGCCTAACGTCGCGCTGATGCAGAAAACGCTCGGTGAAATGAACGGGGATGCGAAGTTGCGTGGTACGGGCAACTCGGTGGCGGCACTGCTCGGGTCGAGCGACGGTAACCTGAAACTGCTGATGAATGATGGTGTGGTCAGCCGCAACCTGATGGAAATCCTCGGCCTGAACGTCGGGAACTTTATTGTCGGGCAGATTTTTGGTGACGATGAAGTGCGGGTCAACTGCGCGGCGGCGAACCTCAATATTAACCACGGCGTGGCACGCCCGCAAATCCTCGCTTTTGATACTGAAAACGCGCTGATTAACGTCACCGGTAGCGCCAGTTTTGCCTCTGAGCAGCTGGATTTGACCATCGATCCCGAGAGTAAGGGCATTCGCATTATTACCCTGCGATCGCCGCTGTACGTGCGCGGCACCTTCAAAAATCCGGATTACGGCGTGAAGCCTGGGCCATTGATTGTGCGCGGTGCGGTAGCGGCAGCCCTGGCGACGCTGGTGACGCCAGCGGCCGCGCTGCTGGCGTTGATTTCGCCGTCCGAGGGCGATGCGAATCAATGCCATGTGATTTTGTCTCAGATGCGGAAGTAGGGGGCATACCTCCCTCGCCGCTTTGCGGTACCCGTGACGTATTGCGCCTGGCTTTCCGGTCGGGCGCGATGCTACTTATTCGCCCCATCCCTGCGGGTGGCCCCGGCCAGTCACAAACATCACGGCGATTTTCAGCCGGACACAAGGTCAACACCCTCAGTTCCCTCGGGCACCGGTTGTGTCCCCGCTTGAAATCGCCGGGCTGTAAGCCAGTTGACAAGGTCAGACCGCCAGGGATGGCGGGATGAGGCGAAACGAGACAGGAAGTCGAGTCGAGCCGGCCGCAGGCAGATGGCTGGAAGACCGGGCAGTGCGCAGCACCGATTTCTGTTGCGGGGCCACGGGGATTGATAAGGGGAGCGTGGTGCTCCCCTTATCCCGTTCACGTTTTACAGAGTGACAATAGAATGCGACCGTCTGGTGGACGGAACAAATACTACGGGCATAACTTAAAGAGACTGATGGCGCGTCTCGTGCGTCAGCACCAATGCAATCAGCGTCAGGGCCGCCATCGATGCCAGATAGTACCCGACATACGCCAGACCATAGGTGCCGGTCAGCCATGCGGCGATATAGGGTGCCACGGACGCACCCAGAATCGACGAGACGTTATAGGAGAACGATGCCCCGGTGTAACGCACTTCGGTTGGGAATAGCTCTGGCAGCAGGGCACCCATCGGGCCGAAGGTCAGCCCCATCAGGCTTAAACCGAGCAGCAGATAGGCCATAATCAGCATCGGATCCCCCGAGCCCAGCAGCGGCTGGAACACGAACAGGCCGAACAGGATAATCAACGTGGTAATGGTGATCATGCTTTTGCGACGACCAAACCGGTCCGCCAGCAGGCCGGCAATCGGCACCATCACGCCAAATCCAATCACCGCCATCATCAGCATCCACAGCACTTCATTGCGCGGCAGGCCCAGACCGTGCGGCACCGCGGCGGTGCTGTAGGTCATTGAATAGACGGTCATGATATAGAACAGCGTATAGGTCGCCAGCATGATGAAGGTGCCGAGAATGGTCACCCGCAAATGCTTGCTGAGCAGCGTGCCCATCGGCACTTTTACCTGTTTCTTCGCGGCGGCGACTTTGGCAAATACCGGCGTTTCATGCAGGGAGACACGCACGTACAGACCAATAATCACCAGCACGGCGGAGAAGATAAACGGCACGCGCCAGCCCCAGCTCATGAACTGTTGGTCGGTCAGCAGCCAAGAGAGCAGCAGGAAGGTGCCGTTGGCAAAGAAGAAGCCAATCGGGGCACCAAGCTGCGGGAAGGACCCATACAGCGCACGTTTTTTCGGCGGCGCGTTTTCGGTGGCGAGCAGGGCAGCTCCGCCCCATTCACCGCCCAGACCCAGACCCTGACCAAAACGGGCCAGCGCCAGCAGCATTGGCGCGAGGATGCCGATAGTGTCATAGCTCGGCAGCAGGCCGATCACTACCGTTGAAATCCCCATTGTCAGCAGCGACGCGACCAGCGTGACTTTACGGCCTACGCGGTCACCAAAGTGGCCGAACAATGCGGAACCAATCGGACGTGCCACGAAGGCGATAGCAAATGTCGCCAGCGATTGCAGCGTCGCGGCAGCCGGATCACCCTGCGGGAAGAAGATGTGCGGGAACACGATGACCGCGGCGGTGGCGTAAATATAGAAGTCGAAGAACTCAATGGCAGTGCCAATCAGTGACGCAACGACGACTTTATTTCGTGAGTTAACCGGGGCGATGTCCGGATTATTGTCGAGTGTTGTGGTGGACATAGTCTTTTCTTATTGTTTGGCGAACGAAAGGCCATATTACGCACAGCAAAAGCGACATTTCAATGTGTAACAAAGTCAGTGATTGGCTGAAAAACAGACAAAAAGCGGATAATTTTCAGACCTGCGAAATCACTTCTATGAAATGCTTCACATAAATGAATAGTTAGCAGATAAAACCAGTTTTTGGTTAAAGAAAAGTTACTAACTGGATTTATCTGCTAAGGAAGTGAGTTGGGCTGAAATTTCAGCCCAAGAAGTGTGTCAGCGGTGGGTTTTGCCCGGCATCCGCGGGTCGTCTTTGTACTCGGCGGTCGCAATCCACGCCGCGCAAAACAGGGTCAGACGGGCGAAGAAATAGAAGAACGCCATGATCCCCAGCACCGAACCAAATGCCGCCCCAGACGGGGATTTCACCAGCGCAGGCAGCGTCCAGGTCATGATGATTTTAATCACCTCAAACCCTATCGCCGCGATAAAGGTGCCGCGAATCAGCGCTTTTCGACGCGGGCGATGGCGCGGCAGACGCCAGAAAATCCAGAAAAACAGCAGGTAGTTGGCGAGGATAGAAATCGCGAGGCCAATCACCCGCCACGCCGGTTTCAGCCATTCAATCGAATCCAGATACAGCGCCGAGATAATCATCTGCTGCGCAGCCCCGGCGACGGAGGTGATCGACAGGGTCACAACCAGCGCCACCAGCAGACCAATCAGTGAAATGAAGTCGCGGAAATACTTAACCCAGATTTTCTCCTGATCCTGCGGGGTGCGTTCCCACACGTCGCGCGACTGGGCACGAATCGCTTCACGCAGATTCCCCATCCAGTTCACGCCGGAGTACAGGGCTACCAACAGGCCGACAATCCCGACGGTGGTACGCTGCTGCACCGCGGTGTTAATGGTGTTTTTCAGCGTGGCGGCCAGCGTCGGGTCGCTGACGTTGGTCAGGATCTTATCGAAAATGTCCTGCAACAGGGTGGGGTGCGAGACGAGGATAAACCCCGCCGCGGCGAACGACACCATCAGGATAGGGATCATCGACAGAAATGAGAAGTAGGTGATGGCCGCACCAAACTGGTTGCCGAGACGATCGTTAAAGCGTTCGGTGGCACGGATCAGGTGCGCGATAAAAGGCTTACGCTGCACTTTCTGCGCGGTGCCGGTGGCCTTGTTCAGCGCACTGCTGGCCCGCTGTTTGAGTCCCGCTGCGGAGCCATCATCCGTCTCCATTTTCCTGACCGGATCGTATTCCAGATCCTGAGTGGGGCGTTTTGCGTCGTTTTCCGGCGTCATTAGTGTGTTATTCCTTTCTTTAAAACCTTTAAAAAATTATAGCCGATGAAGGGCGGTTGTCCCTCAATCCACATAGCTTTTCAACACCCCGGTGAGCCACTCCATAAACAGGTGTACACGGCGAGAGAGGTTGCGGCGGTGCGGGTATATCAGCGACACCGGCATCGGCGCGGCGCGATAGTGCGGCAAAATCTCGACCAGCTTTCCGCTACGCAGGGCATCTTTCACCCCAATGCGCGGCACCTGAATAATCCCCAGCCCGGCCAGGCAGGCCGCGTGATAGGTTTCGGTGCTGTTGACCGTCAGCACGCCGCCGGTTTTCAGCCAGCGGGTCTGGTTCTCACTGTTCACTTCAAAGCCCTGGGCCCGTGCGCCAAGGCTGGTGGCATAGTGCACCACCGCATGGCTGGCGAGATCGTCCAGTGTTTCCGGGTAGCCAAATCGCTCCAGATAATCCGGACTGGCGCAGTTGATCACGGTTAATTTGCCAATCGGGCGGGCGACTAATCCGGAGTCTTTCAGCGTGCCCACGCGCACCACGCAGTCGAATCCTTCGCGAATAACATCGACCAGCCGATCGCTACTGCTCAGTTCCAGTTCGATACCGGGATATTGCTGAAGAAAGGCGGGCAGTTTTGGGATGACTAAATTTCGAGCAACGCCGACCGGCATGTCGACTCGCAGTCGACCGCTGATGCTGGTGGGGTCGTGCTGGAACATGCTATCGAGTTCATCGAGATTGCTGAGCACATCTTTGGCGCGTTCGTAATAGACCATGCCGTCCTGCGTAAGCTGCACCCGGCGGGTGGTGCGGTGTAAAAGGCGCACGCCGAGCAGATTTTCCAGCGCCTGAATTTGACGCGACACGCTACCTTTCGGCAGGCCAAGCGAGTCTGCCGCGCGGGAAAAACTCTCCAGTTCAGCAACCCGGATAAACAGTTGCATTGCGTGAATTTTATCCATAGCAAACGCCTTTTGTTGTTCAAAGTGAAACAATGAAACGTAATTTACCGTCTTTATTGATTATACGTCACCTAATAAGCTCTCTCTCACTGTTCATCTATCCAAAACGAGGTGGGTTATGACACAACGTATCGCTTTAATAACCGGCGGCAGCCGTGGCTTGGGAAAAAATGCGGCGCTTAAGCTGGCGGCGAAAGGAACGCATATTCTGCTTACCTACAACAGTAATCAGCAGGAAGCGCTGAAAGTTGTGGCTGAAATTGAGACACTTGGCGTGAAAGCGGCGGCATTACAGCTAAACGTCGCCGATGTGGCGAGCTTTGACGATTTTGCCAATAACGTGCAGCAACAGCTTAACGTGATCTGGCAGCGCGACACCTTTGATTATTTAGTGAACAACGCCGGAGTTGGTTTGTATGGGGCGTTTGCCGAGACCAGCGAAGCGGTCTTTGACGAGCTGATGGCTATCCATTTCAAAGGCCCGTTCTTCCTGACCCAGCGCCTGTTGCCGCTAATCCAGGACGGTGGCCGGATCCTCAATGTCTCCTCAGGGCTGGCGCGTTTTGCTCTGCCGGGCTTCGCGGCCTATGCCTCAATGAAAGGGGCGATGGAAGTGCTGACGCGCTATCAGGCCAAAGAGCTGGGGGCGCGGGGGATTTCGGTCAACATTATTGCCCCAGGCGCGATTGAGACGGACTTTGGCGGCGGTCGCGTGCGGGATAACGCCGACATGAATCAGTACGTTGCCTCGCAAACGGCGCTTGGCCGCACCGGGCTGCCGGATGATATTGGTGGTGCGATTGCCGCCCTGCTCAGCGATGAGTTGGGCTGGATGAACGCTCAACGCATTGAAGTCTCTGGCGGGATGTTCCTGTAAGTTCATCCCTCTCCCTCACCGGGAGAGGGTCATCTAAACTCATGCCGTAACAATCCCAGCAGCCAGTCGTTATGCCATTTCCCACCCAGCCAATAGCTTTCCCGCAGTTCACCTTCCAGTACAAAGCCGCTTCGTTCCAGCACCCGACGGGATGCCGTGTTCCCGGCGGTGACCGTGGCGATCAGCCGTCTAATGTTGCCCGTCGTAAACGCAAACTCACATACCGCGTGCAGCGATTCGCTGGCAAACCCTTTCCCTTGCGCACCGGGGGCAAAGAGAAAGCCCACTTCGGCACAATCCGCTTCCCGGTGGATATACCCCGTCACGCCTAAGGGGTTGCCCGTCGCCGTCTCACGCACCAGCAGGCACAGCCAGTGCGCTGCGCCCGGTGTCCATTCCGCCAGCCGGGAATCAAACGCCGCGCGAATGACACTTTCTGACCGCAAATCATCGACATAACGCATCACATCCGGGTTCTGTTCTAAAGCCAAAAAGAAGGGCCAGTCTGCTTCGCACAGGGGTTCACAGCTCAGCCTCGGCGTCGCCAACGTTATCATCGTATTTACTCCGGTGATTTTTATCGGTTTATAGACGGATTAGCCCATAAGGCTATGAAGTAATCTACTTTCTAACGCGCTAATAATAAAAATAAAACCCTGTGTATATCAGGGGTACCCCAAAGCCTCAGAGAAGGAAAACAGATGCACATAGCATCGCACTATTCTGGCGACCAGTTTGAGCATTGTCTCAGCGTGATTCGCCAGGCCGCCACCGAAATCCTGTCGCTGCTGAAGGTCCACGGCGTGGAAGCACAGGATCCGCGCGGGTTCCTGCAACAGCTTGAACAGGCCCGGTTGAATCTGGGCGGATGGGCGAACGTGGCCCGGCGGCTCAATCTTAATGATGCCGAGATAAGCGATTTCACCCTGCAATTGCGACACTTACAGCAAGTCGTGCCGGTATATGAGCGCGGGCAGGCGGTGAACGATAACCAACTGATTGCGGCGCTGCGTTTTGTCGCCGCGCTGGAGTTTGTGCGCCAGAAGCAGCCGCGTCTTAAATTTACGTCGCTGCCCGGGGAGGACGGTAGCGTTCATCAGGATCAGGCGCAGCGGCAAATGCGGGCCATCACATTGACCCTCAAGGCGTTAATTACCCAAGCCTTTTCCGATGCGACGCGTTTGAACGACTCGCTCAAATTGCAATTCGGGGCCGACAGCGTGCGCCGCTGGCTGGCGAACAGCGACGCCGGGGATATTTTGTCCGGCATGTTATTCAGCGATCTGGCGCTGCTAATCGTGGATAAAAAAGCCTTTGCCCGCCATTACTCGCCGTTGTTTAACGCCGCGGCGGCGCTGACGTTTCTGGCGGAACAGCGCGTCACGCTGCATGCGTTCCTCGAGGATTGCCGGGTGATGCGCAATGCAATCCTTGCCCAGCGTCCGCTGACGACGACCGAAATGGTGCTGCTCAATAACTATCTGCATCAGATTACAGGCCCTGTTCAGCGCGCGTTTGAGCAGGGGCGCACCCGGGTCAATCCGACAGCCTTTCTGGCGGTCGACAGCAATGAACTCAGCCATTACTGGGAGAATGCTCGCCATAAAGACAATGCCCTCGGAGGGGATAGTCAGCCGGTGCGCGAAAATATCGAACCGCCAAAAAAGCAGCAGATACGCAGCCCGGAAGACCGGGACCAGATGATTTCCACCGTGCTGTGGGGGGCCGTCGGGGTGGTGATGCTGGGGATGGCGTTCGCTTCTCTGTGGATGTTCAGCAATGTCACCCCCGCAGAATCGACCGCGCAGGCAAGCGTTGCGCAGGTGGATGCCCCGGAACGTGAAATCCCGTCGCCACGTGAGAAGCTGGCGAACATGGGGATTAGCTGGGATATCAACAGCCTGCGTTCAGCAATCGATCGCAATGATACGCGGGTCACGACGCTATTCTTACAGGGGGGAATGACCTGGCAGCTGGCATGGACCGAGCAGGCGCAGTCATTCCGCTATGATGATGTGCTGGAATTACTGCTGCGCTATCGCCTGCAAATGGATGAGCTGAAACCGTGTCGGCGGTTTATCAATACGCTCAGTCACGCGATGGGTAACGGTGAATCGCTCACAGCGGTGCGCAAGGCCTACCTCCAGGCTTTTTGCGCCACACCTGCGGTGGTGGAACGCCAGCGCTATAACGTGGAGCAGGCCAAACGACGGGCCGCTGCCACAGCGGATACGCAGAATAAAAAATGGCTGACGATTCAGTCAGCCATTTACAGCGCTATCAAATAGTCGCGCAGGGATGGGGTTATGGCTCGCCGTAGAGGCCCATCAAGCGGCGTACCACGCCGTTGGTCCAGCCGAAACCGTCCTGTAACGGGTATTCACCGCCGCCGCCTTCACGGGGCGTGCTGCTGGCGATGTGATACTTCTCAATCAGCTTGTGATGATGCTGATAAAAGTGGTTCACCGTCTGTAGCCAGCTGCGGGCGATTTCATCTCCCAGGGTATCGTTGCCGTACAGCTTGAAGCCCTGGATAGCCATCCATTGCAGCGGGGCCCAACCGTTGGGGAAATCCCACTGCTCGCCGCTGTCATACTCGGTAGCGAGGATCCCGCCCGGCGTCAGCAGACGTGTGCGCACGGCAGTATCAAGCTTGTCCGCCTGTTCATGCGTCGCCATGCCAACATACAGCGGCACCATGCTGGCCGCAGAAAACAGCCCCAGCTCTTCGCGCCGCCAGTCGTAATCGCGGAAGCAGCCCTGCTCGTTATCCCACAGATAACGGGTGACTGCAGCCCGACGCTCGCTGGCTTTATGGCGAAATTCAGCTTCGGTTTCCCGATCGCCTTTTGAACCGGAGATATTGGCAATAGTGCTTTCCAGTTTGTACAGAAACGCATTCAAATCGATCGGGATAAACTGGGTCGTACGAATACTCGCCAGGCGGGTAGTATCCCGCAGCCAGCGCGAGGAGTAATCCCACCCGGACTCCGCCCCGGCGCGCAAGTCGCGATACACCTCGTTCGGCGGACGCCCGGAATGACGCGCGGTTTCGACGTCCTCTAACCAGGATTCATCCCGCGGCGTGTCACGGTCATCCCAGAAACGGTTCAATAGCGAACCGTCCGGCATCCGCACCACGTGTCGCCAGGCCTGATTCGGCAGCAGGTTTCCCGCGCCGTCCATCCAGAAGTTGTATTCCATCTTCAGGTGGTCGAGATAGCGCTTCGCCCCACGCACGCCGTCTTCTTCAAACAGTTCCACCATCAGGGCAAAAACCGGCGGCTGCGAGCGACTGAGGTAGTAGGTGCGGTTCCCGTTCGGAATGTGGCCGTAACGCTCGATCATCCAGGCGAAATTATCGGCCATACACTTGAGCAAATCTTCACGACCGCTTTCGGCCAGACCGAGCATGGTGAAGTAGGAGTCCCAATAGTAGGTCTCGGTGAAACGCCCGCCGGGTACAATGTACGCCTGGGGCAGTGCCAGCAGTGAGGACCAGGGAATGTGATCCTGTGGCTCGCGGGTCAGCACCGGCCATAGCGTGTCGATATGATCTTTCAACGTGCGGTTAGGGTCAGAAACGTACTCATCGCCGTGCGGGTCAGGCAGCCAGAAATGCTCCTCAACAAACGCCCGCAGATTGAAGCCAGGCTGGCGTTTTTGCTGGCGGAACTGAATCAGGATATCGAGCGGATCCATCTTCGGCGCACAGTCAGGAAAGGTTTTGCTGTCGGCAAAAATCCGCGCAGCCTGCACGCGTTCAAAGAGTTCAAGATAACGGTCTGCGGGGGTCAGCGCGTCAGAGGCGGGCATCCCCTCAATCATCTCCGGTTCTGGCTCGACCTCGAACATTTCATCCAGTTTCAACTCGCACGGATCCGTAAGATAGCTAAGCTCGGCCTCAAGGGCCTGCGCTTCGTCGGTTTCCGGGTTACGTAATTTCTGGTTGAACATAGAGTAAAAACCTCCGGATTTCGTCAATACAGGAGCCGGAAAAAAATCCGGCGCTCTTTTAAGCGTAGTCATTCGCTTCGATCTGCGGGAAGCGGCTTTCACACTTTCAGAGCTTTCACTTTGCAACGAATTATGAATATGGTTATCGTCTGCCCTCGTCATTGATTAGCACGCATTATGCATTTTACGAAACGGGAAGGTCCGGGTTGAAAGGGTTTATACTCCCTGGTTTGCTGGCGTCTGCACTGCTTTCAGGGTGTGCCGGAACGCTTTCGCAGATGAATATGCCTTCCAGTGAAGTGCAGCAGGTGGCACAAAATGGCCGGGCGCTATCCGTCGATGAGCTGGTCACCGAATATATGCACAGCAAACAGGTGTCGGGCATGGTGGTGGCCGTGATTAAGCATAACGGCCCGGCGACGTTCTATTGCTATGGCGTGACGGATGCTAAAAATCGCTATCCCATCACGCCGGATACCCTGTTTGCTCTCGGTTCGCTCAGCAAAGGCATAACGGCGGAAGTCATCACCCTGTTGGTCAATGAAGGCCGTTTACACTGGGACGACACCCTCTCCACGCTGCTACCGCCCGGTACCCCGCTGAGTGACGACGCGCGAAAAATTACCCTGATTCAGCTGGTGACCCACACCTCTGGCCTGCCGCGTCAGCCGATGAATTTGCTGTCGCTGGAACATCTACTGCGCTATCTGCGCGACGGCGAGAACTTCTATCAGGATTTGGACAGCGACGGCGTACTGAATTATCTCAGCAGCTTCCGCGCGCCGCTTAACCGGGAACCGATATATTCCAATTTAGGCTACGCGATTCTCGGCTATATTCTCAAATATCAGACCGGGCAGTCGATCGAGACGTTATCCGCGCAGAGACTCTTCCAGCCGCTGGGCATGGCAAACACCAGCTTTAAACCGCAAACGCTGCGCGCTTATCCGCAACGCGCTTTAGGCCACGCGGGCGATCAGCCGAAGCTTATCGCCCGGGGGGCATTAACCCCAGACTGGCAATTCAGCAATAATATGGTGGGGGCCGCGAGTCTTTATAGCGATGCGCGCGATCTGATTGAATATACCCGGGCGCATTTCTCTGCCACCGATAATCAGGCGCTGAATAAAACGTTTTCTGACATCAGCGTCAATTATTATCCGCGAGAAAAAGAAGCCGCCAATATTGCCTGGATCACCGACACCTACGGGCCGCAAAAAATCACTTATCAGGTGGGTTATATCGGTGGCTATTCGAGCTATATTGGCTTTGACAAACAGAATAAGAATGCGGTGGTGGTATTACAGAATAGTTTTAACTGGAGTAATTATATCGGGCACGCGTTATTGAAACGTATCGCGCCCGAATAAGGTCTTTTACCACTTCTCGTCGCGTGCTTCCCGGCGACCGTCGCGGCGATTTTCACGTTTGTCCTGACGGCAAGACGCATTGCTCTTGTTATCCTCTCTGACGCAGTCTCGTTTTTCTTCACGACCCGTCGAACGCGTGTCCTGACGGATATCACGTGCCTCCTGGCGTTTTTCGCTGCGATAAGTGGCATGTGCTGAAGGTATCACGGCAGGTAGCAACATCGCCGCGGTAGCCAGAGAAAGAATTAATTTTTTCATAAAATGAAAGCCTTAGCTTATTAATCTCGTGGAGAAACAGGGCGCATATTTTCACGCAGTTATAAGGGGAGCTTAGTACACTTTGTGCGGAAAGAAGGGCCGCCAATGTCCAGTATTGGATTTATAGCAGCAGAACGGTTGCAAATAAAAAGCCCCGTGAAATCACGGGGCTCAGAATGAGTTAATGAGTGCGAATTAACGCATCGTCACAAACTCTTCCGCAGCCGTCGGGTGGATGGCGACGGTATTGTCGAAGTCTTTCTTGGTAGCACCCATTTTCAGTGCCACGGCGAAGCCTTGCAGGATCTCGTCCATCCCGAAACCAATGCCGTGGATACCGACAATCTTCTCTTCCGGGCCAACGCAAACCAGCTTCATACGGCACGGTTGGCGGTGAGAGGTGACGGCGGTGTACATCGCAGTGAAAGAAGATTTATACACTTTCACGGCATCGTCACCATACTGCTCACGCGCCTGCGGCTCGCTCAGGCCGATGGTGCCGATTGGCGGATGGCTGAACACCACGGTCGGGATGTTGCTGTAGTCCAGATGCTCGTCCGGCTTGTTGTTGAACAGACGCTCGGAAAGGCGACGACCTGCGGCAACGGCCACCGGAGTCAGTTCAACGGCACCGGTGTTATCACCCACCGCGTAAATGCCCGGCACGCTGGTGTTCTGGAACTTATCGACAACGATGTAGCCTTTATCGTTGGTTTTCACCCCGGTCGCCGCCAGGTTGAAATTGTCGGTTTCTGGCTCACGGCCAATCGCCCAAATCAGGCTGTCGACGGTCTGGCTACGACCATCTTCCAGCTCCAGCGTCAGGCTACCGTCGGCATTTTTAACAACGGCCTTCGGCACCGCGTGGGTGTGCAGCGTTGGGCCTTCAGCGGCCATCACTTCTACCAGGGTCTCGACAATCATCGGGTCGAAGCTGCGCAGCGGGGCGTGTTTACGCACGAACAGGTGCGTTTCAGCGCCCAGACCGTTAATCACACCCGCCAGTTCGACCGCAATATAACCCGCACCCACCACCGCCACGCGTTTCGGCAGGGCAGGCAGGGCAAAGAAGCCGTCGGAGTCGATGCCGTATTCCACGCCCGGAATGCTCGGGTGGCTTGGGCGGCCACCGGTGGCAATCAGAATGTGGTCGGCGGTCAGGGTTTCCCCGTTCACTTCGATGGTTTTCTCATCGATGAAACGCGCAAAGCCTTTGATAACGTCCACTTTATTTTTTCCCAGCACGGTGTCGTACGAGCTGTGGATGCGGTCGATGTAGGCGCTGCGGCTGGACACCAGTTTGTTCCAGTCGAAGTGGTTGAGGGTGGTATCGAAGCCGTAGTCCGGGCCATACATATGAATGGCCTCGCGGATCTGCGCGGCATGCCACATCACTTTCTTCGGCACGCAGCCCACGTTCACGCAGGTGCCGCCGAGTTCTTTGGCTTCAATCAGCGCACATTTCTGGCCGTACATGGCCGCGCGGTTGATGGAGGCGATGCCGCCGCTGCCGCCGCCGATTGCGATGTAGTCATAATGCTTAGTCATAGCTTCTTCCTTAATCGTTGATTGCCGCGATTGTATACCTGGAATTCATAGGTTCCACCGATGATTGCGATTACTCCGGTACGATCCAACTCACGGTGGCGTGACCGGTGCCCGCCGGGACGAGCTTTTTGTGCAGCCAGGGCAGAACGTTTTTCATCTGTTGTTCGAGCTTCCACGGCGGGTTGATAACAATCATCCCCGAGGCGGTCATGCCGCGCTGATCGCTGTCCGGACGTACCGCCAGTTCGATTTGCAGGATGCGGCGAATGCCGGTGGCTTCAAGCTCTTTGATCATGCGTTTAATTTGCGCCCGCAGTACCACCGGATACCACAGCGCGTAGGTGCCGGTCGCGAAACGCTTGTAGCCGTCGCTGATGCCGGACACCACTGCCTGATAGTCCGTTTTAATTTCATACGGGGGATCGATAAGGATCAGGCCACGGCGAGAAGCAGGCGGCAACTTGGATTTAAGCTGCTGATAGCCGTCGGATTTCTCCACGCGGGCGCGGTCATCTTTCTGGAATTCGGAACGCAGCAGCGGGAAATCGCTCGGGTGCAATTCGGTCAGGCTCAGGCTGTCCTGCTCGCGCAGCAGCTGGCGTGCAATTAACGGGGAGCCCGGGTAGTAGCGCAGCTGCCCGCTGCGGTTGAAATGCTGTACCACACTGATGTAAGGCTCTAATTCCGCAGGCAAATCATCCTGCTGCCAGATACGGGCGATGCCCTCCATATATTCCCCGGTACGTTCTGCATGCTCGCCGCTCAGCTGGTAACGACCGGCACCTGCGTGGGTATCGAGATAGAGAAACGGTTTTTCTTTCTCTTTCAGCGATTCAATGATCAGGCTCTGAACGGTGTGTTTGAGGACGTCGGCGTGGTTGCCGGCGTGAAAGCTGTGGCGATAACTGAGCATGGATAAACGTATTCCAGATTGTAAACGTAGGCCCGATAAGCGGAGTGCCATCGGGCAAAAATAGAGCGTATCGGCACAGTATACAGAAAAGTCCCTGTCGCCGCGAAAGCACAAGCGCTGCCATTGAAATCCTCTACAATTATCCCCATTCTACAAAGATATGTGCCGCGCCGGACGTGCGCCTCATTCACCTTTTTCAACAGGACCGCGCTTATGACCAATCCATTATTGACGCCTTTCGAACTGCCGCCATTTTCGAAAATCCAGCCTGAGCACGTTGTGCCTGCGGTCACTAAAGCGCTGGACGATTGTCGCGCCGCGGTAGAAAGCGTCGTTGCCCAAGGCGCGCCGTATAGCTGGGAAACTCTCTGCCAGCCGCTGGCCGAAGTGGACGACGTACTGGGCCGTGTTTTCTCCCCGGTGAGCCATCTGAACTCTGTCAAAAATAGCCCGGAATTGCGCGAAGCCTATGAACAGACCCTGCCGCTGCTGTCAGAATACAGCACCTGGGTCGGGCAGCATGAAGGGCTGTATCAGGCCTATCGCGACCTGCGCGAGGGCGATAACTATGCGGGCCTCAATACCGCGCAGAAAAAAGCGGTCGATAACGCGCTGCGCGACTTTGAGCTGTCGGGGATTGGCCTGTCGAAAGAAAAACAGAAACGCTATGGCGAAATCGCCGCGCGTCTGTCCGAATTAGGCAACCAGTACAGCAACAATGTACTGGACGCTACCATGGGCTGGACCAAGCTTGTCACCGATGAAGCCGACCTTGCCGGAATGCCGGAAAGCGCCCTGGCGGCGGCAAAAGCCCAGGCCGAAGCCAAAGAGCAGGAAGGGTATCTGCTGACGCTGGATATCCCGAGCTATCTGCCGGTGATGACCTATTGCGACAACGCCGCGTTGCGGGAAGAGATGTACCGCGCCTATACCACCCGTGCATCCGATCAAGGCCCGAACGCCGGGAAGTGGGATAACAGCCCGGTGATGGCCGAGATCCTCGCCCTGCGTCACGAACTGGCGCAACTGCTGGGCTTCGAAAGCTATGCCTATAAATCTCTCGCCACCAAAATGGCAGAAAATCCACAGCAGGTGCTCGATTTCCTGACCGATCTGGCGAAACGTGCCCGTCCGCAGGGTGAGAAAGAGCTGGCTCAGCTGCGCGCCTATGCGAAAGCAGAGTTTGGTGTCGACGATCTACAGCCGTGGGATATTGCCTGGTACAGCGAAAAACAGAAACAGCATCTGTACAGCATCAGCGATGAGCAATTGCGTCCGTACTTCCCGGAAAACAAAGCCGTCAACGGCCTGTTTGAAGTGGTGCAGCGCATTTACGGCATCACCGCTAAAGAGCGCAAAGACGTGGATGTCTGGAACCCGGAAGTGCGTTTCTTCGAGCTATACGACGACAAAAACGAACTGCGCGGCAGCTTCTACCTCGACCTTTATGCGCGGGAACACAAGCGCGGCGGGGCGTGGATGGACGACTGCGTCGGCCAGATGCGTAAAGCCGACGGCTCGCTGCAAAAACCGGTGGCCTACCTCACCTGTAACTTTAACCGCCCGGTCAGCGGCAAACCGGCGCTGTTCACGCATGATGAAGTGATTACCCTGTTCCACGAGTTCGGTCACGGTCTGCATCATATGCTGACCCGTATCGAAACCGCGGGCGTGTCGGGCATCAGCGGTGTGCCGTGGGATGCGGTCGAACTGCCGAGCCAGTTTATGGAAAACTGGTGCTGGGAGCCGGACGCGCTGGCGTTTATCTCCGGCCACTACGAAACCGGTGAACCGCTGCCGAAAGAACTGCTGGATAAAATGCTGGCGGCGAAAAACTATCAGGCGGCGATGTTCGTTCTGCGCCAGCTGGAATTCGGTCTGTTTGATTTCCGTCTGCACGCCGAGTTTAACCCTGAGCAGGGCGCGAAAATCCTCGAGACGTTGGCTGAAATTAAGGAACAGGTTTCCGTGGTGCCGGGTCCATCGTGGGGCCGTTTCCCGCACGCCTTCAGCCACATTTTTGCCGGTGGCTATGCGGCGGGTTACTACAGCTATCTGTGGGCCGACGTGCTGGCAGCAGATGCCTTCTCTCGCTTTGAAGAAGAGGGGATTTTCAACCGTGAAACCGGCCAGTCGTTCCTCGACAACATCTTGACCCGGGGCGGTTCCGAAGAGCCAATGACCCTGTTCAAACGCTTCCGTGGCCGCGAGCCGCAGCTGGATGCGATGCTTGAGCATTACGGCATCAAGGGCTGACACGTTAGTGAAAATCTGTTTAGTGGATGAATCAGGCGTCAGCGATGACGCCTTATCTGTTCTTGTGGCCCGCTGGGGTCTGGAACACGATGCGGATAACCTGATGGCGCTGGTGTTAACCCCGGAGCATCTGGAATTACGTAAGCGCGATGAGCCCAAGCTCGGCGGCATCTTTGTCGATTTTGTCGGAGGGGCGATGGCGCACCGACGCAAGTTCGGCGGGGGGCGCGGCGAGGCGGTAGCGAAGGCGGTTGGCATCAAAGGCAGTTATCTGCCGGATGTCGTCGATGCCACCGCGGGCCTCGGACGCGATGCGTTCGTGCTGGCGTCCGTGGGCTGCCGGGTGCGGATGCTGGAGCGTAACCCGGTGGTGGCCGCGCTGCTCGACGATGGTCTGGCGCGCGGATACGCTGACCCGGAAATTGGCGGCTGGTTGCAGGAACGTTTGCAGTTGATCCACGCCTCAAGCCTGACGGCGCTGACCGATATCACGCCGCGTCCGCAGGTGGTGTACCTCGATCCGATGTTTCCGCACAAGCAGAAGAGTGCGCTGGTGAAAAAGGAGATGCGGGTATTCCAGTCGCTGGTGGGACCGGACCTGGATGCCGATGGTTTGTTAGGGCCAGCGCAACAGCTGGCGACAAAGCGGGTGGTAGTCAAGCGCCCGGACTATGCGCCGCCGCTAGCCAATGTGGAAACGCCGAATGCGGTGCTCACTAAAGGGCATCGGTTTGATATTTATGCGGGGAGAGCGGAGGAGTCGTGAGGCTGCGCCTCTCCCGGCTAAGCTCTGTGGAATCGTTCCGTTCACCATACGTTCGCTATTCTCCGCAACCCTTGCAGAACGTGAACGGGATAAGGGGAGCACCACGCTCCCCTTATCAATCCCCGTGGCCCCGCAACAGAAATCGGTGCTGCGCACTGCCCGGTCTTCCAGCCATCTGCCTGCGGCCGGCTCGACTCGACTTCCTGTCTCGTTTCGCCTCATCCCGCCATCCCTGGCGGTCTGACCTTGTCATCTGGCCTACAGCCCGGCGATTTCAAGCGGGGACACAACCAGTGCCCGAGGGAACTGAGGGTGTTGAGTGCGGCTAAAGATCAGTCCCCTCTCCCTAAGGGAGAGGGGAAAAGGCACTTACTCGTCTTCTTCGTCACGCAGCGGAACAATCAACATATCCACATGCACGGTATTAATCAGCTGGCGAGCCGACGACATCAGCTTGCTCCAGAAATCCTGATGATGACCGCACACCACCAAATCCATATCGTATTTCTTAATAGCATCGACCAGCACCTGGCCGAGATCACCGCTGCCGCTCAGGGTTTCAGTGATCGGATACCCGGCGTTAGTCGACAGCTCGCTTAATGCGTGGTGCGTTTCTTCAGAGATACGCTTCTGCATATCGCCCAGGTTAACGTCGATCAGGCCGGTGTAGAGATCGGAGTAATTCACATCGACATGAATCAGGGAAACTTTCGCGTTATAAGGGCGCGCCATAGAGACTGCTTTGTCGACCAAAACCTTGCTTTCCGGGGAGAGGTCAACCGCGATAAGAATGTGTTTGTAAGCCATAGTGTTACTCCTTCCTTAAGTCTTTGGTTACGTATTGAGTATAGTCAACTCAACCTTAAAACGAGCCTTAAGTTACGTCAATGACCCTTGATCACCAATTAGTTAAACAAATCCTTTATCTTTATCTATTGATAACGATTGAGGATGTGGCAAAAAAATCAGCGGATCTCCTACACTATTAAATGAGCCGGTCGGATAAGTTAATGTGACCGGATTCTCACTCTTTCACAGACTGTCTGTTGAGTTTCGGGTTGCGGTAGTCCCGGAGGGAGTCTCCGTGGGCGGGTCGCCGGGGAGGAGGTATGGTAAGCACTGTCGCGCTGTTTTGGGCTTTGTGTATCGTGTGTGTGGTGAATATGGCGCGCTACTTCTCATCATTGCGTGCCTTGCTGGTGGTGCTGCGTGGTTGCGATCCCTTACTCTATCAGTATGTGGATGGCGGAGGCTTTTTTACCTCCCACGGTCAGCCGGGCAAACAGGTGCGTTTGGTGTGGTATATCTACGCGCAGCGCTATCGCGATCATCATGATGATGAGTTTATTCGCCGCTGTGAACGCGTTCGTCGCCAGTTTGTGTTAACCAGTGCGCTGTGTGGCCTGGTGATTATCAGCATGATTGCATTGATGATTTGGCACTGACTGCTGATCTAAAAAGTACTGAGATAAAAAAAACGGGTCAGTTTCCTGACCCGTTTTTTATTGTGCCTGAATGCTTAGATTAACTTCAGGCTCAGCCAGTACAGCGAGCCTGAAAGGATAATCGCCGCTGGCAGGGTCAGCACCCACGCCATCAAAATGCTGGTGACCGTTTTACGTTGCAGACCGCCACCGTCAACGAGCATCGTACCCGCCACGGAGGACGACAGAACGTGGGTGGTGGAGACCGGCATCCCGGTGTAGCTCGCCAGACCAATCGATACGGCGGCGGTCATCTGCGCGGACATACCCTGCGCATACGTCATGCCTTTCTTACCGATTTTCTCACCGATGGTGGTCGCCACGCGACGCCAGCCAATCATGGTACCAATGCCCAGCGCCAGTGCGACGGCCATGATAATCCAGATAGGTGCGTACTCGATGGTGCTCAGCATATCGGTTTTAAGCTTCTTCAGCAGACGCTGATCGTCGGCACTCACGTCCGGCAGCTTCGCCACTTTATCGGTGGTGTCAGAGATGCACAGCATGATGCGACGCATCTGGCTGCGCTGCTCGACGCTCAGCTTGTCGTAGCTCTCAATGTTGTTATCCAGCATGCCTTTCACGCGGTTGAGCGCGTTGATGGTATTGGCCGGATGACAATGGAACTCGCCAGGCTGGGTCACGCCCTGGTCAGGCGACGGGATCAGCTGATCAACGCCGGTCACTTTTTTCAGCAAATCAGGATGCTGCTGGAAGTAGATTTCGACGTTGTTGACGGCGTCACGGGTACGTGTGATTTCGTAACCAGACGCATTCATGTTGACCACAAAGCCCGCCGGTGCCACACCAATCAGCACCAACATCACCAGACCAATGCCTTTCTGACCGTCGTTCGCCCCATGGGAGAACGCCACGCCAATGGCAGAGATGATCAGCGCAATACGGGTCCAGAATGGCGGTTTTTTCTTACCGTCTTTCTTTTCACGTTCGGCTGGCGTCAGGTGAATACGCGCCTTTTTCTTGGTGTTGCTCCAGTAACGACGCAGAATGAAGATTAAGCCACCGGCAACCACCAGGCCGACGATAGGCGAAATAATCAGAGAACCGAAAATCCCCATCACTTTAGGGATGTTCAGCGCGTCCACCACTGAGGTGCCGGTCATCAGGGCATTGGTTAAACCAATCCCGATAATCGCCCCGATCAGGGTGTGAGAGCTGGATGCCGGAAGGCCGAAATACCAGGTACCGAGGTTCCAGATAATCGCCGCTAACAGCATGGAGAAGACCATGGCGAGCCCATGAGCAGAGCCCATGTTGAGCAGCAAATCCGTTGGCAGCATATGCACAATCGCATAGGCTACGCTCAGACCGCCTAACAGCACGCCAAAGAAGTTGAAGATTGCCGCCATTGCCACCGCGAGCTGCGAACGCATTGCACGGGTGTAGATAACGGTCGCTACTGCGTTTGCGGTGTCGTGGAAGCCGTTAATCGCTTCGTAAAACAACACAAATCCCAGAGCAAGCAATAATAAAAGCCCGGTATGTAAATCCAGGCCAGTAAACAAATGTAGCATAGGACGTTACGCCATTTATGAGGACATGAACGCGGCGCATTATCCAGGACAAACGCAGCGTGGGCAAAGAGAAATATAGACTTTTATTGATATATGTTCACTGATGTAAAAATAGCGTCAGGAATTAATCTATAAGTTTCAAAGGCATGACCATTCATGAAAAAATTCTGACTGGTCGTACCGCAAGGGAAAATTTACAATTCCCGACATTCAAAATGAGAGGACAGGCGTGTGGAAAGGTTTGATGCCATTGTTGTCGGCGCAGGCGCGGCGGGAATGTTTTGTGCAGCGCAGGCGGGACAGGCCGGGGCGCGAGTGCTGCTTCTGGATAACGGCAAAAAGCCGGGCCGCAAGATTTTAATGTCCGGCGGCGGACGCTGTAACTTCACCAATATGTACGTCGAACCCGCGGCGTACCTGAGTCAGAACCCGCATTTCTGCAAATCGGCGCTGGCGCGTTACACCCAGTGGGACTTCATCGATTTGGTCGGCAAGTACGGCATCGCCTGGCACGAGAAGACCCTCGGCCAACTGTTCTGTGATGATTCCGCCGAGCAAATTGTGGCGATGCTGGTGGCCGAATGCGAAAAGGGCAACGTTACCACGCGCCTGCGCACTGAGATTATCAGCGTCGAACGCACCGAAGATGAAGACTACGTATTACAGCTTAACGGCGCGACGGTGGTGGCGAAGAAGCTGGTGATTGCCAGCGGCGGCTTATCGATGCCGGGGCTCGGCGCCTCACCGTTCGGTTATAAAATTGCCGAGCAGTTTGGTCTGAAGGTGTTGCCGACGCGTGCCGGGCTGGTGCCGTTCACGTTGCATAAACCACTCCTGGAACAGCTCCAGGTGCTCTCCGGGGTCTCTGTTCCGTCGGTCATTACCGCCGATGACGGCACCGTGTTCCGCGAAAATCTGCTGTTCACCCATCGCGGCCTTTCCGGCCCGGCGGTGCTGCAAATTTCCAGTTACTGGCAGTCCGGCGAGTTCGTCAGCATCAATCTGCTGCCGGAGTGCGACCTCGATGCCTTCCTCGATGAGCAGCGTAACGCCCATCCTAACCAAAGCCTGAAAAACACCCTGGCGATGCAACTCCCGAAACGGTTGGTGGAGTGTTTACAGCAGCTGGGGCAGATCCCGGACGTGCAGCTCAAGCAGTTGAACAGTAAAGATCAGCAACAGCTGGTCGAGACGCTGACCTGCTGGCGTGTCCAGCCGAACGGCACCGAAGGTTATCGCACGGCGGAAGTGACGCTGGGCGGCGTGGACACCCACGAGCTGTCTTCCCGGACCATGGAAGCGCGCAACGTGCCGGGCCTCTATTTCATCGGCGAGGTGATGGACGTCACCGGTTGGTTAGGCGGCTACAACTTCCAGTGGGCGTGGGCCTCGGCGTGGGCCTGTGCCCAGGCGCTGGTGGAGGCATAAGGTTTTCAGGCAGGTGATTTCAGCAGGGGATTATAAGAAGGCACAAAATAATTCCCTGTTTTTATCACGGGAATGTAATATGTCTAACCCCTTCACAGTTCGTATGCACACGGAGAGAGCATGAACTTTTATATTATTCTTATTACTGCTTTGCTGGTGAAGCTTTTGCTCACTTACGCTTTGTATAAAAAGAATCGGGATACTTTTAAGCGATTGAGCTTAAAGGCAAAAGGCGCAGTGGTCAGCGTTGGATGGATGATAAGCTACGGCTTGTCTCAGCTGATTGGCGTGCTGGTTGTTTAAGTCGCGTCGCCCTTTTAAGCAAGAGCCAGCCCAAGCGCTGGCTCTTTTGTTTTATCTTCCCGCTCAGTTAAGCCCCAAAAACGTCTGCGCAATCTTGAAGTAAATAATCAGCCCGGTGCCGTCAATCAGGGTGGCGATAAACGGCGCGGAAACCACCGCCGGATCGATACCCACGCGCTTAAGCACCATCGGGATAACCGATGACACCACCGCACTCCACAGGGTGATACACACCAGCGTCAGGCTGACGATAATCGTGATTTCTGGCCCGATACCCATCATCCAGGCGCGGAAACAACCCGCCGCCCCGAGCGTGATAGCAATCAGCAGCGAGGTGGTCACCTCTTTGCGGATAACCCGCCCCATATCGCGCAACCGTACCTCACCGAGCGCCATGGCGCGCACCAGGGTGGAGGTTATCTGTGTGCCGCTGTTACCGCCGGTGCCGATCAGCAGCGGGATAAAGAAGGCCAGGGCAATGGCCGATTCGAGCGCCTCTTCAAAATGCTGAATAACGCTGCTGGTGTAGGCCTCTGCGACGAACAGCAGCAGCAGCCAGACGGAACGTTTCTTCCACAGCGCCAGCGGGCTGGTGTCCAGATACGGCTGCTCCAGCGGCAGCGTCGCCCCCTGACGCTGAACGTCTTCGGTGACGTCATCAGCCAGCAGATGGTCAATCTCTTTTTCCATCAGGCCGCCGACCAGCACGCCGTTTTCCAGCACCGGCACCACGCTGAACTGCCTGTCAGCCAGTTGGGCCGCAACCTGCTGGCGTTCATCGTCCGGCTTTACATGAAAGACGCAGCTGTCCATCAGGCTACAAATGGGTTGGCCCTCATCGATTTCCTGCAATAATTTTCGAACTGATAAAATCCCCCGCAGCTTATTTCCGGCGACCACAAACACATGGCCAGGAATATCGTCATTTTGCAGCTGCTTGAGAAAGGATTCACGGGCTTCATGCACGCAGTAATGATCGGCCAGAGCAATAACATTCTGCGACATATAGTGATTGATGGTGTCACCGTCAAAAACGGCGGTAGGTGTGTTAGCCGCAAACTGGATTTGAGACATGTTGATTTCCCTATAAAAAATACCTCATAGGGGCGAACAAACAAGACAGGAATAGCAAACTGAGCAGATCCCTACGTCCTGGATTTAGCACTGTACAACGTATCCGCCCGGCATAAATGTCCGGCAGAAGTTATCTTGGCAACACCTTGATTCGATGGATGCCTGTATTTCCCTGTGTGGTCTCTCTCGATACCATCAGGGCGATAACTTATATTTGTACAGGAGCCTCGCCATAACGAGATCGTTAAAATGTGCGGCCATTATATTCAGGCCGCGCAATTATTCGAGAAGGAAATGAAACTGGTTGAGATTGTATTTAGAATTATCTCACGGCGGTATCGGTTAACACCCGCCGCGCGGCGATCATATGGTTTGTCCAGTAGGGATTGCTGAGCTGAGAAATGGTGACCCCTTTGCGGCGTGAGGCATGGATAAACCGGTTCTCGCCAATGTAAATCCCCACATGCTTTTGCGCCCGCCCGGTTTTGAAGAACAGCAGATCGCCAATATGCAGCGTTTTTTGTTTCGCTCTCTTACCGCGACTCAGCTGCCCGCCGGTAGTGCGAGGCAAGTCGACGGCAAACGCATCATGATACAGGCGACGGGTCAGGGCGGAGCAATCAATCGCCTTATGCGAGTTCCCGCCCAGACGGTAGCGGGTGCCTTTCCAGTGCTGATACTCACGCATCAGACGCTTATGTCGCTTGAAGTTTGCGGCAGTTTTGGCGGGCTTAACGACAGCATTTTTGCTGGCGTGATGGGGCACCGAGGTGCTCGCCAGGGCGGTACACTGAAAGCCAAATAAACAGCATAGCCATAACACAATACGCAAAGACATCATCAGCACTTATCAGCAATTAGCGAGTTATCGAATAAGAAAAACCGCAGGAATGCTACGTTTTTTAGCCTGGATGAGCAATGCAAAACGTTGAAAATGTGAGGTCGAAAAGTAGACTGGACGTCAGTCAGTTAAAACGTCAGTGCGTCAGCAGACCGTGAAGCTGTGAGCCGTTACTGCGAGAAATGGCGGTTTTGATACGCAGCATCGCCAGCGTGTTTTTCGATTTCATCCGCAGCTTGTGCTGAATATTCACCCGGTGGCCGCTGGCGGTTTTTTGCGAGATATCCAGTTCGCGGGCAATTTTCACATTTTGCAGGTGGAACACATCAAGGATATCCAGCTCGCGCTGGGTGAGAACATTTTGGCGCGGCTTGGGGAAATAACGGACAATCTTCTGGATGTAGTGCGGGCTGCATTCCAGCGAAGAGAACACCACATCGCCAATCTTGAAGCAGTGATCTTTAATAATGTCCTGCATCAGAATCATATATTTAACGTTGAGTCGCTTCACTGTTTTAATGAAATAATCACGCAGAAATAGATTCTCAATACCCACCACCAGATAGTTCTCTGGATTATAAGCCTGAAGGTACATGTCGATATCATGCTTGCAGGTAATCTGATGGGAATCAAAAAGTTGTGATTCGATACCTGTACACAGGTAGAAGTTATCGCTAACGAAGCTTATGTTCATAATTGAAGAGTATTCCTGAGCGGTAATTGAAAGAAACTAAAACAAGAGGTGGTATTTAATTTTAAATTTTTCAGTCGCTTGTTTATCGTCCTGAACAGTACGGTTATTGTCCCGGGGGGTAAACCTCAAGAATGTTAGATATCTTTTTTTACATAATGGCAGGAATATGTACTTGATTGTTTTAAAGGGGTTTTGTGCATCTTCTCACCAAAACATGTCGTTACATCTGCGAGGCTGTTCGCCCGTTTAGATTGAGTAGCGAAGGCACGAGAACCCGCGAGTCGGAGGCTTTATTTCCCCGGCTCTCCTCATTCTTAATATTATCCTAATCTACCTCCGCTAATTTTAACTGCGTTGAGCTGGCGTTTATCTACGCGCGCTTTTCGACTCTTCTTATTATTACTTCGTTTAACTCTGCTGGCGCAGGATGGTTTTTGGTTTAACCCCAACGTTCAGGGTAAGGATAATCAATGAGTGACTTTTTACCTTTCTCACGCCCGTCCATGGGGGATGAGGAATTCGCTGCGCTGAAAGAGGTCTTGCAGTCCGGGTGGATAACTACCGGGCCAAAGAATGCGCAGCTTGAAGAGGCGTTTTGCGCCCTGACCGGCAACCGCCACGCCATTGCCGTCAGCTCCGCCACCGGCGGGATGCATGTCACCCTGATGGCGCTGAATATCGGCCCCGGCGATGAAGTGATCACCCCGTCGCAGACCTGGGTGTCGACGCTGAATATGATTGAGCTGCTGGGTGCCACCCCAGTGATGATTGACGTCGATAACGACACGTTAATGATCACCCCGGAAGCAGTTGCCGCTGCTATCACGCCGCGCACCAAAGCCATTATTCCCGTTCACTACGCCGGCGCACCGTGCGACATCGATGCCATTCGCGCCCTCGCCGACCAGCACGGTATTCCGGTGATTGAAGACGCGGCCCACGCGGCGGGAACCTACTACAAAGGCCGTCACGTCGGCGACAAAGGCACTGCGATTTTCTCCTTCCACGCGATCAAAAACATGACCTGCGCCGAAGGGGGATTGATCGTCACCGATAACGATCGGCTGGCGTTGCGCATTCGCAGCCTGAAATTCCACGGTCTCGGCGTCGATGCCTATGACCGCCAGACTCACGGTCGTGCGCCGCAGGCGGAAGTGATTTCCCCGGGCTTCAAATACAACCTGGCGGATATCAACGCCGCGCTGGCCCTGGTTCAGCTCGGTAAACTGCCCCAGGCCAATCTTAAACGCGCTGAAATAGCTCAACGCTACTTAACTGAACTCGCCGACACCCCGTTCCAGCCGCTCGCCATTCCGGCGTGGCCGCATCAGCACGCCTGGCATCTGTTTATCATTCGCGTGGATGAATCCCGTTGTGGTATCAGCCGCGACGGGCTGATGGAACAGTTGAAGGCGCTGGGGATCGGCACCGGCCTGCATTTCCGCGCTGCGCACACCCAAAAATATTATCGCGAACGCTATCCGAACCTCTCCCTGCCGAACACGGAGTGGAACAGCGCGCGCATTTGTTCTCTGCCTCTCTTCCCGGATATGACTCATGACGACACAACCCGCGTCATTTCTGCGCTCCATCAGCTCGCAGGACATTGATATGTTTGCAGCGCCTACAATACAAAAAGTCTCGGTGGTCATCCCGGTCTACAACGAGCAGGAAAGCCTGCCTGAACTTATCCGCCGCACCGATGCCGCCTGCGCCACCTTAAACCGTGATTACGAAATCCTGCTGGTTGATGACGGCAGCAGCGACGATTCTGCCCAGATGCTGAGCCTCGCCGCCGAGGCCCCGGGTAGCCATATTGTGGCGGTGCTGTTGAACCGTAACTACGGCCAACACTCGGCAATTATGGCGGGCTTTAGCCACGTCACCGGCGACCTGATTATTACCCTTGATGCCGACCTGCAAAACCCGCCGGAAGAGATCCCGCGTCTGGTGGAAAAAGCCGACGAAGGCTACGACGTGGTGGGCACCGTGCGCCAGAATCGCCAGGACAGCATCTTCCGTAAATCCGCCTCGAAGATGATCAACCGCCTGATCCAGCGCACCACCGGTAAAGCGATGGGCGACTACGGCTGCATGCTGCGCGCCTATCGCCGCCACATTATCGACGCGATGCTCAACTGCCACGAGCGCAGCACCTTTATCCCGATTCTCGCCAATACCTTCGCGCGTCGCGCGGTGGAGATCCCGGTGCTGCACGCCGAGCGCGAGTTTGGTGATTCCAAATACAGCTTTATGCGCCTGATTAACCTGATGTACGACCTGGTGACCTGTCTGACCACCACGCCGCTGCGTCTATTGAGCGTGGTCGGCAGCGTGATTGCCCTGGCGGGTTTTGCGTTCGCCATTCTGCTGGTGATTTTACGTCTGGCGCTGGGCGCTGAATGGGCGGGCGACGGGTTATTCCTGCTGTTCGCCGTGCTGTTTATGTTTATCGGCGCGCAGTTCGTCGGTATGGGACTTCTCGGGGAGTATATCGGGCGCATCTATAACGATGTGCGAGCCCGTCCCCGCTACTTTATTCAACGTGTTGTTCGCCAGGAAAAACTGGCTGCAGAAGAGGAAAATCGTTCATGAAAGCTGTCGTATTCGCCTATCACGACATGGGTTGCACCGGTATTCAGGCCCTGCTTGACGCGGGATATGACATCAAGGCGATCTTTACGCATCCGGATAACGCCGGGGAGAATAACTTCTTTGGCTCCGTCGCCCGTCTGGCTGCCGAGCAGGGAATTACCGTGTATGCCCCGGAAGACGTGAACCATCCGCTGTGGGTGGAGCGTATTCGTACGATGGCACCCGACGTCATTTTTTCCTTCTACTACCGCCATCTGCTGAGCGACGATATCGTCAGCCTCGCGCCACAGGGGGCGTTCAATCTGCACGGTTCCCTGCTGCCACGCTATCGTGGTCGCGCCCCGCTGAACTGGGTGCTGGTTAACGGGGAAAAAGAGACCGGCGTGACCCTGCATAGGATGGTGAAACGCGCGGACGCGGGCAACATTATGGGCCAGTTGAAGGTGCAGATTGACGATGCCGACGTGGCGCTGAGCCTGCACCGTAAAGTGTGCAGCGCCGCGCAAACGCTGCTGCGTGATGTACTGCCGCAGATTGCCACCGGCGACATAATTGAAACCGTTCAGGACGAAAGCCAGGCGACCTACGTTGGCCGCCGCACGCCGGAAGACGGGCGACTGAACTGGGAACAGTCCGCCGCATCGCTGCACAACCTGGTGCGCGCGGTGTCTGATCCGTGGCCGGGCGCGTTCGGTTTCGTCGGCACCCACAAGTTCATCGTCTGGAAATCCCGCGTGCGTCACGACATGACGGCGGCTAAGCCGGGCACCGTGCTGTCGGTGAACCCGCTGGTGGTGGCCTGCGGTAGCGGGGCGCTGGAAATTCTGACCGGGCAAACCGACAAAGGCGTTTATATGCAGGGCGCACAGCTGGCGCTGGCGCTGGGTCTGGTGCCGAGCGCGCTGCTGTCGAGCAAACCGTTTGTGGCGGTGAAACGCCGCACGCGGGTGCTGATCCTCGGGGTCAACGGTTTCATCGGTAACCACCTGACCGAGCGTCTGCTGGCAGATGATAACTACGAAATTTACGGCCTGGATATCGGCTCAGATGCCATCAGCCGTTTCCTCGACTGCCCGCGCTTCCACTTTGTTGAAGGTGATATCAGCATTCACTCCGAGTGGATCGAATACCACATCAAAAAATGTGACGTGGTGCTGCCGCTGGTAGCGATCGCCACCCCCATCGAATACACCCGTAACCCGCTGCGGGTGTTCGAACTCGATTTCGAAGAGAACCTGAAGATAATCCGCGACTGTGTGAAGTACAACAAGCGCATCATCTTCCCGTCCACCTCGGAAGTGTACGGTATGTGTACCGACAACAACTTCGATGAAGACGCCTCGAATCTGGTTGTTGGGCCTATCAACAAACAGCGCTGGATTTACTCGGTGTCTAAACAGCTGCTGGACCGTGTTATCTGGGCCTACGGCGACAAAGAAAATCTCAAATTCACCCTGTTCCGTCCGTTCAACTGGATGGGGCCTCGTCTGGATAACCTTAATGCCGCGCGGATCGGCAGTTCCCGCGCCATCACCCAGCTGATCCTCAACCTGGTCGAAGGTTCGCCGATTAAGCTTATCGAAGGCGGGAAGCAGAAGCGCTGTTTCACCGATATCAGCGACGGGATCGAAGCGCTGTTCCGCATCATTGAGAACAAAGACGGGCGCTGCGACGGGCAGATCATTAATATCGGTAACCCGGATAATGAAGCGAGCATCAAAGAGCTGGCTGAAATGCTGCTCGACTGCTTCGAACGTCATCCTCTGCGTAACCAGTTCCCGCCGTTTGCGGGCTTCCGCGAAGTGGAAAGCAGCGATTATTACGGCAAAGGGTATCAGGACGTTGAGCACCGTAAGCCGAGCATTCGTAACGCCAAACGTTGCCTCGACTGGCAGCCGACGGTGGAAATGCAACAAACGGTTGAGCAGACGCTGGACTTCTTCCTGCGCACCGTTGAGTTAACGGAACCGCAAAAATGATGCGAAAAGTTGGCTTACGCGTTGATGTGGATACCTTTCGCGGCACCCGCGAGGGCGTCCCCCGCCTGCTGGAGATCCTCCGGCGGCACGACATTCAGGCCAGCTTCTTCTTCAGCGTTGGGCCGGACAACATGGGACGCCATCTCTGGCGTCTGTTAAAGCCAAAGTTCTTGTGGAAGATGCTGCGCTCGCGTGCGGCATCGCTGTACGGCTGGGATATCCTGCTGGCGGGCACCGCCTGGCCGGGGAAAATCATCGGAACCGCGAACGCGGAGGTGATCCGCGCCACCGCCAAAGAACATGAGGTCGGGCTGCATGCCTGGGATCATCATCGCTGGCAGATGTGGAGCGGCGTCTGGGATCAGCCGCACCTGGAGCTGGAGATTGGCCGCGGCTTGCAGGCGCTGGAAGAGATTATCGGCACCCCCGTAACCTGTTCCGCCGTCGCGGGCTGGCGGGCCGATGGGCGCGTGGTCAGAGCCAAAGAGGGCTTTGAGTTTCTCTACAACAGCGATTGTCGCGGGACCCGGCCTTTCCTGCCGGTATTGGGCGAAGGGAAAACGGGCACCGTGCAAATCCCGGTCACGTTACCGACCTGGGATGAAGCCGTGGGCACCCGCGTTGCTGCCGAAGGCTATAACGACTGGCTGTTGGAGCAAATCCATCACGACCCTGGCGTGCCGGTTTACACCATCCATGCTGAGGTAGAAGGCATTATTGGCGCGTCACAATTTGAAGACCTGATACGGCAGGCAGTCCAGGAGGGCATTTCCTTTTGCCCGTTGAGCCAGCTGTTGCCGGAGGATTTTCGTTCGCTACCCAAAGGGAATGTGGTGCGAGGTGAACTGGCGGGCCGGGAAGGCTGGCTGGGCCAAGAACAATTATTGGATTAAGTGCTATGAAATCCGTACGTTTAAGCGCATCGCTGCTGTTTTTATTCGTGCTGTATTATGTCCTGCCTCTGAATTTCCGTTTGTTGTGGCAGCCAGATGAGACCCGCTATGCGGAGATCAGCCGCGAAATGCTGGCGACGGGCGACTGGCTGGTGCCGCATTTCCTCGGCCTGCGTTACTTCGAAAAACCGATTGCCGGTTACTGGTTCAACAGTATCGGTCAATGGCTGTTTGGTCATTCCAACTTTGCGGTGCGCTTCGGGGTGGTCTTTTCCACCGCCTGTACCGCGCTGCTGGTGGCCTGGCTGGCCTGGAAACTGTGGCAGGATAAGCGCACGGTGATTCTGTCTACCGTCATCTTCCTGACCGCATTTTTGGTATATGGCATCGGGACTTACGCGGTGCTCGACCCGATGATTGCCCTGTGGCTGATGCTGGCGATGTGCAGCTTCTGGGGCGCAACCCAGTCGCCGACGCGCGCCGGAAAACTTGGCGGCTACGTACTGTTGGGCGTCGCCTGCGGGATGGGGGTGATGACCAAAGGCTTTCTCGCCCTGGCGGTGCCGGTTATCAGCGTGCTGCCGTGGGTGCTGGTGCAGAAGCGCTGGAAAGAGGTGCTGCTGTGGGGCTGGGTGGCGGTGGGGGTGTGTATCCTCACCGTGCTGCCGTGGGGTCTGGCGATTGCGCAGCGCGAACCCGATTTCTGGCGCTACTTCTTCTGGGTAGAACACGTCCAGCGTTTCGCGCAGAGTGATGCGCAGCATAAAGCGCCTTTCTGGTACTACATTCCGTTCCTGATTGCGGGCAGTTTACCGTGGCTGGCGCTGCTGCCGGGGGCGCTCAAAACCGGCTGGACAGTACGTGACCCGCAGCGCAGTGCGTTCTATCTGCTGGGCTGGGTGGTCATGCCGTTGCTGTTTTTTAGCATCGCCAAAGGCAAGCTGCCCACCTACATCCTGCCGTGTTTTGCGCCGCTGGCAATCCTGATGGCGCGTTATGCGCTGGAGGCCGTCGATAAAGGGTCGAAGGCGCTGCGCTACAACGGGATTACCAACATCGCTTTCGGCCTGATGGGGCTGGGGGCGGTGCTGGTGGTCTCCCCGTGGGGCCTGCTGTCGAAACCGGTGTGGAACAGCATCGAACTGTATAAGTGTTTGCTGGCGGCGGTGGCGTTTGCTGCCTGGGCGCTGGTGGGCTGGCTGTCGATTCGCGATGGCGTGAAGCGTTGGGCACTGGCTGCCTGCTGTCCGTTGGGACTGGCGCTGCTGGTCGGCTTTGCGATCCCGGATAAAGTTATCGACAGCAAACAGCCGCAGTTCATCACTGATATCGTGAGTGAACAACTGGCCCCCAGCCGCTATGTGCTCACCAACAGCGTGGGCGTGGCGGCCGGGCTGGCGTGGGATCTTAAACGCAGCGACATCATGATGTTCGGCCAGCAGGGCGAACTGAAATACGGGCTGGCTTACCCGGATGCGCAGGGCCGTTATATCAATCCTGATGAGTTCGACGGTTGGCTGGCGGCGCATCGTGCGCAAGGCCCGGTGTCGCTGGTGCTACAGTTGAACAAAGGACAAAAGCTCGAGGAGCTCGGTTTGCCGAAACCCGATAACCTGTATGTGATGAGCCGGATGGTGTTTGTGCAGTATCTGCCGCAATGGTAACCACCTTCTCTCTGCTGCTGGCCAGCCTGCTGAGCTGTGTCGGTATGCTGTGCCAGAAACAGGCGACCCGCCCGGCGAAATCCGGACGGCGTGGGCCGCATCTCGTCCTATGGCTGGGCCTGGCGCTGTTGGCGCTGGGCTTCGGCATGGCGCTGTGGCTGGTGGTATTGCAGCGTTTACCCGTCGGGATTGCATACCCGATGCTGAGTCTGAATTTTGTGTGGGTGACGCTGGCGGCACGTTTCATCTGGCATGAGCCGGTATCGCAGCGTCACTGGCTGGGCGTCGGATTGATTATTCTGGGCATCGTCATCATGGGAGGCAGCCACTGATGGGCATTGTATGGGCGTTGCTCAGTGTGTTTCTGGTCAGCGGGGCGCAACTGCTGTTGCGTCAGGCGATGCTGACCCTGCCGGAGGTGAGCGATGTTGTCACCTTGCTGTGGCACCTCCTGCGGTTCGACGCGGGCACCGTGACGCTGCTGTTCGGGCTTTTGGGCTATCTGGCGTCGATGGTGTGCTGGTTCTTCGCCCTGCGGCGATTGCCGTTGGCTAAGGCCTACGCGCTGTTGAGTCTGAGCTATATCGCGGTATGGGCCGCCGCGCTGGTGCTGCAACACGAAGTCTTTTCCTTGCAAGGGCTGGCGGGCGTACTGCTGGTGATGGCCGGGGTAATGACGATATTTTCGCCGCCACCACCTAACCGTTAAAGGGGTTTGCGCCCCTGAACGGGAAGGTATCAGGCGATACACAGATTATTCCACGTATCACGGTAGATAATATTTCCTTCTATGTATTGGAAGCGTTGGCATCAAACAATGGGTAATAATTGGTGAGCTATTTAATGTAACGAGAAAATATAAATATCATGAATATGAAGAAAGCGCCCACGGGCCAAATAGGGCCTTCAGGAAAAAAATGAACCAGAACGACTGCGAAGACAAGTGTAAGCAACGCGGGACCGTAGGGTAAAACGGAAGACGTAAACAGCCGCTTAAAAAACCTGTTGATTAGATTCATCATAGTTATCGAATCATCCGGGTGATGATATTCGCGATTTCCCAACACCTGTTACAGCATTTTCTAATTTTAATGCGAGAATTTTATTGGACTGCAAATGACGGATAACGTGTTGCCTGTAATACATAGCGGTTCCTTGCTAACGTTTATTCTCTCCATTCAAAAGTGTAAACCTTCTCCGCAGGCGTAAATGGATTGCCCTCGCAAAATGGTAAAGCGCCATGCTTCACCTTCGAAGCATCACGTTTCCTCTCAGCGTAAACCGAAGTCAGGGTATGTTTTACGAGCATCGCCGTAAGCTTTCTGCAACTGCAACAACGCCGTTCGATATTTTGCGAGGCGCTTTCAGGAATATAAAATGGGCTGTTTATTAAAAAAACCACAGGTTTAGAGTGGCCTTGCACCTGCACAAACGGGTGCCAGAATTGGCATTCTGACGCTAAAGACGATCCTTTTAACAGGATTGTAGTCTGCTTCATCCAATGATTTGAAGGTATGTGATATCTTCACGGACTTGGTGACCCAGATAGTGGAACCGCAAGGTTCGCTGGTTCTTTAGGCCAGTATGCCAACTCTGTCTGGGCCACCACCGTGAAGTTGGCATTTCCGGTGTGGCATTAGCCGACTAAAGGAGATGTTGAATATGTCGAATGAATCTCAGCCCGAAGAGCTTTCCCTCTATCCCGAACTCGAAGAACACCCCGACTGTATTGCCATTGCCGAGCGCTGCGAACTGCTGGCGGCCATTTTAATGGATTCGACAGATCAGTACGCTATGCAGCCCGTGCTGCGCTGCATGCAAACGTATCTGCTGGCGATGAAATCAGCCCTGGGCGAACTGTTATCCGATGTGCGGATTCTGCAATTGACCGCGAAAGAACTTCCGGCTGAAACGACCAGCTGTTTCAATCCAGATTCCGAACTGCTGCTTGAGTATTGCGAGGCGGTGACCCACACGCTGATCTCGGTCGTACTCCCCAACGAACACAGAGTGAACCTGGTGGGGCTCTTGTACGATCTGTGTTATCTCCAGCGCAGCGATCTCACTGCGCCACGCTTTACCCTCGAAGCATAACGTTTTCCCTCTCTCCACAGGGGAGAGGGAAATTAAGCTAAACGCTCGATAACCTGCGGGACGACATCAAACGGGGTCGGAGTACACACCGCCAGACTCAGGCCATCGGTCTGGACGTCGCTCAAATGCAGATGCAGCGGCGCGGTGCTGTCATAACTGACAATCTGCCAGGCGCTGCCGCCACGCTGCTTCACCATCGCTTCTTTCCGCGTCCAGATCCGCCAGAACGCCGCCAGACGGTGCTCCTCGGCTGCACGTTCAATTTCACGATGTTCATTATGGGTGAAGGTTGCATTCGCCAGTTGAGGCCACTGCGGGCGCGGGCGAATCGCTTCGATATCGCATCCCACCGCACCTTCGTCGCTTAATAACAGGGCGATGCTATCCCCGCTGTGGCTCAGGTTAAACCACAGCGAATGGCTGTCGTCGAACGCCGGTTTTCCCTGCTCGCCATAGCGAATGTCCGGCAGGGGCGAGACGGCGTGACACAGCAGTGCCCGACCGGCAAGCCACGCGCTGCGACGCTTCCCGTCCGGCGCATGCTGTGCCAGCGCCGACGGGAGGGGCGTCAGACTGAGGGTCGAAATTTTCCCGAGGAACAGCCGATACATCGTTACTCCCAGCGTTTGATGACAATCGAGGTGTTGATCCCGCCGAAGGCGAAGTTATTGCTCTGCAAAAACTCACAATCAATAGCCCGGGACTCTCCCATAATGTAGTCCAAATCGCCACATTGTACGTCTGGCTGGCGCAGGTTTAGGGTCGGCGTAAACCAGCCTTCACGCATCATTTGCAGGCTCATCCACGCTTCCAGCGCACCGCACGCGCCCAGCGTATGCCCGAAATAACTCTTCAGCGATGAGATGGGCGTGCGGTTGCCAAATACCGCGGCGGTGGCCTGGCTTTCGGCGAGATCGCCGCGATCGGTGGCGGTGCCGTGCGCGGAAATATAGCCGATATCCGTCGGCGAAAGCCCGGCCTGGCGCAGGGATTGCTCCATGCAAATCTGCATCGTTTCTTTTTGCGGCTGGGTGATATGTGCCGCATCGCAGTTGGTGGCGAAGCCGATGATTTCCCCGAAGATTGTCGCCCCGCGCGCTTTGGCGTGCTCCAGCTCTTCCAGCACCAGCGTGCCTGCGCCTTCGCCGATCACCAGCCCGTCACGACGGGTGTCAAACGGCGCGGGCGTGGTGGTGGGCGCATCGTTGCGCTGGCTGGTGGCGAACAGGGTATCAAACACCGCCGCTTCCGACGGGCACAACTCTTCCGCTCCGCCCGCGACCATCACCGTTTGATAACCGTGACGAATGGCTTCATAGGCGTAGCCGATCGCCTGGCTGCCGGAGGTACAGGCGCTGGACGTGGGGATCACGCGCCCGCGTAGGCCGAAGAACAGCCCGGTATTCACGGCGGTGGTGTGCGGCATCATCTGCACGTAAGTCGTGCCAGTGATGTTGTTGGTGTGTTTCTCGGTCAGCATGGTGGCAAATTCACTCACCGGCCCGGTGCTGCCGGTTGAGGAGCCGTAGGCAATCCCGGTTTCACCGTTGGTCAGCACCGCATCGTCCAGCAGCCCGGCCTGCTCCAGCGCCAGTTCACTGGCGCGGGTCGACAGCAGCGACACCCGGCCCATCGCGCGGATGCGCTTGCGGGTGTAATGCGCAGGCAGGGTGAAATCATCAATCGGTGCGCCGAGCAGGGTGTGCAGCCCGTCGTAAATCTGCCATTCCGGCATCTTGCGTACCGCATTCTGATACCCGCGCAAACGCTCAGACACGCTCTGCCAGCTCTCGCCAAACGCGGTCACGCCGCCCATGCCGGTGATCACCACCCGACGGGTCATAACATGCCTCCGTTGATGGAAATCACCTGCCGGGTAACGTACCCCGCGATATCGGACATCAGATAGCTGGCGAGCCCGGCGACTTCCTCGGCCTGGCCCATGCGTTTCATGGGGATGATGCTCATCGCTTCGTTCAGCGCGGCGTCTTCCATCTCGATCATCCCGGTGTCGATCAGGCCTGGGGCGATGCAGTTGACGGTGATTTTGCGTTTCGCCAGCTCTATCGCCAGCGCTTTGGTGGCCCCGATGATCCCGGCTTTGGCCGCGCTGTAGTTGACCTGACCGCGATTGCCCATCAGTCCGGAAACGGAGGATAGCGTGATGATACGACCCCCGCTGCGCAGGCCAATCATCGGCATCACGCACGGGTGAATCACGTTGTAGAAGCTGTCGAGATTGGTATGGATAACGCTGTCCCAGTCGTCGTCGCTGAGTGCCGGAAACGCACCGTCGCGGGCGATACCCGCATTGCTGACCACCCCGTACCACGCGCCGTGCTGTTCGATATCGGCGGTCAGAACCTGGCGGCACTGCTCGCGGTTGCCGACGTCAAACTGCAACAGACGGCCTGTGCCACCCGCACTTTCAATGGCGTTGAGGGTGGCCTGCGCGCCGGACGCATCGCGGTGATAATGCACGCCAACGGTAAATCCATCGGCGGCCAGCTGGCGCGCAATCGCGCAACCAATGCCTTTGCTGGCCCCGGTGACCAGAACGGAACGACTCATGATGACTTTCTCTGTTCAAAAAGGGAGTTTAATTCTTCGGAAGTGGGCTGGAAGGTGTTGACCCGCCCACTGGCAAGCTTCTTGCCGTCGGCGATAATTTCGCACTCAAAGCTGCCGAAGCGCTCGTCCTGCATCAGCAGCGTAACGGTCACCTCGAGCACGCTGTCGGCGGCAAATTCGCCCGCGACGCATTTCAGCTCGCGCGCGCCAAGCACCATACCCAGTGAAATTTGTGCTTCGCCATTTTGCTGGCGGTGCCAGCCAGACCACACGCCCACGGTCTGCGCCATCAGCTCCAGCGCATACCAGCCCGGCAGATTGCCGCTGGCGTCAATGAATGGGGCCAGCACGCCCCGGCGAGTGACCGTCACCTGACAGGTGGCCTGTTCTTCGCTGACGTTCAGTACTCTTTCCAGCAGCAGCATCGGCGCGTCGTGCGGCAGATACGCCCCGGGGGATAAGTAGTGGCTCATGCGGTTCTCCCCAGCACAAGGCTGGCGTTATTGCCGCCAAAGGCGAATGAATTAGACAGAATCACCGGGCGCAGCAGCGGCTGCGGGGCGGTGATAATCCCGCACGCCGGAAGCGTCGGGTCGGCCAGTGAATGGCTGAAATCCTGTGGCGGAAGCGGTAAATTACGCGCGAGGATAAGCCAGCTCAGCGCCGCTTCGGTAATGCCCGCCGCGCCCAGCGTGTGCCCGGTCAGATGCTTGGTTGAACTGCACGGTACGCGGTCGCCAAACAACGCGTGGATCACCTGCGACTCAACCCGATCGTTGAGCGGGGTGGCGGTGCCGTGCAGGTTAATATAGCCCACGTCCTGCGGGGTCAGTCCGGCGTCGTGTAACGCCTGTTGGATAGCGCGAACTGCGCCTTCCCCCTGCGGATGCGGGGCGGAAATATGGTGTGCATCGCTGGATTCGCCCACCCCGAGCAGGGCCACAGCCTGCGGCTCGCGGGTGAGCAGCATCAGCGCTGCGCCTTCGCCAATGGTGATCCCATCGCGGTCGCGGCCAAACGGTTGGCACAGCGTGGTCGACAGTGATTCTAAGCTATTGAACCCGTTGACCGGCATCCGGCTGAGCGTATCGGCCCCGCCGACAATCGCTACGTCGACCAGTCCGGCCTCAATCAGGCGGCGACCGCTGATCATCGCCCGGGCGCTGGAGGAGCAGGCGGTAGACAGCGTATAGGCCGGGCCTTCCAGCTTCAGCCAGTTACGCAGGAAGCGCGACGGGTCGCCCAGCTCCTGTTGTGCATAGCGCCAGTCGGGGCTTGGTTTACCGTTCAGCGCCAGCCTGGCGTGGATATCGCCTTCATCGAGGCCCGAGGTGCTGGTGCCCATAATCACCGCCACCCGGTCGCGGCCAAAACGGGCAATCGCCTCGTCGACCTGCGGCTGGATCTGTTCCAGCGCCGCCAGCAGCAGTTGATTGTTGCGGGAACGGTGTTCGGCAACCTCATCAGGGATGGGCGGCAGTTCCCCATCCACGCCGCCGAGTACCGCAGGCACCTCGCCCTGCAACCAGCCTTCACGCAGGCGCATCCCCGGTGCAACGCCTGCGCCCAGGTTAGCGGCAATCTCATCCGGCGTGCGGCCCAGCGCGTTAATCATGCCCGCGGCAGCAATGTAGATCATCTCAGTCACCCAGATATTGAATGGTGATGTGGTAGTTGAACACGTGCTGCTCAATGCTGATCGGCTCGCGCTTACCTTTGCGTTGCAGGTAGGTGATGTCCGTCACCAGCTTGCCCTGGGCATTGCGTAGCTCACGTTTATCCCCGCGGTCGGTCAGGGTCCAGCCCTTCGGCAACTGCGGGGTCCAGGCGCTAATCGGCCAGTGGCTGAGCATCACGTCGGCCAACACCTGGCTGGCAGGCGGCAGTTGCGGCACCACGATGGACTGTTCAGTATGGATGCCTTTGTCGTCATAGGTGACGAGGAACAGACGAATACCCACCGATGAGAGCCCCGCCAGGGTCAGTTTTTTATCATCGGCATTGAGCATCACCAGCAGGGACTGGGTTTGGCCGTGAAAACTGCCGGTCAGCAACTGTTGGGAATTGACCGCAGGGGTAATGCCCGGCGGCGGGAGTGTTATCTGCGTTCCCGGTTGCAGCCACGCCTGTGGGCGAGCGTTGTTATCCGGCGTCGAATGACTACAGCCGGTGAGGGCCAACATTGCCGCGAGGGCGAGGCTGTGCCAGAGGGGGCGTATCATCATTTCTTTCTCTCTTTCTTGCCCGGCATCGCCAGCGGCGACAGCAGAAACGCAGTGAAAATGCCGCTGACCAGCACAATGCCGAAGCTGCTGATCGCCTGGGTGGCGCTGAAGACCAGCATCCCCAGTGTGAGCAGGGTGGTCATCATCGCCAGAATAATCGCCAGCAGTGAGGTGAGCGGCGTGCCGCGCGGATTGCTGAAGAACAGGGTGTAGTTGATGCCAATCCCCAGCACCAGCACCAGCGCCAGCAATGAGAACAGGTTCAGCGCATGACCGCTGAACGACAGCGCCGCCAGCCCGCAGCCGAGCGATAACAGCGACGGCACCAGGCTTATCAGCCCTTTGCGCCAGCCAAGCCGCAGCATTGCGCCGATGGCGATAACGACCAGCGCCACGCCGAGCAGGGCGGTTAATATCGTGCGGTATAACGCGAACAGGCTATCAAACGACGCTTTGCGATCGTTCCACGCCACGCCATCGGCCTGTTCAGCTAAGCGTTGCAGCGCCGCGCTGTCTTTTACACCGTCAACCGGGACCAGCACGCCGCTCTTCCCGTCTGGCAGCGTGAGCCACAGCAGACGCCAGCCTTCGCTGACCGGGCTTTTCAGCCAGGCATCGACCGTCACCGGCATCGGATTCAGATCAGGCGTCACCGTTTTCAGGCCGGTGCTTTGCAGGGCGTTGACCACCGCAGGCGTGGCCTGTTTCAACAGCGCCAAATCTTGCTTTTGGCGCTGCAAGGAGTTGAGCGGCAGGGCGCGGAACTGGGTGAACAGGCCCGTCTGACGCGCTTTTTCCAACTGTGGCGTAAAGGCTTCGAGCCGTTCCAGCGTCTGCTGGGCGGAATCGCCGTACACCACGAACCATTTCTGATCGACGCTCTGTCCGGTTAGGGCGGTGATTTTTTTCTCCTGCGCCAACAACTGCGGCGGCAGGGCTTGCAGTTGCGAAATATCGTCATTCACTCGCAGGGTCGCGAGACCCGCCAGCGAGAACAGCGCCAGCGCCACCGGCAGGCCGATGGAGAGCTTTTTGTTGCGCCGCCACGCCGCCAGCCAGCGCAGCATCACGGTCATTAGCGGCACCGGGCGCACCGGCAAGCCGCGACACAGCCACGGATGCCAGAAAATCACCGTCAGACATGAGGCGCTCAGACCCGCCGCGGCAAATACCGCCATCTGCCGGATGCCGGGGAACGGGGCCAGCATCAGCAGCAGATACGCCACCACGGTGGTCAGCAGCGCCAGCAGCAGGGCTCGGCGCACTTTGACCAGGCTTTGCCACGGGGTGGAAACCTCGCCGTGGACCAGCCGTTCGGTCAGATAATAGAGGGTGTAGTCTGCTGAAATGCCGATGATGCTCATGCTCATCACCAGGGTCATGAGATGCAGTTCGCCAAACAGACAGAGTGTCGCCCCCGTGCCCGCCAGCGCGCCGATCCCGACGGACAGCAGGCACAGCAGCAGCGGGCGAATCGAGCGGAATACCAGCACAATCAGCAGGATGACCCCAAGCACGGTCGCCACCCCGAGGGTTGAGACATCATGCTTCGCCTGCTGGCTGGCGTAATCGCTGTAGAACATCGTCCCGCGCGACAGGAGCTGCGCCTGCGGGAACTGGGCTTTGAGTTCAGCTTCCAGCCCCGCCAATTGGCTGACGCGCTGGTGGGTTTGCTGCATGTCGAAGGACGCGCCGTTCACCTCACCGTGCAGCAAATACCAGTAGTTACCCGCGCTGTCCTGAGCCACCAGCCAGCCGTCCATCAGCCGCAGCTTCTGTCCGTTCGCCGCCAGCGCCAGCTGCGAGCCACGCATCAGCATCAGCGGATCGTTGCTCAGCTCTTTACCACTCACTCCGGAAAACGCCGAGTACAGCTGGGATAAAATCCACTGGGCCTGCGCCTCGCCGCCCTGTTGCAGACGGCTACGGGTCGCGCTGTCCATCAACGCATTACGATGCTGGAAAAAGAACGTGCCCCACGCCTGCTGGCTGGCCGCATCCATCGGGCCTTTGAGGTCGCTTAATGCGCCGGACTGCGCCAGCAGGGTTTGCCAGCGGCTCGCTACCGCTGGGTTGGCGGTTTTGCCAGGGCTAACCAGCCACACCACCTGGCGGTCGAGGCGCTGCATAAAGCCGTCGCTCAACGCCGGAGGAATGGCCCCCATACTTTGGGTCGGGAGCATCGCCAGCACGCTGCTGTTGATCCGCGCCCGCGGGAGCATCAGCGCCAGCGCGGTGAGCAGAACAAGGCACAGCCCCAGCCAGCCCCAGGCTGCACGACGGGCGCTAGTGGGCGGCAAAGCGTTGACGTTCATCATCGGTCAAAGTGGCCGGGGTCAGGCGCGGGTTGCTCAGGGTAATATCGGTCCGATCGCCCTGTTTATCGTTCAACTGGATGGTTTCCAGATAGGTTTTCCCGCCGAGATCGATTGAGGTAAAAATCTTATCCAGCGGGGTGGTGATGGGCGTCAGCTTCAGCGTCCAGCGGTCGTTGCCCTGGTCCTGGAAGTCAACGCGGAAGTTCTGCTCCAGCACCTTACGATCGGCCTGGAACAGCGCCCGCAGCAGGTGGTTAAACTGGAACATCTGCGGATTGTTGTCGGCGGTAATCGTCTGCGGCGGCTGACCGTTGATGATTTGCACCATCCGCGAGTCATCGAGCATCAGGCGCATCGGGAACGGGGCGGTCTGATCCCACAGCAGCCCGGTGTCGCGGGCAATCAGCATTTCGCCCTGCGAGCGCAGCGGCTGCGGCATGGCTTTGATGGTGCGGGTCTGCTCGAAATGCGCCCGCACCAGCGGCTGTTCGGTAAAGCGCTGCTGCAATTGATCCAGGGTGACGGCGTGCGTCAGCGGGGCCAGCAGCAGGACCACAAGCGGCCACAGTTTCATGCGTTCACTCCCATGCGTTCAAATAAAACCGGCGGGCTGACGAAGCACAGTTCTTTGGTGTTCTCGTCCACCGCCACCTGAATGGTGTAGCCGGTGGTGGTGCGCTTCCCGCTGGCGGCGTCGAAAATTTCGTAGCCGATGCGCAAACGGTTTTCGTACTCTTCCAGCCTGGCGCGCACGCGAATGGTCTGCTCGAAAGTCACCACGTCGCGGTACTTCACGCGGGTGTCGACCACCGGCCAGACATAGCCGGATGCCTTCATCTGGCGATAGCCATAGTTGAACTGATTGAGCAGCGCCTCGCGGGCGATTTCGAAATAGCGGAAGTAGTTCCCGTGCCACACCACGCCCATCATATCGACGTCGTGAAACGGCACGGTGATTTCAACTTCGGTGGTAAAGCGGGGATCGTTGAGCACCCGTTACTCCTTCTCAGTCGCGTCCGGCAGTCGCCAGAAATCAAAAAAGTTAAACCAGTCGAGGGGCGACAGCAGGGCGTAATGCTCGAGCCGCTGCGCGTAACGATCGACGATGGTCTGCAATGCCTGCTGGCGCTCGCCGCGGGGTAACAACAGCGGATCGGCGAACGGTTCACAATGAACCTGCAATTTGCCCTGCTGCTTGAGGGCGAAAATCATCAGCACCGGGCATTTCAGCACCGAGGCCAGGATAAACGGTCCCTGAGGGAACGGGGCGGGAGAGCCCATAAACTCGCTCCAGATAACGCGCCAGTCGCCGCCGCGCTGCGGATTTACCGCAATGCGATCGCCGACGATCGCCACCCACTCGCCCCGATCGAGCTTCTCTTTCAGTAGCATCGCGGTATCGGGGCCGACATCGGTGACGGAAATAAGATTGATGCCCGACTGCGGGGCGTTTTCTTCCATCACCTGCTTGAAGCGCTGGGCGTTGTCGTTGAATACCAACGCGTTAATGGTGCGGGTCGACAACGCGCGACAGGCTTCGACATCACCCAGGTGCGAGGCCAGCAGCAGCTTGCCCTGCGTGGCAGACATATCCAGCGCTGCCTGCGCCCCGGGGGCAAAAACGATATCCCGGCCCGGCTTCAGTTCCCCGCGCCAACTGGCGATTTTGTCGAGAATGGCGTGGCCGAAGCCTAAAAAATGCTGAAAGCTGTTGAAGCGTTTGGGCGGCGGCAAATTGCGCGCTACCAGCTCTTTTTTCGCCCGGGCAATCCACTGCTGTGAGGCGCGACGCGGTTCGCGGGCGGTGAGCCAGAACACCGCGATCACCGGCCATAACAGCAGGGAGAACGCGCCGCGACCGAAGGTTTTCCACACCCAAATCATCAGTCGCATTCCCCACAGCCCTTTGGCTTCCGGCTGTTTCGCCCAGTGCTGGCGACGACGGCGGAACAGCAGCGACGGGATGCGTGGCAGCATGCCGAAGAACAGCCGGGTGTGCATCCCCGAGATGCGCAGGTTGTCTTTCAGGGCATCAAAATGCGACAGGCCATCCGGCGGATAGGTCACGCGGGTCGGCACAAAATAGCTGGGATTGCCCTGCCAGTAGAGGCGCACCATGACCTCGGTGTCGAAGTCCATCCGCTGGCCGAGCGCTACCTGCTGCGCAAGTTGCAGGGTGGGGGCCACCGGGTAGACGCGAAACCCGCACATGCTGTCTTTCAGCTGGAGAGACAGCGTCTCAATCCATACCCAGACGTGGGTCACGTAGCGGCCGTACAGGCGCGAGCGCGGCACGGAATCGTCGTAAATCGGCTGCCCGGAAATCAGCGCCTGCGGGTGCTTCTCCGCCAGCGTTAACAGACGCGGGATATCTTCAATCGCGTGCTGGCCGTCAGCATCAACCTGCACCGCATGGCTGAAACCTGCGCGCTGCGCCTCTTCCAGACCACGGAGCACCGCCGCACCTTTGCCCGCATTCTGTGCCAGCCGCAGCAGGGTCAGGTTTTCATGGGTGGCGGCGAGGGATTCGAGAATTGTGCGGGTGGCCTCATCGCTGCCGTCATCCACCACAATGCAGGGCAGCTGACAATCAGACAGCCGGGCAAGCACGCTCGCCATCATCGGGCCGTGGTTGTAGCAGGGGATCAGAATGCAGGGGCAGAAGGCTACTGACATAAGCGAATTTTTCCGCTGCTCGCCGTGTGACGTTCGTCGCCGTCGTGGCGCTGATAGCTGAAGGTCAGCAGCTGTTTGTCCACCTGCCAGGCCAGTTCCAGGGTGACGGTCGTTTCCGGCAGCAGCGGAGCCTGAAACTTCACGTTCTGAATGCTGTGAAAACGAAAGCCGGGGGTCAGCAGGGTGGTAGCATAGTGCATTACCCAGTCGAGCTGCGCCACGCCGGGCAACAGCGGCTGCACGTCAAAATGGCCCTGGAACCAGAACAGGTCAGGATCCAGATGCAGCACGATCGACAGCATCTGTGGCGCAGGCTGATGGCGCTCAATTTCACGAGGCTTCACGAAAATAACTCCTGCAATTGGGCGTAGACGCGCTTGTTCATGCTGTTGACCGGGATTTCATCGAGTACCCGCCAGTAGCGCGGTACGGCGACCGATTCCAGCCACGGCATCAGCGCCAGACGCCAGGCCTGCTCCTGCGCTTTCCCGCCGTTGGCCTGCCACTGCTGGCGTGCGCTTTCGGTCAGCACCAGCACCACGCCGATCCCCTGACGACCGCCGCGTGATACCGGCAGGGCGACGGCATCCTCGATGCCTTCCAGCGTCATCAGGCGTTGTTCAATCTCGCTTAAGGACACGCGTTTTTCTTCAATTTTGACCACCCGACCCCGGCGACCCGCGAGGCGGAAACCGTCGTCGACCAGCTCAATCATGTCGTCCAGCAGCAGGCCCTGCTCATCGTTCAGCAAGGGTGACAGCAAGCGCCACTCGTCGTCTTCGGCGCGCAGCGTCACGCCCGGGAACAGCTGCCAGGAGGTGCCGTTGTCGATGCGCTGTCGCCAGGCGATGACCCCGGTTTCGGTACTGCCGTAGATTTCATCGAGCCAGACCTTGAGCCAGCTCTGGGTCTCTTTCACCTCTTTCCACGGCAGCATTCCACCTGCGGAGAGAAGCATGCTGACCGGCGGCGGGATGAGATTCGCGTCCAGGCGCTTGAGAAATGCCGGGCTGCTGATGAACACATAGCGGTGCTCAGCAGGCAGGGCGCTGAGCTGCTCGGCGTAATAGAGCATCGACGCGTGCAGCGGCATCCCGCAGGCCATCGGTAAAAAGATGCGGAAGGTCAGGCCGTACAGATGCTGCGGCACCACGGAAGCCACGACCCGGCAGCCGTCGAGGCGCTGCTCAAAGCGGGTATGCAGCATCTGCGCTTCCGCGTCGAGCAGGGCTACCGGCTTAATGATTTTTTTCGGCTGGCCGGTGGAGCCGGAGGTGAACAGTTCGATAACGCTGTCGGCGGCAATCGGCGACGGGGTGATGTCGTGCCCGTGCGTTGAGGTCGAGGCAGACCTGGCGCTGACCACGATCTGCGGGCCCGCGCAGTCGAGGGACGCTTCACTCAGAATGCCGTCGAATAAGTCCTGCTGTTCGTTGAGCAACGAGACGCGGCAATGACCGGGGATCACCGGAACTTTGCCCGCGTGCAGCGTGGCCAGCAGCGCCACGACAAACAGATAGCTGTTTTCGAAACAGAGCGCCCACCGCGTGCCGGGCTGGGCGTGTAACGCCTGCATCAGGGTGACGACGTCATGGCGCAGTTCACCGAGCTGCCATTCACGCGTGCCGAGCCAGGCGATACAGGTCTCGTCCGGGCGGGTTGGATTCAGCCACTGCGACAGCGGAAGGGGGTGTTTCATGGTTGTTCTCTTTTCATCAAACGTCGGCGCACCAGCCATTCTCCGGCCATCAGACTGCCCATCAGCAGGTAGGCAATCACGCCGTTCCAGGCGGTCCACAGCCGCATGTCACCCTGCAGCGCGGTGAAGAGGGCTATCGTGCCGTTCACGATAAAAAACAGGCACCAGATGCGGGTCACCTGCCGGGTATAGCGCACGCCTTGCGGGGGTAAATTGGGTTCGCGCAGCCGCGCCAGACGCTCAACCAGCGGCATCGCGCTCCACAAAGAGCCGCCAAAGACCGCCAGCATCACCGCGTTGACCACCACCGGATAGAACAGCAACAGTTGGTGAGCTTTTAGCAAGGCGCTGGCGGCGCACAGGGCAATCCCGGTCAGGGCCACGATTTGCAGCACCCGGCGCATCGGCCCGGCCTGTTTGCGCACCTGGAACAGACGTGCCAGCAACAGCAGCGCCATCAGCGGCAGCAGCCAGTGCAGGCCGTTGTGGGCCAGACCAAAGCCGACCAGCAGAGGCCAGGCCAGCACAATCGCGCCCGTCGCCAGCCGGAGTAACGGCTGCGAGCCTAAGCCGCGCATCCGGGTTACTCGTCGTGCAGCAGACGGCTTACGGCATCGACCACATCCTGAACGGTGCGGACCGACTTAAACTCATCAGGCTTAATTTTCTTACCGGTTTTTTTCTGCAGGTGGACCACCATATCGACGGCATCGATACTGTCCAGCTCCAGGTCTTCGTACAGGCGGGACTCAGGCTTAATGTCCTGAGGGTCGAGTTCAAACAGTTTTTGCAGAAGCTCGCTCACTTCCTGATAAATCGTTTCTTGTTCAGTCATAACGGACTCGTCTTCACGCACGTTGCGCGTTAATAAAGGACGCCAGTGTGGCGACGGAATAGAAATGCTGACGCATCTCTTCGCTTTCTGCTGAAAGCACCACGCCATACTGATTTTTTACCGCCAGCCCCAGCTCCAGCGCGTCGATGGAATCCAGGCCTAAGCCGTCGCCAAAGAGAGGGGCATCGGTGTCGATATCATCCGCTGACAGCTCATCAAGATTCAGGGTCTGAATGATGAGGTTTTTTATTTCAAGATAGAGGGCTTGCATCATTAATTCCTGCCAAATATAGGTCTTTCCCGGTTAGGTTTCCGGGTTGGTCTGCTGCAATTGAGACAAAAAAAGGCGGTTGAGCTGTCGGGCAGCCAGGGCCGGTTCTTGTAAGTTTGCATCATAAAAGTCGGCGATGGCGAGACGCTCGCCCACATTCACGTCGAATATGGGTTTCACCGGCGGCACATCATACCACTTGCTCTGTTTGTCGAGCATGCGTTGACTGCAATGGATCGTCACAATTCGGACATCGCTTGCGCAACGCACCGCAATATTCGCCGCCCCGCGCTGGAGCGTCATCGGCTCACCCACCCGCGTGCGGGTACCTTCCGGGAAAATCAAAATCGTGTCGCCGCGAGCCAGACGCTGCTGGCAGGCGGGCAGCAGGCTGTCGGCCTGGCTGTTAATCAAATAATCCGCGCTGCGAATAACCCCACTGACAAACGGATTCTTCAGTAAGGCACTTTTCACCATGCAGTCGGTGTCAGGCATCACTGAGGCCAATAAGACGTAATCGAGCAGCGACGGGTGATTGGCGATCACCAGACAGCCGCGCTCCTGACGCAAAATGTCTTTGCCGTGAAAACGGTAATCGAGCACGCCCATCACTTTCGTCACCCACAGGAAAAAACGAAAGCTGGTGGCAATGCTGCGTCGGGCGAGGCTGCGGCGGCGCGCAGGCTGGCGCACCAACACTAACAGAATGTTAAACCAGATAAGCGACAGCAGCAGGCCGCCGAGGCCGAACAGCGAAAAGCAGAATCCGGTGGCGAAAATACGCCACAGGCGATTCAGGCGGGAACTGACGCTTTTCATGCGCGGCTCCAGCACCAGCGGGCCACTTCGCCGTCAATTGCAAATTCAGGGTCGTTATTCAGGTAATGGCGCAGGAAGGTCAGGCTTTGCGGCAACGGGTTTTCCGCTTGGCTGCCGCCTGGACGCGTGGTGCAGGTCAGGGCGTTCCCGGCTGCGAAAACCATCGCGCAGGCGTAGGCCCAACCGGGCATTGAGGCGGGGACGTCATCCTTGTAAAACGCGGGCAGCGTGCCATCGAAATCGACCATCAACACCCGCTGATAGCCCGCCTGTAGCAGGCTGATGACTTCGCACAGACCTTGCTGAAAAGTGTCTTTTCCGGCGGCAAGCGATGAGGAGACGATGGGCTGTTGGGCGGCGATAGTCAGATTGCCCACCGCAGAGTTATGCACCGACAGCGCGAAATCGGTTGGGGAGACGGCTTGCTCCGTCGCCAGGGCGTGCAGGATGCGGTAGTTGCGTTCCAGTTCCCCGTGACGGCTGGTGTAAAGCACCGCATCAATGGCGTGCTTATTCAGCATCGACAGCCCGCACTCCACCGCCAGCTTGCTGCCCGAGCTGAGGCGGCGAGCAGTCATCATCGGCAGCGCGGTCAGTTTGGCCTGCGGCGCAGCAGGGTCGATGGGCTGAGCGTGATGCGCCCAATGATGCCATTGCGCGTCGTCGCTTAAGCCCGGCGCTCGGGCCTGCCAGTCGAGAAGGGTTAATGCAAATATCATCAATTCGAGCCTGGTCTGTCGATTTTCTTTAAGGTTATGCCATTTATTATCATTTTATTCACGCGGCATTTTGCAGGGCAGCCACTGTTTTCGGCCACATCCTACAATGTTGTCGGCAGTCTGGCGATTATCTGTCAGGCAGAGTGGTCTTAATTTCACTATTTTTTTCATCAGGCTGGAAAACGCAATGGGATATCAGGCCCTGGTAGCCTGATATCCAAAATAACGATTACTGCTGTACGGCGCTGGAGAGACTAATCTGAATATCTTTATCGAGGTTATGTACCCAGCGGTTATAGTTTTTATGAATTTGGCCGCCGCTGGCCATCAGATTAGTGCTGCCATCGTATTTGATGATGTAGCTGTTGGCAGAATACTGTACCAAAATATTGGCGGTGTGGTCGCGTACCTGCTGACGGCCTTTAATGATGCCAGGGCCTGCGTCGGTCATGATCCACTGACGGTTGAGTCCCGCTTTTAAAATGGCATTACGCACCTGAGCGTCAGTGTGACCTGCCGTCACCGGGCTCTGAACGGTTTCAATCGGCGCGGTGCGGGAGACGCAACCCGCCAGCGCGCCGACCATGGCTGCGGCAACAAACCACTTCACTAACTTTTTCATCAATAACTCCATTAAATAAAAGTAATGCGTGATTAAACCAGGCATTATCCAAACCCGGCATCAACAAAAGGTAAATATGGCCCTGCCGCGATATCCGGTGCTTTTTTGGTTATTTTGACGTTAAAAATGATAAGGGAGTCTGTAGGGGGCTGCAACCGGAATATCTATTAATGTGATAATCCAGTGGGTCTTAATTAACATTCCAGCGTTTTTGATTTTAATTAAAGGCTAATTTTTCTCAGGGTATTATTCATTTTCCCCGGCGGCGCGATGCTTGCCGGGTCTACGGGAGCGGTAGACTCGTGCAAGCGCAGCCCCGCCGGGCAATGTCCTTATCCCGGCAATCGGCTTTTAGGTCGGCCTGGTCCCAACAGGATAGCCAGCTTGCTGCCGCCTTTGGTGGTCTCCATCCAGATTTTACAGACGCTGGTGAGCGGCACCGACAGCAGCATTCCGACCGGGCCGAGCAGCCAGCCCCAGACCAGTAACGACAGGAAGACCACCAGCGTTGACATACCGAGGCGGCGACCCATCATCTTCGGCTCGACGATATTTCCCAGCACCATATGCACGGCGAGGAATAACCCGCCGACCAGCAGGCACTCGTACCAGCCGTTAAACAGGAACGCCTGAATCATCGGTGGAATGGCGGAAATCACCGAGCCAATGTTCGGCACGTAGTTCAGCAGGAACGCCAGCACGCCCCACATCAACGCGAACTGTACGCCGAGCAGCATCAGGCCAAGCCAGACAATCAGCCCGGTCCACAGGCTTATTAGCGTTTTCAGCGCCAGATAGTGTGAAACGCCTTTCAGCGCGCGGTGCAGGCCAGCGATGTGAATTTGCGGGTTCACCAGCGCGAAACGCAGTTTGTACGGCACGTGGCGCACCTCGAACAGCATAAACACCACCGTCATCACCAACAGCACGATGCTGGCCATCGCCCCGGAAAGCCCGGTCATCATGGTGGTGGCGAAGGTCATCATCTTATCGGAGTCGACGCGTTGCAGCATTCGCTCTGGCGACATGTGCATATGCAGGAACGGCATCGCATCCTGTAGCGCCAGCAGTTTGCGGGTAAGTTCTTTGTTGTACTTCGGTAGCATGGCGACAAACTCGTTGGCAGAGGCCGCCAGCACGGCTATCAGCGCGGTGAGGACGCACAGCATCACGAACACCACAATGGAGATGGCGAGCGGTCGGGAAACACCCCGACGAATAAACCAGGTTACCAGCGGGTTGAGAACAATGGCGAAAAAGAGGGCCAGAAGCAGTTGAACAATAATATCGGCAGCAGAGTGGATCCCGGCCAGGATCACCACCAGCGCCGCCAGTTTTAATAAGATGTGTAGTCCCGCTTTATCAGCGGCAGGCGTTGTCATGGTCATTTCCTTATTGTTTACCGGCATTAAGTGTAGTGCGTTGCGCCGCGCTGACTATCGGAAAGAATGACGAAAGAATCGTTTCGGTCCTGTTGGACGTAAAAAAGCCCCCGGTCGCGAAACCGGGGGCTTTGTCGTCAGCAGGTTAACTTAGTTGATGACGATGGTATTGATGATGTTCTCTGCGGTCGCCTGCGCTTTTTGCTGGTCGTCAGCAGGCAGGGTGATTTGCAGGGTCAGCAGTTTGTTGTCCACTTTGCCCAATACCACTGAAGAGTACGCGGTCTGGCCTTTGGCAGAGATGATGCTGTCGAGCTGTTGCAGGGTATGACCTTTCAGCTCGATGGATTTGTTGGTCACGACCTGCAACTGCGGGTCGCGGCTGCGCTGCTGCTCTTCAAGGCGGGAAGCCAACGCGACAAGATCCTGGTCGGTGTTGTCGCCGACAATCACGATCACCGCTTTCTGGCCGGTGGCGTCAGAATAGACGTGCATGTTATTGGCCTGGGTGCCCAGTTTGCCGCTCTGGTCGGTCATATCGGCCGGCAGGGAGAAGCTGAGTTTGCCATCCAGCAGTTTTACAGGCTGTGCAGCGGCGTTGCTTTCGGCGGCTGCGCCCTGAACCGGGGTTTTGCTGTCGCTGTTATCACAGGCTGAAAGGCCCATTACCAGCAGGCCAATACCGACGTATTTAACCAAATTGCGCATTGACATCTTCCTTTTGATAAACGGCCATTAATGGCACATCCACCTATCTTATCACAACCCGTTGGATGAACCTTTACCCTGGCTGAAAAGCGCGGTTTTCAGATTTATCTGCCAGTTTTTTCAACAACATATTTAGCAATACGCCATACATCGGCAAGAAGAACACCAGGCTAATGAGCACCTTGAAGGTGTAATCAACCAGCGCGATTTCTACCCAGTGTGCGGCCATGAACGGATCCGGACTGCGCCAGAAGGCGATGAAGAAGAAGGCGAGGGTATCGCTGACGTTGCCAAACAGGGTCGATGCCGTTGGGGCCAGCCACCAGCGGTGGTTCTGACGCAGGCGATTAAAGACGTGTACGTCGAGAATTTGCCCCAGCGCATAGGCCATAAAGCTTGCCGCCGCGATGCGTGCCACGAACAGATTGAAGTGGCCAAGTGCCGCAAAGCCCTGCCATTCGCCCATATAGAACAGCGACGAAATCACGTAAGAAATCAGCAGCGCAGGGGCCATCACCGCAAAAATGATTTTACGGGCCAGCGGCGCGCCAAAAATACGCACGGTCAGATCGGTCGCGAGGAAAATAAAGGGAAAACTGAACGCGCCCCAGGTGGTATGAAAACCAAAAATGGAGACCGGCAGCTGGACCAGATAGTTACTGGAGGTGATCACCAGCAGATGAAAAAGTGAAAGCCAGAACAACGCTTTTACGCGCTGAGCTTGAGAAAACTGAAGCATATTGTGACCTTTTTAGTGGTTGGGGTGAGGGAACCCAATATGTGCTACACGCTATTTTACTTGCCATTTTGACATCGGGCAGTGCTCGCGCTCCTCACGTACTACGTGTACGCTCCGGGCGCTCCGCGCTGGCCTCATTCAAACTGGCTGCGCCAATAACGCGTTGTGAGACTTTGCAAAACCGCCGCATAATACTGCGTTCTGTGCGCTTTGCAACGGCTAATTTTCGCGCAATCGTTAACCTGCCTTGCGTCACAAAAAACTGGGGGTAAACTAAGGCGGTTTTTTGACTGACTGAGTGAACAATGAGCGATCTTTTTTCTGCTGCTGACCACACCCTGGATGCTCAGGGCCTGCGCTGCCCGGAGCCGGTAATGATGGTCCGCAAAACCGTACGCACCATGCCGGTGGGTGAAACGTTGCTGATAGTCGCAGATGACCCGGCGACGACCCGTGACATTCCAGGCTTCTGCCGTTTTATGGATCATGAGCTGATTGCTCAGCACACCGATTCGCTGCCTTACCGCTATCTGATTCGTAAAAATCACTGATCCCCCAAGGGCAGAAACTGTGATCTGCCCTGAAATATCGTTATCAAATGGTTAAACCAACGTTTCATATTTGTATCTTTTGTGAGGCGTCTCACCGTCGTTCTTCTCGTACCAGGCTAATTTTTACACGCAAAACTAAAACAACGTTTTATTAAATGCCCCTGGAGACGACCGATGAAAATGACTGTCAGGCCATTTGTGGCCGCCTTATGCTTTTCGACTGCCACTCTCTGTTTCACTTCTTCCGTTTTCGCGCAGACCATCCGCGCTGCCGATGTTCATCCTGAAGGCTACCCAAACGTGGTGGCAGTGCAGCACATGGGCGAAAAACTCAAACAACAAACCAACGGCGAGCTGGAGATTAAAGTCTTCCCGGGCGGTGTGCTGGGCGATGAAAAGCAAATGATTGAACAGGCGCAGATGGGGGCGATCGACATGATCCGCGTCTCAATGGCCCCGGTGGCGGCGATCCTGCCCGATATCGAAGTGTTCACCCTGCCCTATGTGTTCCGCGATGAAGATCATATGCACAAGGTCATTGACGGCGACATCGGCAAACAAATTGGTGAGAAGCTCACCAACAACCCAAAATCCAAACTGGTGTTCCTCGGCTGGATGGACTCCGGTACCCGTAACCTGATAACCAAGCAAGCGGTCACCAAGCCTGAGGATCTGAAGGGCATGAAAATCCGCGTGCAGGGTAGCCCGGTGGCGATTGATACCCTGAAGGATATGGGCGCAAATGCCGTCGCAATGGGCGTGAGTGAGGTGTACAGCGGGATGCAGACCGGGGTTATTGACGGTGCGGAGAACAATCCGCCGACCTTTATCGCCCATAACTACATCCCGGTGGCGAAGCACTATACCCTCAGCGGGCACTTTATCACCCCGGAAATGCTGCTCTATTCCAAAGTGAAATGGGACAAACTGAGCGCCGACCAGCAGCAAAAAATCGTGACCCTGGCCCGTGAAGCACAGATGGAACAACGCCAGCTGTGGAACGCCTACAACCAGCAGGCACTGGAAAAAATGAAAGCCGGTGGCGTGCAGTTCCATGACATCGACAAAACGTATTTCGTCCAGGCAACGGAACCGGTGCGTAAAGCCTATGGCGAAAAGCACCAGGATCTGATGAAAGCCATCGCTGACGTACAGTGAGCCATCCCGTGACCGGAGGACCTATGTCCGACTCTTTTTCAAGGCTGATGGATAAGCTGTACATGCTGGCGATGTGGGTGGCTGGCGTGTCGCTGCTGGTGATGACCATCGTCATTCCCATCGGGATTTTCTCACGCTACGTGCTGAACCGGGGCGAGTCCTGGCCTGAGCCCGTGGCCATCCTGTGCATGGTGACCTTTACCTTCGTCGGTGCGGCGGTGGGTTACCGCGCCGGATCGCACATTGCGGTCAACATGCTGACCGATCGCCTGCCTGCGGCGTTACAACGCGTCACCGCACGCCTGGTCGATTTGATGATGTTGCTGATAACCGGGTTGATGTTCTGGTACAGCGCCTGGCTGTGCGCCGATCTGTGGGAGCAGCCGGTGGCGGAGTTTCCGTTGCTGACCTCCGGCGAGACCTACTTGCCGCTGCCGGTCGGTTCGGCGGTACTGATTCTATTCGTCATCGAGCGATTGCTGTTCGGTTCTCAGGAGAACCGTCCGGTGGTACTCATCGGTAATCACGGTTAAGGGGTGTTAGATGGACGCATTTATTCTGCTTTTCACCCTCGCCATTCTGCTGGCTATCGGTATGCCAGTGGCGTTTGCCGTGGGGCTCAGCGCAGTGGCGGGCGCACTTTGGATTGATTTACCGCTGGAAGCGCTGATGATCCAGATAACCAGCGGGGTTAACAAATTTACCCTGCTGGCAATTCCGTTCTTCATTCTGGCCGGGGCGATTATGGCGGAAGGCGGAATTGCCCGCCGTCTGGTCAATTTTGCCTATCTGTTTGTCGGCTTTATTCGCGGCGGGCTGTCGTTGGTGAACATTGTGGCGTCGACCTTTTTCGGGGCGATTTCCGGCTCGTCGGTGGCGGATACTGCGTCCATCGGCAGCGTGATGATCCCGGAGATGGAGAAGAAGGGATATCCGCGTGAGTATGCGGCGGCGGTCACGGCCAGCGGTTCCGTACAGGCGATTTTGATCCCGCCGAGCCACAACTCCGTGATTTACTCGCTGGCGGCGGGCGGCACGGTGTCTATCGCCACGCTGTTTATCGCCGGCGTATTACCGGGGCTGCTGTTAGGGGTCAGCCTGATGGTGATGTGTCTCTGCTTCGCCCATAAGCGGGGCTACCCGAAAGGGGAGGTTATCCCGTTCAAACAGGCGGTGAAGATTTTCCTCGACGCTCTGTGGGGGCTGATGACGGTGGTGATTATTCTGGGCGGGATCCTCTCGGGGATATTTACCGCAACGGAATCTGCGGCGGTTGCCTGCCTGTGGGCGTTCTTCGTCACCATGTTCATCTATCGCGACTATCAGTGGAGTGAGCTGCCAAAGCTGATGTATCGCACGGTGAAAACCGTCAGTATCGTGATGATCCTGATTGGTTTTGCCGCCGCCTTTGGCGCGGTGATGACCTACATGCAGTTGCCGGTGCGCATCACCGAGTTCTTCACCACGCTTTCCAGCAACAAGTACGTGATTTTGATGTACCTGAATATCATGTTGCTGCTGATTGGCACCCTGATGGACATGGCACCGATCATCCTGATCCTGACCCCAGTGCTGCTGCCGGTGACCAATGCGCTGGGGATCGATCCGGTACATTTTGGGATGATCATGATGGTAAACCTCGGGATCGGCCTGATTACGCCCCCGGTGGGATCGGTGCTGTTTGTCGCCAGTGCAGTGAGTAAGCAGAAGATAGAAACCGTGGTGCGTGCGATGCTGCCGTTCTACGGCGTGCTGCTGATTGTGCTGGCGATGGTAACCTACATCCCGGCGATATCGCTGTGGTTGCCACACGTTCTGGGAATGTAGTCATGGGTAAGCCCGGCGGCGCTGATGCTGGCCGGGCTTACGCGCTAACTTTTGCGATTAAGCAACCGCAGCGCATTGGCGGTGACCAGCACCGTCGCGCCGGTATCTGCCAGCACCGCCAGCCACAGTCCGGTGATGCCCAGCAGCGTCGTCACCAGGAAAATCCCCTTCAACCCCAGCGCCAGCGCGATGTTCTGCCGAATATTGGCGCGGGTGGCGCGGGCCAGGCTTATCATCTGCGCCAGGCCGGTCAGACGGTTGCCGGTCAGCGCCGCATCAGCGGTCTCCAGCGCCACGTCGGTGCCGCTGCCCATCGCAATACCGATAGTTGAAGCCTTCATCGCCGGGGCATCGTTGATGCCATCCCCGACCATCGCCAATGGGGCCTGTGCATTCAGTGCGGTGACCGCCGTGACTTTGTCCGCAGGCAGCAGCCCTGCGCGGAAATCAAGCCCCAGTTCTTTGGCAATTGCGGCGGCGGCACGCGGGTTGTCACCGGTGAGGATAATCCCCTGAATGCCTAAATCATGCAGGGCGTTGACCGCCTCCCGGGCATCGTCACGCAGGGTATCGCGCAGTGCCAGAATCCCCTGTAGCGTCTGGTTTTTTACCACCACCACCACCGTCTGCCCGGCGTCTTCAAGCTGGGCAATGAGCGCGGCGTGCTCTCCGCTCGGGAATTTATCCCCGGCACAAATCAGCACTTTTTCGCCGGCCACGTCCGCTTCGATACCTGACCCGGCCAGCGCGCGCTGGTTCAGAGCCTGGGGCAGGGCAAGCTGACGCGCCGTGGCTTCATTCACTATTGCCGTGGCCAGCGGGTGGCTGGAGCCCTGTTCCACCGCAGCCGCCAGCGCCAGCAGGGACGCTTCCGTCGCGCCGTTCAGCGGCACGATAGCGGTTACGCGCGGTTTACCGACCGTCAGAGTGCCGGTTTTATCAAACGCGATATGTTGAATGCTGCCGAGCTGTTCCAGCGCTGCGCCGCCTTTGATTAACGCCCCTCTGCGTGCGGCCGCCGCCAGCCCGGAGGTGATCGCCGCCGGGGTGGAAATCACCAGCGCACACGGACAGCCGATCAGCAGCAAGGTCAGGCCTTTGTAGATCCATGGCAGCCATTCCGCGCCCGCCAGCAGCGGCGGCAGAACGGCAACCAGCAGCGCGACCAGCATAATCGCCGGAGTGTAGATGCGGCTGAAACGATCGATAAAACGCTCGATTGGGGCGCGACGCTCTTCCGCTTCTTCAATCAGACGCAGGATGCGGTCGATGGCGCTGTCGCCGGGCTCTGATACCACGCTCAGCTGTACCAGTCTATCGACGCTGGTGGCACCTGCCGGAACGGTTTCGCCCTGGTTGCGCTCGACCGGCACCGATTCTCCAGTGAGCGCACTTTCATCGAAGCTGGCGAACGTTGACACCAGGGTGCAGTCGGCTGGCAGGCGGCCCCCGGCGGCAACTTCGATAACATCACCCGGACGTAAATCGCGCTGGGCTACGGTTTCGCGTTGGCCGTTACGCAGCCGAATGGCGGTATCAGGTTTGAGGGCCATCAACGCGCTGACGCCTTTGCGGGCGCGGCTGGCGGCCCAGCCTTCAAGGCGTTCGCCGATGAGAAACAGCAGCAGGACCATCGCCGCTTCGGCGGTCGCCCCAATGAACAGCGCCCCAAGTGCCGCCACGCTCATCAGCGTTTCGATGGCAAACCAGCTGCCGCTTTTTATCAAACGCAGCGCCTGACGGGCGATAGGGAACAGGCCAACCAGGGTGGTGGCGATAAACGCCAGGTTACCGAGGGGATGGTTTACCTGTGCCAAACCCCAGCTCAGCGCCATCATCACCATGAGCACTATCAACGGCAGGTTTTCACGCAGACGCGAGGGGGCGGGTTGTTGTGGGGCATCTTCGGCACGCAGGGCGTAGCCCGCTTTGCTGACTGCGGTTTCTACCTCCGGGCGAATATCCCGGTCGGCATCGACCAGTAATTTTTCGGTGGTGAACAGCACCTGCACCTGGCGCACGCCGGACAGTTGCCGCACGGCGTTTTCGACTTTTCGGGCGCAGGCCGCGCAGTCCATGCCGCTGACTAGCCAGCTATAACGGTGCGCGCCCTGTGGGGCAGAGGGTTGCTCAGGGGCTGAACAGGTCTCGCCGCAGCCGCAGCTCTCTGCGTCGGGTGTAACCGGCGTGAGCTGGAATGAGGCGAAGTTAGGAACCTTTTTGCCATCCGTTTCTGGTGTCGACATGGCACTCTCCTGTTAATGATAAAATTCTCAATAACACAGAGCATACACTTTGGAGTCGACTCCAGAGTCAAGCTTCTTTTTACCGCGATTTATTATAAGTACAGCGCCCGGACAATCAAAAAGTGCCCGGCGAAGTAGCAGGCTGAAGCAATGGCGGTGTCGGCGCGGAAACGACGGCGGTAGTGACTGCCCAGCCAGACGATATTGCTCACCAGCAGCAGCGTCGCGCCGAGGAAACTCGACAGCGCGGTATCGACCGGGCGGAAGAACCACAGCTCCCCGGCCAGCCACACCATCACCAGGGTCATCGCAATAAACGTACAAATCGGCAGGCGTAATTCCTCAAGGCGTGACCAGATTACGGCAATCAACAACGCGCCAATCACCAGCAGCACCAGCGGCAGCGGCCAGAAGAAGGAGAGCGTCATTTGGCTGGCAAACCAAATCGTATACAGCAGATGCGACAGGAAGAAGGCCCCGATGGCGTACAGCAGGCGTTCACGTGATAACAGCGTCAGCGCATCGCCAATCAGCGACGCACACAGGCCCGCCAGCACCAGATAGCTAATGGCATTGAACATCGGCGCTTGCCAGGCGAGCAGCAGCAGCAGGATAAGCGTGACGGGTTTAAACACCCAACGCTGCCACACCGGGCCGCGATAGGACGCATCGACGTACAGCCAACCGGATAAACAGACCGCGATAAATGACCACAACATAATAAGTCCCTGTATCTGTTATTGATGTATAAGTTCTCTTCAGTTCAGTGTAGTGGCGCAAGTGGGAGGATGGCAATGCCGGGTCGGGCGGGGTATCCTCTTTTGCGCCAATTCTTACCAGACATCAAGAGAACGTTCCAATGAGCAAAATGCCGCTCTTTTTTGTGATTGTGGTCGCGATTATCGTCGTCGCCGCCTCGTTCCGTTTCGTGCAACAGCGTCGTGAGAAGCTGGAGAACGATGCCGCGCCGCTGCAACAAAAGCGGGTAGTGGTGACCAATAAGCGGCAAAAAGTGATTAACGAGCGACGTTCCCGCCAGCAAATCGTCGCCCCGGCGGGGAGCGATATCCGGTATGAAGCGAGCTTTAAGCCGGAAACCGGCGGGCTGGAAGTGACCTTCCGTCTGGAAGAAAAAACCTATGACCAGTTAACGGTCGGGGATAAGGGCACGCTGAGCTATAAAGGCTCGCGGTTCGTGTCATTTACGACGCCATGATGGGGTGCCCGGCAGCGTAAACGTGGCCGGGCCCACGGTTCGGGCGCGGTTTGTTGCCGCGCATAAAATCACTTTTTCTTCGGCGTGAGCTTCATCTTCTTCTGCCACGCAATCAGCTCAAACACCCCAAACAGGAACACGCGAACCTGTTCGCCACGGGTCATCTGTGGGCCATCTTTTGGCATGGTGGCTTTCAGCAGCGTCATTTGCAGGCCGTGCATCAGGATCATGAAGATCAGCGCCACGTTGACGAAGATATTGACCGGAAATTTGAACGGGTGCACCACGTTGAGAACCAGGAAGGCCCAGACGCAAAGCATCAGCAGACGGCCTATATTAAGCAGCATCATTATTTCCTTGTGCTTTACGGTGATAAAGGCGATAAGCGACCTGACCGGCCACCTTCTCACGGTGTAAATCCCAGTGCGCAGGCACCGGCGGTAGGCCGTTTTCCACTTCGCTTTCGACATAGATAAGTGCATCATCCGCCAGCCAGCCCTGGGTTTCCAGCAGATTCAGCGTCTCTTCCAGTAGTCCTTTACGGAACGGTGGGTCGATAAACACCACGTCGTGCGGCGTGCCAGCCTGCGCCAGGAACGTTAAGCTGTTGGTATTCACCACTTTGGCATGGCTGGCGTTCAGCGTCGCGAGGTTTTTTTGTAGCTGTTGTGCCACGTGGCGTTCCATCTCCAGCAGCGTCGCGCTACCGGCATAACGGGACAGCGCTTCCAGCCCCAGCGCGCCGCTTCCGGCGAAACAGTCGAGGCAGCGGGCATCGACCATATGCGGTGCAAGCCAGTTAAACAGCGTCTCGCGGACGCGGTCGGTGGTCGGGCGCAGGCCTGGGCTGTCGGGTACCGGGAGCTTACGGCCCCGCCATTGCCCGCCTATAATGCGGATTTGGCCGCTGCCGGAGTGATTTGGTTTTTTCATATCTATGCTCAGCTCAATGCCGGATTACTCTTCCAGGCGGTGATGCGCGTTAAGTTAAGTGATAGACTATTTCATCATTTTTTTAGCTTCCATGTACATAGCGCAGTGACGCAGTACCGGGAATCAACAGCGAAGAGCGTGGTCGCCAATGGCAAAAGACAAAAAAAGAGGCTTTTTCTCCTGGCTGGGCTTTGGACAGAAAGAAGAAGAGCAGCAACAGGAAGCCGAACAGCAGCAAAGCGAAGCGCAGCAGGCACCTGTAGAACCGGTTATCGAACAGGAAACTGTGGAAGAGATCGCCGTTGAGCCCGTCGCCGAAGCGGAACAGAAAGCGGAAGCGGAAGTCACTGCGCACAGCGAAACCGAAACCCAGGCATTTGCCGACGACGTTGTTGAGGTGACCGAAGAGGTTGTTCACAGCGCCGCGCCGCAGCCCGTCGAGCCGGAAGAGGTCATCGTTGAGGCTGAAGCCGTGGTTCACGTTGAGGCTGAGCCAGAAGCTGAACCCGAGGCAGAAGTCGAACCCGAGGCAGAAGTCGAACCCGAGGCAGAAGTCGAACCTGAACCCGAAGCCGTGATTGACGAAGTTGTCGAAGCCGTCATCCCGGAAGATGTGCTCCCGGAAGACGAATTTGCGGAAGACGAACTGAGCGACGAAGAACTTGAAGCCCAGGCCCTGGCCGCCGCGGATGCCGCGGAAAACGCCATCGATGCGCCGCAAGAAACGGTTGAAGAAGACGCCGAAGAACCCGCGCAGCCACAGCAGGAGCAGGAGCGCCCAACCAAAGAGGGCTTCTTCGCGCGGCTCAAACGCAGCCTGCTAAAAACCAAAGAAAATCTCGGTTCCGGATTTATCAGCCTGTTCCGCGGCAAGAAAATCGATGATGATCTGTTTGAAGAACTGGAAGAACAGCTGCTGATTGCCGATGTTGGCGTAGACACCACCCGTAAAATCATCGCCAATCTGACCGAAGGCGCGAGCCGTAAACAGCTGCGCGATGCCGAAGCGCTGTACGGTCTGCTGAAAGATGAAATGGGCGAAATCCTCGCAAAAGTGGATGAACCGCTTAATATTGAAGGCAAATCCCCATTTGTTATTCTGATGGTCGGCGTCAACGGGGTGGGCAAAACCACCACTATCGGCAAGCTGGCACGTCAGTTCGAGCAGCAGGGCAAATCGGTGATGCTGGCGGCGGGCGATACCTTCCGTGCCGCAGCGGTTGAGCAGCTCCAGGTCTGGGGCCAGCGCAACGACATCCCGGTGATTGCGCAGCATACGGGTGCCGATTCCGCATCGGTCATTTTCGATGCGATTCAGGCGGCGAAAGCGCGTAACGTCGATGTGTTGATCGCCGATACCGCAGGGCGTTTGCAGAATAAATCGCACCTGATGGAAGAGTTGAAGAAAATCGTTCGCGTGATGAAAAAGCTGGACGAAGAAGCACCGCACGAGATTATGCTGACGCTGGATGCCAGCACCGGTCAGAATGCCATCAGTCAGGCGAAGCTGTTCCATGAAGCGGTTGGGCTGACGGGCATCACATTGACTAAACTGGACGGCACCGCCAAGGGCGGCGTTATCTTCTCGGTGGCCGATCAGTTCGGGATTCCGATTCGCTACATTGGCGTGGGCGAACGTATCGAAGATTTACGTCCGTTTAAATCGGACGATTTTATTGAGGCACTTTTTGCCCGAGAGGACTAACAATGATTCGCTTTGAACAAGTCAGCAAAGCCTATCTCGGTGGGAGACAAGCGCTGCAGGGGATTAACTTCCAGCTGCAGCCGGGTGAGATGGCCTTTCTGACCGGCCACTCCGGCGCGGGGAAAAGTACCCTGTTAAAGCTCATTTGCGGTATCGAGCGTCCAAGCACCGGGAAAATCTGGTTCGGCGGGCATGACATCAGCCGTCTGAAAAGTCGTGAAGTGCCGTTCCTGCGTCGCCAGATTGGGATGATTTTCCAGGATCACCACCTGCTGATGGACCGCACCGTGTTTGATAACGTGGCGATCCCGCTGATTATCGCCGGGGCGAGTTTCGATGATATCCGCCGTCGCGTGTCGGCGGCGCTGGATAAAGTCGGGCTGCTCGACAAAGCGAAGAACCTGCCTATTCAGCTCTCCGGCGGGGAGCAGCAGCGCGTGGGCATCGCCCGTGCGGTGGTGAACAAACCGGCGGTGCTGCTGGCGGATGAACCGACCGGTAACCTCGATGAGGCGTTGTCGGAAGGCATTCTGCGCCTGTTTGAAGAGTTTAACCGCGTTGGGGTAACGGTGCTGATGGCCACCCACGATCTGGGCCTGATCTCCAGCCGCTCATACCGCATGCTGACCCTCAGCGACGGGCATTTGCACGGAGGCTACGGTGAATAAACGCGACGCGATGAACCACATCCGCCAGTTCGGCAACCGCTTTGACCGGTTGCGTAACGGCGGTGGCACTGGTCACAACGGCGGCAATGCGCCGAAACGTGCGAAACCGGCCCCGAAGCCGAACTCGCGCAAAACCAACGTCTTCAACGAACAGGTGCGTTACGCGTTTAACGGCGCGTTGCAGGACCTCAAAAGTAAACCGATCGCGACGTTTCTGACGGTGATGGTGATCGCCATCTCCCTGACGCTGCCGAGCGTCTGCTATATGGTTTACAAGAACGTGAATACCGCGGCCTCGCAGTATTATCCGTCGCCGCAAATCACGGTCTATCTTGAAAAAACGCTGGACGATGACGCCGCGGCGAGAGTCGTAGGGCAACTGCAGGCCGAGCAGGGCGTGGACAAAGTGAACTACCTGTCCCGAGATGAAGCATTGGGCGAGTTCCGCAACTGGTCAGGCTTTGGCGGCGCGCTGGATATGCTGGAAGAGAACCCGCTGCCTGCGGTGGCGGTGGTCATTCCGAAGCTTGATTTCCAGGGCACCGATTCGCTGAACACCTTGCGCGATCGCGTATCCCGCATTCAGGGCGTGGATGAAGTGCGGATGGACGACAGCTGGTTTGCCCGTTTATCTTCCATCACCGGCCTGGTCGGACGCGTGGCGGCAATGATTGGCGTGCTGATGGTGGCGGCGGTCTTCCTCGTCATCGGTAACAGCGTGCGTCTGAGCATCTTCGCCCGTCGGGATACCATTAACGTGCAGAAACTGATTGGCGCGACCGACGGTTTCATCCTGCGTCCATTCCTGTATGGCGGGGCGCTACTCGGTTTCTCCGGGGCGTTCCTGTCGTTGATTCTGTCGGAGATTCTGGTGCTGCGTTTGTCATCGGCGGTCACCGAAGTCGCCAAGGTCTTCGGCACTCAGTTTGAACTCAGCGGCTTAGGCCTCGACGAGTGTCTGCTGATGCTGATTGTCTGCTCAATGATCGGCTGGGTAGCCGCCTGGCTGGCGACGGTTCAACATTTACGCCACTTTACGCCGGAATAAAAAAAGTCTGATATACTCTCTCCCTGCTGCAAAGAAGATTCCTGTTCGCAGGGAGAGTTTCAAAACCCATCTGCTTTCCCTGTCCAAACGTTATCACCGTGATGTCACATTTTGTGCGTAATCTATTCACATCGTTGCATGGAACTTGTGGATAACATCACTGTCTGATAAAAATGTGAATGTTAATCTCGCTGCACGAAACAACTGGCCCGAAAGTTGCCTGATGGGAACGTAGCACGGCCAGGACGTAAATTGAGAGGACTTGAATGACCAAAGATATGCAAACTTTAGCTTTAGCCCCTGTTGGCAACCTGGATTCCTATATCCGGGCGGCAAACGCATGGCCGATGTTGACGGCTGATGAAGAACGGGCACTGGCGGAAAAGCTGCATTACCAGGGCGATCTGGAAGCAGCGAAGACGCTGATCCTGTCTCACCTGCGCTTTGTTGTTCACGTTGCTCGTAACTACTCTGGCTACGGCCTGCCGCAGGCAGATTTGATTCAGGAAGGTAACATCGGCCTGATGAAAGCCGTGCGCCGCTTCAACCCTGAAGTCGGTGTGCGTCTGGTCTCTTTCGCCGTGCACTGGATCAAAGCCGAAATTCATGAATACGTGCTGCGTAACTGGCGTATCGTGAAAGTCGCAACCACCAAAGCACAGCGTAAGCTGTTCTTTAACCTGCGTAAAACCAAGCAGCGTCTGGGCTGGTTTAATCAGGATGAAGTCGAAATGGTGGCGCGTGAGCTGGGTGTATCCAGCAAAGACGTGCGTGAAATGGAATCGCGAATGTCCGCACAGGACATGGCGTTTGATATGTCGTCTGACGATGATTCCGAAAGCAATTCTGTCGCACCGGTGCTCTACCTTCAGGATAAATCGTCTAACTTTGCCGACGGCATTGAAGACGACAACTGGGAAGAGCAGGCCGCGAACAAACTGACTCACGCGATGGAAGGCCTGGACGAACGTAGCCAGGATATCATTCGCGCCCGCTGGCTGGACGAAGACAACAAGTCCACGCTGCAGGAGCTGGCTGACCGCTATGGCGTGTCCGCAGAGCGTGTGCGTCAGCTTGAAAAGAACGCGATGAAAAAATTGCGTATGGCGATCGAAGCGTAATTCGAATGCTTATGCCCGGTGGCGCCGTCCAGGCGCTTACCGGGCCTACAATTTTATACACTCCATTAAGACCTTAAACGCCCCCTCCATCTCTTCCTCGCGCATCGCCGCAAACCCCATTAACAGCCCGCGCTGCGTGGCGTCATTCAGGTAATACCGCGACAGTGGCCGCACCAGCACACCTTTTTCATTGGCTTTTTGCGCCAGCGCCACGTCATCGCACCCGGCGTTGAGCTTCAATACCAGATGCAGCCCGGCATTATCGTTAAATTCGCTCAGCGCTTCTTTGCCGAGGTAATCGGTTATCAGGCCTGTCAGCCGCTGACGACGACGAGCGTACAGCAGTCGCATCCGGCGAATATGGGCGGTGTAATGTCCTTCGCGGATAAACAGCGCCAGCGCGTCCTGGTCGAGCAAACGACCGCTGCGATACAGTTCGGCATGGGCGGTGCGTAATGATTGCGCCAGCGGGCGTGGGAGCACCACATAACCCAGCCGCATGCCCGGCCACATGGTTTTGCTGAAGGTGCCGATGTAAATTACCGGCGCGTCTTCGACCAGCCCCTGTAACGCTGGGATAGGCTGGCCGGAGAAGCGAAACTCACTGTCGTAATCGTCTTCCACAATCCAGCTGCCGGTTTGTCGCGCCACCGCCAGCAGACGCTGACGGCGTTCGAGACTCATCACACAGCCGAGCGGATACTGATGCGACGGCGTCACGAAAATCAGCCGCGGCGGCGTCTCGCCCGGCTCTGGCGGGTTCATGCCGCTCAGATCGACATCCACCGCCTGTAACGTCACCCCATTCATCTGCAACACGTTGCGAATGCCCCAATAGGCGGGCTCCTCAATCCATGCGCTATCCCCGGGGTTACACAGCATGCGTGATACCAGATCAATGGCCTGATGAATGCCTTCGGTTATCAGGATTTGGTCCGGCGTACAGCGCACCGACCGCGCCACGCGCAGATACTCCATCAGCGCCTGTTGCAGCGCCGGGCTGCCGCCGGACGGGCTGTAAGAGAGCTGCATCGCCTGCGGTTTCCGGCTGATGCGGGTGTGGATTTTACGCAGCAGGGCGTGGGGAAACTCGTTCACGTCCGGCACGCCGGGCAAAAAAGCGCCCCACTGGCGAGGGCTGGCGCGACTGTGTGCCAGCAGCGCCTGACCACGTTCTGAAAAGCTCACGCTGCGTGAGTCGCTGGCCTGTTGCTGATGGCTGCCGGGCGCGAACAGCAGCGCGTCCGGCACGGTTTTCGCCACGAAGGTGCCGCTCCCGGAACGGGAAACGATATAGCCCTCTGCCAGCAACTGCTCATACACGGTCAGCACCGTGTTGCGCGATAAGCGTAACTGGCTGGCGAGATCGCGGGACGGCGGCAGGCGACTTTGCGGCGGCAGGCTGCCGTCGAGGATCGACAGGCGCACGGCGTTATACAGCTTCTTGTGCAATTTATCGTCAGGCTGTTCATCCAGACGCAGTTGCAGGAGATCGCACACTAAAGAACGCAATTGGATCCCTCAATTATTCAAAACTGGTACTCGATTATAGAACCGCTCAGAGAGTAAAACACTTGTATTGTTTCAAAGTTGTTAACACTAAACGTATTTGAGATGGGGTAAGGTCGATGAAAAACAGTGAACTGAATCAGCGCCGTTTACAGGCGACACCGCGTGGAATTGGCGTCATGTGTGGCTTCTATGCCGAGAAAGCCGAAAATTCTACCCTCTGGGACGTGGAAGGTAACGAGGTGATTGATTTCGCCGCCGGGATTGCGGTGCTTAACACCGGCCATCGCCATCCCAAAATCGTTGCGGCAATTGAAAAACAGCTACAGGCCTTCACCCACACCGCCTATCAGATAGTCCCTTACGAAAGCTATGTCTCGCTGGCTGAACGCATCAACGATCGCGTGCCGGTCAACGGCCCGGCGAAAACTGCATTCTTCTCCACCGGTGCCGAAGCGGTCGAAAACGCGGTGAAAATTGCCCGCGCCTACACTAAACGCCCGGGGTTGGTAACCTTTGGCGGCGGCTTCCATGGCCGTACCTTTATGACCATGGCGCTGACCGGCAAAGTGGCCCCGTACAAAATCGGTTTCGGTCCGTTTCCCGGTTCCGTCTACCACGGTCAGTACCCGAATGCGGCGCACGGGGTCAGCACCGCTGATGCGATGCACAGCCTGGAGCGTATCTTCAAAGCGGATATCGCCCCGGATCAGGTTGCGGCCATTATTCTGGAGCCGGTGCAGGGCGAGGGCGGTTTCAACGTCGCCCCAGCCGATTTTATGCAGGCCCTGCGCAAGCTGTGTGACACCCACGGTATTCTGCTGATTGCCGATGAAGTGCAGACCGGCTTCGCCCGGACCGGCAAACTGTTTGCGATGGAACACTACGACGTGAAACCCGACCTGATGACGATGGCGAAAAGCCTGGCCGGTGGCATGCCGCTGTCAGCGGTGGCGGGTCGTGCCGACGTGATGGACGCCCCGGCTCCGGGTGGTCTGGGCGGCACCTACGCCGGTAACCCGCTGGCGGTCGCGGCGGCGCATGCGGTGCTCGACATCATCGACGAAGAGAAGCTCTGTTTGCGTGCCGCTGAACTGGGTCATCATCTGGTGGAAGTGCTGAACAATGCCAAAGCCGATTGCCCGCATATCGTCGACGTTCGCGCCCAGGGTTCGATGGTCGCCGTGGAATTCAACGATCCGCAGACCGGCGAGCCGTCCCCGGAATTTACCAAACAGGTGCAGGACAAGGCGATGAAAGAGGGCCTGTTACTGCTGAGCTGTGGCGTTTACGGCAACGTGATCCGCTTCCTTTACCCTCTCACCATCCCTGACGCTCAGTTCCGTAAGGCGCTGGACATTATTCGACGCTCCCTCAGCCAGTAATGGCTTGCCGCTCTCCGGAGCGGCTTTTTTTTGTCACGTTTCTGTTACATAACCCTCAAAATTCTCGTTCCAAAAGCCAAAAAATCGGGTATGTTTTAGCAGAGTATGCTGCAAAAGCGCGGGTGGCAGACCTAAAACAGAAATAAAGCGCTGCATAACAACATCACAACAAAAGCAATCACCATCACAATGGGGAATCTCAGGATGAATATGAAGGGTAAAGCGTTACTGGCAGGATGTATCGCGTTGGCGATGAGCCACATGGCGATGGCCGAAGAGATTAAAATTGCCGTCGTGGGGGCAATGTCTGGCCCGGTAGCGCAGTATGGCGATCAGGAGTTCACTGGCGCTGAGCAGGCCGTGGCGGATATTAACGCCAAGGGTGGAATCAAGGGCAACAAACTCGAAATCGTAAAATATGACGATGCCTGCGACCCGAAACAAGCCGTGGCGGTAGCGAACAAAGTCGTCAACGATGGCATCAAATACGTTATCGGCCATCTGTGCTCCTCCTCCACGCAGCCAGCGTCTGACATTTATGAAGACGAAGGCATTCTGATGATCACCCCGGCGGCGACCGCTCCGGAGCTGACCGCGCGCGGTTACAATCTGATCCTGCGTACCACCGGGCTGGACTCTGACCAAGGCCCAACGGCGGCAAAATACATTCTCAACACCGTGAAGCCGAAGCGCATCGCGATTGTCCATGACAAGCAGCAGTACGGCGAAGGTCTGGCCCGTGCGGTGCAGGACCCCCTGAAGAAAGGCGGCGCTAACGTGGTGTTCTTTGACGGCATCACCGCCGGGGAGAAAGACTTCTCCACGCTGGTGGCGCGTCTGAAGAAAGAGAATATCGACTTCGTTTACTACGGCGGCTATCACCCGGAAATGGGGCAGATCCTGCGCCAGGCGCGTGCCGCTGGCCTGAAGACTCAGTTCATGGGCCCGGAAGGCGTGGCCAACGTGTCGCTGTCTAACATCGCCGGTGATTCTGCTGAAGGTCTGCTGGTGACCAAACCGAAGAACTACGATCAGGTTCCGGCCAACAAACCGATTGTGGATGCAATCAAAGCCAAGAAACAGGATCCGAGCGGGGCGTTCGTCTGGACCACCTATGCAGCCATTCAGTCTCTGAATGCCGGCCTGAACCAGAGCGACGACCCGGCGAAGATTGCTGAATGGCTGAAAGCTAACAGCGTCGATACCGTCATGGGGCCGCTGAGCTGGGATAAGAAAGGCGATCTGAAAGGCTTCGAGTTCGGCGTGTTCACCTGGCATGCTAACGGCACCGCCACCGACGCGAAATAATTTTCCCTTCGCCTTTCGCGCCACAGGCGCGTTGGCTGCGTTATTCAACCCCGGTCACTTACTTCAGTAAGCTCCCGGGGATTTCATAACTTGCCGCCTTCCTGCAACGCGAAATGCTTGGGAAAATGGGCAATAAATGTAGGCCGGGTAAGGCTTAGCCGCCACCCGGCTTTTTTATCCCTTCACCCAACCGTTGTCCTGCGCCTTAAAGCCGACCGCAGACATAAACGCCGCCATTGCTTCCCGGTCTTCGACGCCTACATCCGCCATCCACCAACTGTCGATGCCAGGATTTTCGCGCAGCACTTCTTCCAGCAGATATCTCCCCACGCCACGACGACGGGTAACTTCGCGTATCCGCAGAGAATCCAGCGCGCCCTGGTTGCCCTTTAGCGTCACCCGAACGGCACCTAACAGCCTGTCGTTGAACCGTGCGGCGTAAATCCGGTGCTCGTCATCCATCTGCAAGGACGATGAACTGTATTCCGGCCAAATCTTACCGAGATCGATAGGGTCCTGCTCGCTGAGCGCCGTCAGCCTGATTACCGTCAGTTTCATGTGAAGCTACCCGTCAAAAAATAGTGCCCTGAGTGTATCGAAAATCGCGATTAACCGATTTCTATTTTTATGCTGAATGACAGCGGATTCGTTTTCCGCCGATCGTCGTGGCAGTGCAATGCGTCATGGATCGAAAAATAAGCAGGATTTTAACCTGAAAGGTAGTGATTTATTCGGTTCTTTGTACCCTTATTTTATGCTGAAAACGGCGCTTTTTTTTGTTTAACTCTGGCTGAATACAGAATATTATCTTTTCTTAATCGACTGAAAAATAGAGATTTTAGTCAGGTTTTTGGCAAAAAGCATCGCTAAACCATTAAAGAGACTGGTAAAAATAGCGTTGTGCATTAAAAGTACAGAATGCTTTTTAACCAGATAAATACAAAATATATACAAATAACATCACGAATGGGGATTGAAGATGAAACGGAATGCGAAAACATTGATTGCGGGAATGATTGCATTGGCGATGACGCAATCAGCCCTGGCGAAGGATATTAAAGTTGCGGTGATTGGGGCGATGTCTGGCCCGGTCGCACAGTGGGGCGACATGGAGTTCAACGGCGCACGCCAGGCTGTTAAAGACATTAACGCGGCGGGCGGCATCAAGGGCGACAAACTGGTTGCCGTGGAATATGACGATGCCTGTGACCCAAAACAGGCCGTGGCGGTCGCTAACAAAGTGGTTAACGACGGCATTCAATACGTTATCGGCCACCTGTGCTCCTCCTCCACGCAGCCTGCGTCTGACATTTACGAAGACGAAGGCATTCTGATGATCACCCCGGGCGCAACCAATCCGGAGCTGACCCAGCGCGGCTATCAGTACATCATGCGCACCGCGGGCCTCGACTCCTCTCAAGGACCGACCGCTGCCAAATACATTGTGGAAAAAGTGAAGCCGCAGCGCATCGCTATCATTCATGACAAGCAGCAGTACGGCGAAGGTCTGGCGCGTTCCGTGCAGGATAGCCTGAAGAAGAGCGGCGCGAACGTGGTGTTCTTCGACGGGATTACCGCCGGGGAGAAAGACTTCTCCGCGTTGGTAGCCCGTCTGCAAAAAGAAAATATCGACTTCGTTTACTACGGCGGCTACTACCCGGAAATGGGGCAGATCCTGCGTCAGGCGCGTTCCGTTGGCCTGAAAACGCAGTTCATGGGCCCGGAAGGCGTGGGTAACGCTTCCCTGTCCAACATCGCCGGTGCCGCAGGCGAAGGGATGCTGGTCACAATGCCGAAACGCTATGACCAGGACCCAGCCAACAAAGGTATCGTTGATGCGCTGAAAGCCGAGAAGAAAGATCCGAGCGGCCCGTACGTGTGGATAACCTATGCCGCAGTGCAGTCTCTGGCCACCGCCATGAACCGCACCGGCAGCGAAGATCCGCAGGCGTTGATTAAAGATTTGAAAGCAAACGGTGCAAAAACCGTGATTGGGCCGCTGAACTGGGATGAGAAAGGCGATCTGAAGGGATTTGAATTTGGTGTCTTCCAGTGGCATGCGGACGGGTCGTCCAGCGTCGCCAAATAAGACAACCACTCGTCATACTTCGAGCCGCAGATGCGTTGGCTGCGTTCACCCACCCCGGTCACGTACTTCTTGTACGCTCCCGGGGCTGGGCAAACTTGCCGCCTTCCTGCAACTCGAATTATTTAGAGTGGAATCCAGTATCCGGCTTGTCGGATTTAAAAGGTTACCTTATGTCAGAGCAGTTTCTTTATTTCCTGCAGCAGATGTTTAACGGCGTCACGCTGGGAAGCACCTACGCGCTGATCGCCATCGGTTACACCATGGTGTACGGCATTATCGGGATGATCAACTTCGCCCACGGCGAGGTGTATATGATCGGCAGCTATGTGTCGTTCATGATTATCGCCGCACTGATGATGATGGGCATCGACACCAGCTGGCTACTGGTTGGGGCCGGATTCGTCGGGGCGATTGTCATCGCCAGCGCCTACGGCTGGAGCATTGAACGGGTCGCTTATCGCCCGGTTCGTAGCTCCAAACGCCTGATTGCACTGATCTCCGCCATCGGGATGTCCATCTTCCTGCAAAACTACGTCAGCCTGACCGAAGGCTCGCGCGACATCGCCCTGCCAAGCCTGTTCAACGGCCAGTGGATTGTCGGCAGCAGCGAAAGTTTCTCTGCTTCGATAACCACCATGCAGTTGGTTATCTGGGTGGTGACCTTTGTGGCGATGCTGGCCCTGACCGTGTTCATCCGCTATTCCCGCATGGGACGTGCCTGTCGTGCCTGTGCGGAAGACTTGAAAATGGCGAGCCTGCTCGGCATTAATACCGACCGTGTGATTGCCCTGACCTTCGTCATCGGTGCCGCAATGGCGGCAGTGGCGGGCGTACTGCTCGGTCAGTTCTACGGGGTGATTAACCCGTACATTGGCTTTATGGCCGGGATGAAAGCCTTTACTGCGGCGGTTCTGGGCGGTATCGGCAGCATTCCGGGGGCGATGATCGGCGGCCTTATCCTGGGCGTAGCTGAAGCGCTCTCCTCCGCTTACCTGAGTACCGAATACAAAGACGTGGTGTCGTTCGCGCTGCTGATTGTGGTGCTGCTGGTAATGCCGACCGGGATCCTGGGTCGTCCGGAGGTAGAAAAAGTATGAAACCGATGCATTTTGCGATGGCGTTGCTGTCTGCCGCCATGTTCTTCGTGCTGGCGGGCGTGTTCATGGGCGTTCAGCTTTCGCTGAGCGGGACCAAGCTGGTGGTCAATTCCGCGGCGGATATCCGTTGGCAATGGATTTACATCGGCACCGCGGTGGTGTTTATCTTCCAGCTGCTGCGTCCGATGGTGCAGAAAGGCCTGAAGCGCGTTTCCGGACCGAAGTTGGTTCTGCCAGCGATTGACGGTTCGACCGTTAAACAGAAGCTGTTCCTGATTGCGCTGTTGGTGATTGCCGTAGCGTGGCCGTTTATGGTGTCTCGCGGCACCATTGATATCGCCACCCTGACCATGATCTACATTATTCTCGGCCTCGGCCTGAACGTGGTGGTGGGGCTGTCTGGCCTGTTGGTACTCGGCTACGGTGGCTTCTATGCCATCGGGGCGTACACCTTTGCGCTGCTGAACCACTATTACGGTCTCGGCTTCTGGACCTGTCTGCCGTTGGCGGGCCTGGTCTCTGCCGCGGCTGGTTTCCTGCTCGGCTTCCCGGTGCTGCGTCTGCGCGGAGACTACCTGGCGATTGTCACCCTCGGCTTCGGCGAAATTGTGCGTATTCTGCTGCTCAACAATACCGAAATTACTGGCGGCCCGAACGGGATCAGCCAGATCCCGAAACCGACGCTGTTCGGTCTGGAGTTCAGCCGGACCGCGCGCGAAGGCGGCTGGGATACCTTCAGCAACTTCTTCAACATGAAGTATGACCCGAACGACCGCGTGATTTTCCTCTATCTGGTGGCGCTGCTGTTGGTCGTCCTGACCCTGTTCGTGATTAACCGCCTGCTGCGTATGCCGCTGGGCCGCGCGTGGGAAGCGCTGCGTGAAGATGAAATCGCCTGCCGTTCGCTGGGCCTGAGCCCGACGCGCATCAAGCTGACGGCGTTCACCATCAGCGCCGCGTTTGCCGGTTTCGCCGGAACATTGTTCGCCGCCCGTCAGGGCTTCGTCAGCCCGGAATCGTTCACCTTCGCCGAATCGGCTTTTGTGTTAGCGATTGTGGTGCTCGGCGGAATGGGCTCGCAGTTCGCGGTTATTCTGGCGGCAGTCCTGCTGGTGGTATCACGCGAACTGATGCGTGATTTCAACGAATACAGCATGTTAATGCTGGGTGGCTTAATGGTTCTGATGATGATCTGGCGTCCACAAGGCTTGCTGCCGATGACCCGTCCACAGCTGAAACTGAAGAATGGACAGACCAAAGGAGACCAGGCATGAGTCAGCCATTATTATCCGTTAACGATCTGATGATGCGTTTTGGCGGCCTGCTGGCGGTCAATAACGTTAATCTCGAACTGCATCCCCAGGAAATCGTTTCGCTGATTGGCCCGAACGGCGCGGGGAAAACCACGGTCTTTAACTGCCTGACCGGGTTCTATAAGCCAACCGGGGGCAGCATTATGCTGCGCGATAAGCATCTTGAAGGCCTGCCGGGCCAGCAAATCGCCCAGATGGGCGTGGTGCGGACCTTCCAGCACGTGCGCCTGTTCCGTGAAATGACGGTGATTGAAAACCTGCTGGTGGCGCAACATCAGCAGCTGAAAACCGGCGTCTTCTCCGGGCTGCTGAAAACCCCGGGGTTTCGTAAAGCGCAAAGTGAAGCGCTGGATCGCGCCGCCACCTGGCTCGAGCGCATCGGTCTGCTGGCGCACGCCAACCGCCAGGCGAGCAACCTCGCCTACGGTGACCAGCGCCGTCTGGAAATCGCCCGCTGTATGGTTACCCAGCCGGAAATCCTGATGCTCGACGAACCGGCGGCGGGTCTGAACCCGAAAGAGACCAAAGAGCTGGACGAGCTGATTGTCGAACTGCGCAGTCATCACAACACCACCATTCTGCTGATTGAACACGACATGAAGCTGGTGATGGGTATTTCAGACCGTATTTACGTGGTGAATCAGGGCACGCCGCTGGCGAACGGATCACCGGCAGAAATCCGCAATAACCCTGACGTTATTCGCGCCTACTTGGGTGAAGCATAATGGGGGGCGAGGCATAAGATGGAAAAAGTCATGTTGTCCTTTGACAAAGTCAGCGCCCACTACGGCAAAATCCAGGCGCTGCATGAGGTAAGCCTGCACATCAACCAGGGCGAAATCGTCACCCTGATTGGGGCCAACGGCGCGGGTAAAACCACGCTGCTCGGCACCCTGTGCGGCGACCCACGCGCAACCAGCGGGCGCGTCACTTTTGATGGCAAAGATATTACCGACTGGCAGACTGCAAAAATCATGCGCGAAGCGGTGGCGATTGTGCCGGAAGGGCGTCGTGTTTTCTCCCGGATGACCGTGGAAGAGAACCTGGCGATGGGTGGCTTCTTTGCCGACCGCAGCGAGTATCACACCCGGATTAAGTGGGTATACGAACTGTTCCCGCGTCTGTGGGAGCGTCGTATTCAGCGAGCGGGCACCATGTCCGGCGGGGAACAGCAGATGTTGGCGATTGGCCGGGCGCTGATGAGCCAGCCGCGTCTACTGCTGCTCGACGAGCCGTCGCTCGGCCTGGCACCGATCATCATCCAGCAGATTTTCGACACCATTGAGCAACTGCGCAAAGAGGGAATGACCATCTTCCTCGTTGAGCAGAACGCCAATCAGGCGCTGAAACTGGCCGACCGTGGCTACGTGCTGGAGAACGGTCACGTGGTGCTGGAAGACACCGGTGATGCGTTACTGGCAAACGAAGCGGTACGCAGCGCCTATCTGGGCGGCTGATGATTTCTGCCCGGCGGCGCTGTGGACTGTCCAACAATAAGGGGTCAGTCCACTGTCGCTTGCCGGGCCTACCGTTTCCTGAACTGTGTCCCTCCACCGTCACCATTCCATCACCTCCCTGAAGCCTGGCTGTCACCTCTCCGTCATCTCCCGGTTCTATTTCTGTCATACGCCCATGTCATGTTGTGTTGCGAACAAAAACGCGTGATTTCGCGCATCCGGCACAACAAGAGAGATAACCGAATGACATCGTTACGACACACCGCTTTAGCTCTGACGTTGGGTCTGGCCTTTGCCTCCCAGGCCATGGCTGTTACCACCGTTCCGTTCTGGCATTCCATGGAAGGGGAGTTAGGCAAAGAAGTTGACTCCCTCGCCCAGCGTTTTAACGACACCCATCCCGATTACAAAATTGTGCCGGTGTATAAAGGCAACTACGAACAGAGCCTGGCCGCAGGGATTGCGGCCTTCCGCACCGGAAACGCGCCTGCCTTATTACAGGTTTATGAAGTCGGCACCGCCACCATGATGGCCTCGAAAGCCATTAAGCCGGTGTACGAAGTGTTTAAAGACGCGGGCATCCAGTTTGATGAATCCCAGTTCGTGCCAACCGTGTCCGGTTATTACACCGATTCTAAAACCGGTCATCTGCTGAGCCAGCCGTTTAACAGTTCCACCCCGGTGCTGTACTACAACAAAGATGCCTTTAAGAAAGCCGGATTAAACCCGGATCAGCCACCGAAAACCTGGCAGGATCTGGCCGATTACACCGCCAAACTGAAAGCGGCAGGCATGAAGTGCGGCTACGCCAGTGGCTGGCAGGGCTGGATCCAACTGGAAAACTTCAGCGCGTGGAACGGTCTGCCGTTTGCCAGCCAAAACAACGGCTTTGACGGCACCAATGCGGTCCTGGAATTCAACAAGCCAGAGCAGGTGAAGCACATCGCGATGCTGGAAGAACTGAATAAGAAGGGCGATTTCAGTTACTTCGGGCGTAAAGATGAATCCACTGAGAAGTTCTATAGCGGCGATTGTGCCATCACCACCGCCTCTTCCGGTTCGCTGGCAGACATTCGTCAGTACGCCAAATTCAACTACGGTGTGGGCATGATGCCGTACGACGCCGATGCGAAAGGTGCGCCGCAAAACGCCATTATCGGCGGAGCCAGCCTGTGGGTGATGCAGGGCAAAGACAAAGAAACTTACAAAGGCGTGGCCGAGTTCCTCGACTTCCTGACCAAACCGGAAATCGCTGCCGAATGGCACCAGAAAACCGGCTATCTGCCGATCACCAAAGCGGCGTATGACCTGACCCGTCAACAGGGCTTCTACGACAAGAACCCGGGGGCGGATATCGCTACCCGTCAGATGCTGAACAAGCCGCCGTTGCCGTTCACTAAAGGCCTGCGTCTGGGCAACATGCCGCAGATCCGCACCATCGTGGATGAAGAACTGGAATCGGTGTGGACCGGCAAGAAAACCCCACAGCAGGCGCTGGATTCCGCCGTCGAGCGGGGTAATCAGCTGCTGCGCCGTTTTGAGAAGTCGACCAAATCGTAACCTGTGAAATGCCGGGTGGCGCTGCGCTTACCCGGCCTACGCATTGCCTCATGTAGGCCGCCACCCGGCGTTTTCCGAAAAAGAGTCAAACTATGTCATCATCCCGTCCGGTCTTTCGCTCGCGCTGGCTGCCCTATGTGCTGGTCGCGCCACAGCTGGCGATTACCGTCATTTTCTTTATCTGGCCTGCGGGCGAAGCGCTGTGGTACTCCCTCCAGAGCGTGGATCCGTTTGGGTTGTCCAGCGAGTTTGTCGGCTTCGACAACTTCATCGCCCTGTTTCACGACAGCTACTACCTCGACGCTTTCTGGACCACCATCAAATTCAGTGGCCTGGTGACGATTAGCGGCCTGCTGGTCTCGCTGTTTTTTGCCGCGTTGGTCGATTATGTGGTGCGCGGCAGCCGTCTGTATCAGACCCTGATGTTGCTGCCTTACGCCGTGGCCCCGGCCATCGCGGCGGTGCTGTGGATTTTCCTCTTCAACCCCGGACGCGGGCTGATTACTCATTGGCTGGAGCTGATGGGATACAACTGGAACCACGCGCAGAACAGCGGCCAGGCGATGTTCCTGGTGGTGTTCGCCTCAGTGTGGAAGCAGATCAGCTACAACTTCTTGTTCTTCTTCGCTGCGTTACAGTCGATTCCTCGCTCGCTGGTGGAAGCCGCCGCGATTGACGGTGCCGGGCCGGTGCGGCGTTTCTTCGCGATTGCGCTGCCGCTGATTGCCCCGGTGAGTTTCTTCCTGCTGGTGGTCAATCTGGTGTACGCCTTTTTCGACACCTTCCCGGTTATCGATGCCGCGACGGCAGGCGGCCCGGTGCAGGCCACAACTACGCTTATCTACAAAATCTACCGCGAAGGCTTTGCCGGGCTGGATCTGTCCGCATCGGCGGCGCAGTCGGTGGTGCTGATGGGGTTGGTGATTATCCTGACGGTGGTGCAGTTCCGTTATGTCGAAAGTAAGGTGCGCTATCAATGATTGAACATCGTCGCGGGCTGACCTGGTTCAGCCACAGTATGTTGATCCTCGGGATTGCGGTTGTCTTGTTCCCGCTGTACGTCGCGTTTGTGGCGGCAACCCTGGATGACAAAGCGGTCTTCGCCACTCCAATGACCCTGGTGCCCGGCTCGCATTTGCTGGAGAACATGAAGCTCATCTGGCTGCGCGGTGTCGGGGCCAACAGCGCACCGTTCTGGCTGATGCTGCTCAACAGTTTCATCATGGCGTTCACCATCACGGTGGGCAAAATCGCGGTGTCGATGCTGTCGGCATTCGCCATCGTCTGGTTCCGCTTCCCGCTGCGTAACCTGTTTTTCTGGATGATTTTTATCACCCTGATGCTGCCGGTCGAGGTGCGTATTTTCCCGACGGTGGAAGTGATCGCCAACCTCAAGCTGCTCGACAGCTACACCGGCCTGACGCTACCGCTGATGGCCTCGGCCACCGCCACCTTCCTGTTCCGCCAGTTCTTTATGACCCTGCCGGACGAGCTGATAGAAGCGGCACGGATTGACGGCGCATCGCCGATGCGCTTTTTCCGCGACATCGTGCTGCCGCTGTCGAAAACCAACCTGGCGGCGCTGTTCGTGATCACCTTTATCTACGGCTGGAACCAGTATCTGTGGCCGCTGCTGATCGTCACCGACGTCAATCTCGGCACGGCGGTGGCGGGCATTAAAGGCATGATCGCCACCGGCGAAGGCACTACCGCGTGGAATCAGGTGATGGCGGCGATGCTGCTGACGCTGATCCCGCCGGTCATTATCGTTTTAGCCATGCAGCGTGCGTTTGTGCGTGGTTTAGTGGACAGTGAGAAATAACCAAGATGGCAGGATTAAAATTACAGGCAGTAACCAAGAGCTGGGACAACGGCAAAACCCAGGTTATCCAGCCGCTGACGCTGGATGTCTCCGACGGTGAGTTTATCGTGATGGTCGGCCCGTCGGGCTGCGGCAAATCGACGCTGCTGCGAATGGTTGCCGGGCTGGAGCGTGTCTCCAGCGGGGATATCTGGATTGACCGCCAGCGCGTGACCGAGCTGGAGCCGAAAGAGCGCGGGATTGCGATGGTGTTCCAGAACTACGCCCTGTATCCACACATGAGCGTGGAAGAGAACATGGCCTGGGGCCTGAAAATCCGCGGCATGGGCAAAGGGCATATCGCCGAGCGGGTGAAAGAGGCGGCGCGCATCCTTGAGCTGGAACATTTGTTAACGCGTCGTCCGCGCGAGCTCTCCGGCGGCCAGCGTCAGCGCGTGGCGATGGGGCGGGCGATTGTCCGTGACCCGGCGGTGTTCCTGTTCGACGAACCGCTTTCGAACCTCGATGCCAAGCTGCGGGTGCAGATGCGTCTGGAGCTGCAACAGCTGCACCGCCGTCTGAATACTACCTCGTTGTATGTGACCCACGATCAGGTCGAGGCCATGACTCTCGCGCAGCGGGTGATGGTGATGAACAAAGGCATTGCCGAACAGATAGGCACCCCGGTGGAAGTGTATGAAAAACCCGCCAGCCGCTTCGTGGCGAGCTTTATCGGCAGCCCGGCGATGAACCTGCTTGATGGCCGGGTCAGCGCCTCCGGCACGCATTTCGAACTCGCCAGCGGCATGGCGTTACCGCTGAACTGGCAGTATCGCGGCTACGCCGGGCGCAGCATGACGCTGGGTATCCGTCCGGAACATATTGCGCTAAGCTCGCAGGCCGAAGGCGGCGTACCCCTGGTGATGGATACGCTGGAAATTTTGGGTGCAGATAACCTCGCGCATGGCCGTTGGGGTGAGCAAAAAATGGTGGTGCGCTTGCCGCATCAGCAACGCCCGCAGGCGGGCAGCACGCTGTGGCTGCATCTGCCGGAAAACCATCTGCACCTGTTTGATGGTGAAACAGGACAACGCATATGAGTCACTGGCCTTATCCCCGTATCGTCGCCCATCGTGGCGGCGGAAAACGTGCCCCGGAAAACACCCTCGCGGCGATTGATGTCGGCGCGCATTACGGGCACACGATGATCGAGTTTGACGTCAAGCTGTCGCAGGACGGGCAGATTTTTCTGCTGCACGATGACAACCTGGAGCGCACCAGCAACGGCTGGGGCGTGGCGGGGAAGCTGACGTGGAACGAACTGCTGCGCGTCGATGCCGGGAGCTGGTTCAGCCATGAATTTAAAGGCGAACCGCTGCCGCTGCTCTCGCAGGTCGCTGAACGTTGTCGCCAGCACGGCATGATGGCCAACATCGAAATCAAACCGTCCACCGGAACCGGGCCGCTGACCGGCAAAACCGTGGCGCTGGCCGCGCGTGAGCTGTGGGCAGACATGACCCCGCCGCTGCTGTCATCGTTTGAAATCGATGCCCTGGAAGCCGCACAACACGCGGCCCCCGAACTGCCGCGCGGCTTATTGCTCGATGAATGGCGTGATGACTGGCAGGCGCTAACCACTCGTCTGGGTTGCGTGTCGATTCACCTCAATCATCGGTTGCTGGATGAAACGCGCGTGAAGATGCTCAAAGCGGCAGGGCTGCACATTCTGGTGTACACGGTGAACAAACCCCAGCGGGCGTCAGAGCTGCTGCGCTGGGGCGTGGACTGCATCTGTACCGATGCGATTGACGTTATCGGGCCAGACTTCCGCTAGGGTTGTCGTCGTTAACGGGATAGCGGTTGAGGGTTAGATGGGGTGCTGAGCAGGTCACCGTTCTGCGTTTGCGGCAGCATGTGCTGCGACGAACTGTTCAGCATTTTGTCACTGTTTCCGCCGCTCAACATCCCGCCCTGGGCATTTGGCAGCACCTGCTCCCCCGGCTGCCCGTTTAACACCCGCTGCTGGTTATTGTTCATCTGGGTTTGCAGATGCTGCTGCTGAACCTGCGTCTGGGTCTGCAACTGTTGGTTCAACATCCCTTTCTGCTGCAGCTGCTGCGTTTGCATTTCGGTCTTCATGCGTTGCTGGCTGGGGATCACGTAACCCGGCTGATTAGGGTTATTGGTCGGGTTCAATGGCTGTGCTAAAACGGCAAACGGCACAAGCGCCGTCAGAAAAATTAACGTTTTCATCTTTTCCTCCTCCCCATTGGGGCTTCCTTAAGTTTACCTCCAATTCGCCATTACGATGATTTTTTAGGAATTCTGAACCAGGCTTAAGCGGGCGCATGACCCTTTCACCTGGAGAATAACAATGATTGAAACCCGTTTTTGGCGCGGGGCGGCGATTGCTGCTCTGCTGGCAGGAGGCAGTTTCAGCGTGGCGGCCAACACGGCGTCACCCGCGGCACCACCGGTGTCGTATGGTGTTGAAGAGGATGTTTTCCACCCGGTTCGTGCCCGACAGGGCATGGTCGCGTCGGTAGATGAAATGGCGACGAATGTTGGCGTGGAGATCCTCAAACAGGGCGGAAATGCGGTCGATGCCGCGGTGGCCGTGGGCTACGCGCTGGCGGTGACGCACCCGCAAGCGGGTAATCTCGGCGGCGGCGGGTTTATGCTGCTGCGCACCAAAGACGGCAAAACCACGGCGATTGATTTCCGCGAAATGGCCCCGGCGCAGGCCACCCGCGATATGTTCCTCGACGATCAGGGTAACCCTGACAGCAAAAAATCGCTGACCTCGCATCTGGCGTCCGGCACGCCGGGCACGGTGGCCGGTTTCTCGCTGGCGCTGAAAGAGTACGGCACGATGCCGCTCAACAAAGTGGTGCGTCCGGCCATTAAGCTCGCGAAAGAGGGCTTTACGGTGAACGATGCGCTGGCCGATGACCTGAAAACCTACGGCAGTGAAGTCATTCCCAATCATGAAAACAGTAAAGCCATCTTCTGGAAAAACGGCGAGCCGCTGAAAAAGGGCGACAAGCTGGTGCAGGCCAATCTGGCGAAAAGTCTGGAGATGATTGCTGAAAATGGCCCGGATGCATTCTACAAAGGATCGATTGCTGACCAGATTGCCGGGGAAATGAAAAAGAACGGCGGGCTGATAACCAAAGACGATTTGGCGAACTACAAAGCGGTGGAGCGAGAGCCTATCAGCGGCGATTACCGCGGCTATCAGGTGTTCTCCATGCCACCACCGTCGTCCGGGGGGATTCATATCGTTGAAATCCTGAACATCCTGGAAAACTTCGATATGCACCAATACGGTTTCGGCAGCGCTGATGCGATGCAGGTGATGGCGGAGGCTGAGAAGCGCGCCTATGCCGACCGCTCGGAATACCTCGGCGACCCGGATTTCGTCAAAGTGCCGTGGCAGGCGCTGACCAGCAAGGATTACGCCAAATCTATTGCCGCTGAAATCGACCTGAATAAGGCCAAGCCGTCGAGCCAGATTCGCCCCGGCAAACTGGCACCGTATGAAAGCAATCAAACGACCCATTTCTCGGTGGTGGATAAAGACGGCAACGCGGTGGCGGTGACGTACACCCTGAACACCACGTTCGGTACCGGCATTGTGGCGGGGAACAGCGGCATCCTGATGAATAACCAGATGGATGATTTCTCGGCCAAACCGGGCGTGCCGAACGTGTACGGCCTGGTCGGCGGGGAGGCGAACGCTGTCGGGCCGCATAAGCGTCCGCTGTCGTCGATGTCGCCAACCATCGTGGTGAAAGACGGGAAAACCTGGCTGGTGACCGGCAGTCCAGGCGGCAGCCGGATTATCACCACTGTGCTGCAAATGGTGGTGAATACCATCGACTTTGGGATGAACGTCGCCGAAGCGACCAATGCGCCACGCTTCCATCATCAATGGTTGCCGGATGAACTGCGGGTGGAGAAGGGCTTTAGCCCGGATACCCTGAAGCTGCTGGCAGACAAAGGTCAGAAGGTGGCCGTCAAAGAGGCGATGGGCAGTACCCAGAGCATAATGGTCGGCCCGGACGGCACGCTGTATGGTGCCTCGGACCCGCGTTCAGTGGATGATTTAACGGCAGGATACTGATTTTTTGCCCGGCGGCACTGCGTTTGCCGAGCCTACGATTTTGTAGGTCCTGCAAGCGTAGCGCTGCCGGGCACTTTTCGGACAAATTATTTCATCCGCGCCATAAAATACGCATCCACATATTCGCCGTTGCGCAGGGCGTAGTTTTTACCGGTGCCTTCAACGTCGAACCCGAACTTGCGGTACAGGCCGATACCTAACGGATTATCGACGAACACCGTCAATTCAATCCGCTCGACGCGCAGCCAGTTGTCGCACAGGTTGACCATCTCCCGCAGCAGCGCACTGCCGACGCCCCGGTTCTGGAATTCCGCTGCGACGCTGATGCCAAAGGTGGCAACATGGCTGCGACGCGGGTTTTCCATCACGTCCAGCGCCAGATGGCCCACGACGCGCTCATCAATGCAGGCCACGAGCTGCCGTCTGTTGGGTTTACGCATCACGCGTTCGTGCCACATCTCCATTGAAGGATGAGGAATTTGTAGCGTCGAGTGATAAACATCCGCATGCGTATGCATCTGATGTAAAGCTGCTGCGTCGGTGGCGTCAACGTGGCGGACTATTATCTCACTCGTACTCATGCCTTTTTCCTTATCCCGTCTGCGGGAGGTTAGTTGTCCTCTTTAACATCTCCGAGTCACAAAATTTCGTCAACCACTGTTTTTTGTTAAAAAGCGCTAGACAAGTGCGAATGATAATGATTATTATTGCCATGCGTTCAGGGAGACCCTTACGGAGAACCTGAAAGCACGACATTGCTCACATTGCTTCCAGTATTATTTTGTAGCCAGCCTCGCGCTGGCTTTTTTTTTGCCCCTCTTATTTGACGCCGTAGCGGCGTTGGCTGCGCTCACTTACCCCAGTCACTTACTCCAGTAAGCTCCTGGGGATAAGCTCCCTTGCCGCCTTGCTACACCGCCAACTAATTTGGGCAAAATGGAGAAAAATGGAGATGTCTGCCTGTGCTGACTTCCAGTATGGTAGGGATAATTCAAAGTCAAAAAGGACTGAACCATGACCCTACATTGCGCATTTATTGGTTTCGGAAAAAGCACGACCCGCTATCACCTCCCGTACGTCCTTAACCGCAAAGAGAGCTGGCACGTGGCGCATATTTATCGCCGTAGCGCCAAGCCGGACGAGCAGCAGCCGCAGTATCAGCATATTCATTTCACCAGTGACTTAAACGACGTGCTGGGCGATCCGCAGGTCAAACTGGTGGTGGTCTGCACCCATGCCGACAGCCACTTTGATTATGCGAAACGGGCGCTGGAAGCCGGAAAAAACGTGCTGGTGGAAAAACCGTTCACCCCGACCCTCGCCGAAGCAAAAGAACTGTTCGCGCTGGCAAAATCGAAAGGGCTGACGGTCACGCCGTATCAGAATCGTCGCTTTGACTCCTGCTTCCTGACCGCCAAAAAGGCCATCGAGAGCGGCAAACTCGGCGATATCGTGGAAATTGAAAGTCATTTCGATTACTACCGCCCGGACGTGTCAACTCAGCCAGGCCTGCCGCAGGACGGTGCGTTCTATGGTCTGGGCGTGCATACCATGGACCAAATCATCTCGCTGTTTGGTCGCCCGGACCACGTGGCGTATGACATCCGCAGTCTGCGAAACAAAGCTAACCCGGACGATACCTTTGAGGCGCAGTTGTTCTACGGCAACCTGAAGGCGATCGTCAAAACCAGCCACCTGGTGAAAATCGATTACCCGAAATTTATCGTGCATGGCACCAAGGGCTCATACCTGAAATTCGGTATCGACCAGCAGGAAACCAGTCTGAAGGCCAATATCATGCCGGGCGAGCCGGGCTTTGCCGCCGACGACAGCATTGGATACCTGGAGTACGTGAACGCCCAGGGCGAGACGGTGCGTGAGGACGTGAAACCGGAAATCGGTGACTATGGCCGGGTGTACGACGCGCTGTATCAAACCCTGAAAAACGGTGCGCCGAATTACGTCAAGGAAACTGAAGCTCTGACCAATCTGGAGATCCTCGAACGGGCCTTCGAACAGGCTTCGCCTGCCACGGTAACCCTCGCGAAATAAGCGGATTTGGCTTCTCTGTTCTTGTTCATAAATTTTGAACAGAGGAGTCAATTTTCACCCACTATCATCCTGGCCGGTTCCGGTCCACACTAACTCCATCGAAACGAACACGGAGTTAGACATCATGATTTACTTACGCAAAGCAAACGAACGTGGCCATGCAAATCACGGCTGGCTGGACTCCTGGCACACTTTCTCTTTCGCCAATTATTACGACGCGAATTTCATGGGCTTCTCCGCGCTTCGGGTCATTAACGACGACGTGATTGATGCCGGTCAGGGCTTCGGTACTCACCCGCACAAAGACATGGAAATTCTGACCTACGTGCTGGAAGGCGCGGTTGAACATGAAGACAGCATGGGCAACAAAGAGCAGGTGCCTGCCGGTGAATTCCAGATTATGAGCGCCGGAACCGGGGTACGTCACTCGGAGTACAACCCGAGCAAAACGGAAAAGCTGCATCTGTATCAAATCTGGATTATTCCGCAGGAAAACGGCATCACGCCGCGCTACGAGCAGCGTCGTTTTGACGCCACGCAGGGTAAACAGCTGGTGCTGTCACCTGACGCTCGCGACGGTTCGCTGAAAGTGAATCAGGACATGGAGCTGTACCGTTGGGCGCTGTTGAAAGACGAACAGTCGGTGCATCAGATTGCTGCGGATCGCAAGGTGTGGATCCAGGTGGTGAAAGGCGAGGTGTCGATTAACGGCACTAAAGCGACCGCCGCTGATGGCCTGGCGATTTGGGATGAGCAGGCGCTTTCGGTTCACGCTGACAGCGACGCTGAAATTCTGCTGTTCGATCTGCCGCCGGTATGATCCTGATTAAATAAAATAGAAGAACCTTCCTGGATATTCGGGAAGGTTCCGTCACGTCCATGATAAACTGGTGGAATGTCTCCCCCTTTATCAGCCTCTGGACGATGAAAAAGAAAAGACCCGTACTTCAGGATGTGGCCGATCGCGTCGGCGTGACCAAAATGACGGTCAGCCGTTTTTTGCGTAACCCGGAACAAGTTTCCGAAGCGCTGCGTGGCAAGATTGCTATCGCCCTGGATGAACTGGGTTACATTCCCAACCGCGCCCCGGATATTCTTTCCAATGCGACCAGCCGCGCGATTGGCGTACTTCTTCCTTCCTTGACCAACCAGGTGTTCGCCGAAGTGCTGAAAGGCATTGAAAGCGTGACCGACGCCTACGGCTATCAGGCGATGCTCGCCCACTATGGCTACAAGCCGGAAATGGAAGAGGAACGTCTGGAATCCATGCTTTCCTGGAATATCGATGGGCTGATCCTCTCCGAGCGTACCCACACCGCACGCACCCGCAAAATGATTGAAGTTTCCGGCATCCCGGTGGTCGAGCTGATGGACAGCCAGTCGCCGTGCATTGATATCGCCGTTGGATTCGACAACTTTGAAGCCGCGCGCCAGATGACCGCCACCATTATTTCGCGCGGCCATCGCCACATTGCCTATCTTGGGGCGCGTCTCGACGAACGTACGATCATCAAACAGAAGGGCTACGAGCAGGCGATGCGCGAGGCGGGCCTTACCCCCTACAGCGTGATGGTTGAGCAGTCGTCGTCGTACTCTTCCGGCATTGAGTTGATGCGTCAGGCGCGGCGTGAATACCCGCAGCTCGACGGTATTTTCTGTACCAACGATGACCTTGCGGTCGGTGCGGCGTTTGAGTGTCAGCGTCTGGGCTTAAAAATTCCTGACGATATGGCGATTGCCGGTTTTCACGGCCACGACATCGGCCAGGTGATGGAACCGCGTCTGGCGAGCGTCCTGACCCCGCGGGAACGTATGGGGCGCATTGGCGCTGAACGTCTGCTGGCACGTATCCGGGGTGAAATTGTTACGCCTAAGATGTTAGATTTAGGTTTCACATTGTCACCGGGTGGATCTATTTAATCCGACAAGTTTGAAGTAGATCACACAACTCAGTTTATCGTCCGACAGGTTATTGCTTATCCAAAAGCCCGGCAGGACAATGTTACCGATAACAGTTACCCGTAACAAACTGACCTTGTGGGAGCATCGCTTTGAGCACGACTAACCATGATCATCATGTCTACGTTCTGATGGGCGTCTCTGGGAGCGGAAAATCTGCCGTCGCCAGCGAAGTCGCGTATCAGCTTCATGCCGCGTTTCTTGACGGCGATTTCCTCCATCCGCGCAGCAATATTGTCAAAATGTCCTCCGGCGAAGCGCTGAATGACGACGACCGTAAACCGTGGTTGCAGGCCCTGAACGACGCCGCGTTCGCCATGCAGCGCACCAATAAAGTGTCGCTGATCGTCTGTTCCGCGCTGAAAAAAAGCTACCGTGACCTTCTGCGCGAAGGCAATCCGAACCTTTCCTTTATCTACATGAAAGGCGATTTCGACGTGATCGAAAGCCGTCTGAAGGCGCGTAAAGGCCACTTCTTTAAAACTCAGATGCTGGTCACTCAGTTCGAAACCCTGCAAGAGCCGGGTGCGGATGAGTCCGATGTATTAGTGGTTGATATCGATCAGCCGCTGGAAGGCGTGGTCGCCAGCACGATTGAGTTAATCAACAAAGGCAGTAAGTAGTGAGTACATTAACGCTTGTTTTAACAGCCGTAGGCTCCGTATTGCTGCTGCTGTTTTTAGTGATGAAGGCGCGTATGCACGCCTTCGTGGCTTTGATGGTGGTGTCTATTGGTGCAGGGCTTTTCTCGGGTATGCCGCTCGATAAAATCGCCGACACTATGCAAAAAGGGATGGGCGGAACGCTCGGCTTCCTCGCGATTGTGGTCGCTCTGGGTGCGATGTTCGGCAAAATTCTGCATGAGACCGGCGCGGTCGATCAGATTGCGGTCAAAATGCTGAAGTCCTTCGGACACAGCCGGGCGCACTACGCGATAGGCCTCGCAGGGCTTATCTGTGCGCTGCCGCTGTTCTTCGAAGTGGCGATTGTGCTGCTGATTAGCGTTGCGTTCTCGATGGCGCGTCACACCGGCACCAACCTGGTGAAGCTGGTGATCCCGCTGTTTGCGGGCGTTGCCGCCGCCGCTGCGTTCCTGCTGCCTGGGCCTGCGCCGATGCTGCTGGCCTCACAGATGCACGCTGACTTTGGCTGGATGATTTTAATTGGCCTGTGCGCGGCTATTCCGGGGATGATTATCGCCGGGCCGCTGTGGGGTAACTTCATCAGTCGTCACGTTGAGCTGCACATTCCGGACGATATCTCCGAGCCGCATCTGGGCGAAGGCAAAATGCCGAGCTTTGGTTTCAGCCTTGCGCTGATCCTGCTGCCGCTGGTGCTGGTTGGCCTGAAAACTATCGCGGCTCACTTTGTACCGCAGGGTTCGACGGCATATGAGTGGTTCGAGTTTATCGGCCATCCGTTCACCGCGATCCTCGTGGCGTGTCTGGTGGCGATTTATGGCCTGGCGATGCGTCAGGGAATGCCGAAAGACCGGGTGATGGAAATCTGCGGTGCTGCGCTGCAACCCGCGGGTATTATTCTGCTGGTTATCGGGGCAGGCGGGGTGTTCAAACAGGTGCTGGTGGATTCCGGTGTTGGCCCGGCGCTGGGTGAAGCATTGACCGGGATGGGCCTGCCGATTGCCATTACCTGCTTCGTGTTGGCGGCGGCGGTGCGTATCATTCAGGGCTCCGCGACCGTAGCCTGTCTGACAGCGGTGGGTCTGGTGATGCCGGTTATCGAAAAGCTGCACTACACCGGTGCGCAGATGGCTGCCTTGTCTATCTGTATCGCTGGCGGTTCGATTGTGGTGAGCCATGTTAACGACGCAGGCTTCTGGCTGTTCGGTAAGTTTACCGGAGCCACCGAAGCGCAGACGCTGAAGACCTGGACGCTGATGGAAACCATTCTGGGTACCGTCGGTGCGATTGTTGGGATGATTGCGTTTACGCTGCTGAGCTAGATTTTCGGCCAGGCCGACGACTTTTTCTGGCATAGTGGATTTGTTCCGTTCACGTTCGGTGCGGGTTGCGGAAACCTGCTGAACATCGGGTGAACGGAACAATTCCTCTAAACTTTAATGTCACCCCTTCATCCACACCCGGATACCGTCCAGGAACATCTGGGTGGCGAGCATCACCAGAATCAACCCCATCAGGCGTTCCAGCGCGTTAACCCCTTTCTCGCCGAGCAGGCGTAAAAACAGCCCCGACTGCAACAGAATCGCTACCGTACCGCCCCAGGCAAGCATCAGCGCTATCACTAAATGACTCATCTGATTCGGATATTGGTGCGACAGCAGCATCAACGTTGCCAACAGCGACGGACCGGCAACCAGCGGGATCGCCAGCGGAACGATAAACGGTTCTTCACCGGCCGGTAAGCCGTTGCTGTCGCCATCATTGCCGGGAAAAATCATCTTTATGGCAATCAGGAACAGAATAATGCCGCCAGAGATAGAAACCGTCTCCGCGCTCAGGTTCAGGAACGCCAGAATTTTTTCACCCGCGAACAGGAAAATAAGCATGATCAGCAGAGCGATTAAAAGCTCGCGGATCATAATGGCCCTGCGGCGCTTGGGCTCGGTGTGTTTCAGCACCGACATAAAAATCGGCAGGTTGCCCAACGGATCCATAATCAGGATCAACAGCACCGCAGCGGAAAGGATTTCACTCATAGATTGTTCCCTGATAATTGTGTTTCACACGGTCTCTACGCGTTGAAAATGACGCGTTAAATAAGCTTCTTTACTGAATCCTGCATAATCATTGATATTTTTCACTTGCGACTTTGGCTGCATTTTGTAATGTGAGGCATACCCTGCATTCTTTCGAGAACATCGGGGTCAGGACATCAGCACATCCCTCTGCAGGAATACACGCTATGAAAAATGTTGGTTTTATCGGTTGGCGCGGAATGGTCGGCTCAGTACTCATGCAACGCATGGTAGAAGAGCGCGATTTTGACGCCATCCGCCCGGTCTTCTTCTCCACCTCACAGTTTGGTCAGGCTGCGCCTGCATTCGGCACCCAGAGTGCTGGCACGTTGCAGGATGCTTTTGATCTGGAGGCGCTGAAGGCACTCGACATCATTGTCACCTGCCAGGGCGGCGATTATACCAACGAAATCTATCCAAAGCTGCGTGAAAGCGGCTGGCAGGGCTACTGGATTGATGCGGCGTCCTCGCTGCGCATGAAAGATGACGCCATTATCATTTTGGATCCGGTTAACCAGGCTGTCATCACCGATGGCCTCAATAACGGCGTGAAAACCTTTGTCGGCGGCAACTGTACCGTCAGCCTGATGCTAATGTCGCTCGGCGGCCTGTTCGCGCAGGATTTGGTCGAGTGGGTCTCCGTGGCAACGTATCAGGCGGCTTCCGGCGGCGGCGCGCGTCATATGCGTGAACTGCTCTGCCAGATGGGTGCGCTGCATAACTACGTCGCGGACGAGCTGGCGAACCCGGCGTCGGCGATCCTTGATATCGAACGCAAAGTCACTGCGCTTTCCCGCAGCGGCGATTTGCCGGTCGACAACTTCGGCGTACCGCTGGCCGGGAGCCTGATCCCGTGGATCGACAAACAGCTCGATAACGGTCAGAGCCGCGAAGAGTGGAAAGGCCAGGCCGAGACCAACAAAATTCTCGCCAGCCAAAACGTTATTCCGGTCGACGGACTGTGCGTACGTGTCGGCGCACTGCGCTGCCACAGCCAGGCCTTCACCATCAAACTGAAAAAAGATGTCTCTATTCCAACGGTGGAAGAGCTGCTGGCGGCACACAATCCGTGGGCCAAAGTGGTGCCAAACGACCGCGATATCACCCTGCGCGAACTGACGCCAGCGGCGGTGACCGGCACGCTGACCACCCCGGTCGGGCGTTTGCGTAAGCTGAACATGGGGCCGGAATATCTTTCGGCCTTCACCGTCGGCGACCAGCTCTTGTGGGGTGCCGCTGAACCGCTACGGCGGATGTTGCGACAGTTAGCGTAACAAAATGAAAAAAGGGGTGCTGAGTCACCCCTTTTTTGTGCCCGTCTCTTTATACGTATTAACTATTACCTTCATTTTTACCAGGAGTCAGATAAAGCCTTGGCTATGCTTAAGGGAGAGTTTTTTCCTTGAGGTGGGGCGACGCAGAAAAAGGAAGCACACGTGCTGCGTCGTTCAGGTCAAAAAAAGTCGCTACAGGTACTGGAAACAGCGGCACCTATAACAGGATGAATAGCATGTCCGATCGTATTGATAGAGACGTGATTAATGCCCTTATTGCAGGCCATTTTGCGGATCCCTTTTCCGTGCTTGGCATGCATAGCACTGACGCAGGGCTGGAAGTGCGCGCCCTGTTACCCGATGCCACCGAGGTGTGGGTCGTCGAACCAAAAACCGGACGCAAGATAGGTCAGCTCGACTGCCTCGACGCGCGCGGTTTCTTCTGTGGCGTTATGCCACGCCGCAAAAATCCTTTCCGCTATCAGCTGGCTGTGCTCTGGCACGGCCAGCAAAACCTGATTGATGACCCGTACAGTTTCGGCCCGCTGTTGCAGGACATGGATGCCTGGCTGCTGTCGGAAGGCACGCACCTGCGGCCTTACGAAACGCTGGGCGCACATGCGGCGACCATGGAAGGCGTGACCGGCACCCGTTTCTCGGTCTGGGCACCGAACGCGCGTCGCGTGTCGGTAGTCGGGCAGTTCAACTACTGGGATGGTCGTCGCCACCCGATGCGCCTGCGGGCGGAGTCGGGCATTTGGGAGCTTTTTATTCCCGGCGCGCATAACGGTCAGCTCTATAAATTCGAGATGATCGACGCTCATGGCCACCTGCGGATCAAATCTGACCCGTACGCCTTTGAAGCGCAAATGCGCCCGGAAACGGCATCGCTGATTTGCGGTCTGCCGGAAAAAATCGAGCAGCCGGAATCGCGCCAACAGGCCAATAATTTCGACGCACCGATTGCCATATACGAGGTGCATCTCGGGTCCTGGCGTCGCCATACCGATAACAACTTCTGGCTGAGCTACCGCGAGTTGGCCGACCAGCTGGTGCCATATGCCAAATGGATGGGTTTCACCCATCTGGAACTGCTGCCGATCAACGAGCATCCGTTCGACGGCAGCTGGGGTTATCAGCCTACCGGGCTTTACGCGCCGACCCGCCGTTTCGGCACGCGAGAAGATTTCCGCTATTTCATCAACGCCGCACACAACGCCGGGCTGAACGTGATTCTCGACTGGGTGCCGGGCCATTTCCCGTCGGACGATTTTGCGCTGGCGAAATTTGATGGCACCGAGCTGTACGAACACAGCGACCCACGCGAAGGCTACCATCAGGACTGGAACACCCTGATTTACAACTATGGCCGCCGGGAAGTGCAAAACTATCTGGTCGGCAACGCGCTGTACTGGATAGAGCGTTTCGGCATTGATGCCCTGCGTGTGGATGCCGTGGCGTCGATGATTTACCGCGACTACAGCCGCAAAGCGGGCGAGTGGGTGCCGAACGAACACGGCGGGCGCGAGAACCTCGAAGCTATCGAGTTCCTGCGCAGCACCAACCGCATTCTCGGCGAACAGGTGCCGGGCGCGGTGAGCATGGCAGAAGAGTCCACCGATTTCGCGGGCGTGTCGCGTCCTCCGGATATGGGCGGGCTCGGTTTCTGGTACAAGTGGAACCTGGGCTGGATGCACGACACCCTCGACTACATGAAGCTCGATCCGGTGTATCGCAAGCATCATCACGACAAACTTACCTTCGGCATGCTGTACAACGGCACCGAAAACTTCGTGCTGCCGCTGTCGCATGACGAAGTGGTCCACGGTAAGAAATCGATTCTCGACCGGATGCCGGGTGATGCGTGGCAGAAATTTGCCAACCTGCGTGCCTACTACGGCTGGCTGTATGCCTTCCCCGGCAAAAAGCTGCTGTTTATGGGCAATGAATTTGCGCAAGGGCGCGAATGGGATCACGACAGCAGCCTCGACTGGCATCTGCTGAACGGCGGCGATAACTGGCATCACGGTGTGCAGCGCCTGGTGCGCGACCTGAATCTGACCTATCGCCACCATAAAGCGCTGCACGAGCTGGATTACGACAGCTACGGCTTTGAGTGGTTGGTGGTCGACGATCATGAACGGTCGGTGTTTGTCTTTGTCCGCCGTGACCGCCAGGGCAACGAAATTATCGTCGCCAGCAACTTCACCCCGGTTCCGCGCCATCACTATCGGTTTGGCGTCAATCAACCGGGCCGCTGGCGCGAAGTGCTCAACACTGATTCGATGCACTATCACGGCAGTAACGCGGGTAACGGCGGTGGCGTGTACAGCGATGAAATTGCCAGCCATAACCGCCCCAATTCGTTGTCGCTGACGCTGCCCCCGCTGTCAACTATCTGGCTGGTCCGGGAGGCTGAATGAGTAAACTCACGGCAGGGAAACCCACCCCGCTTGGCGCAAGCTTCGACGGTCAGGGCGTGAATTTCACCCTTTTCTCCGCGCATGCGGAACGGGTTGAACTCTGTGTGTTTGACCAGGACGGCAACGAGCATCGGGAAGATTTACCGGGCCGCAGCGACAACGTCTGGCACGGTTATCTGGCCAATGCCCGGCCAGGACTACGCTACGGTTTTCGCGTTCATGGCCCGTGGGACCCACAGCAGGGGCATCGCTTTAACCCGGCGAAGCTGCTGCTCGACCCATGCGCCCATCGTGTGGACGGCGAAGCCCGGGACGACGATCGGTTGCACGGCGGGCACGATACGCCTGATAACCGCGACAGTGCGGGCGTCGCACCGAAATCAGTGGTGGTTGATCTTGATTACGATTGGCAAGACGACGCCCCGCCGCGCACGCCGTGGGGTAACACCGTTATCTACGAAGCGCACGTCAAAGGGCTGACGTATCTGCATCCGGGCATTTCCAAAGAACTGGCTGGCACCTATGGCGCACTCGCCCACCCGCTGATGATTGCCTACTTCAAAAAACTTGGCATCACGGCGATTGAACTGCTGCCCGTGGCGCATTTTGCCAGCGAACCGCGTTTACAACGCCTCGGGCTAACCAACTATTGGGGCTACAACCCGCTGGCTATGTTCGCCGTCGACCCGCGCTACGCCCGCTCGCCCGATACCGCGCTCACTGAATTTCGTGATGCGGTCAAGGCACTGCACGCCGCGGGAATAGAGGTGATCCTCGACATTGTCCTCAACCACAGCGCGGAGGTCGATCTCGATGGACCGACCTTCTCCCTGCGCGGAATCGACAACCGTAGCTATTATTGGATAAGGGACGATGGCGATTATCACAACTGGACCGGTTGCGGTAACACCCTGAATCTCAGTACGCCTGGCTCAGTGGAATATGCCCGCCAGTGCCTGCGTTTTTGGGTAGATGAGTGTCACGTGGACGGCTTCCGTTTTGACCTGGCCTCGGTGATGGGCAGAACGCCGGAATTTCGTCAGGATGCGCCGTTGTTTGAGGCTATCAAAAACGATCCGCAATTGAGCGCCGTGAAGTTGATTGCGGAGCCGTGGGACATCGGTGACGGCGGCTATCAGGTCGGGAATTTCCCGCCACTGTTCGCGGAATGGAACGATCATTTCCGCGATGCTGCGCGGCGTTTCTGGCTTCAGCAAAGCCTGTCGCTCGGGGATTTCGCCAGCCGCTTTGCGGGGTCCAGCGATGTGTTCCAGCGTGGGGAGCGTAAACCGTCAGCCTCGGTCAATCTGGTTACCGCCCACGACGGTTTCACCCTGCGCGACTGCGTCTGTTTCAATCAGAAACACAATGAGGCAAACGGGGAAGAAAACCGCGACGGCACTAACAATAACCATAGCTTTAACCATGGTATAGAAGGATTAGACGCCAACCTTGATGTTATCGAGCGGCGGCGGGCCAGCGTTCATGGCCTGATGGCAACGCTGCTGTTATCTCAGGGAACTCCGATGCTGTTGGCCGGGGACGAACACGGTCATAGCCAGCACGGGAATAACAATGCGTACTGCCAGGATAACCCCTTGACCTGGCTCGACTGGGAAAAGGCCAACGCTGGCATGACCACGTTTACCGCAACCCTCATTCATCTGCGCCAGCGCATCCCGGCGTTAACCCGGGACCGCTGGTGGCAAGAGGGAGATGGTAGCGTTTATTGGCTTGATCAGGATGCGCAGCCCTTAAGCGCAGACGCGTGGCAGACCGGTATCCCACGGATGCAAATCCTGCTTTCCGGGACCTGGCTGATGACGCTGAATGCCTCACAGGGCGTTGCCGATTTTGCACTACCTGAAGGGGAATGGCGTGCCATTCCTCCATTCGCCGGAGAGGATAATCCGGTGACCCTGGCTGTCTGGCATGGGCCCGCGCACGGAGTGTGCGTCTTCGAAAAGGTCCGCTCGGAAGTATAACGAGCGAGGAAAGGAGTTAATCATGGTTAGACTTGAAAAGAACGATCCTCTGATGTTAGCGCGTCAACTGCCGCTCAAATCGGTAGCGCTCATCCTCGCCGGCGGGCGCGGAACCCGACTCAAAGACTTAACCACAACCCGGGCCAAACCTGCCGTGCATTTCGGTGGCAAATTTCGCATTATCGATTTCGCCCTTTCTAACTGCATTAACTCGGGTATCCGCCGTATCGGCGTGATCACTCAGTATCAGTCGCACACCCTGGTGCAGCACATTCAGCGCGGCTGGTCGTTTTTTAGCGAAGAGATGAATGAGTTTGTCGACCTCCTGCCCGCACAGCAGCGCGTCAGCGGTGAAAACTGGTATCGCGGCACCGCCGATGCGGTCACGCAGAACCTCGACGTTATTCGTCGCTATAAGGCCGAATATATCGTTATCCTCGCCGGGGACCATATCTACAAACAGGACTATTCGCGGATGCTCATCGACCACGTCGAGAAGGGCGCACGCTGCACCGTAGCCTGTATGCCAGTGCCCGTTATTGAGGCAACCGCGTTTGGCGTGATGGCAGTGGATAACGAAGACAAGATTATCGATTTTGTTGAAAAACCGGCCAAGCCGCCAACCATGCCGGGCGATGACACCAAAGCCCTCGCCAGCATGGGTATCTATATCTTTGATGCCGACTATCTTTATGAACTGCTCGCCGCCGATGACGACGATGCCAACTCCAGCCATGACTTCGGCAAAGATATCATCCCGAAAATCGTCAAAGTTGGCATGGCGTATGCACATCCATTCCCATTATCGTGCGTACAGTCTGACCCGCAAGCCGAGCCGTACTGGCGCGACGTGGGAACGCTCGAGGCCTACTGGAAAGCCAACCTCGACCTCGCCTCTGTCACGCCAGAACTTGATATGTATGACCAGGACTGGCCAATTCGAACGCACATGGAGTCGCTACCCCCGGCCAAATTTGTGCAGGACCGTTCCGGCAGTCACGGGATGACGCTGAACTCGCTGGTCTCCGGCGGCTGCATCATCTCTGGCTCGGTGGTGGTGCAGTCGGTGCTGTTCCCACGGGTGCGCGTTAACTCGTTCTGTAACATTGATTCGGCTGTGCTGTTACCGGACGTCTGGGTCGGGCGCTCGTGTCGTCTGCGCCGCTGTGTTATCGACCGGGCCTGCGTCATACCTGAGGGCATGGTCATTGGGGAAAATGCGGAAGAGGATGCGCGTCGCTTCTACCGATCTGAGGAAGGTATTGTGCTGGTTACGCGTGAAATGCTGCGCAAACTGCAGGGCTGACAGGAGCGATAATGCAGGTTTTACATGTATGTTCAGAGATGTTCCCGCTGTTGAAAACCGGCGGTCTGGCGGATGTGATTGGCGCGTTACCGGCTGCGCAGATTGCCGATGGCGTGGATACGCGCGTACTGCTGCCCGCTTTCCCGGATATTCGTCGCGGGGTGACGGACGCACAGGTGGTGACCCGTCGCGATACGTTCGCCGGGCCGATTTCGCTGTTATTTGGCCATTTTAACGGTGTGGGCATCTATCTGATTGATGCCCCACACCTTTATGCGCGCCCCGGCAGTCCGTACCACGATACCAACCAGTTTGCGTACACCGACAACGTGCTGCGTTTTGCGCTGTTAGGGTGGGTGGGCTGTGAAATGGCCTGCGGGCTTGACCCGTTCTGGCGTCCGGAAATTGTCCATGCGCATGACTGGCATGCGGGGCTGGCTCCGGCATATCTCGCGGCCCGAGGCCATCCGGCAAAGTCAGTGTTTACGGTGCATAACCTGGCTTACCAGGGGATGTTTTACGCCCATCACATGAATGAAATTGACCTGCCGTGGTCGTTCTACAACATGCATGGGCTGGAGTTTAACGGCCAGATTTCGTTCCTGAAGGCCGGGCTTTATTACGCCGATCACATCACGGCGGTCAGCCCAACCTATGCCCGGGAAATTACCGAGCCGCAGTTTGGCTACGGGCTGGAAGGGCTGCTGCGCCAGCGTCATCAGGAAGGGCGGCTGTCGGGGATCCTTAACGGCGTCGACCCTGAGATTTGGAGCCCGGAAAACGACCTGCTGCTGGCGGCGCGCTACAGCCGCGATCAGCTGGAAGAGAAGGCCGAAAATAAGCGCCAGCTGCAAATTGCGATGGGGCTGAAGGTTAATGAAAAAGTGCCGCTGTTCGCCGTCGTGAGCCGCCTGACCAGCCAGAAAGGGTTGGATTTGGTGCTGGAAGCGCTGCCGGGCTTGCTCGAGCAGGGCGGCCAGCTGGCATTATTGGGGGCAGGTGACCCGGTGATGCAGGAAGGTTTCCTCGCCGCTGCCGCCGAGCATCCGGGGCAGGTGGGGGTACAGATTGGTTATCATGAAGCGTTCTCGCACCGCATCATGGGCGGGGCCGACGTGATTCTGGTGCCGAGCCGCTTTGAGCCGTGTGGTTTAACGCAGCTGTACGGTCTGAAATACGGCACGCTGCCGCTGGTGCGGCGTACCGGCGGGCTGGCGGATACCGTGTCTGACAGCTCGCTGGAAAATCTGGCCGACGGCGTCGCCAGTGGTTTTGTGTTTGAAGACAGTAATGCCTGGTCGCTGCTAAGGGCTATCCGGCGTGCTTTCGTGTTGTGGTCGCGCCCCTCGCTCTGGCGGTATGTCCAGCGTCAGGCGATGAGCATGGATTTTAGCTGGCAAGTCGCGGCGACATCTTACCGCGAGCTTTATCAACGCTTGATGTAATCACAGGACCCATTGCTATGAATGCACCGTTTACCTACGCATCACCCACACTCAGCGTTGAGGCACTGAAAAACTCGATTGCCTACAAGCTGATGTTCACTATCGGCAAAGATCCGGCCATCGCCAATAAACACGAATGGCTGAACGCCACGCTGTTTGCGGTGCGTGACCGCCTGGTAGAGCGCTGGCTGCGCTCCAACCGCGCCCAGTTATCCCAGGAAGTGCGGCAGGTTTACTACCTGTCGATGGAGTTTTTGATTGGCCGCACCCTTTCCAATGCGCTGTTATCGCTCGGTATTTATGACGATGTCAAAAACGCGCTGGAAGGGATGGGGCTTGACCTTGAAGAACTGATTGATGAAGAGAACGATCCCGGCTTAGGCAACGGCGGTCTGGGCCGTCTGGCAGCCTGTTTCCTCGATTCGCTGGCGACGCTCGGCCTGCCGGGGCGCGGCTACGGTATCCGTTATGACTACGGGATGTTTAAACAAAACATTGTCGATGGCCGACAGAAAGAGTCTCCGGACTACTGGCTGGAATACGGCAACCCGTGGGAGTTTAAGCGGCATAACACGCGCTATGCGGTGCGTTTTGGCGGGCGTATCCAGCAGGAAGGTAAAAAATCGCGCTGGGTCGAAACCGAAGAGATCCTCGCGGTCGCCTACGACCAAATCATTCCTGGCTACGATACTGACGCCACCAACACGCTACGCCTGTGGAACGCGCAGGCCAGCAGTGAAATCAACCTCGGTAAATTCAACCAGGGCGACTACTTCGCGGCGGTGGAGGATAAAAACCACTCCGAGAACGTTTCCCGCGTGCTTTACCCGGATGATTCCACCTATTCCGGGCGGGAGCTGCGTCTGCGTCAGGAGTATTTCCTGGTATCGTCCACGGTGCAGGACATTCTCAGCCGCCACTATCAGCTGCACAAAACCTACAGCAATCTGGCGGCCAAAATCGCCATTCACCTCAATGACACCCATCCGGTGCTGTCGATCCCCGAACTGATGCGCCTGTTAATTGACGAGCATAAGTTCAGCTGGGATGAGGCGTTCGAAGTGACCTGTCAGGTCTTCTCGTACACCAACCACACGCTGATGAGCGAAGCGCTGGAAACCTGGCCGGTGGATATGCTCGGCAAAATTCTGCCGCGCCATCTGCAAATCATTTTCGAAATTAATGACTACTTCCTGAAAACCCTGCAGGAACAGTACCCGAACGACACCGGGCTGCTGAGCCGTACCTCGATAATCGATGAATCCGACGGGCGTCGGGTGCGCATGGCGTGGCTGGCGGTGGTTATCAGCCACAAGGTCAACGGCGTGTCCGAACTGCACTCCAACCTGATGGTGCAATCGCTGTTCGCGGATTTCGCGAAGATTTTCCCGATGCGCTTCACCAACGTGACTAACGGCGTGACGCCGCGTCGCTGGCTGGCGCTGGCGAATCCGCCGCTGTCTGAAGTGCTGGATGAAAATATTGGCCGCACCTGGCGCACCGATCTCAGCCAGCTCAGCGAACTGGAACAGCATCTGGATTACCCGCTGGTCAATCAGGCGGTGCAGCACGCTAAGCTTGAGAACAAAAAGCGGCTGGCGGAGTACATCGCCCGCGAGCTCAATGTGGTGGTGAATCCTAAGTCGCTGTTCGACGTACAGATTAAGCGTATCCACGAGTACAAGCGTCAGTTGATGAACGTACTGCATGTGATCACCCGCTATAACCGCATCAAGGCCGATCCGACCGCCGAGTGGGTGCCGCGCGTGAACATCTTCGCCGGGAAGGCCGCATCGGCCTACTACATGGCGAAGCACATTATTCATCTCATTAACGACGTGGCAAAAGTTATTAACAACGACGCGCAGATTGGCGACAAACTGAAGATCGTGTTTATCCCCAACTACAGCGTGAGTCTGGCCCAGGTCATCATCCCGGCGGCGGATCTGTCCGAACAAATTTCACTGGCGGGCACCGAGGCATCGGGCACCAGTAACATGAAGTTCGCCCTGAATGGGGCGCTGACGATTGGCACGCTGGATGGGGCCAACGTCGAAATGCTGGAGCACGTCGGGGCCGAGAATATCTTTATCTTCGGTAATACGGCGGAAGAGGTCGACGCGCTGCGCGCCAAAGGCTACAAGCCGCGGGATTACTACGATAAGGATGAAGAGCTGCATCAGGTGCTATCGCAAATCGCCACCGGGTTGTTCAGCCCGGAGGAGCCGGGGCGCTACCGTGACCTGGTGGATTCGCTGATTAACTTTGGCGACCACTATCAGGTGCTGGCCGATTTCCGCAGTTACGTTGACTGTCAGGAGAGCGTCGATGAGCTGTATCGAAACCCGGAAGAGTGGACCACCAAAGCGATGCGCAATATTGCCAACATGGGCTACTTCTCGTCAGACCGGACGATTCAGGAGTACGCGGAGACTATCTGGCATATCGATCCGGTGAGGTTGTAAAACAATACCCTCTCCCTTCAAGGAGAGGGTATTTCGTCGACTAAGATGCCAACGACAGTTCACGCTTTCCCGCGTGATGTACCAACCATTGCGCCACGCGGGACTGTTCTTCCGCATTCAGCCACATACCCTGTTTGGTTCGACGCCACAACGCATCGTCCATCCGCCGCACCCATTCGTGCTCCACCAGATAGCGCAGTTCTGCCTCATAAAATTCATGCCCGAAATGCTCACCTAAATCCGCAATCCCTTTCGCTTCACCGAGGATCAACGCGGTGTTACTGCCGTAGGTACGTGCAAAGTGACGCGCCATGCCTTCGCTGATAAACGGATAGCGACGGCGCAGCTTCGCGGCGTAATCATCGCGGTCGCTGCCAATTTCGCCACCCGGCAGCACAGCCTCTTTGGTCCATGCCTGACCGATGCCTTTATAGTACGGCGTTAGTTTTTCCAGCGCGTGTTCGGCCAGCTTACGATAGGTGGTCAGCTTACCGCCAAAGACCGACAGCAGTGGGGCCTGGCCGTTATCATCGTGAATATCAAGGGTGTAATCACGGGTGATCGCCTGCGGGGAATCAGACTCATCGTCGCAGAGTGGACGCACGCCGGAGTAAGTCCAGACGATATCATCCCGACCCAGCTGTTTCTTAAAGTGCGCATTATGCACTTTCAGCAGATAGCTGATTTCACTCTCTTCAATTTCGACATTTTTCGGATCGCCTTTGTACTCCACGTCGGTGGTGCCGATGATGGAAAACTCATCCATCCACGGGATCACAAACACGATACGTTTATCTTCGTTTTGCAGGATGTAGGCCTGCTTCTGGGTATGCACCCGCGGCACCACAATGTGGCTGCCTTTAATCAGGCGAATGCCGTACGGCGATGGCAGATGCATCCCGTCATCAAAGAACTGTTTCACCCACGGGCCGGTGGCGTTCACCAGACCGCGAGCCTGCCAGCTAAATTTCTCGCCGGTATCAATGTCTTCTCCTTCAACAATCCACAGGCCGTTTTCGCGACGCGCGGAGGTGGCGCGGGTTCGGGTCAGCACCTCGCCGCCTTTTTTAACCACCATCTGCGCGTTGGCGAGCACCAGCCGCGCATCGTCGACCCAGCAGTCTGAGTATTCGAAACCGCGCACGATTTCAGGCTTCAGCACCGATTCTGCGCCAAAACGCAACCCGGTCGAACCGGGCAGGCTGGTACGTTTACCCAGATGGTCGTACATAAACAGGCCGATACGGATCATCCACGCCGGACGCAGGTGTGGGCGATGTGGCAAACGAAAACGCATCGGGAAGGCGATGTGCGGGGCCATTTTCAGCAGCACTTCACGCTCGGCCAGCGCTTCGCTCACCAGACGAAATTCATAGTGTTCCAGGTAACGCAGCCCGCCGTGGATAAGCTTAGAGCTGGCGCTGGAAGTCGCGCAAGCCAAATCCTGTGCTTCGAGCATCAGCACGGATAAACCCCGCCCTGCGGCGTCTGCCGCGATACCGGCACCGTTGATGCCACCGCCTATCACAATCAGATCTTTGGTTTCCATGCTGCGTCCTCGTGCACTTTCGTTAAAGTTCATTAATGTTCGTTATCGCTCATAATAGCAAACAAACGCGCAATTGGTAACATCAAAAAAACATTTCAGAGTGATGCGTGTAACAAATTAGCGTTTCCCTCCCGTCACGACGTACACTTGGCGGTAAACTTTTCCACCTGGAATCACTGAAAGAGAGCACCATGGACCAATTTGAATGTATCAACGTAGAAGAAGCGCACCAGAAGCTGCATCAGGGGCTGGCGGTGATGGTCGATATCCGCGATCCGCAGAGCTATGCGATGGGCCACACGCCGGGCGCGTTTCATCTGACTAACGACACGCTGGGCGCATTTATGCGTGATAACGATTTCGAAACGTCGGTGATGGTGATGTGCTATCACGGCAACAGCAGCAAGGGCGCGGCGCAGTATTTGCTGCAACAGGGTTTTGACCAGGTCTACAGCGTGGACGGTGGCTTTGATGCCTGGCATCGTCATTTTCCTGCGGAAGTGGCGCACGGTAGCTGAGTCAGTATACTGTCCTCTTTTGTGTGGAATAAGCGACGCTCCGTATGTTGATGATCACCTCTTTTACTAACCCGCGCGTCGCCCAGGCGTTTGTGGACTACATGGCAACCCAGGGCGTTGTCCTGACTATCCAGCAGCATGACCAAACCGATGTGTGGCTGGCCGACGAAAGTCAGGCCGCGCGTGTAGAGACAGAGCTGGCGCGTTTCCTGGAAAACCCGGCTGACCCGCGCTATCTGGCGGCCAGTTGGCAGTCGGGGCACACCAATAGCGGTCTGCATTACCGCCGTTTTCCGTTCATCGCTACCCTGAAAAGCAACGCCGGACCCTTGACCTGGCTCATTATGTGCGCCTGTATTCTGGTGTTTATTGTGATGAATGTGGTCGGCGATCAGGCGGTGATGATCGCGCTGGCGTGGCCGTATGACCCTTCCCAGCAGTTCGAGCTGTGGCGTTATTTCACCCACGCGTTCATGCACTTCTCGCTGATGCATATCCTCTTTAACCTGCTATGGTGGTGGTATCTCGGCGGCATGGTGGAAAAGCGCATCGGCAGCGGAAAGCTGCTGGTCATTACGGTGATAAGCGCCCTGTTAAGCGGCTTTATCCAGCATAAGTTTAGCGGCCCGTGGTTCGGCGGTTTGTCGGGGGTGGTGTACGCCCTGATGGGTTACGCCTGGCTGCGCGGCGAGCGCGACCCTGACAGTGGAATTCACCTCCCGCGTGGGCTGATTATCTTCTCGCTGTTGTGGCTGGTCGTGGGCTGGCTGGATCTTTTCGGGATGTCGATTGCCAACGGGGCTCACGTTACCGGGCTGGCAATCGGACTGGCAATGGCGTTTGCCGATACGCAGAATGTGCGAAAACGAACATAATAATTCCAGGGATCTTGCATGAAACAAACACAACGTCATGATGCGATTATCGAGCTGGTAAAAAAGCAGGGTTATGTCAGCACTGAGGAGCTGGTGGAGCAGTTTGCCGTCAGCCCGCAAACTATTCGTCGCGATCTCAATGACCTGGCGGAGCAGAAGATGATCCTCCGCCACCACGGCGGGGCGGCGCTGCCGTCCAGCGCGGTCAATACCTCGTGGCAGGACCGTCGTGCCACGCAGGCCGCTGAAAAAGAACGCATTGCGCGTAAAGTGGCGAGCCAAATTCCCAACGGCGCGGCGCTGTTTATTGATATCGGCACCACCCCGGAAGCGGTGGCGCATGCGCTGCTGGAACATTCTGATCTGCGTATCGTCACCAACAACCTCAACGTTGCTAACACGTTAATGGCGAAAGACGATTTCCGGGTGATCCTCGCGGGGGGCGAACTGCGCAGCCGCGACGGTGGCATCATCGGTGAAGCCACCCTGGATTTCATCTCCCAGTTTCGCCTCGATTACGGCATTCTCGGCATCAGCGGGATAGACAGCGACGGTTCATTGCTGGAGTTTGATTATCATGAAGTGCGCACCAAGCGGGCGATTATCGAGAACTCGCGTCATGTGATGCTGGTGGTGGATCACTCGAAGTTTGGTCGTAATGCGATGGTGAACATGGGCAGCATCAGTATGGTCGATGCGGTGTACACCGACGTGATGCCCCCGGCGGGGGTGTTGCAGGTGATTGCCGAGAATAATATTCAGTTAGAATTATGCTGATGGCCTAACCCTCTCCCCGATGGGAGAGGGCATCAAGCTGCACCAACCCTAAACGCCATACCCCATCATCTTCAGCAATTCCTGCGCATGCTGCACCGCATCCTGCCGATGGGCCACGCCCAGCTTCTGATACAAATTACGAATGTGCGTTTTGATGGTGGTCGCCGCTACCTCCAGCTCGCCCGCAATCTGGTCATTGCTGTAGCCTGAATAAATCAGGCCTAACACCTGCCACTCGCGCTGGGTCAGCGGGCTGGTGCGGATCAATTCCGGAACTTCCGGATGGGTCAGCAAACGTTCGACGAAGTTCTCGTCAAAATGGGCAAATTTATGCCGGTGATGCTGATTAAGTTCGCGCAAAATGCGCTGGGCGCGATGCTGTTCTAGCTCCGGCAAGGTATTGAGCTGCAACAGCTGACGTAACTGCTGCGCCATCGCTTCGCCTTCAATCACGAAATGACTGATAAACCCGGTGCGGTTGGAGAGCGTCAACGCCTCCATTAACACGCGCTGAGCATCATTTTTCCGGTTGGACTGCCAGTAAAGCTGGTTCAGCAGCAGCAGGTTACGGTTGAGATCGCTCATCAGACGCAGCATGCGCGCGTTCTCATTGAGCTCTTCCAGCACCATTTCCGCAGAATCAAACTCGCCGAGCAGGATTTGCGCGCGAGCGATGTTGCGCCACTGACTTTGCAAAAAATGGTTGTTGGCAAATTCGGGTTTTGGTGTCTGACGCAGCCAGTTGGCGGCGGATTTCTTATCGCCAATCATCTGCCAGTAAATCACCCGCACTTTATCGGCGTTCGATACCCAATCGCTGTGGTACTGCCCGTTGCCGAGCAAATTTTCCAGACGATTCAGGTGATTGCGGGCGTTATCTAAATCTCCGCGCGCCAGCGAGCTTTGTACCAGCAGCGCCAGGCACTGAAGCTGTTGCTGAGGTTGATAGGTGGCGAGCACGTCCATACCGTGACGGGCGCTCATCTCGGCTTCATCCAGACGCGCCCAGGCCCATAGCAACTGCGCACGAATGCGCAGCAAAAATTCATGCATGGGTAATTGTTCGAGGTGCTGTTCACGGATCAACTGGAATGCTTTTTCCTGCGTTTCCCACGCGGCCTGCAAGAAGCCCTGGGCGAACAGGATTTCACTTTGCTGGATGAGGCTCCACAGTCCGTAGTGCCAGATTTCGTGCCGACGCGCCATTTGTTCGGTTTGTTGCATTACCGCCAGCGATTTGCTGAGCTTGCCCTGACAGTGCAGCACTTCGCCGTGGACCGACGTCGCCACAATGCGGCTGTAATAGCTGGCGAGCGGCAGCTCATCGAGTGCCACCATTGCCAGGCGTTCCGCTTCGTCCGGATTGCCGTCATTAATGGCCACCTGCGCACGCAGCGCGTTAAAATCGGCATGCATCGTGGCATCCATTTCGCCGCGCATCTCTTCTTCCGCGCGGGCGAGCAGGGTATTCACTTCACTGTAGCGATGCTGGCTTTGCATCAGCCACGCCTGCAACAGCACTAACCGCGGGTTCTCCAGCAGGCTGTCCCACGGCAGGGCGGCCAGGGATTCTTCCAGCAACGCCAGTTCGCTGTGATGAAACAGGCCCCAGGCGTGGTTGAGCAGGATATCGCGCAGCATTTTGGCATCGCCCGCCGACAGCGCATGGTGAATGGCTTCGCTCGGGAAGCCCTGCGCCATCCAGCTTTCAGCCGCCGCGCGGTGAATATCGGGCAGTTCGGTTGCCAGTTCCCACTGACAGCGCTGACGCAGGAAGCTGCCAAACAGCGGGTGGTAGCTGAACCATTCCCCGGTGTTGTCCATGCGTTGCAGGAACAGGCCCTGGCGTTCAATTTCTTCCAGCCGCATTTGGCCGTTTTCTTCCCCGGTGACCCGGACGATCAGCGCGTCATTCATTGAACGCAGCAGCGAGCTTTTCAGCAGGAAATGACGCGTGGAGAGATCGACGTTATCCAGCACTTCATCAACCAGATAATCAGAGAGGTGGCTGGCATTAATGCCCGCCAGGCGGCGCGCGGAGTGATGCGCCGCGCTGTTATTCTGCCGCGCTGACAGGGCGATGAGTTGGAGCGCCGTCGCCCAACCGGCAACGTCATCGCACATCCGGCTACTTTCATTGGCTTCAATCGGTGAGGTCAGGCGGCAGTCGAAAAACTGCTTCGCTTCCTGATGGTTAAACGCCAGTTGCTGGCTGCCAATCTCCAGCAGTTGCTCGCGCACGCGCAGGTTGGCGATGCCCAACTGAGGCAAATTGCGTGACAGCACCACGAGGGTCATGTTTTCCGGCTGATGGCGCAGGAAAAAGCGCATCGCATCGTGGATAACCGGATTGGTAATCAAATGGTAATCGTCAATCACCAGCAGCAACGGACGCTGCCAGGTGTTGAGTTCAATAAAGAGCTGAGCGAACAGCGAGGTCAGGCTGGCGTATTGCCGTTTCTGCACCATGGTTTCGCTGGCCGTGCAATGCCCGCCGGTGGCCTGCTGGATGGCGGCAATCAGATAGCTGGCAAAACGTTCCTGTTGGTTATCTCCGTCATCCAGAGAGAACCATCCCAATTCGCTTTTCCCTGCTGCCCACTGTGAAATGAGTGTGGTTTTCCCGTAACCTGCCGGGCTTGTTACCAGCGCAAGACGGTAATTGTTCGCGCCGGAAAGTTTCGCCAGTAACCTGTCGCGAACCACGGTGTGTTCAAGACGGACGGGACGACTTAATTTAGACGGAATCAACATAGGTATATCACTTCACTGTGAGAGTAGGAGTTCGTTTTTTTTCGCGCTTCGTAATTAATGTCTATTAAATTCGGACATATGGATAATTATTGCAAGTTATGTCCGAATCGGATGCTTGTGATTTTGCACTGTGTCACAAATCTTAATGATGGTTAAACGAATGGGCTGAAACCGGTGCCAGTGCGCGTGAATACTGGATCCGTTAAATTGTTAAAAACACCCAAAAATGCATTTTCCCTGATGCGATATTTCTCAACGTGATTAATTAACGCGTTCCATTTGTGGGGAAATAACCATTACGAATGAAAGGGCGGTGCGCAATTATTATTACAGGTAAGTAATCATTTCCTGGCTTACATTTATTTTGCAAAACGTCTTTTCATTTTCTTAATCTGCGCTGTGAAATTGAGCACAATCCTCATTAATAGCTAACGTTATAGTGGCGAAGATCACATTTTTTCGCTCATCCCTGCTACTCCTCCCCGGTGAATGCCTGTCGGGATGAGGACGGTAAACAGGTAGCCAGGCACACTAGCGCCAACGTTTTAGCTAACAGGATTGGATCCTTATGTCACAGCCGACTTTCGATAAAGCACAATTTCAGGCTGCACTGACGCGTCAGTGGCAGCGATATGGCCTACAGGCCGCCAGCGAAATGACCCAGCATCAATGGTGGCACGCGGTGAGCGGCGCGCTGGCAGAACTGCTGGCCGCACAGCCCGTTGCGAAGCCGGAAAAAAACCAGCGCCACGTGAACTACATCTCGATGGAGTTTCTGATTGGCCGCCTGACCGGCAACAACCTGCTGAACCTTGGCTGGTATCAGGACGTCAGCGACGTGCTGAAAGCACATGACATCACCCTCACCGACCTGCTGGAAGAAGAAACCGATCCGGCGCTTGGCAACGGTGGCCTGGGACGTCTGGCTGCCTGTTTCCTCGATTCGATGGCGACCGTCGGTCAGTCTGCCATCGGTTACGGCCTGAACTATCAGTACGGTCTGTTCCGTCAGTCGTTTGCCGACGGGCAGCAGAGGGAAGCCCCGGATGACTGGCATCGCAACAGCTATCCGTGGTTCCGTCACAATCAGGCCCTGGATGTGCAGGTTGGCATCGGCGGGAAAGTGGTGAAAGGTGACTGGCAGCCCGCGTTCACGATTGTTGGCCAGGCCTGGGATTTACCGGTGCTCGGCTACCGTAACGGCGTGGCGCAACCGCTGCGTCTGTGGCAGGCCACCCATGCCCATCCGTTTAATCTGACCAAATTCAACGACGGCGATTTCCTGCGGGCTGAACAGCAGGGCATCGACGCCGAAAAACTGACGAAAGTGCTGTACCCGAACGACAACCATCTGGCAGGCAAAAAGCTGCGCCTGATGCAGCAGTATTTCCAGTGTGCCTGTTCAGTGGCGGACATCCTGCGTCGTCATCATCTGGCAGGCCGCAAGCTCGCCGAGTTGCCGAAGTTTGAAGTCATCCAGCTCAACGATACGCACCCGACTATCGCCATTCCGGAACTGCTGCGCGTGCTGATTGACGAGCACCAGCTGAGCTGGGACGACGCCTGGGCGATCACCAGCAAAACCTTCGCCTACACCAACCACACTCTGATGCCGGAAGCGCTCGAGTGCTGGGATGAGAAACTGGTGAAAGCGCTGCTGCCGCGTCACATGCAAATCATCAACGAAATCAACACCCGTTTCAAAAAGCTGGTCGATAAAACCTGGCCGGGCGACAGCGCGGTGTGGGCCAAACTGGCGGTGGTACATGACAAGCAGGTGCGGATGGCGAACATGTGCGTGGTGAGCGGCTTTGCCGTCAACGGCGTGGCGGCGCTGCACTCCGATTTGGTGGTCAAAGATCTGTTCCCGGAATATCACCAGCTGTGGCCGAACAAATTCCACAACGTCACCAACGGCATCACGCCTCGCCGCTGGATCAAACAGTGCAACCCGGCGCTGGCGGCCCTGTTTGATAAAACGTTGAAGAAAGAGTGGGCCAACGATCTCGACCAGTTGATCAAACTGGAAAAATACGCTGATGATGCGAAATTCCGCCAAACCTGGCGCGATATCAAGCTGGCGAACAAACAGCGTCTGGCCGAGTTTGTGAAGCACCGCACCGGGATTGAGATCAATCCAGAGGCGATTTTTGATATCCAGATCAAACGCCTGCACGAGTACAAACGTCAGCACCTGAACCTGCTGCATATTCTGGCGCTGTACAAAGAAATTCGCGAAAACCCACAGGCCGACCGCGTGCCGCGCGTGTTCCTGTTCGGTGCCAAAGCGGCTCCGGGCTACTACCTGGCGAAAAACATCATTTTCGCCATCAACAAAGTGGCGGACGTGGTCAACAACGATCCGAGCGTCGGCGATAAGCTGAAAGTGGTGTTCCTGCCAGACTACTGTGTGTCGGCGGCGGAAGTGATGATCCCGGCGGCGGATGTATCTGAGCAAATCTCCACCGCGGGTAAAGAAGCGTCCGGCACCGGCAACATGAAGCTGGCGCTGAATGGCGCACTGACGGTGGGCACCCTCGACGGGGCGAACGTTGAAATCGCCGAACAGGTGGGCGAAGAAAACATCTTTATCTTCGGCAACACCGTGGAAGAAGTGAAAGCGCTGAAGGCCAAAGGCTACGACCCGCTGAAATGGCGTAAGAAAGACAAAGTGCTGGATGCGGTGCTTAAAGAACTGGAGAGCGGCAAATACAGCGACGGTGACAAACATGCGTTCGACCAGATGCTGCACAGCATCGGCAAACAGGGCGGCGACCCGTATCTGGTGATGGCTGACTTCGCGACTTACGTTGATGCGCAGAAGCAGGTGGACGTGCTATATCGCGACCAGGAAGCCTGGACCCGGGCGGCCATCCTGAACTCTGCCCGCTGCGGCATGTTCAGTTCGGACAGGTCCATCCGCGATTATCAGAGCCGTATCTGGCAGGCAAAACGCTAAGGGAGCGCTATGGAGAGCAAACGTCTGGACAATGCCGCACAGGCGGCGGGCATCAGCCCAAGTTACATCAATGCCCACGGCAAACCGCAGTCTATTGGTGCAGAAACCAAGCGGCGTTTGCTCGACGCAATGCATCACGGTGTCGCGGCCACGAAGGTGGCGGTGACGCCGGTTCCCAACGTACGGGTGTTTACCCACGGCAAAAAAATGTCGCTGCCGGTGGAAGGCAGCGGCGAGTTTAGCTGGCTGTTAACCACCGAAGACGGCGCGCAGCACCAGGGCAAAGCCACGGCGGGTAAAGCGCTGAATTTACCGACGCGCCTGCCGGAGGGGTATCACACCTTGACCGTGACTCAGCGTGACCATCGCTGGCATTGCCGGGTGATTGTCGCCCCGGAGCGCTGCTATGAGCCGCAGGCGCTCAGGCAGGGCAAAAAACTGTGGGGCAGCTGCGTGCAGCTTTATACCCTGCGGTCTGAACATAACTGGGGCATCGGTGACTTTGGCGATTTAAAAGTCATGCTGCCGGAAATTGCCCGCCGCGGCGGGTCGTTCATTGGCCTCAATCCGATTCATGCGCTCTATCCGGCGAACCCGGAAAGCGCCAGTCCGTACAGCCCATCTTCCCGCCGATGGCTGAATGTGATTTACATCGACGTTAACGCCCTTGAGGATTTCAGGCACAGTCAAGAGGCGCAGGCGTGGTGGAAATTGCCGACCACTCAGCAGACGCTGAAGTCGGTGCGCGATACCGAGTGGGTGGATTACGCCACCGTGACGGCGCTGAAAATCACTGCGCTGCGCATGACGTGGAAAGGTTTCTCCGCCCGTGACGATGAGCCGATGCGCGCGTTTCGTCAGTTCGTGCGTGACGAAGGGGAAAGTCTGTACTGGCAGGCCGCGTTTGACGCGCTGCATGCCTATCAGGTGAGAGAAGATGAATTGCGCTGGGGCTGGCCTGCCTGGCCCGAGGCGTACCAAAATATCGACAGCCCGGAAGTGAAAGCCTTCTGTGAGAAGCACGCTGATGAAGTGGATTTCTTCCTCTGGCTGCAATGGCTGGCGTATACCCAATTTGCTGCCTGTTGGCAGGAAAGCCAGCGGCACGCGATGCCGATTGGTCTGTATCGTGACCTCGCGGTTGGCGTAGCGGAAGGCGGGGCGGAAACCTGGTGTGACCGCGAGCTGTACTGTCTGAAAGCGTCGGTTGGTGCGCCGCCGGATATCCTCGGCCCGTTGGGACAAAACTGGGGCCTGCCGCCGATGGACCCGCATATCATCACCGCTCGCGCCTATGAGCCGTTTATCGATTTGCTGCGTGCCAATATGCAGAACTGCGGCGCGCTGCGAATTGACCACGTGATGTCGGTCCTGCGTCTGTGGTGGATCCCTTACGGTGAAACGGCGGATCACGGGGCGTATGTGCATTACCCGGTGGACGATCTGCTCTCGATTCTGGCACTGGAAAGTAAACGTCATCAGTGCATGGTTATCGGCGAAGATCTCGGCACGGTGCCGGTGGAGATCGTCGGCAAGCTGCGAAAGAGCGGGGTGTATTCGTACAAAGTGCTCTATTTCGAAAGCGATCACGAGAAGACGTTCCGTGCCCCGAAAGCGTATCCGGAACAGTCGATGGCGGTGGCGACCACCCACGATCTGCCGACGCTGCGCGGATACTGGGAAAGCGGGGATTTGACCCTCGGTAAAACGCTCGGCCTGTACCCGGATGAAGTGATTCTGCGCGGGCTATATCAGGATCGTGAGCGGGCGAAGCAGGGGTTGTTAGATGCGCTGCATCAGTACGGCTGTCTGCCAAAACGCACCGGACATAAGGCGTCGCTGATGAGCATGACCCACACCCTCAATCGCGGGATGCAGCGTTACATTGCCGACAGCAATAGCGCGTTACTGGGACTACAGCCGGAAGACTGGCTAGATATGGCCGGGCCGGTGAACATTCCTGGCACCAGCTATCAGTACAAAAACTGGCGTCGTAAGCTTACCACCACCTTAGAAGCGATGTTTGCCGATGGGACAGTGAATAAGCTGATTAAGGATTTGGATAAACGGCGGAAAGCGGCAGGGAAATAAGACGTGTGCGGGCCACGAGACTCTCGTCGGCCCGTGCAAGCATAGCGCCTACGGGGTTGTGATGATCAACGAAAATCAGCACGCGTAGGCCCGGTAAGCGCAGCGCCACAGGGCATTAAACATCAATAGTAAGAGTGCTCACCGCGCTGGTGTTCGGTCAAGTCACGAACGCCTTTCAGTTCCGGGAATTCGTTCAGCAGCTGCTTCTCGATCCCTTCTTTCAGCGTCACATCGACCATTGAACACCCGTTACAGCCGCCGCCAAATTGCAGAATGGCGAAGCCTTCATCGGTGATTTCCATCAGCGATACGCGACCGCCATGGCCTGCCAGCTGCGGGTTAACCGTCGCTTGCAGCATATACTCTACGCGCTCCATCAGCGGCGCATCATCAGACACTTTACGCATTTTGGCGTTCGGTGCTTTCAGCGTCAGCTGGGAACCTAACTGATCGGTCACGAAATCAATATCCGCATCTTCCAGATACGGCGCGCTCAGCTCATCGACATACGCGGTCAGCAGGTCAAATTTGAGGGCAGTGTCACTCGCTTCCACCGCATCCGGCGGGCAGTAAGATACGCCACATTCAGCATTCGGGGTGCCTGGGTTAATCACAAATACGCGGATTTGTGTCCCTTCTTCCTGATTTGCCAGCAATTTGGCAAAGTGCGCTTGTGCAGCATCGGAAATACGGATCATAGCTTTGGCCTAATAGTTGACTACTTTAGTCGGTTATAATACGCCCATCACAGAGGGTCTACAAGGTGCGACACAGGCACCATACCTGAACTGACGCTGCGCCGTTTTGCAAAAGCAGGCGGGAAAGTTCGGCCACGGTACTGCCGGTGGTGACAACATCGTCCACAAGGGCGATATGGAGCCCGGTGACTGCAATTTCAAGACGAAACGCATTTTTCAGGTTCTGTTTCCGCCGCCTCGCCGACAGTTGATGCTGGGTTGCCGTAGGGCGGATACGACGTATCGCTTCGGATTGATAGCGAACGCCCAGCCAACGCGCCAGCGGACGGCACAGCACATCTGCCTGATTATACCCGCGTCGCCAGTGTCGGCGCTGCCACAGTGGCACGGCAATCAGTCTATCCGGCCTGCGTGGCGGTGTCTGTTTCAAACGCAACAGCAACAGTCTGCTCAGCGCCAACGCCAGCTCAGGTTTCCCGCTGAACTTCAAATTCTGCACCAGCGTCGAAAGCGGCGCGGCGTAATCATTCACCGTCACCAGTCGGTGCCACGGAGGCGCTTTTTGCAGGCAGCGTCCACAGGGGAATGTGTCGCTACCGGCAGGCAATCCGCACTGAGGGCAACGCATAACATCCGTGCGCAACGCGCGGGTGCAGCGGGAGCAGATCCCCCAGTGGGTCAATGCCAGCGGCATTTTGCATAGCCAGCACAAGCCGTGGGCTGTTAGCATATTTCCCCTCCGAATTCGAAGAATGAGAACAATAACTGATGAACGACATCTGGTGGCAAACCAAAGGCGAAGGAAATTGTCATCTTGTGCTGCTGCACGGATGGGGACTGAACGCGGAGGTCTGGGATTGCATCACCCCGGAACTGGGCTCGCATTTCACACTCCATCTGGTGGACCTGCCGGGTTTCGGGCGCAGCGGTGATGTCGGATCGCTGTCGCTGGAAGAGATGACCCGTCGGGTAGTCGCGAAAGCCCCGGAAAAAGCGATTTGGCTCGGCTGGAGTCTCGGCGGGCTGGTCGCCAGCCAGGCAGCGATTGTGGCACCCGAGCGCGTGCAGGCGCTGGTCACCGTCGCATCATCACCATGTTTTACCGCTCACGGCGACTGGCCCGGTATCAAACCTGAGGTTCTGTCAGGATTTCAGCACCAGCTGAGTGAAGATTTCCAGCGTACCGTCGAGCGTTTCCTCGCCTTGCAGACGCTGGGTACCGAAAGCGCGCGTCAGGATGCGCAATTGCTCAAAAGCGCGGTGCTGGCGCTGCCAATGCCGACGACAGAGGTGCTGAACGGCGGGCTGGAGATCCTCAAAACGGCCGATTTACGTGAACCGCTTGCTTCGCTTCCGATGCCTGTCCTGCGCCTGTATGGCCGTCTCGACGGACTGGTGCCGCGCAAGATAGTGCCGCTGCTCGATGCGCAGTGGCCGAACAGCCAGTCTTACATTTTTGCCAAAGCGGCCCACGCCCCGTTCATCTCCCATCCGGCGGAGTTTTGTCAGCAGCTTCTGGCCCTTAAGTCGGTGATTGTCTGATATTTAAGGCAAACTGGCGAAATCCTTATTAGCGTCAATACTTAGAAGGTCGCTGCGATGGCCGATTGCCTTCGCGCCAGCAGCGCCCACATAAAATGGTCATAAGGAGAGTACGGCTATGAAATATGCTACTGGTATGGTTACAGCACTGGTGTTGGGTTCCCTGTCGTTTGGTGCCTTTGCGGCAAAAGAAATTCAGAAAGACGAAGTGGCGAAAATGAACCTGACCAAAGTGGGTTCAATCACCACGTCCCGTACTACTTCGCCGATGGATGCGAAAAGAGATCTGTCGAAAAAAGCGGATGAACTGGGCGGCAAATACTTTGTGGTGATTGCCGGTGAGAAGAACGAAAAAACCGTTCACGCTAACGCCGACGTTTACAAATAACGCTTATCAAGATGTCAAAAAGCGGGCTGAGGCCCGCTTCTTTTTTATCATTTTTACTGAAGTACCCACCACTCGCGTGAGCAGGCTTTGCCTTCCGGGCAACTTTTGCAGCTCCCGCTCAGGCATGCCGATGCGTCCTCGGCGATGCGTTTCGCACGGCCCATTGCCTCCATGCGCATCAGCATGGCATCAATCATCGGGCGCGGCGTATGCAACGCCTGGCTGAGTTGCTGTGCATCCATTCTCCCCTGTAATGCCAGCATGTCCCGCAGTTCAATCAATGACGCCATCGTCTTCCCCTTAGTGACAGTCGCCCGCCGGGCTGCTGCAACAGCTGTCGACGGTTTTTCGCGTCGCCAGCAGATTCACGTTGACCCGGCTGCGGGCGCGGCGTAACAGACCGATAACCACCACGTTAAACAGCAGTACCGCCAGAATGCAGGTCAGGCTGTAGCGTGGATGCTGGTGGAAGCTGGACACCTGATAGAACAGCGTCGACAGCGAATAGGCGATATTCAGCCCCCACAGCACCGAGAAGCCCATCCAGCCGCGGCTCGATTCGCGGGCAATCGCGCCCATCACCGAGATGCAGGGAATATAGAGCAGAACGAAAATCAGGTAGCTGTAGGCGGCGGCTGCGCTGCCAAATTTGCTGCTCATCACGCCCATCGCCCCGGTAGCCATTTCCCCGTCACCTTTACTGGCTTCAATTGGGTTGGCCAGTACGCTCAGGCTGAACGTGTCTTTCAGGCTCTGCCAGGTCTCTTCTGCCGCGCCGCCCAGCTCATCCAGAAGATTAAATTCCGCTGGGTTAAACGCTTCCTGCTGGATATCTTCGGCGGTGTAGAGCGTGTTCAACGTCCCGACGACCACCTCTTTCGCCATCGCGCCGGTGAACAGCCCGACGGTGGCCTGCCAGTTGTCTTCATGCACGCCAATGGGCTTGAACAGCGGGGTGATGACGCGGCTGACCGAGGCCAGGGCGGAATCGTTGATGTTGTCTGCCGCCTGGCCGCTGAGGGTAAAGCTGTTCAGCGCGCTGAGGAAAATACTGACAATCACAATGACTTTACCGGCGCGCAGTACGAAGCCTTTCAGGCGCTGCCAGGTCTGAATAATCAGGCTTTTCAGATGCGGAACGTGATAAACCGGCAGCTCCATCACGAACGGTGAGGCTTCCCCACGCATGATGGTGTGTTTGAGCATCAGCCCGGTGAGGACAGCCATCACAATACCGAGCACGTACAGCGAGAACACCGCCAGCGCGCCATCCTGGCCAAAGAAGGCCGCCGCAAACACTGCGAAAATCGCCAGGCGCGCACCGCAGGACATAAACGGCGCCATCATGATGGTCATCAGGCGTTCACGCGGGGCATCCAGAGTACGCGCCCCCATCACCGACGGGACGTTACAGCCGAAGCCCACAATCAGCGGCACGAATGATTTCCCAGGCAGGCCGAGGGACTGCATCAGGCGGTCCATCACAAAGGCCGCGCGGGCCATATAGCCGGAATCTTCGAGGAACGACAGGAACAGGTACATCATGCCAATCTGCGGCACCAGCGGCAGGACGGTGTTGATCCCGCCGCCTATCCCCTGAGCGAGGAAAATGGTTAGCCATTCAGGGAAGTGCAGGGTCGCACCCACCCACTGAATACCGTGAATAAAGATGGCAACCGAACCCGCGTCAAAAATCGGCTGCAGTGCGCCGCCGATGTTGATAGCCAGCAGGAACATCAGGTACATCACAAACAGGAATACCGGCAGGCCGAGGAAACGGTTGAGAATGATTTTATCGACGGCGGCGGTGAAACGGCTCGGTTCGGCGGTCAGGGTGTTGCTCACCACATCGCACACGGCGGCGATCGACTGATAACGCGCGTCGGCAATGTGCAGCGCCGGGTCATCCATTTCTTCATGCAGGCGATGCGTCACGGCATCGAGCTGCTGCTGTGCGGCGTCTCCGGCGTACGCCAGGCTGTAGATATCGCCTTCAAGCATTTGTAGCCCCAGCCAGCGGCGCTGCTTGAGCGGCATCTCCTGTGGCATCACTTTCGCCAGACCCTCGGCCTCACGCAGCAACGGCTGCGCATAATGCACCAGCTCTAAATCATCATTAGCCTGGTGGCGGTCAAGGGTCATTTTCAGTGCTTCAATGCCACGCCCACGGGTGGATACCAGCGGGATAACCGGGCAACCGAGGCGTTTCGACAGCGCGTCGACTTCAATGCGGATTTGCTGTTTCTCTGCGATATCCAGCATGTTCAGCGCTACCACGCAGGGAATGCCGAGTTCCAGCAGCTGGAGCGTCAGATACAGATTGCGTTCGAGATTCGAGGCATCGACCACGTTGATCAGCAGGTCGGCGTCACCGCTCAGAATATAGTGACAGGCAATCTGCTCATCTAAAGAGGTTTGCGAAGAGATGGTGGTCAGAGAGTAGGTGCCCGGCAGGTCAACCAGCGTCACCTGACTGTCGGTGGTGTTGAACTGACCTTCTTTACGCTCAACCGTTACGCCTGACCAGTTGCCTACGCGCTGACGCGCCCCGGTCAATTGATTAAATAAGGTTGTCTTCCCGGAGTTAGGATTGCCAATCAGGCCAACGGTTAATTTCTTCATTTTCTAAAACTCGCTATGTCTGGCGGGAATTAACGGGTAAGCGCTTCAATCTCAATTAATGCCAGGTCTTTCTTACGTAATACCAGGCTGACGCGACGGGTTTCGATATGCACCGGATCGCCAAGCGGGGCGACGCGAACCACATGAAAAGACGAACCCGGCAACATGCCGAGCGAAAGTAATTTCTGCCGATAAGCCGGGCTGATGTCGCGTGAGAACCCGGTAATCTTCCACGTACTGTCAGGAGTGAATTGCATATGGCCTGCTTGGGTCGCTAATTTTGTAGAGTATAAAATATCAACAGCGACGATGATAATGAGAATGGTTTCCACCTTCAATCAATAAAATGTGAGCGGATGTTCAGTTTGTTGAATAATTCACGGGAAGTTGATGTGGCTCAATATTACTGCTGAGAGGTGTGTTTGCTAAAAAGCAGAGTTGTTATCAAAGTGAAAATAAATAGGCGGATAATTTAAGAGTAAAAGCCCTCTGAAAATAGAGGGCCTGAGAAGGACAAGCTTATTTTTTCTTCATTGCCGCAGCAAGCGCGTCCATCATTGCGCTGTTACCGGCAGGCTGCGCGTCACGACCGCGAGGTTTCGCCGCTTTGGCCGCCGGGCGGGCGTTCTGTTCACGACCGCCACCGCTGCCACGACGTGTGTTGCTGTCGCCAGGCTGCTCGTCCAGACGCATGGTCAGGGCGATACGCTTGCGCTGCAGATCGACTTCCATCACTTTGACCTTCACGATGTCGCCCGCTTTCACAACGGTGTGTGGATCTTCGACGAACTTGTCGGCCAGGGAAGAGATGTGAACCAGGCCATCCTGATGCACGCCGATATCCACAAACGCACCGAAGTTGGTCACGTTGGTGACTGCGCCTTCCAGCACCATGCCCGGCAGCAGATCGTTCATGGTTTCCACCCCGTCAGCAAACTGCGCGGTTTTGAACTCCGGACGCGGGTCACGGCCTGGTTTTTCCAGCTCTTTAATGATGTCGGTCACCGTCGGCAAACCAAAACGCTCGTCGGTAAAATCGACGGCTTTGACGTCGCGCAGCGCGCTACTGTTGCCCATCAGGTCACTCAGCGCCTGCTCGGTCGCCGCCAGAATGCGCTCGACTACCGGATAGGCTTCCGGGTGAACGGTGGAGGCATCGAGCGGATTATCGCCGTGGTTAATACGCAGGAAGCCCGCGCACTGTTCAAAGGCTTTTGGCCCCAGGCGGCTGACTTTCAGCAGCTGCTGACGGTTCTGGAACTGACCGTTCTCATCACGCCAGCTGACAATGTTCTGCGCCATCATTCGTGTCAGGCCCGCTACGCGGGTCAGCAGCGGCACGGAGGCAGTATTCAGGTCAACGCCAACGGCGTTCACACAGTCTTCGACCACCGCGTCCAGCTTACGTGCCAGCTGGCTCTGGCTGACGTCGTGCTGATACTGGCCGACCCCGATTGATTTCGGGTCGATTTTCACCAGCTCTGCCAGCGGATCCTGCAAGCGACGGGCGATAGACACCGCCCCACGGATAGAGACGTCGAGGTCCGGGAACTCCAGCGCTGCCAGTTCCGACGCGGAGTACACCGACGCCCCGGCTTCGCTGACAATCACTTTTTGCGCGGTCACTTTCGGGAACTGCTTCTGCACGTCGAGGAAGAAACGCTCGGTTTCACGCGACGCGGTGCCGTTGCCGATAGCCACCAGCTCCACGTTGTGTTTCTCGCACAGCGCGGCCACCGCGACAGCCGCTTTCGCCGCCTGACCGGTGTGTGGATAGATGGTGTCGGTAGCAACCAGCTTGCCGGTGCCGTCAACTACCGCCACTTTAACGCCGGTACGCAGGCCAGGATCGAGGCCCATTGTGGCGCGCAGGCCCGCTGGCGCGGCCATCAGCAGGTCGTGCAGGTTACGGGCAAAGACGTTAATCGCTTCGTCTTCTGCGCGTTCACGTACGGTGCCCATCAGTTCGGTTTCGAGGTGCATCAGCACCTTGATACGCCAGGTCCAGCTCACCACGCCTTTACGCCAGCTGTCTGCCGGGGCGTTGTTCAGACGTAGGCCGAGGTGATTAATGATAATGTGCTCGCCCTGGCTCTCTTTCGGCGGCTCGTCGAACTGCGGGTCGGCATTCAGCGACAGTTGCAGAATGCCTTCGTTACGGCCACGGAACATCGCCAGCGCGCGGTGAGACGGCACGGTCGCAATCGGTTCGTGATGGTCGAAGTAATCACGGAATTTCGCGCCTTCTTCCTCTTTGCCGCTGACCACAACGGCCACCAGATGGGCGTTCTTCCACAGATACTCACGCACTTTCGCCAGCAGCTGTGCGTCTTCGGCAAAGCGCTCCATCAGGATGTAGCGCGCCCCGTCGAGGGCGGCTTTGGTGTCGGCCACGCCGTTGTCGGCATTGATGTATTTGGCGGCTTCGTCTTCTGGCGTATGCGACGGCTCGTTCCACAGCAAATCGGCCAGCGGCTCAAGGCCTGCTTCAATCGCGATTTGTCCTCGGGTACGGCGCTTCGGTTTATACGGCAGGTAGAGATCTTCGAGCTCGGTTTTGCTCAGGGTGCCCTTGATGGCTTTGGCCAGCTCATCGCTCAGCTTGCCCTGTTCGTCGATGGACTTGAGGATCGACTGACGACGCTCTTCCAGTTCACGCAGATAGCCAAGACGCGTTTCCAGGTTACGCAACTGGGTGTCGTCCAGACCGCCGGTGACTTCCTTACGATAACGTGCAATAAACGGCACGGTGTTCCCTTCATCAAGCAGGCGAACGGCAGCGGCTACCTGTTCGTTTCTGGCCTGAAGTTCACCCGCAATAATGCGGCAGAGCGAATCATTCATCATGGCTTTATTTCATCTTTAGGGTCGAAAATCAGGGGATAGTTATACGGATCGAACGGCAAAATTGCCAGCCGTTCGGGTCCGTAATCAGAGAGTTCCAGGCGGGTCACTTCACATATTCGATCTCATTGACGTACCAGCTGGCTTCACCGCCCGGCGTCTGAACGACGGCCAGGTCGCCGACCTCTTTTTTCAGCAGCGCGCGGGCCATGGGTGAATCAATCGAGATGTAATCTTTGCGGCCAAAAATCTCGTCATAGCCGACGATGCGAAAGCGTTTGGTGTCGCCGTCGTCATTTTCGATTTCCACCCACGCGCCAAAGAAGACTTTGCCTTCCTGCTGCGGTGAGTAATCGACAATTTTCAAATTTTCCAGGCACTTGGTCAGATAGCGAACCCGACGGTCGATTTCACGCAGCCGCTTTTTATTGTACTGATAATCAGCGTTTTCACTGCGATCGCCCAGGCTTGCCGCCCAGGTCACTTTTTTGGTGACCTCTGGGCGTTCTTCACGCCAGAGGTAATCCAGCTCTTTCTTTAATTTCTCGTACCCTTCACGGGTGATTAGCGGCGTTTTCATTGTAATGCTACCTTGTGACTACCTTGTGCTTGCGCACATTTTGCCTCAAAGAATTCGACAGATGGTTAAAAAATAGTTTTCTGTGATGAAATGTACAGATAAGCTGCTGTTAAATATGCTTTGTAACAATTTCGGTTAGAATTTATACCAGATTTAGCTGGAGCGTAGCGTACGCTTTTTTGAGAATACGCACTCATAATTGTTACGAACCTTCTGGGAGTACACACAATGCAAGAGAATTATAAGATTCTTGTTGTAGATGACGATATGCGCCTTCGCGCGCTGCTTGAACGTTATCTGACTGAACAAGGCTTCCAGGTTCGAAGCGTCGCCAACGCCGAACAGATGGACCGCCTGCTGACCCGTGAATCTTTCCACCTGATGGTGCTGGATTTAATGCTGCCTGGCGAAGATGGACTCTCTATCTGCCGCCGTCTGCGCAGCCAGAGTAACCCGATGCCGATTATTATGGTGACGGCGAAAGGGGAAGAAGTTGACCGTATCGTGGGCCTGGAAATTGGCGCCGATGATTACATTCCAAAGCCGTTTAACCCGCGTGAACTGCTGGCCCGTATCCGCGCCGTGCTGCGTCGTCAGGCTAACGAACTGCCGGGCGCGCCGTCACAGGAAGAAGCGGTCATTGCCTTCGGTAAGTTTAAGCTGAACCTCGGCACCCGTGAGATGTTCCGTGAAGATGAGCCTATGCCATTGACCAGCGGTGAGTTTGCGGTGCTGAAAGCGCTGGTAAGCCATCCGCGTGAGCCGCTGTCTCGCGACAAGCTGATGAACCTGGCGCGTGGCCGGGAATACTCGGCGATGGAGCGTTCAATCGACGTACAGATTTCTCGCCTGCGTCGCATGGTTGAAGAAGACCCAGCGCATCCGCGCTACATTCAGACCGTGTGGGGTCTGGGCTACGTCTTCGTGCCGGACGGTTCTAAGGCATGAGGCGAATGCGCTTCTCACCACGAAGTTCATTTGCCCGCACGCTGCTTTTAATCGTCACCTTGCTGTTCGTCAGCCTGGTGACGACCTATCTGGTGGTCCTGAACTTCGCGATATTGCCGAGCCTGCAGCAGTTCAACAAGGTGCTGGCGTACGAAGTCCGTATGCTGATGACCGACAAACTGCAGCTCGAAGACGGCACCCAACTGGTGGTGCCGCCAGCATTTCGGCGTGAGATTTACCGCGAGCTTGGCATTTCGCTCTATTCCGATGAAGCGGCGGAAGATGCCGGGCTGCGCTGGGCGCAGCATTACGAATTCTTAAGCCAGCAGATGGCGCAGCAATTGGGTGGTCCAACGGAAGTGCGCGTTGAGGTCAACAAAAGCTCGCCAGTGGTGTGGCTGAAAACCTGGCTGTCGCCCAACATTTGGGTGCGCGTGCCGCTGACTGAAATCCATCAGGGCGACTTTTCGCCGCTGTTCCGCTACACCCTGGCGATTATGCTGCTGGCCATTGGGGGGGCGTGGCTGTTTATCCGTATTCAGAACCGACCCCTTGTCGATCTCGAACATGCGGCTTTGCAGGTAGGGAAAGGGATTATTCCGCCGCCGCTGCGTGAATACGGCGCGTCGGAAGTACGTTCGGTGACCCGTGCCTTTAACCATATGGCAGCAGGCGTGAAGCAGCTGGCGGACGACCGCACGCTGTTGATGGCAGGCGTTAGCCATGATTTGCGTACGCCGCTAACCCGTATTCGTCTGGCGACGGAGATGATGGGCGAACAGGACGGTTATCTCGCCGAATCCATCAACAAGGATATCGAAGAGTGTAACGCCATCATTGAGCAGTTTATCGATTACCTGCGCACCGGCCAGGAAATGCCGATGGAGCTGGGCGATTTAAACTCGGTGCTGGGTGAAGTGGTGGCGGCGGAAAGCGGCTACGAGCGTGAAATTGAAACCGAGATGCAGCCCGGAGAAATCCCGGTGCGGATGCATCCGCTGTCAATTAAACGTGCGCTGGCAAACATGGTGGTCAACGCCGCGCGTTACGGCAATGGTTGGATCAAAGTCAGCAGCGGGAGTGAACCTAACCGCGTCTGGTTCCAGGTCGAAGATGATGGTCCGGGCATCCAGCTGGAGCAGCGGAAGCATCTGTTCCAGCCATTTGTTCGCGGGGATAGCGCTCGCAGTACCAGCGGAACGGGTCTCGGTCTGGCCATTGTGCAGCGTATTATCGACAACCATAACGGTCTGCTGGAAATTGACACCAGCCAGCGGGGCGGGTTGTTGATTCGCGCCTGGTTGCCGGTGCCGGTGATGCGGTCGTCTGGCAGCAAAGAGAGTTAAAAAAAACGTTAAAAAAAGCCCGGCAGCGCGAAACGCGTGCCGGGTTTTTTATTGCTAGCCGCGGCTTACCGCTTCGGGCCCGCCTCTACCAGTGCGGCGCCTGCTGGCGTATCGGTGTACTTCTCAAAGTTTTCGACGAACAGCTTCGCCAGCGCGTTGGCTTTTTCCTGCCACTGTTCCGGTGACGCGTAGGTGTTACGCGGGTCCAGAATATGGGTGTCCACGCCCGGCAGTTCGGTCGGGATTTGCAGGTCAAACATCGGCAGGGTAAAGGTTTCGGCGTTATCCAGCGTACCGTCGAGAATGGCGTCGATAATCGCACGCGTATCTTTAATCGAGATACGTTTGCCGGTGCCGTTCCAGCCAGTGTTCACCAGGTAGGCCTGTGCCCCGGATGCCTGCATACGTTTCACCAGCACTTCAGCGTACTGCGTCGGGTGCAGCGACAGGAACGCAGCGCCAAAGCAGGCGGAGAAGGTCGGCGTTGGCTCGGTGACCCCGCGTTCGGTACCGGCCAGTTTGGCGGTAAAGCCAGACAGGAAGTGGTACTGCGTCTGGTTGGCCGTCAGGCGTGAAACCGGGGGCAGCACGCCAAAAGCGTCGGCGGTGAGGAAAATGACCTTGGTCGCATGGCCCGCTTTCGACACCGGCTTCACAATGTTGTCGATGTGGTAAATCGGGTACGAGACGCGGGTGTTTTCGGTTTTCGAGGCATCGTCGAAATCGATGGTGCCGTCGGCGAGGACGCTGACGTTTTCCAGCAGCGCATCACGGCGGATGGCGTGATAGATATCCGGCTCAGCTTCTTCGGACAGACGGATGGTTTTCGCGTAGCAGCCGCCTTCGAAGTTGAACACGCCGTCATCATCCCAACCGTGTTCGTCATCGCCAATCAGGCGGCGTTTCGGGTCGGTGGAGAGGGTGGTTTTGCCTGTACCGGACAGGCCAAAGAACACCGCGACATCGCCTTTTTCGCCGACGTTTGCTGAGCAGTGCATCGAAGCGATGCCTTTCAGCGGCAGCAGGTAGTTCATGATCGAGAACATACCCTTCTTCATTTCACCGCCGTACCAGGTGCCGCCAATCAGCTGGACGCGTTCGGTCAGGTTGAAGGCCACGAAGTTTTCGGAATTCAGGCCCTGCTGCTGCCAGTTTGGGTTAGTGCATTTCGCGCCATTCATCACCGTGAAATCTGGCTTAAAGGTTGCCAGTTCGTCGTCGGTTGGGCGAATGAACATGTTTTTGACGAAGTGTGCCTGCCAGGCCACTTCCGTAATAAAGCGCACGCACAGACGGGTGTCGGCGTTTGCGCCGCAGTAAGCATCGACGATAAACAGGCGCTTACCTGAGAGTTGTTGGGTGACGAGTCCTTTGAGTTGCTGCCAGGTTTCCGGAGAGAGCGGTTTGTTGTCGTTCTTGCCTTTGCCTTTATCAGCCCACCACACGGTATCGCGGGTGGTGTCATCGCGGACAATATACTTATCTTTCGGCGAACGGCCGGTAAAAATACCGGTGTCGACAGCGATAGCACCGAGATTCGTCAGAACGCCACGCTCGTACCCTTCCAGATTGGGGTTGAGCTCTTCCTTAAATAAGGTGTCGTAATCGGGGTTGTAGACGATTTCCTGGACGTCGTTGATACCATAAGCCTTGAGATCCTGCGGGGTTATACCTTTAACACGCATGTCACTGCTCCTTAGCCAAGATGTACTGCCAATGATTGTAGGGTTGTTTAGGGGTTTTAGACCGCGACCAGGCTCATAGATTTGCGTATCCGGACTCTCATCAAACTAACGGAAAACACGGTGACTCCTGTCACGAGGCGAGACAGATTATGGCAGGAAACGTTTTTGAGTGGGGGGAAATGTTCTTAAACGGTTAATAAATGGTTTAATGAACTGGTGGAATGTGAATGTAATCGCATTCCTGAAAGAAAGTTACGGAAGAGTTACAGCGAGAATCGATTCATGTCTCGATCATTAATCTGAAACAAGACGAAAGGGTGTGCGTATTCATCGGCTCTGTACGAAAATGCAGCTTTAATTAACAGGGCAGTTGTGATGAATAATGAAAGCGGATATTCCCCAGCGAGCCGGGCAGCAGTTTTGCTCGTTGGCTTGGTACTGGGCATCCTTTGCTACCTGCTGGCACGGTATAGTCAGCTTACGGCAGAGAGCGATAATAATTTTTGGTCATTTGCGGTCATTGTGATGGCGGTACCTGCCACCGTGATGACCTCCACCGCGTTTACCTCTTCACGAAAACCGCTACTTCTCAGACTTGCCATCCTGGGGGGGCTTTGGGGATTGCTGGCGCTGTTTGGCATCGCTGCCGGTTATCAGGATGCGCTTGCCAGCCTTGAGCGGTGGGATAGTCAGGGATGGTTGCTGACGTTTAGCGCACAGCTGATGCTGATAGGCCTGCTGATACTCCCCTGGTTGCAATGGCGTTTTGAACCGGCTGAAGGCCAGACGTTTTACACGGTGTTCTATCACCGTAATGGGGTTAACGCCTTAACGCTGCTGGCGGTGGTTATTGCCAACGGCCTCTTCTGGTTGATTTTGCTTTTGTGGGCAAAATTGTTCGAGATGGTCGATATCGCGCTGTTTAACAACATCTTCTTTGATTCCGGATGGTTCTTTGCAGGGGTAACAGGGGTGATATCTGCGCTGACGGTTATCCTGACGCAGCATCAGGCAAAGCGGATGGCAGCTATCCAAAATCTGTTGACGCTGCTTGCCAGCTGGCTACTACCTTTACTGTCTCTGCTCACGCTGTCGTTCATTGTGGTACTGCCGTTTGTGGGGCTGGAGAGGCTTTCTCACCAAATTTCTGCCGCAGGGTTACTGAACTGTCTGGCGTTAATGTCCCTCTTTTTGGTCGTCATCGTTTTCGGCCCGGAACGCAATGTTCAGCGCTATCCTTCATGGCTGCGCTATCTTATCTACGCTTCTATTCTGGTGCTGCCGTTGTATGCCCTTCTGGCGTCATGGGCACTGTGGTTGCGTGTCCATCAGTACGGATGGACGCCCGAACGCCTTTATGCGGTGCTGATCACCTGCATTACGTTCATCTGGACAATGGGCTATTGCGTGAGCCTGCTGTTTAACCGACAGGATCCCCTTAGATTGCAGGACAAAGTGGTCCCTGGCGTCTTTCTACTGATGCTGATTTTTCTCATTTTACTCCGTACCCCACTGCTGGATGTGTGGAAGATTAGCGTTAATGACCAGATGTCTCGCTATCAGTCAGGAAAGATAACAGCGGAGCAGGTCAGCCTCTACCTGTTCAGCCAGGCGGGTAAGCGTGGTCAGCAGGCGCTGCAAACGCTCCAGCAGGACGAGAAATTTATGGCCGCGCCTCAGCGCAGACAACAGTTGAGCATGTTATTGGCTCCACGCGGAAAGGTGGACAGCGCGGTGACTCAGGCACAGTTAAAAGACAACGTTGACGTGATGCCTGCGGATGTACACCCGGACGCGCAACTGTGGGTCGCCATCGGAAAAGAACAGTATCTCTCTATGGCCTGCCTGAGGAGTAAGGAGGACTGCCTGCTGGTCAGTCAGGATCTCAATCATGACGGGCAACCTGAGTGGGTGCTGTATCAATTTACTCAGGGAACGGCCATTATTTACAGGCATAAGGCTCAGGAATGGGCAATGGTGGGGGAATCCCGGAAATTCCCGAAATCGTTAACCAAGAAAGAACTGCTCAACGCGTTGGGTCAGAACAAGGTGCTGCCGGTGAAAAAGGAGTGGGACGATCTCTCCATTTTTGGCGAGCGGATGAAGATTGATTATTACGATACCGGTGATCGATAGTGTTCAAAAGCTCCCTCACCGGGAGCTTTTGCTTTTCCGATCAATGTACCTGCGGATCCGCCGGGGAAGCGTTGTTACGGATCTCGGCGATATCCATCGCGTTGAACACGTAATGGCTGCCGCAGTAGTCGCAGTTCATGTCGATTTCGCCGTCGTCGGCCAGAATGCTGTCCACTTCTTCATCCGGCAGCGTTCGCAGCGCATCGGCGCAGCGTTCACGGGAGCAGGTGCACTTGAATTCGACCGCCTGAGGATCGTAAACCGTCACTTCTTCTTCGTGATACAGACGCCACAGCACGTCGTTGGCTGGCAGGCCAAACAGCTCTTCGGCTTTGATGGTGTCGGTCAGGGTTGCCAGGTGCTCGAAATCCGCCGCCTGAGCATTCTGCGCGGGCATCACCTGCAGCAGAATTCCGCCCGCCGCCATTTTGCCTTCGTGCTCACCGGTACGAATGATCAGACGCGTCGGCAGCTGCTCTGAACGCAGGAAGTAATCTTCCAGGCATGCCGCCAGCGTATCGCCTTCCAGACCGACCACGCCCTGATAGCGTTCGCCTTCTTCCGGCGCAATGGTGATAACCAGGTAGCCGTTACCGACCAGCGTTTTCAGATCCGCATTTTCCGGGATATCGCCCTGAACACGCGCCACACCGCGCAGCTGTTGATTGTTGTTGCCGTTGATCACCGCCAGCGACATTGGGCCATCGCCCTGCAGCTGCACGGTAATGTCACCGGCAAACTTCAGGGTTGCGGTCAGCAGGCTGGTGGCCACCAGCAATTCGGCCAGCACGTTTTTAACTGGCTGCGGATAGCTGTGGTTGGCGAGCACCTGCTCCAGCGTTTCGGAGACGGTGACCAGTTCGCCGCGTACGGCCACGTTTTCAAACAGATAGCGGTGCAATTGATCGTGTTGAATCATCATTTTCTCTCTTAAGGGAACGGTTATTCACTGTTCCCATGTTTAAATCTCATCAGGTCGCGGCGCTCTTTTTTATCAGGGCGACGGTCCGGGTGCGGCATGGTCAGCGCGTTCAGCTTACGGGCCACAGCCATTTTTTCCCGTTTTTCGATACTTTCGACGGTCTCTTCATACAGCAACACGGCTTCGGTAGCCGGGCGTCGCTGTTCGGTGATGGCCTTAACAATCACCGTGCGCTCATCGTTGCCCTGACGCAGCGTCAGCGTGGCGTTCATTTCCACCACTTTGCTGGGCTTGCTGCGCTGTCCGTTGTAATGCACTTTACCGCCTTCCACCATCTCACGTGCAACCGCACGGGTTTTGTAGAAACGGGCCGCCCAGAGCCACTTATCGAGCCGGACGGCATCAGTGGGTTTCTCTTTCATGGCTTCTCCTTCACCGGATCGCCGGGATCAGGTGACGATAATCATTCAATGCCGGGTGACGCTGATAATGCTTTTCCGCGATACCCGAATCGGGATGGGTGACGCCGAGACAGTAACGGATCCCGAATAACGCCGCGGCATCAAGAATCGGTTCGCTGTCGTCAATAAACAGCGTTCTGTGCGCTTCCAGCGTTGTTTCTTCGGCCACAGCCTGCCACAAGCGCTGATCTTCTTTCGGATAACCAAATGTGTGGGTCGAAAGTAATAAATCAAGGTGTGATGCCAGACCGGTATGTTCCAGCTTCACCGCCAGGTTGTGCGGATGCGCGTTGGTCAGCAAAATGCGGCGTTTACCACAGGCTTTCAGCGCCTCAAGAAACGGCACGGTGTCATCGCGCAGCACGGCCCGTGGCCCTTGCTCGGTGGTCATGGCGCAAATATCCAGCCCCAGACGCTCGCTCCAGTAATCCAGACAGTACCAGTTTAGCGTATGCTGCACGGCGTGATATTCCTGGCTGATACGCGCACGCGCGTCTTGCAGGCTGATGCCGTTTTGCGCGCCGTAGGTTTCAGGCACCAGCTGCTGCCAGAAGTAGTTGTCGAAGGCGAGATCGAGAAGGGTGCCGTCCATATCCAGCAGAACGGTGTCGACCTCCTGCCAGGCAATGTCAAAATGCATAGTGCGTCTCCAGCCGGAAGAATGCGCGACAGGGTATCACACCGGTCGCGCGAGCGGGAGCAGGCGGCTTAGCGGTCTGTGGGATCCTGATGCAGCAGGTCCGTGGAGGTTAACAGCACCGGGTTGAGGCTGTCCTCGTAGTATTTATGAATATCCGCCATCCGCATACGGTGGCGCTGATAGCGGCGAATGGCCTGCATAGCGTTCCAGGCAAAACATACCAGCATCGCCAGCATCAGTAGCGTAATGCTGATGTAGCGCCACAGCCCGGCGCTGTCCGGCATGCGGTGCAGGTTGATATGTTTGGTGCCGTTGGCGTCGGTGTATAAGTTGGTCACAATCCCTTCGGCGGTAAACGGCGTACGCATCAGCATCCCCGCGAGGCGCTGAAATTCGCTCCACTGCTCATGCGCCGGATAGTCATACAGACTAACCGACGGCCACGGTTGTGACACCAAATCGCTGCCTTCATCGCTGGCAATCAGGAAGCCGCCTGGTGCCGGACTGTTAAGCGCCTGCGCCGCGCGAGCCGTTTCGCGCATCACGAACGGCGCGGTCGAGGTGGTGACCAGATTATCCAGAGACTCGGCGCTGACCGGGCGCAGCAGCACGTTCACCCCGTCCAGTTTCCCGGCGCTGGCGCGTTTGGTCAGCGTGTCCCAATCGCGGGTGTTCCCGAGGTTGACCAGCGCATTTTTCAGGCGGGCGCAGTCGTCTTCGGCAGAGCACAGATCTTGTGTTCTCAGCACGATATCGGCGAAATCATCCAGTAGTACCATCCCTGATTTTTGAATCGCAGAACGCAGCGCCGGGCTGACGCGAGAGCTGTCATCCGGGGTCGGGTGTAGCTGACGATTCACCGCCTGCATCAGGGCCGTGGCTTTGGTCACGATATCCGATTCTGGCAGCGGCAGCGGCGGCGCGTCGTTCCAGATAATCTGCGAGCAATCAAACGGCATATACGGCGAGTTTTGCTGCGCGGTCCAGGTTCCCTGCGAGTGGATATTACACATGCCGGTGCCGGAAAGGTGCAGCGTATCGCCGACGCGAACGCCCGCCTGCTCAAGCTGATTGACCGTTGTCGCCTCAATGGTTTGTGCGCCTTTCAGCCATGAAAGGGTAAATTTGAACGGCATCCCTAACGGCACGCTCATCCACAGCATCACCACAATCAGCAGTGCCCCACCCGCGATAATTGCGCTGCGCAGCCAGTGCTGGAGTGGGAAATGCTTCACTTCATTATGCAGCGACAGGAAGCGGCCCTGACGCACCACATGGCGGTCGAGATATATGTCGATGTCCGTCTGCTGGCCGAGGTCCTGGGCGATAAAAGGCTGCCAGTGCCGCGGGTAAATCAGGTCGATAATGCCAAGAGAGATATTGTTGATGTGCTCCTGGTCATTTTCGCCAAACAGGCCCCAGCGTTTCGGCGTGCCGCGCAGACAGTGGATTTCACGCAGTGCGGTTTTAGACGGGGGCGCAAACAGGCCCCACAGGCCGAATGCCAGCAGCAAAATCGCGCCGCCGGTGACCCAAGGGACAAACACTTCCGGCACCATCAGGGCGCAGAAAAAGAGCAGGAACGCGCCGACGACCAGTAGCGCTTCACGCAGGCCGTCCGGGCGACTCAGGGCATACTCTTCATGGGTTTCCTGGCGAATGTTCAGCAGTTCAATCTGCTCGCTTTCTTCACCGCGAATGGATGCCTGGGTCGATGGGCGTTGCTCCAGCGCAAAGCCTTTGGCTTCCTGCTTGTGGTCGTGCAGCGTATGGCCGTTGAGGGAAATAACCAGCGGCAAAGAATCGGTATAAATAAGTTCGACCGCGTTTTCGTCGTTGATGTACTGCTCCCAGAAAGGCGGGAGATGAATTTCAACGGAGTCGAGGAAGTAGCGCCACTTATTCGGGTCTTCGGTGGTAATCCCGTAGCGGGTAATGGACTGGGTGACGCTGTAGACCGTGTTACTTTGGGCATTGAGGGTCAGCACCGCGGGTGCCACTGTGGCACCGGAAGCAGGTACTTCCAGCGTACGGCTAAGACTTTCGAGATAGCTTTCAGCGGCAGCGCGCTCATCGCTGGTCAGTTTGCGCGTGGTAGCGCCAGTAAACGCGTGCAGTCGGGGAAGACGCCGTTGCTGCGAGCGCTGTCGATAAAACCACCCTGCAAGCAATGCGCAGGCCAGCATAGCAGCGAGAAGAATCAAAAAGGTGCCCATGCTTTTCCCATCAAACTTATTCTTACAGGTTTCGTCGGTTGCCCATTAACACAGAACGTGAGCCCGTAGTTAGCTATCGGCACGCATCACCCAGAACTTTAAAGACTTATTACGTTCTGACGCAACTTTTGAGCATAACAAAGGTCAATGCAAGCGAATATCAGCAAATTCTCAAAACTGAGGCAAGGGCTTGACTTTTTATCTAAAAAAGTGACTGATGCTGAAAGTTACACAGATGTAAATACACGACGACAGGAATTGCCTAAACTGTGCGGCATGTCGCACAATTACCCTGTTATCACAGCAAGCACAGGTCATCATGGATAAACCATTAACAAAACCCATCCTCCATCACGTAGAAACGGTCGCCCGTTCCCGACTGTTTACCGTCGAAAGTGTGGATCTGGAATTCAGCAATGGCGAGCGCCGCGTGTATGAACGGATGCGTCCTTCTACTCGCGAAGCGGTGATGATCGTCCCGATTGTTGATGACCATCTTATTCTGATCCGCGAATATGCCGTAGGCACCGAATCGTATGAGCTCGGTTTTTCGAAGGGGCTGATCGACGCCGGTGAAAGCGTATTCGAAGCCGCGAACCGCGAGCTGAAAGAAGAAGTCGGCTTCGGGGCCAATAACCTGACGTTTCTGAAGAAACTGAGCATGGCACCGTCCTATTTCTCCAGCAAAATGAATATCGTGGTAGCGGAAAATCTTTATCCGGAATCGCTGCCTGGCGATGAACCTGAGCCGCTGCCGCAGGTGCGCTGGCCGCTGGCCCAGTTGTTAACGCTGCTGGATGAACCGGATTTCAATGAAGCCCGAAACGTAAGCGCGCTGTTCCTGGTTCGCGAGTGGCTGAAAGAGCAGGGCCGGTTGTAAACGCCGGGCAAAAAAAAGGCACCTGAGGTGCCTTTTTTGTCAGAACAGTTCGTGGGTTTCACCGTTGTCTATCAAGGTGGTCCCCACTTCATGCACCGACTGTTGGGTCGGCTGCGTGCCTTCGATAAAGTACTCTGCGCGACTGTTCCCGCCGTTCGCCAACTGCCCGGTGTAGCGGTCGATATTGACCGTCACCACGCCCGCTGGTGGCGTAAGCGGTTGTTCTGGTACGCCTTCCAGCGCTGCCTTCATGAACAAATCCCACGCCGGCTGAGCACTCTTCGCCCCGCCTTCGTAACCGGAAATCTGATCTTTAATCGCGCCTGACGCCGAGGTACGGCCCAGATTGCGGCGATGATCGTCAAAGCCAATCCACACCGACGTTACCACGCCCGGACCATAACCCGAGAACCAGGCATCTTTCGAGCTGTTGGTGGTACCGGTTTTGCCGCCAATGTCATGACGCTGTAGGTCACGACCCGCGCGCCAGCCGGTTCCCTGCCAGCCCGGTTCGCCGAAGACGTTGGTATTCAGCGCGCTCTTAATCAGGAAAGAGAGCGGGGTACTGATCACGTGCGGGGCGTATTCCTGCCCGCCGCTCCGCGCGACCAGCGCCTGGTTGGCCTGCTCGAGGCTTGGCATCGGTACAGTAGAATTCTGCGGCGTCTGAGAGGTCGCAACATCTTCTACGTCTTTGTTTTCCAACACGTTAGATTTCGGCGTATCACCGTAAATCACCGGAATATCGCAATCCGCACAGGCGATTTTCGGTCTGGCTTCAAAGATAACGCCACCCGCGTCGTTTTCGATTTTGGTGATGAAGTATGGGTCGATCAGGAAACCGCCGTTTGCCATCACCGAATAACCGCGCGCCACCTGCAGCGGGGTAAACGATGCGGAGCCCAGCGCCAGCGATTCAGTACGCACAATGTTGTTGGCCGGGAAGCCGAAGCGCTGCAGGTATTCTGCCGCGTAATCCACACCCATCGCACGCATGGCGCGCACCATCACCACGTTTTTCGACTGGCCGAGACCCTGACGCAGGCGAATCGGACCGGCGTATTGCGGCGGGGAGTTCTTCGGACTCCAGTCGGAACCGGCACCCGCATCCCAGCGAGAGATAGGCACGTCGTTCAGAATACTCGCCAGGGTCAGACCTTTGTCCATCGCGGCGGTATAGAGGAAGGGTTTGATGTTCGAGCCGACCTGGCGCAGCGCCTGGGTGGCACGGTTGAATTTACTCTGGTTGAAGTCAAACCCGCCGACCAGCGCAATGATCGCGCCGTTTTGCGGGTTAATTGACACCAGCGCTGAGTTGACGTCCGGAACCTGTGCCAGCCACCAGCTGTCATTCACCTGACGCACCCAGATTTGCTGGCCGGTTTGTACCACGTCGGTCACTTTACGCGGGGTGGGACCCTGCTGTGTATCCGAGCGGTACGGGCGCGCCCAGCGCATTCCGTCCATATTCAGCGAAACCGAGGTGCCATCAGCCATCATCACCGTAGCATCCTGAGGGGTCGCGGCGGTCACCACCGCGGGTAAAAGTGGCCCGTATGTCGGCAAGCTTTTCAGGCTATCGGTGATTTTTTGGCTGTCCCACGGGGTTTCGCCCACCTTCCACAGCACGTTAGACGGACCGCGATAGCCGTGACGCATATCGTAATCCATGACGTTGGTGCGCAGGGCATGCTGCGCCGCCAGCTGATCTTTGCGGGTGATGGTGGTGTAAACGCGATAGCCGTCTTCGTAGGCCTTGTCACCATAGCGACTCACCATTTCCTGGCGCACCATTTCGGTCAGGTACGGGGCGGAGAAGGCAATTTCTGGCGCATGATAACGGGCGTTGATCGGCTCGCGGATGGCCTCGTCATATTGCGCTTTGTTGATGTAGTTTTCGCTCAACATACGCGATAACACCACGTTACGACGGGCGGTTGCTCGGTCCATCGAATACAGCGGGTTAAAGGTGGATGGGGCTTTTGGCAGGCCTGCAATCACCGCCATTTCGCTCAGCGTCAGCTGATCGATGGATTTACCGAAATAGACCTGCGCGGCAGATCCGACGCCATAGGCCCGGTAACCGAGGTAAATCTTATTCAGGTACAACTCAAGAATTTCATCTTTGCTGAGCATCTGCTCAATGCGGATAGCCAGGAACACTTCTTTAATTTTACGCGTCAGCGTTTTTTCCGGGCTCAGGAAGAAGTTACGCGCCAGCTGCTGAGTGATGGTACTGGCACCCTGTGTAGCGCGACCAGAAAACAGTGCCACGCTGGCTGCACGGAAAATCCCGACCGGATCGATCCCGTGATGCTCGTAGAAACGGCTGTCTTCTGTGGCAATAAAGGCTTTTGTCAGCTCTGGCGGCATTTGGCTCAGCGTGACAGGAATACGACGTTTTTCACCGTACTGCGCAATCAGCTCGCCTTCGGCGCTATAGATTTGCATGGGGATCTGCAGGCGCACATCCCTGAGTGTGGCTACGTCGGGTAGCTGGGGCTCAATAAATTTGTAGAGGCCAATTATCGAGCCTGCTCCCAGCAGAATGCAACAGACTGCAAGGATGAATAAATACTTTACGAACTTCACCGGAGATTTCCCATTTAGTGGTCATTGGGCAGTTTATAAACAAACGCGCGGTAGTATAAAGGCAACCCATAAGCATTGATATACCCGTCATATTTCAAACTGTACGGGCGTGGGCAGGTGCGTGGTTCAAACGATAAGGAGATCTCAGAATGGCTTACAGTCACTGGCAGGCAGGATTGCACTTTCAGCAGGCGAGTATCGTCTGCGTCGCAGTACAGAAAACCCGTTCCGGGCGAGCGTTAAGGCGCTGGTGGCAATTGCCTATGGAAACGGACGCCAGCGAACAACATCTTATTGCGGCCCTGCGCCGAATTCAGCGTGAAATGCCGCGCTTTCATCGGCTTGTCGCGGCGATTCCCGCTGCCGACACGCTGCAAAGACAGCTCCCGCCACCGCAGATGATTCTGCGCGAAAGTGAGACCGCGCAATGGGTGGCCAGCACGGTGGCAAAGCAGCTAGAAATGCCAAGTGAAACCCTCGCGTTTGATTACCACACTGCTGACACCAAGAGTTACAGCGTGACCGCCGTAAGACGACGTGACGTGGAGCTACTGCAACAGCGTCTTCACGCCGCCGGTTTGAATCTGTGCGCAATCGCGCCGGATGCCAGCGCGCTGCAAAACTTTCTGCCGTGGATAGCGAAAGAGGTGCCCGGTGTGTGCTGGCAGGACAGACAGCAGTGGCTGTGGGCGACTCGTGAGGCATGGGGCTGTAGCGCCGATGCCCCCGCCGATATGCTGGTGTGCACCACCCAGCCTGAAAGCGGGCTGAGTTTTAATCCCTGGTTTCCGCTCAATCAGCTTCAACCTCCATTACCTCAACAAGGGGATGCCTTTGCCATCGCGCTGGCTCTTGCCTTAGGAGTGGCGTGAGATGGCGCGGCCAGTGAATTTACTGCGCTGGCGTGAACAGCGTCGGCGGCAGTGTGTGCGTCTCTGGGGACTGCTGTTTGTCGGTGCCTGGCTAATCGCGTTAATGCTGGTTTTCGCCGGGCGGGCCGGGCAGATGCACCAGCAGAAAGAGCAAGTGCTGCGGCGGCAAAATGATCGGGCGCTGCTTCAGGCATTAATTCAGCGGGAACAGCAATTGCATGCTGAGTTCGAACGGCGGGAAAGCGTCGAGGCCCAGCGTCAAGAGCGGGCACTCACCCGACGCTGGCAATCCACGCTGCAGCGTTTAGCTGAACATCTCCCTGAACAGGCGTGGCTGACGGCGGTGACATGGCAGGGCAACGCTTTCAGCTTTACGGGGCTCGCTAACCGCTTTCCCGCGCTGTCACAGGTAGATACGGCGGCACGCAGCCTGCCAGGGTTTCGCGCCGTGAGCCCGGGAGCCATGCTTCGGGATGCGCAGGGGCGCTGGCAGTTTAGCTATCAGCTACAGGCGGAGGGCGGCGATGGGAAATCTCGCTGAACGCTGGTGTGATTTCTCACCCCGTATTCGCCTCGGCATAGGGCTAGTGATGGTCGGGCTGTTAATGGCGCTGGGGGTTTACTGCCATCGTGAGGTCATCAGCGACGAGATGCCGGTGCCGCTCAGTTCACAGTGGCAGAAAATGATGCCGCTGCGGGGTGTTAATTCTGTTGAACCAGCCTCACCAGCCAAACCCTTTTCGGCTCTCGATTTCGATACCGAAGACAGCCATCTCGTGAGTTGGCAACCAGTAGGCGCAGGCGGTGAGCTGGCTCTGGAGGCTAACTGGCAGAGTATTCCCCCGCTATTTATACAGCTGGCGGAACGTGGTCAGTCGGTACGGGGATTCAGTATTGTGCCGGAACGACAGCGGCTGAAAGTGACGCTCCAGCTTGAGGCCCTCGGCGATGACTGACTGGCGTGTACCGATGGCGCTTACTCTGCCGCTGTTGTTGGGGATGCGTGACCCGTTTCTGCCGCCGGAAGACCGCTGTGCCGTTTCGCAGATGATGCTCTGGCATTACCAGGGCATGGTTAGCCTCGGCGAACAGCGAACGGGGATCGTGCGCGATGCCAGCGGAAAATGGCGACGCCTGATAAAAGGGCAGCGGCTGGATAACGGTTGGGTTGTGTCTGGCATTCAGCCAGAGCAGATGGACATGGCTGCCGACGCAGATTGCGAAACCTCGCAGTGGCGCTGGCTGAAAGAGGGAACGAAAGATGATGCGAAGGATGCTGTTGGGGATCCTGCTGGTGGCGGCGGCGGTCCCGGCAAAAGAAAAAACGGTGTCGCTGGCGGTGGATGATGTTCCGGTCAGTCAGGTGCTTCAGGCTATCGCGGCGCTCGGCGAGCGGAATATCGTTATCGCCCCGGACGTTAACGGGCAGATCTCGTTGCAGCTCACTGATGTGCCGTGGAAAGTGGCATTGCAGACGGTCACCGGTAGCGCGGGGTTAGGGCTGGAAACGCAGGGCAACGTGTTGTTTGTGCATACCAAAGCCTGGCTGGCGGAGAAAAAGGCGCAGAGCGACGCCGACAGCCAGAAGCGCTTACAAACGTTACCGCTGCAAGGACAAAGCGTTTCTTTGCAATACGCTGATGCGACGGAACTGGCGAAAGCCGGAGAAAAAATGCTCAGTGCCAGAGGCACGATGACGGTTGATAAGCGCACTAATCGTCTGCTGGTTCGTGATGATCAACCGCATCTGACGGACCTGCTCGCCTGGGTCAGTGAGATGGATTTGCCAGTCGGGCAGGTCGAGTTGACCGCGCATATCGTAACAATTAATGAAAAGAGCCTGCGCGAGTTGGGCGTGAAATGGAACCTAGCCGATGCAGAAGGCAGCGTCGGTTCCGGGCAGATGACCACGCTTAACAGCGATCTTTCGGTGGCGAATGCGACCACTCACGCCGGTTTTAACATCGGCAAAATTGGCGGCAGGCTGCTGGAGCTGGAGCTCTCGGCGTTGGAACAACAGCAGCAGCTGGAGATTATCGCCAGCCCGCATTTGCTGACTTCGCACTTACAACCCGCCAGCATCAAGCAAGGCACGGAAATTCCGTATCAGGTATCGAGCGGGGAAAGTGGGGCTACCTCGGTGGAATTTAAGGAAGCGGTTCTCGGGATGGAAGTCACGCCCACCGTGCTGCAAAAAGACCGCATACGCCTTAAATTGAAGATAACGGAAGATATGCCGGGGCAGGTATTGCAGCAGGCAGATGGCGAAGTGCTGGCCATTGATACCCAGGAAATCGAGACGCAGGTAGAGGTTAAAAGTGGTGAAACGCTGGCATTGGGCGGCATCTTCTCGCAAAAGAAAAAGTCCGGGCGAGACAGCATTCCACTCCTGGGCGATATCCCCTGGCTAGGGCAGTTATTCCGTCATGACGGAAAAGATAGTGAGCGCCGCGAGCTGGTGGTGTTCATTACCCCGCGTATTATTTCTGCGCAATAAGCCTTTTATTGGCACTCTTTTTCACAGTGAACACGTTTCAGGTGTTTGACGTGAGGCCGGATTTAGCATACAAGGAGTACCGATTTGAGAGTCGGTCCCCTAAAAAATCCGGTAATGATTAGAGTTGCCAAACCTGCCGGAGTATTGAGATAATTTTCGGTCTGACTCTCGCACTATCGCATATGAGGTTTCAGTTCATGCCTGGCGTCGCCGTGTGGTTCGCGTCGCGGGTTTATTATTAACGAAATAGTCTTAGTAGTACCGAAAAAATGGCAGAGAAACGCAATATCTTTCTGGTTGGGCCTATGGGTGCCGGCAAAAGCACTATTGGGCGCCAGTTAGCCCAACAGCTCAATATGGAATTCTACGATTCTGATCAAGAGATCGAGAAACGCACCGGCGCTGACGTAGGCTGGGTCTTCGACGTAGAAGGCGAAGAAGGTTTCCGTGACCGCGAAGAGAAGATCATCAACGAGTTGACGGAAAAACAGGGTATTGTGCTGGCTACTGGCGGCGGCTCTGTGAAATCCCGTGAAACGCGTAATCGTCTGTCCGCTCGCGGCGTCGTGGTGTATCTGGAAACCACGATCGAAAAACAGCTCGCTCGTACGCAACGCGACAAAAAACGTCCGCTGCTGCAGGTTGAAACGCCTCCGCGTGAAGTTCTGGAAGCGCTGGCTGGCGAACGCAATCCTTTGTACGAAGAAATTGCCGATGTCACTATCCGCACTGACGATCAGAGCGCGAAAGTGGTGGCAAACCAGATCATTAACATGCTGGAAAGTAACTGATACTGGTCAACGCTATACGAAATCGTTCAAGCTGCATCCTGGCGGCAACGGCGTGAACTCTTGCTGACATCTGTCAGCAAACGGGGCGCGAAAGCTACCGACCAGCAAGCAGCCTGAAGGATTGCGTGCACATTGCCAGTGAATGTAAGTAACCAAGGTGGACGTCGCGTTATGGAGAGGCTCACAGTAACTCTCGGGGAACGTAGTTACCCGATTACCATCGCGGCTGGTTTGTTTAACGATCCAGCTTCTTTCCTGCCACTGAAATCGGGCGACCAGGTCATGTTGGTCACCAACGAAACGCTGGCACCTGTCTATCTGGACAAGGTGCGTTCAGTGCTCGAACAGGCTGGCGTTAACGTCGACAGCGTAATCATTCCTGACGGTGAGCAATACAAGACGCTGGCAGTAATGGATACCGTCTTCACGGCGTTACTGAAAAAACCTCACGGTCGTGATACCACGCTGATTGCCCTCGGTGGCGGTGTGGTAGGCGATCTCACCGGATTTGCGGCTGCCAGCTATCAGCGCGGCATACGCTTTATCCAGGTGCCAACCACCCTGTTATCACAGGTTGATTCCTCCGTTGGCGGCAAAACGGCCGTTAACCATCCCCTCGGTAAAAACATGATTGGTGCCTTCTGGCAGCCGGTGAATGTGGTTATCGATCTTGATTGCCTGAAAACGCTCCCTGCGCGTGAACTCTCCTCTGGCCTGGCCGAGGTGATTAAGTACGGTATCATTCTGGATGCAGAATTTTTCTCCTGGCTCGAAAACAACATTGATGCGCTGATGGCACTCGATGAAAAGGCGATGGCGTACTGTATTCGTCGCTGTTGTGAGCTGAAAGCCGAAGTTGTTGCCGCAGACGAGCGGGAAACGGGCTTACGTGCTTTACTGAATCTGGGGCACACCTTTGGTCACGCTATCGAAGCCGAAATGGGCTACGGTAACTGGCTTCACGGTGAAGCTGTCGCGGCCGGAATGGTCATGGCAGCACGTGCTTCTGAGCGCCTCGGTCAGTTTGAGGCACAAGACACGCAGCGGATTATCGCTCTGCTCAAACGGGCGAAACTGCCGGTTTGTGGCCCGCGTGAAATGTCTCCCGATGCGTACCTGCCGCACATGCTGCGGGATAAAAAGGTGCTCGCCGGTGAGATGCGTTTAGTTTTGCCGCTTTCGATTGGCAAAAGTGAAGTGCGTGGTGGTGTTGCGCACGATGTGGTTCTTGGCGCTATTGCTGACTGTCAGCAGGCGTAACTAATAAGAAAGGTCATGCCGCCGTTGCGGCGTTTAACTTCAGGTGATGTGCAAGTGTGGTTGGCATAAGCCTTTTAGTGGGGTGTTAAATGGATGAATTCAAACCAGAAGACGATCTGAAGCCCGATCCCAGCGATCGTCGTGCTGGTCGTTCCCGTCAGTCTTCCGATCGTGAAAACGATCAACAGATCAACTTCGATGATGTCGATCTCGATGCCGATGAGCGTCGCCCGGCGCGTACCCGTAAAGCACGCGATGAGCGTGAAGAACGCGCGGAACGTTTAGACGAAGAAGAGTATTACGATTCTGAAGAAGACGCTGAGGCGGAAGAGCAAGTCGAGCGCCGTCCGCGTAAACGTAAAAAAATGCCTGCCAGTAAGCCAGCCTCCCGCCAGTACATCATGATGGGCGTCGGTATTCTGGTTCTGCTGCTGCTGATCGTCGGGATTGGCTCTGCACTGAAAGCCCCATCGACGTCCAACGAGCAGGCCTCAGGCGATGCGAAGAGTATTGATCTTGGTGCTAACGACGGTGCGTCAGCCGATCAGGCTAATGGCGCACAGCCTGCACCGGGCGCAACGCCTGCCAATCAGACTGCCACCAATCCGCAGCAGGATGTTTCGCTGCCGCCGATTTCATCAACCCCCACTCAGGGTCAGAACACTGCCGTACCGCAAGGTCAGCAGCGTGTCGAAGTGCAGGGCGACCTGAACAACGCGTTGACTCAGCAGCAAGGTCAGCTTGACGGCGCGGTCGCGAATTCGACACTGCCGACCGAGCCTGCCACCGTCGCACCTGTGCGTAACGGTAGCGCGCCGCGTCAGACAACTAGCCCTGCCGCAACAACGGCACCGGCTGCCACGACCCGTCCAGAGCGTAAACACGCGGTGATCGAACCGAAGCCGCAGAGCAAACCGCAGGCCACGGCGAAAGCCACCGAGCCTAAACCGGTCGCTCAGCAGCCTAAGCGTACCGAAACGGCTGCCACCAGCGCTCCGGCGAAAACCACCGCACCAGCGGCAGAACCGGCGAAACCAGCCGCGACTAAACCGGCGGCCACCACTGCAGCACCAACCGCGACAGCCGCTGCGACTGCGCCAGCCGCAACGACGCCTGCCGCGACTGCTGCGGGTAAAGAAAGTGGTGATGTGGCGTCGTTGAAAGGCGCACCGGCTAATCACTACACCCTACAGCTCAGCAGCTCGTCAAACTATGACAACCTGAACAACTGGGCAAGAAAAGAGAAAATCCAGAAATACGTGGTTTATCAGACTACCCGTAACGGGCAGCCTTGGTATGTGCTGGTCAGCGGTACCTATGCGACGAAAGATGAAGCGAAACGCGCCGTTGCCGCGCTGCCGGCTGATGTTCAGGCGAAAAACCCGTGGGCTAAGCCGCTGCATCAGGTGCAGTCCGATCTGAAACAATAGCAGTACATGACACAGCGCCTTCAGTCTGCTTTTGCGGGCTGAAGGCGAATGTGTTTTTAAGCGCAGAATGCTGCAGGAGCTTTTCTCCTCAGCCTGAGAAAGTGTAAGTAGCCAGACAGCATGAAAAAAAATCGCGCTTTTTTGAAATGGGCAGGGGGAAAATATCCTCTGCTGAACGATATTGAAAAACATCTGCCTGACGGCGAATGTCTGATTGAGCCCTTTGTTGGTGCGGGTTCTGTGTTTCTGAACACCCGCTATTCCCGTTATATCCTCGCGGACATCAACAGCGACCTGATTGACCTCTACAACATCGTTAAAACGCGTACCGCCGAGTATGTCGAAGCCGCACGTTTGATGTTCGTTCCTGCCAATAACAATGCCGAAATCTATTACCAGTTGCGCAGTGAGTTCAATCAGTGCCGGGAGCCACTGCGTCGTGCGGTGCTGTTCCTGTATCTGAATCGTCATGGTTATAACGGTCTGTGCCGCTATAACCTCAAAGGCGAATTTAACGTGCCGTTTGGCCGTTACAAAAAACCGTATTTCCCGGAAGCTGAGCTGAAGCATTTTGCCCTTAAGGCGCAGAGCGCAGAGTTTTACTGCATGTCCTACGAGGAATGCATGGCGATGGCCAGCAAAGACTCGGTGGTGTACTGCGATCCGCCGTATGCGCCACTGTCGGCGACCGCAAATTTTACCGCGTATCACACCAATAGCTTTACGCCCGACCAGCAGAAGCACCTGGCCGAAATGGCAGAAAAACTGGTCAGCAACCAAATTCCAGTGTTAATTTCGAACCATGACACGCCGGATACGCGTGAGTGGTACAAAGAAGCAAAACATTTTCAGGTCAAGGTCCGTCGCAGCATCAGCAGCAACGGCGGGACGCGCAAAAAGGTGGATGAACTGTTGGCGCTGTATCGCCCAACCACCCCATAATCGTTTTCAAGGAGATGCGGATGAAACAGTATTTGATTGCCCCTTCGATTCTGTCGGCAGACTTTGCCCGTCTGGGTGAAGATACCGCCAAAGCCCTGGCGGCAGGTGGCGATGTCGTCCACTTCGACGTAATGGACAACCACTATGTGCCCAATCTGACGATGGGCCCGATGGTGCTCAAAGCACTGCGTAACTACGGCATCACCGCTCCGATTGACGTCCACCTGATGGTCAAACCCGTTGACCGCATCATTCCTGATTTCGCCGCCGCAGGTGCCAGCATCATCACCTTCCATCCCGAAGCCTCCGACCATGTCGATCGCTCTTTGCAGCTGATTAAAGAACACGGTTGCAAGGCCGGCCTGGTGCTGAATCCGGCGACGCCGCTGAGCTATCTGGATCACGTGATGGACAAGCTGGACGTTATCCTGCTGATGTCCGTGAACCCCGGCTTCGGCGGTCAGTCTTTTATTCCACACACTCTCGATAAGCTGCGTGAAGTGCGCCGTCGGATTGATATCTCCGGGCTCGACATTCGCCTGGAAGTCGATGGCGGAGTGAAGGCCAATAACATTGGCGAGATTGCTGCCGCGGGTGCCGATATGTTTGTTGCCGGTTCGGCCATTTTTGACCAGCCGGACTACAAGAAAGTGATTGATGACATGCGCAGTGAACTGGCAAAGGTAAGTCATGAGTAAATTAGAAGCGATTCGGGGCGTAGCGTTTGACCTCGATGGAACGCTGGTCGACAGCGCGCCGGGCTTAACCGCCGCGGTAGACAGCGCCCTGTATGCGTTGGAACTGCCGACCGCAGGCGAAGAGCGCGTCATTACCTGGATTGGCAACGGGGCTGACGTGCTGATGGAGCGGGCGCTGAATTGGGCTCGTCAAGAGCGCGCCACCCAGCGTAAGGCGCAGGGTAAGCCGTCGGTTGATCATAACGATATCCCGCAAGATGAACAATTGCGTGTGTTGCGTAAGCTTTTTGATCGCTACTACGCGGAATTTGCCGAAGAAGGGAGCTATCTGTTCCCGGCGGTGGCGGAAACCCTGGACGCACTGCACGCCAAAGGCCTGCCGCTGGGTCTGGTCACCAATAAACCGTCGCCTTTCGTCGCCCCTCTGCTTGAGGCGCTGGATATCGCCAAATACTTCTCCGTGGTGATCGGCGGGGATGATGTGCAGAACAAAAAGCCGCATCCGGAACCGTTGCTGCTGCTGGCCGATAAACTGGGTCTGACGCCTGGCGCACTGTTGTTTGTCGGTGATTCACGCAATGATATTCAGGCGGCGTCCGCCGCGGGCTGCTGTTCCGTAGGCCTGACCTACGGCTACAACTACGGCGAAGCGATTGCCGATAGCCATCCCGACTTTGTATTTGACCATTTTAACGATTTGTTGCCCGCTCTCGGGCTCCCGCACAGTGAAATTCAGGAAGTGAAAAATGACTAAGCCCATCGTATTTAGTGGCGCACAGCCGTCTGGCGAATTGACCATTGGCAACTATATGGGTGCGCTGCGTCAATGGGTGAACATGCAGGACGATTACCATTGCATCTACTGCATCGTTGACCTGCATGCCATTACCGCCCGTCAGGATCCCGAGAAACTGCGTAAAGCGACGCTGGATACATTGGCGTTGTATCTGGCCTGCGGTATCGATCCTGAGAAGAGCACCATCTTCGTCCAGTCGCACGTGCCAGAGCACGCTCAGCTGGGTTGGGCGCTGAACTGCTACACCTACTTCGGCGAGCTGAGCCGCATGACGCAGTTTAAAGACAAGTCTGCTCGCTATGCCGAGAACATCAACGCGGGTCTGTTCGACTATCCGGTGCTGATGGCGGCCGACATTCTGCTGTACCAGACCAATCAGGTCCCGGTCGGTGAAGATCAGAAACAGCATCTGGAACTGAGTCGCGATATCGCCCAGCGTTTTAACGCGCTGTACGGTGAGGTGTTCAAAGTGCCTGAGCCGTTCATTCCGAAATCTGGCGCACGCGTGATGTCGCTGCTGGAACCGACCAAGAAGATGTCCAAATCTGACGATAACCGTAACAACGTGATCGGCCTGCTGGAAGATCCGAAATCGGTGGTGAAGAAAATCAAACGCGCGATGACGGATTCCGAAGAGCCGCCGGTGATTCGTTATGACGTGCAGAACAAAGCGGGGGTTTCCAACCTGCTGGATATTCTGTCCGGCGTGACTGGCCAGAGCATTCCAGAGCTGGAGCAGCACTTTGAAGGCAAAATGTATGGTCATCTGAAAGGCGAAGTGGCTGAAGCCGTTTCCGGTATGTTGACCGAGCTGCAGGAGCGTTATAACCGCTTCCGTAATGACGATGAGTTGTTGCAGAAGATAATGCGTGAAGGTGCGCAGAAGGCGAGCGCGCAGGCGGCTGAAACATTAAAAGCGGTGTACGAAGCAATTGGTTTTGTCGCCAGGCCGTAAGCGTCAGTAGAAATAAAAAAACCGGGACACGTTTCCCGGTTTTTTTATTTGTGCAGAAAGTTAATTATTTTTCGTCTGCCGGGCCACAGCCGCCAATGATGCGCGAAATAGAAATGGCAGGATGCAGTAAGTAATCATAACCACAGCTTTTGCTTCTGTTTTCTACATGACCAGTACAGGCAGTCAGCGTGCTGAGCGCCGCCAGTAAAGCGATCATTTTGATAGTGTGTTTCATTCGATAATCCCTTAAATATTGAAAATAAATTCCGTCGTACGATGGTTAAACGAGGCACGTTAATCATCAGCGGCGTGTGAATTTAAAGAATTATGATTGGCGCGACAACGACTATTGCTATTTACCCGTGTCCGGATGTGGATATAACATTGTCGTGAATATATAGAGGGGAAATATCATTTTAAAAAGAATGATTCTGATGCCGACATATTGCCGGCATCAGGCTGGGTATTTAATGATGTGAAAACCAGTTTAATTTATTACGCAGTTCAACGACCCTGCCTACGATAATCAGCGCCGGGCTGGCAACCTGCTGCGCCAGAACGCTTAACTGGGCCAGTTCACCGCTGACCACGCGTTGGCTAACGGTAGTGCCGTTTTCCACCAGCGCGACAGGCATATCAAGCGGCATACCGTGTTCGGCGAGCTTGGCTTGTATGGTCGCGGCCTGATTCAATCCCATATAGAACACCAGCGTTTGCTTCTCCGCCGCCAGGTTGTGCCAGTCGAGTTCGCTACCGGTTTTAAGATGACCCGTAACCAGTCGTACACTTTGCGCGTAATCGCGATGAGTCAGCGGAATGCCGGCGTAAGCTGAACAGCCCGACGCCGCGGTGATGCCGGGCACCACCGAGAAGGGGAGCCCAGCCTGGCACAGCGTTTCCAGTTCTTCCCCACCGCGACCGAAAATAAACGGATCGCCGCCTTTGAGACGCACCACGCGTTTGCCTTTCTGCGCTTCCCGTAGCAGGATTTGGTTGATCTCTTCCTGCGGCACACAGTGATAGCCCGCGCGTTTGCCGACGAATACCCGGTCCGCATCGCGGCGTACCAGATTCATGATTTCATCCGATACCAGACGGTCATAAACCACGATGTCCGCCTGCTGGATTTGCTGTAAGCCTTTCAGCGTCAGCAGCCCGGCATCGCCCGGCCCGGCACCCACCAGCACCACTTCACCGCGGTTATCCAGCGGCGCGTCGAGCAACTGTTCAGTGATTTCTGCCACCGCTTTGGCGTCCTGATTCGCCAGCGATTGTGCCAGGCGATCGTTCACAAACAGTTTTTCCCAGAAGCGGCGACGGTCGCCCATGTTGGCAAAGTGTTGTTTTACCCGGCTGCGTAACTGTCCGGCAAAGTGTGCCACCTGACCCAGATGCTGCGGCAGCATCGCTTCGAGCTTTTCCCGCAGCAGGCGCGCCAGAACCGGAGATGTTCCACCGGACGAGACGGCCACCATTAGCGGGGAACGGTCGATAATCGACGGCATGATGAAGCTGGCCTGTTTCGGGGCATCGACCACGTTACAGAAAATCCGGCGTTGCTCTGCTTCTGCGCTGACGCGGGCATTCACCGCATCGTCATCGGTGGCGGCGATGGCCAGCCAACAGCAGTCGAGCAGCGCGCTATCAAACTCACCTTCCACCAGTGTGAGCCTTCCGTTATCGGCCCACACCTGAAACTGCGGCACGAAGTCTTTCGCGTTAACGGTCAGGCGAGCGCCCGCCTCGAGCAGCAGACGGGCTTTGCGTTCCGCCACGTCGCCGCCGCCGACTAACAGGCAGTCACGGTCGTGCAGCTGACAGAAAATGGGTAAGTGATCCATGGTGTCTCGCAGATACAGGAGGAAAACAACTCCGGCGGCAGAATGCCGCCGGAAGGGGTTATCAGGCTTTCAATTGTACCTGACCGTCTTTCACGCGCACCTCAAAATGTGCAATGGAGTGACTTTCATCTTCCATGCACAACCCGTCACTGAGACGGAAACGCTGTTTTTTCAACGGACTGGCGACCCACAGCTCGCCGTTGTGCTCGGCGATCAGGCCGCGAGACAGCACGCTGGACTCGAAGAACGGGTCGATGTTGCTGATGGCGAAAAGCTGTTGGTCATGATGCGGGCGGAAAATGGCCACCTGTTCCTGACCAAGCAGTGCGCAAACGCCGGTTGCGGGCAGAATAGCGTCGATATTACAGATAGTTACCCAGCTCATACGTTTTCCTCCACCAGAGTGACCGGGATGCGCTCGTACGGCGTGGCCGGGCGATGCTGTTGACGTTCAGGCACAATCTGCACGTTCGGGTCGCGCTGTGCGCTGTTCACGAAGTGTTTAAAGCGACCCTGCGCCGCCGGATCGTTGACGGTCTCGGTCCATTCGCAGGCGAACAGGTCGCGCAGGCGCGCCAGTTCTTCTTCCAGATGATCGTTCAGGCCGAGCTTATCGTCGATGATAACGGCTTTCAGGTAGTCGATACCGCCTTCCAGATTATCGAGCCACGGCGCGGTACGGGTCAGTTTATCTGCGGTGCGGATGTAGAACATCATGAAGCGGTCGAGATATTTGATCAGTGTTTCTTTATCGAGATCGGCGGCCAGCAGATCCGCGTGACGCGGCTTCATGCCGCCGTTGCCGCAGACGTACAGGTTCCAGCCTTTTTCGGTCGCGATGATGCCGACATCTTTGCCCTGCGCTTCCGCACATTCGCGGGTACAGCCGGACACGCCGAACTTCATTTTGTGCGGGGTGCGGATACCCTTGTAGCGGTGTTCCAGCTCGACGCCGAAGCCCACGCTGTCGCCCACGCCGTAGCGGCACCAGGTGCTGCCGACGCAGGTTTTCGCCATTCGCAGTGCTTTGGCATAGGCATGACCGGTTTCAAATCCGGCTTCAATCAGCTGACGCCAGATTTCCGGCAGGTCATCTTTCTGCGCGCCGAACAGGCCGATACGCTGAGAGCCGGTGATTTTGGTGTAAAGATTAAAATCTTGTGCAATACGACCGACTGCCATCAGGCCGTCCGGGGTGATTTCGCCGCCGGGAGAACGTGGGATAACCGAGTAGGTACCGTCTTTCTGAATGTTGGCGAGGAAGTTGTCGTTGGTATCCTGCAACGGCGTGTGCTGTGGTTTGAGCACGTACTCATTCCAGCAGGAGGCCAGCAGGGAACCGACGGTCGGCTTACACACTTCGCAGCCGTAACCTTTGCCATATTTTTTCAGCAGGTCGTCGAAGGTTTTGATGCCTTCCACGCGAATCAGGTGATACAGCTCCTGGCGGGAGAAGGCGAAGTGTTCGCAGAGGTTGTGGTTGACCTCAATGCCCTGTTTCGCCAGTTCTGCATTCAGCACCTGCGTAACCAGGGGAATACAGCCGCCGCAGCCAGTCCCGGCTTTGGTTTCGGCTTTCAGTGCCGCCACGGTGTGACACCCGTTGTTGATGGCGCTGACGAGATCACCTTTAGTGACGTCGAAGCAGGAACAAATCTGCGCGCTGTCTGGCAGTTTATCGACGCCGATCGCCGGTTTGCCGCCCGCTGCATGAGCAGGCAGGATCAGTGCATCCGGATTTTCCGGCAGCTCAATGGCATTCAGCACCAGCTGCAGCAGGTTGCCGAAGTCGCTGGTATCACCGACCAGCACCGCACCGAGCAGGGTTTTGTTATCCGGGCTGACGATCAGACGTTTGTAGACTTCTTTGCTTTCGTCGAGGTACACGTAGCTGCGTGCGCCTGGGGTGCGACCATGCGCATCGCCAATCCCGCCGACGTCGACGCCGAGCAGTTTCAGCTTGGCGCTGAGATCTGCGCCTTCAAACACGTTTGCTTTGCCGAGAATATGATCGACCGCCACCTGCGCCATTTTGTAGCCCGGTGCGACCAGGCCGTACACGCGGTTGTTCCAGCTGGCGCATTCGCCGATGGCGTAGATATCCGGGTCGGAGGTCTGGCAGGTGTCATTCACCATGATGCCGCCGCGCTGGCCGGTTGCCAGGCCACACTGGGTTGCCAGTTTGTCTCGGGGACGAATGCCGGTAGAGAAGACGATAAAATCGATTTCGAGCTCGCTGCCATCGGCAAAGCGCATGGTTTTACGCGCTTCGGTGCCTTCCTGGACGATCTCTTTGGTGTTCTTGCTGGTGTGAACTTTTACGCCGAGGCTTTCGATTTTGCGCTTCAGCTGGTCGCCGCCCATCGGGTCGAGCTGCTCTGCCATCAGCATTGGGGCAAATTCGATCACGTGGGTTTCGACGCCGAGGTTCTTCAGTGCGCCAGCCGCTTCGAGACCGAGCAGACCACCGCCGACCACCGCGCCGCGTTTGCTGCGACGGGCGCAGGCTTCGATGGCGTTCAAATCTTCGATGGTGCGGTAAACAAAGCAGTCCTGGGTATCAGAGCCTTTGATCGGCGGGATCCACGGATAGGAACCGGTCGCCATGATCAGTTTGTCGTAAAACACCGACCGACCCGCACTTGAGTGAATCACCTTTTCCTGACGGTTAATGGTGATAGCGCGTTCGCCAATCAGCACCTTAACGCCATGCTTCTCGTAGAACCCTTCGCGAACCAGCGAAAGTTCTTCCGCCGTGTGGTGAGAGAAGTAAGATGAGAGATGCACGCGGTCGTAGGCGATACGGGGTTCTTCACAGAAGACGGTAATCTCAAACTGATCTGCCGGGGCTTTATCGAGAAGATCCTCAATAAAGCGGTGGCCGACCATGCCGTTACCGATAATAGCGAGTCTGACTTTGCTCATTTTTGCCTCGATTTCTTTTCTATTACCGCCTACCTTAACGATTCAGCTACGTTACTTATTGATGTGAATCAAATACGCCTTTACCTACTCCCTAATGGGTAGATAATTGATTTGTCAGGATTTTTATAAGTTACGGAAATGCCAGAAGTTTCTCTGTTGCTGAAAAAATGCACAAAATGTGGGGGTAATAATGAGCACGACACCGTTATGGATTATCGAGAATGTGCGTTTGCCGGGGCGCGAAGGACTGTGGCAGCTGGGGATTGAAAACGGGCGTTTCCAGTCCATCACACCGATGGCGGAAACCCGACACGAAAGTTTGGAAGTGCTCAACGCACGCGGCGGGCTGGCGATCCCCCCGTTTATCGAACCACATATTCATCTCGATACCACCCAAACCGCCGGGGAGCCTAACTGGAATCAATCTGGCACACTGTTTGAAGGCATTGAGCGTTGGGCTGAGCGCAAGGCAATGCTTACCCACGAAGACGTAAAAGCCCGGGCGTGGAAAACGCTGAAATGGCAAATTGCCAACGGCATTCAGTTCGTGCGTACCCACGTGGACGTATCCGACCCGACCCTGACCGCGTTGAAAGCCATGCTGGAAGTGAAGCAGGAAGTGGCCCCGTGGGTAGAGTTGCAGATTGTGGCCTTTCCACAGGAGGGGATCCTCTCGTACCCTGATGGCGCGGCGCTGCTGGAGAAAGCGCTGCAGCTCGGTGCGGATGTGGTGGGTGCCATCCCGCATTTCGAATTTACCCGCGAGTATGGGGTGGAGTCGCTGCACATCGCCTTTGCGCTGGCGAAGAAATATGACCGGCCGCTGGATATACATTGCGATGAAATCGACGATGAACAGTCGCGGTTTGTCGAGACCGTCGCGGCGCTGGCGCTCAAAGAGGACATTGGCCCGCGTGTGACCGCCAGCCATACCACCGCCATGCACTCCTATAACGGGGCGTATACCTCGCGGCTGTTCCGCTTGCTCAAACTGTCGGGGATTAACTTTGTCGCCAACCCGCTGGTGAATATTCATCTGCAAGGGCGGTTCGATGATTACCCGAAACGCCGGGGTATCACGCGGGTGAAGGAGTTGCTGGGCGCAGGGATTAACGTCTGCTTTGGTCATGATGATGTGTTTGACCCGTGGTACCCGCTGGGCACAGGCAATATGTTGCAGGTGCTGCATATGGGGCTGCATGTATGTCAGATGATGGGCTATCAGCAAATTAATGACGGGCTGCACCTGATTACCCATAACAGCGCCAGAACCTTTGGCCTGACGGATTATGGGATTGAGGTCGGTAACACAGCGAACCTGATTATCCTCCCGGCAGAAAACGGGTTTGAAGCGGTGCGCTGTCAGGTGCCGGTTCGCTGGTCGATTCGCCAGGGGCGGGTGATTGCGAGCACCCAACTGGCGCAAACCTGGGTGCAGATGGATAACGGCGGGGAAGAGGTGTTCTTTACGCGGAACAGCCCCTTTACCGGTGGTAAAGGGGCGTAGGGCAAAACTTAGTGGTTTGCTGCCGCCGCATTATGCTGGCGGTGACGGCTCACAAAGCCCAGCACCAGACACATCACGAAGACCACCGCGTACAGACCGTTGGCGGTATGCAGCGCCGCCAGCGGGCCGCTGTGGGCCACAATTGGGCCGGTGACCACGAAGGTCAGCATGGTGCCGATGGTGCCGCAGGTCAGGACGAAGTTCACCAGCTTCGGCGAGGCGACTTTCGTCTGCAAGGAGCCGAGGGTGATGATGGAGGTGTAAATGGCACTGGAGAAGAAGCCCAGGGTCAGAATGAACCACGGCATGTGCTCCGGCGAACCGTTGATGAACAGGTACATCAGCACCGTGGCCATACCTGCCAGCACGGTCAAAATACGCTGCAAATCGAAGAAGCGCAGGATGAAGCTGAACGCCCACATGCCGAACATATACGACATCCAGAAGTCACTCACCAGCTGCCCGGCATCACCGAGGCTCATACCCAGACCTTTGGCATATTCCGGCACCCAGGAGATAAAGCCCAGCTGGCCGAGGATGTAGCACAGCGCCGCCACCGACAGGAACAGCACGCCGATACCCCATTTCTCTTTTGCCACCGGCTGCGCGCTGGTTTCGGCTTTATTACCCAGAACCGGGAAATCACAGCCGAAGGTCAGTCCGAAAATCGCGACATACACCAGCCCGATGCAGGCATACACCCAGTACCACTCGATGCTACGCGCCAGTAGCCAGGCGGCAACCATTGGGAAAATCATCCCGGCCATGCTGAAGAAGGAGTCGGTAAACAGCAGGCGTGCGCCGCGCTGACGGCCTTCATACATGTGAGTAATCAGGAACGTACCGATCGACATGGTTATCCCGCTGACCAGCCCGAGCACGAACATCGAGGCGGAGAACAGGGCAAGGCTGTGGCTGGTCATCAGACCGGCGATGGCAAGCACCATCAAAATAAAGCCGAAACGCAGTTGAGTTTTCAGCGGCACGATTTCCATCAGCCAGGCGTTGAGGAAGATAGAAATCAAAATCCCGGCGTTCAGGAAGGTAAAGGTATTGCTCATGCTGGAGACCGGCAGATGGAAATAATCGGCGATATTTCCCATCACCATACCGGTGACAATAACCAATGCCCCGGTCAGGGCGTAGGAGAAAAAGCTGATCCATGTGAGCTTGATGCGGTTGCTGTTAGTCATGACTGGCCTGTGTACAGAACGGTAAAACGCATTGACAATGCGCGGGGTGGGCAGATTTTATGCATTACAGTGACGGAGGCAAAGGTTTATTCTGAAAACGATGAAATAATTCCGAATCTATCGTGATATTAATCACGATTTTTTGCCGGAGTGCTGCCTGCTGACGAAGTAATAAATGTCACAAATACGTAAACTTTAGTAAAAGGCTGGTCTGCGCGTCGAGAGCCTTTTAGAATCAAGCGATTCGCAGGCTCTCTCGTTCCCGTTTTAAGGAATTCACATGCTCAAATCTACTCTGGCTGCCGTGGCGGCTGTACTTGCAATGTCGGCTATCTCTCCCGTTGCTCTGGCTGCTCCAGCCTCCCCGCACGTCCTGCTGACCACCTCCGCCGGTAATATCGAGCTGGAGCTGAACAGCCAGAAAGCGCCGGTTTCCGTCGAGAACTTCGTGAGCTATGTGAACAGTGGTTTTTATAACAACACCACTTTCCACCGCGTTATCCCAGGCTTCATGATTCAGGGTGGCGGTTTCACCGAGCAGATGCAGCAGAAGCAGCCAAACCCGCCGATTAAAAACGAAGCTGACAATGGCCTGCGTAACACTCGCGGCACCATTTCTATGGCGCGTACTGCGGATAAAGATAGCGCCACCAGCCAGTTCTTTATCAACGTAGCGGATAACGCCTTCCTCGACCACGGCCAGCGTGACTTTGGCTACGCGGTATTTGGTAAAGTGGTGAAAGGGATGGACGTGGCTGACAAGATTTCTCAGGTCGCCTCCCATGACGTCGGTCCTTACCAGAATGTGCCGACAAAACCGGTTGTTATCCTTTCTGCGAAAGTCCTGCCGTAAACCTTCTCAGTCGGGGCCTTCCTGCGTGATCCGAAATTGCTGCTTATACTTGTGGCAAAAGCGGAACCGTCAGGGAGGTCCAGATGAAAAAGCTCACCGAAAAGCAAAAAATCCGTCTGTGGGAACAGCGGCGTAGCCGTTCGTTTGAGGCCAGCTGTCGGCTGGATGTACCTGAACCTCACGCCCAGGATGCGCTTTTTGCCCAACGCGTCGATACCCTTGAGCTTGGCCCACTGCATCGTGGTTTGCCGTGGCTGTGTGCTATTCACCAGCAGATTTTCCAGGATGTCTGGGATTGGGCAGGAGAACTGCGTGAGGTGGATATCTCCCGGGGTGATATCCGTTTCTGCCATTTCGAGTACATCGAAAATGAAGGCAACGATCTGATGCAGGCGCTGGAAGACGAGCATTACCTCGTCGGCCTGCCTAAAGCGGAGTTTATCCGTCGACTGGCGCACTATTACTGCGAAATTAACGTCCTGCACCCGTTCTTTATCGGCAGTGGCAGGGCGCAGCGGGTGTTCTTCGAACAGTTGGCCATTCACGCGGGCTACGTGTTGGACTGGCGCGTTATAGACCCACAGGCATGGAGCCAGGCGAATGAGAGCGGGGCGCTGGGCGATTTAGCGCCGCTGATTACCCTGTTCACTAAAGTGGTGAGCGAAGCGCAGGAAACTGAGTAGAATAGCGCGGTTTGCTGTTACCGGAGCCGCCATGATCCTGCTTATTGATAACTACGATTCGTTTACCTGGAACCTTTACCAGTACTTTTGTGAACTCGGTGCCGAGGTACAGGTCAGACGCAACGATGACATCACACTGGATGAGATAGCCCGGCTTTCCCCGGCAAAAATCGTGATTTCTCCCGGCCCCTGTACCCCGGATGAATCGGGCGTATCGCTCGAGGTGATTCGTCACTACGCCGGTAAAACGCCGATTCTGGGCGTGTGCCTGGGCCATCAGGCGATTGCTCAAGTATTGGGTGCTACCATTGTCCGTGCGGCAAAGGTGATGCACGGTAAAACCTCACCGATAACGCATAACGGCCAGGGCGTATTCGCCGGATTGAATAATCCGCTGATCGTCACACGCTACCATTCTCTGCTGATTGACCCGCCCACGCTGCCCGCTGATTTTGAAATAACCGCCCAGAGTGAAAGTGGCGAGATCATGGGCATTCGCCACCGCCAGTGGGATCTCGAAGGGGTGCAGTTTCACCCGGAAAGTATCCTTAGTGAGCAGGGCCATCAGCTGCTGGATAACTTCCTGAAACGATAATTCACCTTGCCATGATGTGATTTATTATGCATATTTCGTGATTATTATTTCATAATCATTGCTGCATAAGAGGAATGTCATGGCGACTGAACAGGCTGCAATTACCCGTGCTACGTTTGATGAAGTGATCCTGCCCATCTATGCCCCGGCAGAGTTTATCCCGGTGAAGGGAAAGGGCAGTCGGGTGTGGGATCAGCAGGGCAACGAGTTCGTTGATTTCGCGGGGGGAATTGCAGTCACGGCGCTGGGGCATTGCCATCCGGCGCTGGTAGAAGCGCTGAAAAGCCAGGGCGAAACGCTGTGGCATACCAGCAACGTGTTCACCAATGAACCGGCGCTGCGCTTGGGCCGTAAGCTGGTGGCCGCCACGTTTGCCGAGCGCGTGGTGTTTATGAACTCCGGTACGGAAGCCAATGAAACGGCATTTAAACTGGCGCGCTACTATGCCTCTACGCGCCACAGCCCGTACAAAACCAAAATCATCGCGTTCCACAACGCCTTCCACGGCCGTTCGCTGTTTACCGTTTCGGTCGGTGGACAGCCTAAATACTCCGACGGCTTCGGGCCAAAACCGGCCGATATCATCCACGTTCCCTTTAACGACCTGCACGCGGTGCAAGCGGTGATGGACGATCACACCTGCGCAGTGGTGGTTGAGCCGATTCAGGGCGAAGGCGGGGTGATGGCGGCCACGCCTGAATTCCTCAAAGGGCTGCGCGAGTTATGCGACCAGCATCAGGCGCTGTTAGTGTTTGATGAAGTGCAGAGCGGCATGGGGCGTACCGGGTCGCTGTTTGCCTATCAGCATTACGGCGTGACGCCGGATATTCTCACCAGTGCCAAAGCGTTAGGCGGCGGTTTCCCGGTGAGCGCCGTGCTGACCACCGAAGAGATAGCCAGCGCATTTCACGTCGGTTCGCACGGGTCGACCTATGGCGGTAATCCACTGGCCTGCGCGGTGGCTGGGGCGGCGTTTGACATTATTAACACGCCAGAAGTGCTGGACGGCGTAAATGCAAAGCGCGCGCGTTTTGTGAAGCATCTGCAACAGATCGACGCCGAGCTGGATGTTTTCAGCGATGTACGCGGCATGGGTTTGCTGATTGGCGCTGAGCTGAAGCCGCAGTACAAAGGCCGCGCACGCGATTTCCTCCACGCTGCCGCGCATGAAGGTGTAATGGTGCTCAACGCCGGGCCGGACGTAATGCGCTTTGCCCCTTCTCTGGTGGTGGAAGAGGCGGATATTGACGAGGGGATGACGCGTTTTGCCGCTGCGGTGAAGAAGGTCGTGAAAAGCTAAGCGCGCTTCTTCAACCAAATCCCATGATGTGGGCGCTGACGCCATGCCACTGAAGAGATGGTGTGCATGGTGTTCAGATGCCCCAGAATACGTTGTAGATGCTGTTCCATGGTGCTGAGCGGTCCATGCGTCATCGTGTCCGTAGACTCCATGATATTCGCATCCCCGCTACCTCCCGCCTCGTCATACTCCAGCCGCTGTTGGCAGCGTTGCAACGCAATTTCGCAGGACTGTAAATAACGCTGAGCCAAATCGTTGGTCAGCATGTTGTGTTCGCGCGCCAGCGTGGTCATGGCATTGATATGCTCGACGATAAACTGGCTGTGCGTTACCCACAGTTTCATGTCCTCCAGATAATGTGAGTTAAAGCCCGGTTCCTGCATCGCCTGATTCAGCGAGTTGAACAACGCGTTATGCGCCTGATTCACACGCATTCGCTGATACGCCAGGGTGGGTGCCTGCGGGTCGCTACTGAGGATCAGCCGCAGGGCATCCTGGTCGGCCTCCAGCGCCTGCTGGGCATTTTTACGCAGGAGCCCACTTTGCCACTGCGGCCACAGCCAGACCATTCCACCGAAGGCAATCAGACAACCAATTACCGTGTCGACAAGACGGGCGAGAATGAAATGTTCGCCGTTGAGCGTCAGTAGCTGAATGGTGTACACCGCGGTGACCGTAAAGCCCACGGTGGCCCAACCGTAGCTCTTACGAATGATCAGATAGCTCGCAAGGGTAATCAATAACATGGACGCCAGGGTGTAGCCTTCCGGTACGTGGAAGTGCAAGGTGCCAGCGGCAATCACTAGCCCGGCCAGCGTGCCCGCGGCCCGGTGAAAAATTCGCACTCGCGTTGCGCCGTAGCCGTTCTGCGTTACCAGCAGGACGGTCATCAGGATCCAGTACGGTTTCGGAAGATTCAGCGCCGCTCCCATCAGGCTGGCGATGCTCAGCATCACGCTGATTCGCGCCGCGTTTCGCAGCGCCGGAGATTTAAACGACAGGTAGCTTTTCAGCGCGGCGAAAACCGGCAGACGGCGTTCGTTATCAGCCATCAGATTGCGCGGGTACAGCGGGCGTTGCATCCGCAATACGCGGGCGATGCGGCTGAAATGCCAGGCGCAAAACTGGCCGACGGGATTATCCGGGTGCTGATGGGCAATTTTTTCCAGAGCACCAATTTGTTTATCCATGTTAAAGCGCTGCGGAAAACGGTGATAGAGGATGTCATCGGCCATCACCCGCAGCCGGGCGGCGATGGTTTGCGCATTCCAGCGGATCACCGCTTCAGCATGGCTGCGTTCCACCAGTTTCTGCACTTCTGCGGGCTGGTGCAGGCTGACCGAAATATGTTCTTGCAGATCGAGGCCAATCTGGAAGGCGCGCAGCAGGCGCTTATATTCGTGATTCTGGTTGGCGGCCAGCATGTGCATTTGCTGGTAACACTGGGTAATCAGGTCGACGGCTTTTTGCTGTCGAGTGAGCAGTGGCGGCAGCGCTTTTTCCGGATCGGTATGCTGGGTCAGCAGGCTATATTTGGCTTCACAATAATCCGCCAGCTGGCGATAGAGCAGGCTCAGGGATTCGCGCAGCGGCTGTTCGCGCCACATCCAGAACCAGAACCAGTTAAACAGGCCGTACCACAGGGTGCCGAGAGCGTAAATCAGCAGCGGCTGCCACACTGGCATATTGCCTGCCAGGCTGAGGGTGAAGATCGAGGCAATCAGCGAAGCGGGCAGCAGGCGCGCGTGCAGAGAACTGATTTCGGCGGTAACGCCGAGCAGCATCGCCAACCCGCTCAGAATAATGGGCAGCGGTACGTCACGCGCCAGTAACAACTGCACCGCGAGGCTACAGCCCGCAAACAGCGAACCGCCAATAATCAACCGTTTGAAGAAGCGTTTGTGGGGCGTGTCCAGCCCGGCAATGTTGCAGCAGGCGGGAACCAATGAAAACAGCAGACCGTACTTGAGATACCCCAAAGCCAGACCGATAGCCACGGGTAAACAGAGCACCAGCGTTTGTCGCAGTGCGTAGTTAATTTCCGGGTGATAAATCAGCCTGCGCCACATGAGGGGAGAGACAAAAACGGCGTACTGCCCCAGGGCAATACGCCGTTAATCTGGCTTAGCGGGTACCGTAGACCACGATAGTTTTACCGTGGGCGGAGATCAGATTCTGATCTTCCAACATTTTCAGAATACGGCCCACGGTTTCACGTGAACAGCCAACGATCTGACCGATTTCCTGACGGGTGATTTTAATTTGCATACCGTCCGGGTGGGTCATAGCATCAGGCTGTTTCGCCAGGTTCAGCAGCGTCTGCGCGATACGACCGGTTACGTCGAGGAACGCCAGGTTGCCCACTTTTTCAGAGGTGACCTGCAGGCGACGCGCCATCTGGGAGGAGAGGCGCATCAGAATATCCGGGTTGACCTGGATAAGCTGACGGAATTTTTTGTAGGAGATTTCGGCCACTTCACAAGCGGTTTTCGCCCGAACCCAGGCACTACGCTCCTGACCTTCTTCGAACAGGCCAAGCTCACCGATAAAGTCGCCCTGGTTAAGGTAAGAGAGGATCATCTCTTTACCTTCTTCATCCTTGATGAGTACTGCAACAGAGCCTTTCACGATGTAGTACAGCGTTTCTGCTTTTTCACCCTGGTGAATCAGCGTGCTCTTCGATGGGTACTTATGAATGTGGCAATGAGACAAGAACCATTCAAGGGTAGGGTCTGTTTGCGGTTTGCCAAGCACCATGCGCGGTTATCCTCTGTTATAAGCTGTCTCCAGTGGCAGACAAAACACTGCCGCTGGCTTTGCAATCGTATCCTTCCCTGTGCCTGGGAAGTCGGCTGTCGGATTTTACTGCAGCCTGTAGTGTGATGTCCTCTGCATACATGCAGTACTTCAATGTATTACTGTAGCATCCCGACTGTTTTAGCATAGCTTTTGCCGCGTGTCTCCTGGTGTCTCGCTTCAGCATGACGCACGTCGCCTTCCGTTGCGAGAATTGTTATGTGCGCGTAATCTGTCAGGAAAATTGCAACTCTGGAGTTAACAATTATGCAAGCGCGTGTGAAATGGGTTGAGGGTTTAACCTTCCTGGGGGAGTCTGCTTCTGGCCACCAAATCATGATGGACGGTAACTCTGGTGACAAAGCGCCAAGCCCGATGGAAATGGTGCTGATGGCAGCGGGCGGATGCAGCGCGATTGACGTGGTATCGATTCTGCAAAAGGGGCGTCATGACGTGACCGATTGTGAGGTGAAGTTGACCTCTGAGCGTCGTGAAGAAGCTCCGCGTCTGTTTACCCACATTAATTTGCACTTCATCGTCACCGGCAAAGAGCTAAAAGAAGCCGCGGTGTCGCGTGCGGTGGATTTGTCCGCTGAGAAATACTGCTCGGTGGCGCTGATGCTGGAGAAAGCGGCGAAAATTACCCATTCGTTTGAAGTGGTCGAAGGATAAGCGCCCAGCCCGGTGGCGCTGTGCTGACCGGGCCTACTGTTTATCGGGTGACATCAACCTATCTTTTTGCCTTCCATCAGCCGTTCTACCAGCGGCGACATAATCAGCTCCATAGCCAGTCCCATCTTCCCGCCCGGCACCACTAATGTATTCATATGAGAAATGAATGAACCCTGCAGCATCGCCAGCAGCCAGGGGAAATCAATATCGCCCAGATTCTGGAAATGGATGACCACAAAGCTTTCATCGAGCGAGGGGATCCCTTTCGCCGCGAACGGGTTGGAGGTGTCCACGGTGGGTACGCGCTGGAAGTTAATGTGGGTGCGTGAGAATTGCGGGGTGATGAAGTTGATATAATCTTCCATCGAACGGACTACCGAATCCATGACGGCTTCACGAGAATGTCCCCGTTCGCTGGTGTCACGCGTCAGCTTTTGGATCCATTCGAGGTTCACAATCGGTACCACGCCGACCAGCAAATCGACATGTTTCGCCACGTCGTGCTGTGGGGTTACAACCCCGCCGTGCAGGCCTTCATAAAACAGCACGTCTGAGGGTTCAGGTAACGGTTGCCACGGCGTAAACGTCCCCGGCACCTGATTCCACGGCACTGCCTCATCGTAGGTATGCAGATATTTACGCGACTGCCCGCTGCCATTCAGGCCATAGGTCAAAAACGTCTGTTCCAGTAGGCCGAAGTCGTTGGCGTCCGGGCCAAAATAACTGATGTGTCGGCCCATATCGCGCGCTTTGCGGATCGCCATGTCCATTTCTGGGCGGGTGTAACGGTGGAAACTGTCGCCTTCCACTTCCGCAGCGGTCAGATTGAGTTGAGCAAAGATTTTACGGAAAGCGAGGCTGGTGGTGGTGGTTCCCGCGCCGCTGGAGCCGGTCACGGCGATCACCGGATGTTTGGCAGACATAACTACTCCCTGAAGCAGTAATATTTTTGAGTATAGTCAGCCGTGAAATTGGGTACGGGGCATGAGGTTCACCGTCTCGTGCAGTTCGGACCACACCAGGACGACGTCCCCGCTTTTCAATTGTTGTTTTACGTCGGCGACCTTGTCTTCTAGCGAACGTTCATGTTCACCATAATCGGTACCTTCGCGCAACACAAAGCTTTCAATCAGATTTTCGAGCGTTTCGGGTGCCAGGGTTTCCCAGGGAATTATCATCGTATTGCTCCTAACCATTGTGTCAGCCAGGCCGGGATACGTTTTTCGAGCCACATTTCCGGATGGCGCAGCGTACCGCCGACAAATCCGACGTGACCGCCGTGCTCGGTCAGCTGATACTGAATGTTTGCCGGAAGCTCTTCCTGAGCGGGAATCGAGTGATGATCCATAAACGGATCATCTTTGGCATGAATGATCAGCGTTGGTTTGGTTATCTGGCTCAGCACTGACATCGCACTGCACTGGCGGTAGTAATCTATCGCATCGGCAAATCCGTGGATTTTCGAGGTGATCAAATCGTCGAACTCACGGATGCGGCGCACGCTTTTCAGGCGCTTCAAATCAACGGGTAAGGTCCCGGGATAGGCTTTCAGCTTGCGCGAGGCGTTGGCTTTCAGCAGGTTTAGCAGATAGCGCTGATAAACGCGCGAGAAGCCTTTATCCATATGGTAGCTACAGGCTTCGAGCATGAACGGCGCAGAGACGATAACCGCCGCGTCGAGCGGGGTATTGTCGCCCTCTTTGGCCAGCAGGCAGCCGAGCATGTTGCCCCCGAGCGAATAGCCTACCGCGGCCGTTGGTACGTTGCCAAATTCCCGGCGCAGCCAGGAAAGGAACCAGGTGCCATCTTCGGTTTCACCCGAATGGTAGATTCGTTGATTACGATTCGGTTCCCCACTGCAACCGCGGAAATGCATCACCACTCCGAGCCAGCCGCGCTGCTGCGCCGCGTGGATCAGTCCATGAGCGTACGGGCTGTACAGGCTGCCTTCCAGACCGTGGAACACCACCAGCCGAGGTTTATGCCGCGCCTGGTTGGGATCTTCACTCCACGCCAGATCGACAAAATCCCCGTCCGGAAGCTCAAGACGCTGCCAGTGTGGCGTGAACAGCACTTTGCGACGGATGAGACGCGGCAGCATGGTCTGCAGATGGCAGTTGCGCACGCCCTTCATTGGCACAAAGGTGTCGTTCTCTCCTGGTGGTACTTCAAAGTCTACTGGGGTTACCTGAGCCATACTCACTCTTCCTGAAGCATCTGTTCCAGCTGCTCGTGCGCGTCCAGCCACGCCATTTCACACTCTTCAAGCCCGGATTTGGCGCTGGCCTGCTGTTGCAGACATTCGGTCAGTTCGGCTTTACGCGTCTGATCGTACAGGCCGCTGTCGCCAAGCTTTTCTTCTGCGGCGGCCAGTTTGGCATTGAGTTTTTCCATCTCTTTTTCCAGACGGGTAATCTCTTTGCGCAGTGGCTGCGTCAGGGTACGAAGTTCCGCTTCGCGCCGTTTTTGATCTTTACGTGCCTGGGCGCTGTTGGCGTTGTCTTTGGGAGCATCGTCAGCCTGGTTTTCCTGCTTCTGCACATCGCTCAGCCACTGCTGATAATCTTCCAGGTCGCCATCGAACGGCTCGACTTTCGCATCATGAACCAGATACAGATCGTCGGTGGTGGAACGCAGCAGATGACGGTCGTGCGAAACCACGACCAGCGCGCCTTCAAACTCGATCAACGCTTCAGTTAACGCCTGACGCATGTCGAGGTCAAGGTGGTTAGTTGGTTCATCGAGCAGCAGCAGATTCGGACGTTGCCAGACGATCAGTGCCAGCACCAGGCGCGCTTTTTCCCCACCGGAGAAGCGACGCGTTTCTTCACTGACCTTATCGCCCTGGAAACCAAAGCCGCCGAGGTAATCACGCAGCTGCTGTTCAAGCACCTGCGGGGCTAAACGCGCCAGATGTTGTATCGGGGATTCGTCGGCGCGTAAGAATTCCAGTTGATGCTGGGCGAAGTAGCCAAGCTTGATGCCTTTCGCCAGACCAATCTCGCCGCTCTGGGCTGATAACTCACCGGCCAGCAGTTTGATAAGCGTTGATTTACCCGCGCCGTTGCGGCCCAGCAGGCCGATACGGGACCCGGGCACCAGGTTGAGCTTAATGGAATCCAGAATGGTGCGATCGCCATAACCGGCGCTCACTTTTTCCATTTTCAGCAAGGGATTCGGCAAGCTTTCCGGTTCACGGAAGCTGAACTGGAACGGGTTGTCGACGTGCGCCGGGGCAATCAGTTCCATGCGTTCCAGCATTTTCACGCGGCTTTGTGCCTGTTTGGCTTTAGACGCTTTGGCTTTAAAGCGATCGATAAAGCTCTGCAGGTGCGCCACTCTTTGCTGTTGGCTTTCATACATCGACTGCTGTTGCGACAGGCGCGTCGCGCGTTGAATTTCAAACGACGAGTAGTTGCCGGTGTACTCAAACATCGACTGCTGTTCGATATGAATGATTTTACCGACCACCGGATCGAGGAAGTCACGGTCATGCGAAATCAGGATCAGCGTGCCCGGATAGCTTTTCAGCCATTTCTCCAGCCAGATAACGGCATCGAGGTCGAGGTGGTTGGTCGGTTCATCGAGCAGTAGCAGGTCGGAACGGCAAATCAGCGCTTGCGCCAGGTTGAGGCGCATTCGCCAGCCGCCGGAAAAACTGCTGGTCGGGCGTTCAAGCTGTTCGTTGCTGAAGCCCAGGCCGTGCAGCAGGCTGGAGGCGCGAGCGCGAATGGTCCACGCGTCGATGGCGTCCAGCTTGCCATGTACGGTGGCGATGGCATGACCGTCGTTGCGCTCGTTTGCCGCATTGAGTTCGGCTTCGAGCTGTCGGTACTCGCGGTCGCCATCAATAACATAGTCGAGAGCGGGCTGCGGCAACGCCGGGGTTTCCTGATTCACCCACGCCAGCTGCCAGTTTCCCGGATAGGTGAAACTCCCGCCGTCGGCGCTAATCTCGTTCTTAAGCAACGACAGCAGCGTGGATTTGCCGCAGCCGTTTTTTCCCACCAGACCGACTTTTTGTCCGGGGTTAATAGTGGCTGTGGCGTTATCCAGCAGGACACGCACGCCGCGACGAATTTGTAACGAGGAGAAAACAATCATAAGGCGCCGTATGTTCAGACTATGTTAAATTGTCATTATGATAATGTAGTTTGGTGAACCCAACGCTACACCGGGCGGCAATGGTAGCCCAAAACAACAACGATAGACAAAAGCATTCAGGTGCATCCGGAAACTCAGGGGTGTGAATTAATCTGTCTGCTCACCTACCGGGAGGGGAATGATGTCAGAGACAGCAAAAGTTTTGCTGCTGTATGCCCATCCGGAATCTCAGGACTCGGTGGCCAACCGGGTTTTGCTTAAGCCGGCTCAACAACTTGAAAACGTGACCGTACACGACCTGTACGCGCACTACCCTGATTTCTTTATCGACATTCCGCGCGAGCAAAAGCTGCTCCAGGAACACGATGTGATTGTGTTTCAGCACCCGCTTTATACCTACAGTTGTCCAGCGCTATTAAAAGAGTGGCTCGACCGCGTGCTGAGCCGTGGCTTTGCCAGCGGCCCTGATGGGAATAAGCTCGCGGGAAAGTACTGGCGGAGCGTCATTACCACCGGCGAGCCAGAAAGTGCCTATCGCCATGACTCGCTGAATCGCTATTCGATGAGCGATGTTCTGCGTCCGTTTGAGCTAACGGCGGCGATGTGCCGCATGCACTGGATGAATCCGATTATTGTTTACTGGGCGCGCCGTCAGCCGCCGGATGCGCTGGCGAGTCATGCCAGAGCCTACGGTGACTGGCTGGCGAACCCCGTCGCACCAGGAGGTCGCTAATGGAAGGAACGGATTTGCTATTAGCGGGGGTGCTGTTCCTGTTTGCGGCGGTGGCGGCGGTGCCGCTGGCCTCACGTCTGGGGATCGGCCCGGTGCTGGGTTATCTGCTGGCGGGGATTGCCATCGGCCCGTGGGGCTTAGGCTTTATCAGCGACGTGGATGAAATTTTGCACTTCTCCGAACTCGGGGTGGTGTTCCTGATGTTCATCATCGGACTGGAACTGAACCCGTCCAAACTCTGGCAGCTGCGGCGTTCTATTTTTGGTGTTGGAGCCGCGCAGGTGTTGCTCAGCGCGGCGGCGCTTACCGGGCTGTTGATGCTGACACAATTCTCGTGGCAGGCGGCGGTGATCGGCGGGATTGGCCTGGCGATGTCCTCCACGGCGATGGCATTGCAATTGATGCGCGAAAAAGGCATGAATCGCAATGAAGCCGGACAGCTCGGTTTTTCGGTACTGCTGTTTCAGGACTTAGCGGTGATCCCGGCGTTAGCGCTGGTGCCGCTGCTGGCAGGCACGGGCGACGACCATCCCGACTGGATAAAGCTGGGTCTGAAAGTGTTGGCATTTGTTGGGATGCTGATCGGCGGGCGCTATCTGCTGCGGCCAGTGTTCCGCTATATCGCGGGCTCCGGAGTGCGGGAAGTGTTTACCGCCGCCACGTTATTGCTGGTGCTGGGCTCGGCGTTGTTTATGGATGCACTCGGCCTGTCGATGGCGCTCGGTACGTTTCTGGCCGGGGTTTTGCTGGCAGAAAGCGAATACCGACACGAGCTGGAAACCGCAATCGAACCGTTTAAAGGGCTGCTATTGGGGCTGTTCTTTATTTCCGTCGGCATGGCGCTGAATCTGGGTATCTTGTACACCCATCTGTTGCTGGTGCTGGCCGGCGTGGTTGTGCTGGTCGCGGTGAAAGGGGCGGTTCTTTACGGCCTGGCGCGGGTTTACGGTCTGCGCCGCTCTGAACGGCTGCTGTTCGCCGGGGTCCTGAGTCAGGGCGGGGAGTTTGCCTTTGTGCTGTTTTCCACGGCTTCGTCGTCGCGTCTTTTCCACCACGACCAAATGGCACTGCTATTAGTGACGGTCACGCTGTCGATGATGACCACGCCGCTGTTGATGAAAATCATTAACAAGATCCTGTCGCGGCGCATTAACGGCCCGGAAGAAGAAGATGAAGCCCCGTGGGTGGAAGATGATAAACCGCAGGTGATTGTGGTCGGATTTGGCCGCTTCGGGCAGGTAATTGGCCGTTTGCTGATGGCAAACAAAATGCGCATCACCGTGCTGGAACGCGATATCAGTGCGGTTAACCTGATGCGCAAATACGGATATAAAGTGTACTACGGCGATGCCACGCAGATAGAGCTGCTGCGCTCCGCGGGCGCGGATGATGCAGAGTCGATAGTGATTACCTGTAATGCGCCGGAAGATACCATGAAGCTGGTGGAACTGTGCCAGCAGCACTTCCCCCATTTGCATATTCTGGCCCGCGCCCGTGGGCGTGTGGAAGCCCATGAGCTGTTGCAGGCGGGGGTGAAACAATTCTCGCGTGAAACGTTTTCCAGTGCGCTGGAGTTGGGGCGTAAGGCACTGATCACTCTGGGAATGCATCCGCATCAGGCCCATCGCGCACAGCTGCATTTCCGTCGGCTGGATATGCGTATGCTGCGTGAACTGATGCCAGTGCATTCCGATACGCAGCAAATTTCCCGTGTGCGGGAAGCCCGACGCGAACTGGAAGAGATCTTCCAGCGCGAAATGCAGCAGGAACGGCGTCAGCTTGATGGCTGGGACGAATTTGAATAGAAGGTGAACAATGGCAGTCCGTAAACGTTTTATTGCAGGGGCAAAATGCCCGTCGTGTCAGGCCCAGGATTCGATGGCGATGTGGCGCGAGAACAATGTCGATATTGTTGAATGTGTTAAGTGCGGTCATCAGATGCGCGAGGCGGATAAACAGGCCCGCGAGCACGTCCGCAAAGACGAGCAGGTAATTGGTATTTTTCATCCCGAGTAGCGATCCTTGCCGTCTTTTTTTAAGCTAAGGGGTACACGGGTGCAGAATTCCGCTACAATCTGCGCCACTATTCTTCCCATGCTCAGGAGATATCATGAAAGTAGCAAAAGACCTGGTGGTTAGCCTGGCCTATCAGGTACGTACAGAAGACGGTGTATTGGTTGATGAGTCTCCGGTGAGTGCGCCGCTCGACTACCTGCATGGTCACGGTTCCCTGATCTCTGGCCTGGAAAATGCGCTGGACGGTCACGAAGTCGGCGATAAATTTGACGTTGATGTGGGCGCAAATGACGCTTACGGTCAATATGACGAAAACCTGGTACAGCGCGTACCGAAAGACGTCTTCATGGGCGTTGACGAGCTGCAGGTTGGCATGCGTTTCCTGGCTGAAACTGACCAGGGTCCGGTTCCGGTTGAAATCACCGAAGTTGAAGACGACCACGTTGTTGTCGACGGCAACCACATGCTGGCTGGTCAGAACCTGAAATTCCACGTAGAAGTTATCGCGCTGCGTGAAGCAACTGAAGAAGAACTGGCTCATGGCCACGTTCACGGTGCGCACGATCATCACCACGATCACGACCATGAAGGCGGTTGCTGCGGCGGCCACGGTCATGACCACGGCGATCACGAACACGGTAAAGGTGGTTGTGGCGGTAACGGCGGTTGCGGTTGCCACTGATCATCTGTCTCAGGTGAAAATAAAAAAGCGTGCCTGGCACGCTTTTTTTTCGTTTCTGGAGGTTGGCTCAGTAATGCGGCGGCGGGGTTTCTTCTTCCGGGGATGCCATGTGAGACGGTTGGCTGGACTTCAGCTTCTCTATCATCAGGCGCATATTATCGCGCATCTTGGCCATTTCCATTTCGTGGGCGGTTACCGTCCGGTTGAGGTCTTCAATGGTGATTTCCTGAAACGCCAGTCGGCTTTCCAGCTCTGCCAAACGCGCTTCTAATGTTATCTCGCTCATTACCCACCTCTTAATGTCATTTCGTGGCGGATTCTACTGGAGTTTGCACAAGCGCGCAGCCTTATCACGAAATGAAGGAAACTTATTTACACAAAAATGGTCTCAAAAGATTCGCGATTACAGAGCGTTCGTATGTAGATTTGTTCTGCAACGTTTTATAGTACGCTACACATTTACTAAACCCTGGGGTGAGATGCCCCGGCCCTGGAGAAATGGATGAAATCACTGTTTAAAGTAACGCTTCTGGCGACAACGATGGCCGTTGCCCTGAATGCTCCGCTGACTTTCGCTGCAGATGCTACTGCTGCCAAAGCGGCTCCGGCTGCTGACGCTGCGAAAGCGGCACCTGCAGCTCTGAATGCGGCATTCAAAAATGACGACCAACAATCAGCTTACGCCCTGGGCGCATCGCTGGGTCGTTACATGGAAAATTCCCTGAAAGAACAGGAAAAACTGGGCATCAAGCTGGATAAGACTCAGCTGATCGCCGGTGTTCAGGACGCGTTTGCAGATAAGAGCAAACTCTCCGATCAGGAAATCGAGCAGACTCTGCAGACTTTTGAGACTCGTGTAAAAACCGCAGCTCAGCAGAAAATGGAAAAAGACGCGACGGATAACGAAGCGAAAGGCAAAGCCTTCCGTGACACCTTCGCCAAAGAGAAAGGCGTTAAAACCTCTTCTACTGGCCTGATGTACAAAGTTGAGAAAGCCGGTACTGGCGATGCGCCGAAAGACAGCGACACCGTCGTTGTTAACTACAAAGGTACGCTTACCGACGGTAAAGAGTTCGACAACTCTTACACCCGTGGCGAGCCACTGTCATTCCGTCTGGACGGTGTAATCCCTGGCTGGACTGAAGGCCTGAAAAACATCAAGAAAGGCGGCAAAATCAAGCTGGTCATCCCACCGGATCTGGCTTACGGCAAAACCGGCGTTCCGGGTATCCCGGCTAACTCCACTCTGGTCTTCGACGTTGAGCTGCTGGACATCAAACCAGCAGCGAAAGCGGACGCAGCACCAGCTGCCGCTGCAGATGACAAAGCGGCTGCTGATACCAGCAAAAAATAAGCGTGTGCTAACCGCCGTCCGAAAGGGCGGCGGTTTTTTATTGGGCGCAATATAATAAACACTGGAAAGCGCCTGATGTGCGTATTACCTTAGATGCCTCAATTTTGATGATGATAATGAGCCTGCCCTGACAACTAACGACAGGCTCCTGAAAAGGAGTGCTTTTTTTCATGTCCAGGTCGCTTTTAACCAACGAAACCAGTGAACTTGATTTACTGGATCAACGTCCTTTCGACCAGACCGATTTTGATATTCTCAAATCTTACGAAGCGGTTGTGGACGGGTTAGCGATGCTCATTGGCTCCCATTGCGAAATCGTGCTGCACTCGTTGCAGGATCTCAAATGTTCCGCCATCCGTATTGCCAACGGTGAACACACCGGCCGTAAAATCGGCTCTCCGATTACCGACTTAGCGCTGCGCATGCTCCATGATATGACTGGGGCCGACAGCAGCGTCTCCAAATGTTATTTCACCCGCGCGAAAAGCGGCGTGCTGATGAAGTCTGTGACCATCGCCATTCGTAACCGCGACCATCGGGTTATCGGCCTGCTGTGCATCAACATGAACCTTGATGTGCCGTTTTCACAAATTATGAGCACTTTTATTCCGCCGGAAACGCCGGAAGTGAATTCCCAGGTCAACTTTGCCTCTTCTGTGGAAGACCTGGTCACTCAGACGCTGGAATTCACTATCGAAGAGGTCAACGCCGATCGGAACGTTTCAAACAACGCTAAAAATCGTCAGATCGTACTTAACCTCTACGAAAAAGGGATCTTCGACATCAAAGACGCTATCAACCAGGTGGCCGATCGTCTGAATATCTCCAAGCACACCGTTTACCTCTACATTCGCCAGTTCAAGAGTGGCGATTTCCAGGGGCAAGATAAGTAATGCGTTTTGCCCTGATGGTTACGGGCCCGGCCTATGGCACCCAGCAGTCCAGCAGCGCGTGGCAGTTTGCCAATGCGGTGCTGGCGGAAGGGCACGAGATTGCCAGCGTGTTCTTCTATCGTGAAGGGATCTACAACGCTAATCAGCTCACCGCTCCGGCCAGTGATGAGTTCGACCTGGTGCGGGCATGGCAATCTCTACATGAACAGCATGGCGTGGCGCTGCATATTTGTGTCGCGGCAGCTTTGCGCCGTGGCGTGACCGATGAAACCGAAGCCAAGCAATTGGGGCTAACGGGTTTTAATCTGCAGCCTGGCTTTATGTTAAGCGGGTTGGGTGCGCTGGCAGAAGCCTCGCTGACCTGCGATCGCATGGTGCAATTCTGATGAAACGTGTTGCCTTCGTTTTCATGACCGCCCCGCACGGCAGCAGTGCGGGCAGGGAAGGGCTTGATGCGTTGCTCGCCACCTCGGCGCTGACCGAAGAAATTGGTGTCTTTTTCCTGGGCGATGGCGTGTTCCAGCTCCTCAGCGATCAAAAGCCTGCGACAATTCTGGCCCGTGATTACATCCCAACGTTTAAACTGATGGCGCTGTACGATATTGAACACTGTTGGATGTGTGCGGCGTCGCTGCGTGAGCGCGGGCTGAGTGCGTCTTCTTCATTTATTATCGAATCTGAGATCCTCGAGCCGGACGCGCTACGGCAGCAACTCGATGATTACGAAGTGATTTTACGATTCTGAGGTGACGATGCTGCACACTCTTAGCCATTCTCCCTGGCAACATGACATCAGCGCCCAGCTTCGTTTAGTGAAGGCGGGTGACGATCTGTTGTTGCTGTCCGATGGTGTGATAGCGGCGCTGGAAGGCAGCCGCTACCTTGATATTCTTCGCGCCGCCCCCATATCACTGTACGCACTAAATGAAGACATTGAAGCCCGTGGCCTCGCTGGTCAAATTTCGAGCGGTGTCGTCAGGGTTAGCTATAATGACTTCGTCAGACTCACGATCAAACACACCAGGCAACTCACCTGGTAGCAGAGATCGTTGTATATTTCTTGACACCTTTTCGGCGTGGCCCTAAAATTTCGCGTCCTCATATTATATGAGGCGATTTATTACGTGTTTACGAAGCAAAAGCTAAAACCAGGAGCTATTTAATGGCAACAGTTAACCAGCTGGTTCGCAAACCACGCACTCGCAAGGTTGCTAAAAGCAACGTGCCAGCGCTGGAAGCCTGCCCGCAGAAACGTGGTGTATGTACCCGTGTATATACCACCACTCCTAAGAAACCAAACTCCGCACTGCGTAAAGTATGCCGTGTGCGTTTGACTAACGGTTTTGAAGTCACCTCCTACATCGGTGGTGAAGGTCACAACCTGCAGGAACACTCCGTGATCCTGATCCGTGGCGGTCGTGTTAAAGACCTTCCGGGTGTTCGTTACCACACCGTTCGTGGTGCACTTGACTGCTCCGGCGTTAAAGACCGTAAGCAATCTCGTTCCAAGTATGGCGTGAAGCGTCCTAAGGCTTAATGGTTTCCGTTAAGTAAGGCCAAACGTTTTAACTAAATGTCAAACTCACTAGAGTTTTGGACAACCCTGAATTAACAACGGAGTATTTCCATGCCACGTCGTCGCGTCATTGGTCAGCGTAAAATTCTGCCGGATCCTAAGTTCGGATCAGAGCTGCTGGCTAAATTTGTAAATATCCTGATGGTAGATGGTAAAAAATCTACTGCTGAAGCAATCGTATACAGCGCGCTGGAGACCCTGGCTCAGCGTTCTGGTAAAAATGAACTGGAAGCTTTCGAAGTCGCTCTCGACAACGTGCGCCCGACTGTAGAAGTTAAGTCTCGCCGCGTTGGTGGTTCTACTTATCAGGTTCCAGTTGAAGTTCGTCCGGTTCGTCGTAATGCCCTGGCAATGCGTTGGATCGTTGAAGCTGCTCGTAAACGCGGTGATAAATCTATGGCTCTCCGCCTGGCGAACGAACTTTCTGACGCTGCAGACAACAAAGGTACTGCAGTTAAGAAACGTGAAGACGTTCACCGTATGGCAGAAGCCAACAAGGCGTTCGCTCACTACCGTTGGTAATCCCTTCGGAGTGTTAGTCCCCAGACGAGCGCTTCAGGTAAGCTGCTCGTTCTGGGTCACTTAATCTGAACGTCTCAAGAATTAAACGAGGAATCAAATGGCTCGTACAACCCCCATCGCACGCTACCGTAACATTGGTATCAGTGCGCACATCGACGCCGGTAAAACGACGACTACCGAACGTATTCTGTTCTACACCGGTGTAAACCACAAAATCGGTGAAGTACACGACGGCGCCGCAACCATGGACTGGATGGAGCAGGAGCAGGAGCGTGGTATTACCATTACCTCCGCAGCGACTACCGCATTCTGGTCTGGTATGGCGAAGCAGTATGAACCGCATCGCGTAAACATCATCGACACCCCGGGCCACGTTGACTTCACCATCGAAGTTGAACGTTCCATGCGTGTTCTTGACGGTGCAGTAATGGTTTACTGCGCAGTTGGTGGTGTTCAGCCACAGTCTGAAACCGTATGGCGTCAGGCGAACAAATATAAAGTTCCACGCATCGCGTTCGTTAACAAAATGGACCGTATGGGTGCTAACTTCCTGAAAGTTGTTGGTCAGATCAAATCCCGTCTGGGCGCGAACCCTGTTCCGCTGCAGCTGGCAATTGGTGCTGAAGAAGGTTTCACCGGTGTTATCGACCTGGTGAAAATGAAAGCCATCAACTGGAACGATGCTGATCAGGGCGTTACCTTCGAATACGAAGATATCCCAGCTGATATGCAGGACCTGGCTGACGAATGGCACCAGAACCTGATCGAATCCGCTGCGGAAGCGTCTGAAGAGCTGATGGAAAAATACCTGGGCGGCGAAGAGCTGACCGAGGAAGAAATCAAGACTGCTCTGCGTCAGCGCGTGCTGAACAACGAAATCATCCTGGTAACCTGTGGTTCTGCGTTTAAGAACAAAGGTGTTCAGGCGATGCTGGATGCGGTAATCGATTACCTGCCTGCACCGACTGACGTTCCTGCGATCAACGGTATGCTGGATGACGGTAAAGACACCCCATCTGAGCGTCATGCTAGCGATGACGAGCCATTTGCTGCTCTGGCATTCAAAATCGCTACCGACCCGTTCGTGGGTAACCTGACCTTCTTCCGCGTGTACTCTGGTGTTGTTAACTCCGGTGATACCGTGTACAACCCGGTTAAATCCGCTCGTGAGCGTTTTGGCCGTATCGTACAGATGCACGCTAACAAACGTGAAGAGATCAAAGAAGTTCGCGCGGGCGACATTGCTGCGGCAATCGGCCTGAAAGACGTGACCACAGGTGACACCATCTGTGATCCGGACAACGTGATCATTCTTGAGCGTATGGAATTCCCAGAGCCGGTAATTTCCATCGCTGTTGAACCGAAAACCAAAGCTGACCAGGAAAAAATGGGTCTGGCTCTGGGTCGTCTGGCTAAAGAAGATCCATCATTCCGCGTATGGACTGATGAAGAATCTAACCAGACCATCATCGCGGGTATGGGTGAACTGCACCTCGATATCATCGTTGACCGTATGAAGCGTGAATTCAACGTTGAAGCGAACGTCGGTAAACCTCAGGTTGCTTACCGCGAAGCGATTCGCGCGAAAGTTACCGATGTTGAAGGTAAACACGCCAAGCAGTCTGGTGGTCGTGGTCAGTACGGTCATGTTGTTATCGACATGTACCCACTGGAGCCGGGCTCAAATCCGAAAGGTTACGAGTTCATCAACGACATCAAAGGTGGTGTAATTCCTGGCGAATACATCCCTGCCGTTGATAAAGGCATCCAGGAGCAGCTGAAGGCAGGTCCTCTGGCTGGTTACCCGGTAGTTGATCTCGGTGTGCGTCTGCACTTCGGTTCTTACCATGACGTTGACTCCTCTGAACTGGCGTTTAAACTGGCCGCTTCTATCGCCTTTAAAGAAGGCTTTAAGAAAGCGAAACCAGTTCTGCTTGAACCTATCATGAAGGTTGAAGTAGAGACTCCGGAAGAGAACACCGGTGACGTAATCGGTGACCTTAGCCGTCGTCGTGGTCAGCTGAAAGGTCAGGAATCTAACGCTACTGGCGTTCAGATCCATGCTGAAGTTCCGCTGTCTGAAATGTTCGGTTACGCAACTCAGCTGCGTTCTCTGACCAAAGGTCGCGCATCTTACTCCATGGAATTCCTGAAGTATGATGATGCGCCGAACAACGTTGCTCAGGCCGTTATCGAAGCTCGTGGCAAATAAGCCGCAAGTTAAAAACTAATGTCCCGTGCTCTCTCCTTGAGGGGAGAGCACTATAGTAAGGAATATAGCCGTGTCTAAAGAAAAATTTGAACGTACAAAACCGCACGTCAACGTTGGTACTATCGGCCACGTCGACCATGGTAAAACTACCCTGACTGCTGCAATCACTACCGTACTGGCTAAAACCTACGGCGGTGCTGCTCGTGCTTTCGATCAGATCGATAACGCACCAGAAGAAAAAGCTCGTGGTATCACCATCAACACTTCCCACGTTGAATATGACACCCCGACTCGCCACTACGCACACGTAGACTGCCCGGGCCACGCCGACTATGTTAAAAACATGATCACCGGTGCTGCTCAGATGGATGGCGCGATCCTGGTTGTTGCTGCGACTGACGGCCCTATGCCTCAGACTCGTGAGCACATCCTGCTGGGTCGTCAGGTAGGCGTTCCTTTCATCATCGTGTTCCTGAACAAGTGCGACATGGTTGATGACGAAGAGCTGCTGGAACTGGTAGAAATGGAAGTTCGTGAACTTCTGTCTCAGTACGATTTCCCAGGCGATGACACCCCAATCGTTCGTGGTTCTGCGCTGAAAGCGCTGGAAGGCGAAGCAGAGTGGGAAGCAAAAATCATCGAACTGGCTGGCTTCCTGGATTCTTACATCCCAGAACCAGAGCGTGCGATTGACAAGCCGTTCCTGCTGCCTATCGAAGACGTATTCTCCATCTCCGGCCGTGGTACTGTTGTTACCGGTCGTGTAGAGCGCGGTATCGTTAAAGTGGGCGAAGAAGTAGAAATCGTTG